>JAVBVX010000095.1:0-35458 GCA_036677665.1 Clostridium sp. | reverse complement strand
TTCTGGGAACTCTGCATTGTGGTAGATATCTTGAACATCATCATCATCCTCTAACATATCTAAAAGCTTTTGCGTTTGAGGCGCAGTCTCTATATCTACTGATACCATAAGGTCTGGAATCATTGTTATGTCTGCTTCAATAAAACTATATCCTAATTTTTCAAGTTCTTCACGAATAAAAGAGAATTCTAAAGGATCAGTTATTACTTCAAAAACCTCCTCTTGAGCATTAAAATCCTCTGCGCCTACTTCTAGGGCTTGCATCATTAATTCTTCTTCATCTATTTTTTCAGTTCTCTCAATAATCATTTGACCTTTTCTTTGAAACATATAAGATACACAACCATTTGCACCAAGATTCCCACCATATTTATCAAAGATATGTCTTGCACTTGCAGCACTTCTGTTTCTATTATCTGTTAAAAACTTTACCATAACAGCAACTCCACCAGGAGCATATCCTTCATAAACTATTTCTTCATAGCTTATTCCTTCAAGTTCTCCTGCTCCTTTTTTAATTGCTCTTTCTATAGTGTCATTAGGCATATTAGCAGCCTTTGCCTTTGCTATTACATCTCTTAACTTGCTATTTGTTTCTGGACTAGAACCACCATCTCTAGCCGCTAAAATAAGTTCTCTACCTATTTTTGTGAATATCTTTCCCTTTTTAGCATCATTTTTTCCTTTTTTAGCTTGTATGTTATGCCATTTTGAATGTCCTGACATTTAATATCCCCCTAACTGGTAAAATATAATAATATGTATTATCATTAGAAATCGTTTAATATTATATCATATAAAATATTTTTATTTCAATTTTTATTTATAGTAGTATCTTCAAATAACCTCTTTTCAAGTTTGAAATAATGATCTTTATCCCCTAATTTATACTCCGCTTTCCCGGAAGTAACCTCTGTAATTTTATTTTTTATTTCTTCACTTTTACTAATTTCTACAAAAATGATTAATTCTACTTTATCTGTATAGTTAGCTTCTTCTATATGCCAAAAATTTTGGGAACATACGTACTGAACTTTCCCTAAGAAATCATAGTCTATTTTTATAGTTAAAGTTACACCCTCTACCTTTTCTACGATTTCACCGCTAGCTACTGCAATAGCTGCTCCTTTTGAGTATGCTCTTACCAGTCCACCTGCCCCTAATAGTATACCCCCAAAATATCTAGTTACTACTACTGCAATATCAGTAACTCCATTCTTTTTTATTACTTCAAGAATTGGTATTCCTCCAGTTCCTTGAGGCTCTCCATCATCATTATATCTTTGAATACCCATATTCTCACCAATTACATATGCATATACATTATGAGTAGCATCTTTATGTTTACTCCTTATCTCATCAATAAAATCTTTAGCATCCTCTTCGGAGTAAACACGTTTTGCATAGCCTATAAAAAGAGACTTCTTCTCTTCAAATTGGTCTTGTCCCTCATTTTTAATTGTAAGATAGCTCAATTCATTCCCTCCTTACATCACACAATTAGAAATTTGTCTTATATTCCTCTAAATACTTTTCTGCAGCATCCTTTAAGTATTGTTTTTCTGTAGTATTTTTTATATTTAAAATTTTATCCTTAGCTTTAGAGCTTTTCAATATTTGCAAAGCCTTTATAGCATACATAACCACTTGAGCATTTACGTCCTCCAATGCTCTTAATAAAGCCATCTCTGATTTAGGATTTTCAATCTTTCCCATAGCTGATACAGCCATTCTTCTTATATTAACAAATTTATGTACTGAAGCTTTTAGTAAAATATCTAAGCTGCTTACATCTTTTAGTTCTCCTAACATCCATATAGCTATCTCTTTATCTTTCGAATACATATCTGTATAATTTTTTCTAATATAGTCTATAAGTTTAATTTTATTATCTGCATTTAAAGAATTTAAAAATTCTATTTTATCTCTTTTTCCTGCTGTAGAAATAACTTTAAAAAGCTCTTCAGAATTTTTACTTTTAGCTAAAAATCTATACTTAATTTTTCCTTCTATTATATGATTTTGAACTATACTTCTATGGATATTGCGAATTCGTGCTATACTTTCAATACTTTTTCCTTCTACAAATAAAAAATATGTAATGTCTTCTTCAGAATAATTATCAACCTGATTCCAATCGAATTCCACTAGTCCTTTTTTCATAATAATACCCACCCTTTAAAGCAAGTTACTTATAACCTGTAATCCTCTTTCTATTTCTTCGTTATTAGTTTCAGAAAACCCAAGCCTAAAATACTTTTCGCCATCTATACTGTTTTTATAAAAAAGCACTCCTGGTGTAATAATTACATTTTGCTTTTTACACTTATTAAAAAGCTCTATACAATTAACATCTATATTTTCATTAATTTGAAAATAAAAGTTTAGCCCACCTCCTGGGTTATTACACAAAACCTTATCTTTTAAATTTTCTCTAATAGATGTTTCCATAAATAAATATCTCTCTTTATAGACTTTATTTAAGTTTTTAATATGCTCTTTCCAATACCCATCATTAATATATAAATCTAAAGCCCTTTGCATTAAACTAGATGTAGTTCTATCTGTATTAATTTTAGAATTTTGAATGCCTTCACTAAATCTTTTAGGAGATATTAAGTATCCCATTCTTATTCCCGGCAGAAAAATTTTTGAAAAGCTTTTTATATATATGACTCTATCATTTTTATCTAAAGTTTTAAAACTATTATAACTTATATTTTTGTCATAAATCAGTTCTGATAAATAATCATCTTCTATAATATAAAAATCGTGTTCTTCTGCTAGATTTAGTAGTTCTCTTTTTTTATTTAAACTATATGTGTTTCCTGTAGGATTTTGAAAATAACTCATTAAATAAAAACATTTTATTTTATTTTTCTTTAATATTTTCTTTAAAGTATCTATGTCTATACCATCTTTTAAAATATCTACTTCAAATATATTTGCACGTCTACTCTTAAAAACACTTAATGCACCACTATAAGTAGGCCTCTCTACAATTATATTGTCATTTACATTAATTATAGCCTTTGCCACTATATCTATTCCTTGTTGTGCTCCTGAAACAATTACTATATTATCATCATCTACAGTATGATTCCAAAAATATTTATTAATATTATGCCTTAATCCATCGTATCCAAAAGCGTTCTCATTTACAAATGCTTCTGCCCCATCTCTATCTATAACCTTATTTAATACTTCCTTAAAAGTATTAACAGGAAAAAACTCACTACAAGTTGTTTCTCCTGTAAAGTCTATATAATCTTTTAACTCCCCATTACTTATTTTTTTATAAATACTGGAATATTCCTTAAGAAAGTTTTTATTATCTTCTTTGGATTTGGCATACGTTCCACTTCCTATCTTTTGAAGTGCATATCCTTCCATCTGCAATCTATTATAAGCATTAACTATAGTAACTGTATTAACTTTTAACTGCTTTGAAAGTTCTCTTATAGAAGGTAATTTCTCTCCCTCCATAATATTTTTAGAATATATCAACTTCTTTATATGTCTTGCGATTTGAATGTATTTAGGAATCTCTTCTACAAAATCTACAAAATATTTATTCATATCATCAGTCCTCTTAAAAAATATGACATACACACTTCAATATATTAGAAATATGCATGTCAAAGCATCTATTTAAATAAAATATACATTCTCCTTAAATAGCATGTTATTAGAATAATCTTTATGATCTCTACTTTCTTTTTTAACAATATTCTTTTCGCACAATTTATTTAAAATATTTTCAAAATCTATTTTATAATTTTTAAAAAACTCATCTTTCTTTATTTCTTCCGAGCTTAGAAAGCAATCTCTTTCTTTCATGTATCTTAATAAAAGTCTAGTATATTCTTTAAAATTTACATTTATATTATCTTCACAAAAATTAATAATGCTATCTATAGCATCTGGCACCTCTTCTTTTGATGAAAAAAATAAACTATCAACATACTCCTCTAACTCATCATTTAGATTCATTGCCATGGTCATTACATCTTTACTTATCATATATCCGGTAGAATTTATATACAATTTTGAAAAATCCTCTACACATTTAATTGCTGCACTATATGCCATGTATAATCCATTATTAGCTAGATATTTCTTACAAACACCTATACTCTTTAGCAAATCTCCTAAATAAACCATATTCCACTTTTCTCTATCTATATCTGGATAATATCTCCCCAAATCATATTTTGCTGTTATTTCCTCATCTTTTGAGAAAACCAATCTTGAAGATACAAATATTCTATGTATAAATCCTCCTACAAGCTCATCTTTATGTAAACTCAATAATGTTTCCTTACTCATCAATTTAACGTGAACAGGCATACCTTTTTCCTCTGTGTATACATTAACTATATTATTAATTTCATCTTTCGAAATAACAAATAAGTCTATATCTGATTCTTCCCAAAGATCCCCTGTAACAACACTTCCAAATACCATTGCAGCTAAAATGGAATCGGTATCTTTTAATCTTTCAATTAATGAGTTAAAAGCTTTCTGATACCTTGTAATTATATTTGCCATTTACATATCCCCCATTTTTAGTAATATCAATAGATTCATATATTACATATTCACCTTGATAATTTTAATATCTTCCATAAAGTCACACTTACTACATTTAAATAAATGTATGCAAAAGTTCCCTAAATCATCAATAGGATCATCAGCACTATAATCATCATAATATTCCTGTTTTCTCCCCTTGTCTATCATAATATCCCCACATCTACTACATTTATATTGTACATTATTATTTATCTCATTACATATCGGACAAACTTTTTCCAAGATAAACACCCCTTTTTTCTATATACAATTATTATTAGCAATGCTTTTTAAAAATAAACTATAATAATTATTTTCTCTAACATAGTTAAAAGGGGCATGTTATATTTTTAGTAAAACTCCATTTAATTAAAAACAATTTCATATTGCTTGCATTTATTAAGTACTTCTTCATCAACTAATGCTATTATTTTTGTTCCATCCTCTTTATACTCTTCCTCTAATACTTTTGCACCCCTATGAAGTAATGCTACTGTTGCAGTATCGGTATAAGGTATTAGATACTCAACTTGCGTTAATGCATTAGGTAAAGACTTTGAGATTAGTTCTAATAGTTTATCTAAATTTAAGCTTTCTTTTGCTGATATTTCTATGATTTTCATATAATCATATTTCTCTTTTAAAAGCTTTATATCATCTTCATTAGCCTTATCAATTTTATTTAAAAGTAATATCATAGGTTTATCTTTAGCACCTAATTCATCTAATACTTGATTTACTGCTTCTATTTGCTCCATAGCCTTTTGTGAAGATGCATCTACTACATGGAGAAGAAGTTCAGAATTCACTACCTCTTCTAATGTTGATTTAAAAGCTTCTACTAAATCGTGTGGTAACTTTCTTACAAATCCAACTGTATCAGTAAGCGTAACAAGTCTATTATCCGGAAGTATTATTGCTCTTGTTGTTACATCCAAAGTAGCAAATAGCATATCCGCTTCAAATACTTTTTCCTTTTGAACTATATCTCTAGGTGATGCTATATCGCATAGAATGTTTCTTAAGGTCGATTTACCTGCATTGGTATAACCAACTAAAGAAATCTTAGGTATATTCTCTCTACTTCTTTTATCTCTTTGAACTTCTCTATTTTTTCTTACTTTCTCAAGTTCTTTTGTTAAATCATGAACTCTGTCCCTTATGTGTCTTTTATCTACTTCGAGTTTCTTTTCTCCTGGTCCTCTAGTTCCTATTCCTGCACCTGTTCTAGATAATACAGTACCCATTCCAGATAATCTTGGAAGTCTATATTTAAGTTGAGCTAATTCAACCTGTATTTTAGCTTCTTTACTTTTTGCTCTTGTTGCAAATATTTCAAGAATTAATGTAGTTCTGTCTATTACCTTTGTTCCAGTAAGATTTTCAAGATTTCTAATTTGAGAAGCTGATAATTCATCATCAAAAATAATTATATTAGCATTTTGGGCCTGCCTTAACATTGAAATTTCTTCTACTTTTCCCTCTCCAATAAAAAGTGCAGTATCTATTTTGCTTCTTCTTTGAAGTACTTTATCTACTGTAATAACATTACATGCTCGTGCTAATTCTTCTAATTCTTCTAAACTCTCTTCATCTTCTATACCTACAAGAATAGCCCTTTCTCTGTGATCTTCATATACCTCGTTATCTTTTAAGCTATCTTCTATCTCATTAATTATTTTAAATATATTTAAATTTAATGCTCTACTTAATCCTAACTCTTTAGCGATTTCTACAATTAGTTTATTATTTTCGATTCCACAAAATCCTATAGTTATATCCTTACATTGTCCGTTTTCCACTGCTACGGCTGCCATACAATCTAACTTCAGCTTAATAAGAGCCGAAGCATCTAATGCCGATAACATTGAATTCCCATTTGGATGTGTATGAATAATTCTAATGCCGGAAAGCTTTTTTTCTTTAATATCTATAGGTGGTAATTCAACAGTAGTACTATCTCCTATAGCCACACTTACTATATTACCTTTTCTATCTATTGCAACACTAATTTCCTTATTTATATCTTCTGTTATTCTACAGATTAAATTTATGATTTCTTCATTAGCTAAGTTTTCTCGATATATCTTGTAATTATAAATTTCATCTAACTGTTTTAAAGTAGTCTTTCTTATACCTTCTATATTTCCTGATATCATTTCTTCCCTCTTTTCTGTGCTTTTTCGATTATCTTTTACATATTTTTTATTTTTTATTATAAATTTTCACTTGACAACTTTCATATAATTTTATACTATAAAAACCATATTGTAAATATCTATAGTTTGGGGGATTACAATGGAAAATAAGAAAATAAATATACTAATAGACGAAGAAAAAATCAAGATAAGAATTAAAGAAATAGGAATTGAAATTTCAAAGGATTATGAAAGTAAAAAACTTTATGTCTTATCACTACTTAGAGGAAGTTTTATATATACTGCTGACTTAGTAAGACAAGTTTCTGTACCAACTAAAATAGGTTTTATGACAACATCTAGTTATGGTCATAATGAAGAATCCTCTGGTAAGGTAAATATAATACATGATGTTCCAGATGATATTACAGGCTATGATGTTCTTATTGTAGATGATATAGTTGATACTGGTATTACAATGAAGTTTGTAGTAGAACATTTGAAATCTCTTGGTGCTAACAGTGTAAAGAGTTGTGTTCTTTTAGATAAACCCGAAAGAAGAAAAGTAGAAATATCACCTGATTACTGTTGTTTCCAAATACCAGATGTATTTGTAGTTGGATATGGATTAAATTACGGTGATTATTACAGAAATATCCCTTATGTTTTCAATTGGAAAGAAAACTAAAAATACAATTAATTTAAATTACTATGCATTGGCATAGTAATTTTTAATTTTTATTTAAATTCTGAGTTTTATATAATATATTTTTGTATTATTCAAGTAACATAATTATATATTAACAAATGTATTTGTTATCAAAAGGTAATAAATAGTGTATAATTTTATTATATGTTATAATAATGTTATTACATTAATAAGGTAGTCTATTTAAGGAGGAATATATATGACTGAGAGTAAGAGTAGTCAGGAGAATCAGTCTTCAAAAAAAGTTAATAAGAAAAAAAAGAATCATAAATCTCTTAAAATAATCCTATTATCTTTTTTATCTCTATGTTTATTTTTAGCTGTAATCGGTGGAGGACTGGTACTTGCCATTGTCAAGACAGCTCCTGATTTAGATATGGCTGCAGTTCTAGCTTCAAATGAAGCATCTAAAATTTATGACGATAAAGGAGAATATATAGATAGTATTATAACTACTCAAAAAAGGGTTCTAGTTAAATATGAGGATGTACCCAAAAATCTTATAGATGCTTTTGTAAGTATAGAAGATGAACGTTTCTTCAATCATAATGGTATAGACCTTAGGAGAATCGCTGGAGTAATTATAATGGATGTAAAGAATAAACTTCAAGGTAAATCCGTATACCAGGGTGGATCCACTATTACTCAACAATTACTAAAAACTACCCTTTACGAGTTTCAAGGAGAATCCTTCGAACAAAAAGTAAAAAGAAAAATTCAAGAGTGGTATCTCGCTCCAAAGCTAGAAAAGAAAATAGGCAAGGAAGTTATACTAGAAGCATACTTAAATACTATCTTTCTTGGTGGTAGAGCTATAGGCATAGAAGCTGCTTCTCAACAATACTTTGGAGTCAGCGTAAAGAATTTGACTTTAACTCAATGTGCTTTTTTAGCAGGCGTAAATCAGAGTCCTTCAATTTATTATCCATACTCCCGTACCTCTAGAAAAGATCCATCTAAATATGTAAATAGAACTAAAACTGTTCTCTCTAAAATGAAAGAAAATGGATATATCACTGAAACTGAGTATACTAAAGCAATAACTGATTTGAACACTGAGAGAAGCAAAGTAACTTCTAATGAAGAAATACAAACTCTTGGAACTTCTGTTCTTGGAAAAGCTACATCTAGTAATGATAAATATAATTATGAATGGTTTTCAAGGGAAGTAGTTACTAAAGTTAAAGAAGACTTAAAAACAACTTATAATTACAGCGATGATGAAATTGAAAGTCTCCTTGTTAGTGGCGGCTTAAAAATTTATAGTACCATGAACAAATCTTTACAAGATAGCGCACAGAAATTTATTAATGATGATCCTAAGCTAAAAAATTTATCCAAGCTAGGTGAAAATAATATAGTTCAGCCTCAAGCTTCTGCTGTTTTAACTGATTATCATACAGGTGAAATTAAGGTTATCATTGGCGGACGTGGCGAACAACCAGCATATTCTTTTAATAGAGCTATGGATGCAAAAGTCCCTCCAGGTTCTAGTATAAAACCTCTAACAGTGTATTCTCCTGCAATTGATTTAAAGCTGGGGACTGCTGCTACAGTAATAGAGGATTCTCCGCTACCTTACGATATGTCAAAGAAATATGCTAATGGTGGAACTCATTGGCAACCTGAAAATTCTAATGGTGCCTATGCCGGTTATATTAATATGAGAAATGCAATTAAAGACTCTGTAAATATTTATGCAGTAAAACTAGAAGACTCCATAGGTCTGGAAACTGGCTTTAGTTACGGTGAAAAGTTCGGCATAAATTTTGATACAGCAGATAAGCATAGCATTGCTGCTTTAGCATTAGGTCAAATGAGCACAGGTACAAATACATTTACTATGGCAAATGCTTATGGAGTATTTGGTAATAATGGTCTATATACAACTCCAAGACTTTATACAAAGATTTTAGATAGAAGCGGAAAACTTTTATTAGAAAGTAAAATAGAAACAAAGAAGATATTATCTCCACAAGCTGCTTTTATTATGTATGATATGTTAAAGGAGCCTGTTAGAGCTGGTACTGCGTATAAGGCAAATACTACTTATAAAAGCAGGATTCCTCTTGCAGGAAAAACAGGTTCATCAACAAATTTTAAAAATCTTTGGTTTTGTGGACTTACTCCATATTATTCCGGAGCTGTTTGGATTGAAAATAAAAATAACCAAGGAATATACAGTAGTGATGCAGCATATATAATGGGAAGAATTATGAATGAAGCTGTTAAAGACCTTCCTGTTAAAGACATTGCGCCCCCTTCTGGCATAACAAGTTCCGCAGTAGACAGAGTATCTGGGCTTTTACCTACTGAATTATCATATAGAGATCCAAGAGGTAGCCAAGTATATACTGAATTATTTATTAAAGGTACAGTCCCAACATCAACTGATAATATTCACGTTGAAGCTAAAATAAATAAAAATAATGGTAAAATAGCCTCATTATATACGCCCTTTTCATTAACTGTATCCAAAGTTTTTATAAAGAGAGATTATGTTCCAAGTGTATATCTTGGTGATCAACCTTATGTGCTGCCTAAACATATTGATGATACTATAACTGTGCCTCAGACTCCAACTGACAATACTAATAACACAGATAATGATATTGATGAAGATATTTCAGAACCTACAGATGACAGTTTAGATGATTCTAACTCTGATTCTGAGGACACTAATAATACTACCTTAAACACTTTCAATAAAAATCGAAAGAATAAAAAGAAACAAATATAATACACAATAAAAGGAAGCCAATGCTTCCTTTTATTGTGTTATTATACTTTTGTTTTAGGATTAAAAAATATCGCCATTAAATATCCAAAGAGTATTGCTGAACTTACTGTAGCTGCTATTCCTTTAATTCCTCCCGTGAATACACCTAAAAATCCAACCTTATCTACTTCTTTCATTACAGACTTTGCAAGTACATATCCAAAACCAGGAAGTGGAACACTCGCCCCTGCTTTTCCATATTTAATTAAAATATCATATACGTTTAATGCTCCAAGTATTACTCCTGCTATAACAAAAATTACTAGTATTCTTCCCGAACTTAGTTTCGTCTTACTCATTAGTATTTGACCTACTAAGCATATACTTCCACCAATAATAAAAGTCATAATATAGTCACCCATAGTTAATCTCCTCCAAATTCAATAGATACTGCATGTGCTATACCTGGAATACTTTCTCCTTGCAATGATGTAGTAGTACTCAGTAATGCGCCAGTAGATACAATTAAAACTTTTTTTAAATTTCCTTGAATAATATTTTTATATATGTAGCCACAACTCACAACAGCTGAACATCCACAACCACTTCCTCCACAGTTTACCTTTTGACGTTCTTTATCAAAAATCTCATCACCACAATCAATATAATTTTTAGATATGTCATACCCATATTCTTTTAATAATTCAATCGTGATCTTTTTACCAACCATACCCAAGTCCCCAGTAGCTATCAAATCATAATCTTCTGGTTTTCTTCCAGTGTCCATTAAGTGTTGTTTTATAGTATCTACTGCTGCTGGAGCCATAGCAGACCCCATATCACTAACATCTGTTTGGCCATAATCTTTTATTTTTCCTATAGTTACATATGTCACATATGGAGAATTACCTTCTTTGGCTAAAAGCATTGCTCCTGAACCTGTAACAGTCCACTGAGATGTTAGGTTTCTTTGATTACTCATTTCAAGTGGAAACCTAAACTGTCTTTCTGCTGTAGAAAAGTGAGATGATGTAGCAGCTATTGCATAGTCTGCAAATTCACCATCTATTAGAATAGCTGCTACACTTAAGGACTCTGACATAGTAGAACAAGCTCCATATAAACCTAAAAAAGGTATATCTATATCTCTAGCAGCAAAGTTAGATGCAGCTGTTTGATTTAATAAATCTCCTGCTATAAGATAATTTATATCTTGTTCTTTTAAATTTCTTTTTTTTATAGTTTCCTGAATAGCTTTATACAACATAGTAGTTTCTGCCTTTTCAAAGCTCTCTTGTCCATTTAAATCATCAGTTAATATTATATCAAAGTAATCTTTTAGAGGTCCCTCTCCCTCTTTAGGTCCAACAATACTAGTAGTCATTATAATTTTTGGCTTACTATCTAATCTTATAGTTTGTTTTCCTAATCTTTTTGTCATATGACACCTCTTTTATTATAAAGTCATGAAATAATATATAATCCCAACTATTATGGATGAGCCTATTCCATATACTAGTACTGGCCCTGCAATTATAAACATCTTTGCAGTAACCCCAAATATATATCCTTCTTTTTTAAATTCCATAGCAGGTGCTACAATAGAATTCGCGAAGCCAGTTATTGGCACCACAGACCCTGCTCCTGCAAAATCTCCTAACTTATCATATATACCTATTCCTGTTAGCAACGATCCAAGAAAAATTAGAGTTATAGTTGAAAAAACTATTGCATCCTCTAATGAAAATCCAAGTTTCCCATAGAAGTTATTAAAAAGTTGACCTAAATCACAAATTAATCCGCCTACAATAAATGCTCTTATACAATCCTTTAAAAGATTTGACTTTGGAATTTCTTGACTCACTAAAATTCTAAACTTTCTTTTAATTTCGTCCTCTTTTATACTCATTGTATACACAGCCTTTATTTAAATTTTAGTTTTGATTTATATATTATATATTTTAAGCAATTATTAAATTTTTAAACAAAAAGATAGGATACATAAAACATATCCTATCCGCTAAGTTTTTCTTTCATAGTTTTTAAAACTTTTTTTTCTATTCTTGAAACTTGCACTTGACTTATACCAAGCATTTTTGCAACTTTTACTTGAGTTATATCTTTAAAATATCTCAGTATTATTATTTGTCTAGATCTTGCATCTAATTTACTTAATGCTTCTTTTAATGCTATTTTATCTAATATTTCTTTATCTTCGTCATTATTTTTCTTGATTCTATCTATAAGAAAAATTGGTGCACCATCATCTTGATGTATTGTATCATAAAGATATTTAGGCTCATTAATAGCTTCTGTTGAAAATAAAATTTCTTCTGTAGTCATTCCTGAAAACTCTGCTAATTCTTCAATAGTTGGTTCTCTATTTAATTTTTGTGTTAATTTTTCCTTATCATAATGTAATTTTCTTGCCGCATATTTTAAGCTTCTACTTACTTTTATTAATCCATCATCTCTCAAAAATCTTTTTATTTCTCCTATTATCATAGGAACTGCATAAGTAGAAAATTGAACATTATAAGAGGAATTAAAGTTGTTTATGGCCTTTACTAATCCCATACAACCTATTTGAAAAATATCATCATACTCATAACCTCTATTGAGAAACTTTTTACTTATAGAAGATACTAATGGTAAATTTCTTTCTACAAGCTTATCCAAAGCAGATTTATCTCCGGATTTAGCTTTATCGATTAATTCTAAATTATCTTCATATTTAAATGAACTTTTAACATGCATGTCTTCATTCATAGAATTTCAAACCAATTATAAGGTTTTCCTCCTTTCTATTAAAGCTTATCTACTTAAGGATTTAAATGTCTTTTTCATAATAATCTTTGTGCCTTTTCCTCCAATGGATTCGACTTTTAGATTATCCATAAATGTTTCCATAACAGTAAAGCCCATTCCTGATCTTTCTAAATCTGGTCTTGAAGTATATAAAGGTTGCATAGCAAGTTCAAGATCAGATATTCCTACTCCCTCATCTTCAACTATAATTGATATCTCGCCATCATTTATTTCAGATTCTATAGTTACTACTCCATCTTTATTGCCGTATCCATGAATAATAGAATTTGTTACAGCTTCAGATACAGCTGTTTTAATATCAGTAATTTCCTCTATAGTAGGATCTAGTTGTGAAACAAAAGCTGCAACTGCTACCCTTGCAAAACTCTCATTTTCCGACTTACTTAAAAATTCTATTTTCATTCTATTGTGACTCATCTCTTTTCCCCCCACTACATATTATCTAATGCTTGTTCGACACTATCGTATAATGGAATTATTTTAAACATTCCTGATAACTCAAATACTCTTTTTACACTTCCAGTAACTTTACAAATATAAACCCTTCCTTTTTTCAACGATAGCTTTCTATACCTTCCTATCACAACCCCGATACCTGAGCTGTCCATAAAAGTTACTCCAGAAAAATCCATTACTAATTTATTAAAACCGTCTCTTTCTAGTCTATCATCTACTTTGTTTCTAACTTCTTCTGCACTGTGATGGTCTAATTCTCCCATCATATGTACTACAAGATTATCTCCTTTTGTCTCAAAATTAAGATTCATTCTACCCCTCCTGCATATGTTAAAATATCCCATATTAATAATTCTATAACATTTATTAATTTCCTTCTTTTTCTATAAAATTAACGTATATTAATTTATTATTAACACTTTTATTTACTTTTATACATAAAATAAGAGATATTTAATTTATTTATTAAATATCTCTTATTTCGTACATTCTTCTATTATTTTTACTTCTTCTTGATTGAACTCAAAAAAACTATATAATTCTTTATTTGATATTTTACCTATTGTCCCCATAATAGGAATACATAATTTCATTAAATTATTAGGATAATATTCGTATAAATTTTCTCCTAACTTTTTTGCAAAACTTTGAAAATAGAATTCATATATTTTACTATTTAAAAGTTCTACCAAGTAATTATACGTAAAAGGTACATTTTCTTTTAAAACTAGAGAATAGACATCAGCACTAAAATAAGCACCCTTATCTAAAGCAAATCGATTATCATTAGATTTATAAGGAAAAACAATCTTTTCATTCTCAAAAATCTCTTTTTTCCTTCCCCACTGAAGTTCATACCATTGTCTGACTCCATTTTTACATTCTCTTCTCTTTAATAGCTTATCCTTGTATTCTTCTATATAACTTTTAATATTCGGATAGTCTTCTATGTTATTAATTAAATCAGAACATATTAGATAGTTATCTTTTAAATTAACTTCTTGTGTTCTTATATAGCTGCTTTTTATCCAAGGTTTTATAATGTCCCTTTCAAGTTTTTTTTCTTGTATAATTTTTTCATCTACAACAAAAGCTTTATCACATCCTGTAATTATACCTTGATAGCTATCACATATATTATACAAGTGTGTAAAACTTTTTTCCTCTATTTTTGATATTATATTTCTTTCCTTTTCATCTCTTAAAATCCATCCCTTATTGTTTAAAACATTCTTATTTATATAAAACTTTTTATAGTAACTTCCCTGATTCTGAAATAAAGATTTATAAAACTTTTCTTTATTCTTTTCTAGCTTTTGTATAGGTTTTATAACTTCTATGTCTCTATTTAATTCATCTTTATTTCTCAAAAAAATTATAACTGGATCTATCCCTACATTTTTAAAAGGTCTAATACCATAAAAATCTACAATTTTATAAAGGGAACAAATTTCCTTTAATATTTTTCTTAATTCTTCTCCACTAGGAGATTCTATAAAATATCTAGAGGTTATAAAAGCTAACTTCCCATTTTTGTTCAAGTTATTTAAAGCAGCTTGAAAAAAGCAGTAAGATATATCCCCTTTATCTTTAAATATATTTTTATAGTTTTCTTTAAGCAATCTACTATACTCTTTATTTATAGATTTATGACCTATATAGGGTGGATTTCCTAATATAATATTAAACTTTTCCTCTACATTATCTATAAGAAAGTCTAAGTTATTTAAATTAACGCTTAATTCACCACTAATTTCAAATATATCTATGCTAAGTATTTTCAAAGCTAATTCATCAATATCTGATCCAAATATATTATACCTAATTATGTGGTTAGAGATTTCATGATGTTTTAAATTTAAAGAATTTATTTTATTAATTTCTTCTAGATTGTCTTCAAATATTTCTTTTAATATAAAGTAGCAAGAAATTAAAATTTCTCCACATCCACAGGCAGGGTCTAATATCTTTAAATACGGATTATTTAATATATCTTGTAATTCTATAACATTATTTACTATGTAATAAGCTATTTCTTTAGGTGTATATACAATACCTTTTTCTTTATTTTTCCCCAGTAATCTTATGTATAGTTCGGAAAATTTTTCTTCCTTTAAATCTAATAGCTTCTTATAATTTTCAATAGCCATTGTTTTGTATATATTATCAATTGGTGAAATTATTATATTATGTAATTCATTAATTTTTTCTGTAAAGTATTGATACATTTCTTCTCTCCAAAATTATTGTATCATTTTATGAACAATAACTAGCTTATTTGTATAACTATAGTTTAGCTAATAGCTAAATTTACGATTTCCATTAAACGAAGCTTATAATCTAAAGCAGTATTTAATAATTCGTTGCATCTGTTTTGAACTATTAATTTATTTTTTTCATCTTTTAGTCCTAATAAATTAATCTTAACATTTAATATAGAACTCTCTATAGCAGCATGTAATAGTATTGCAGCAACTCCGGCATCTGATATTACATTTTTATTGCCATATTTGCAAGCTATTAATACAGACTCATAGAATTTTACACATTCCTCTGCTAAGCTTAATGGTATACTCAGTGCTTTTTTATATCCTTTTTGTATTTCCTCTTCTCTAAATTTTAATTCTTCCTCATTTCCTTTTGGTAACTTAAAAGTTTTCATAAAATCTAGAAATGCCTCAGAATCCTTGTCCATAAATTGTAACAACTTTTCGTTAAATATTTTTGAATTCTCTAAGGCCTTATCTACACTATCTTTTTCAAAAGAATTTAATTGATCATATCCTTTTTTACCTACCGTCAAATTAAAAACCATAGCTGTTAGCGCACTGCATAAACTAGACACCAAAGCAGCTGCACTTCCCCCTCCTGGTACAGGACTACTAGAAGAAAGTTCTTCAATATACTTTTCAATAATTATATCCTTTTGCAAAATTAACTCTCCTTTCCTTTAATTAATTTATAAAATTTATATTTAAGTTTTTAAACAGCATTTTAATTTTAATACGTTATAACTTATTAAGGTTAAAATATTATTTCAAGGAATCCATAAATTCCTTGAAATAAAAAAAGCAAATTTAATTATCTATTATTGATGAACAAGTACCTTTACATTTTGATCCATATAAGACTCGTTCCATTTGTTCACATAAACAAAATCTCGCATATCTTTTTTAGGATGATGAGGTTTTTCCTGTTCACTTTCTTGCATTATACCAATAGGCGTTAAAGCAACTATTCTTAAATTATCAGGTATACTTAAAATTTCTTTTATTCTCTTCTCATCAAAAGCACCTATCCAACAAGTACCGTATCCTTCTTCTGTAGCTGCTAATATAAAATGTTCCATAGCTATAGCACTATCAACTAGATAGTAATCTTTTCCTTCTATGTCTCCTGATTGATTAGGATCTGCTACAATAATCGCAGTAATTGGTGCATTTTGTACTGCTCCTGAAGCTTCACTACTTTTATTCATTATAGTTCCTGCTAGTCTTGTTTTTAAATCTTCATTATCTACTAACATAATTTTATAAGGTGTAGCATTTTTCCACGATGGGGCTCTCATAGCTGCTTCAAGCATTCTCATTAATTTATTTCTATCTAACTCATCAGTATTAAATTTTTTAATACTTTTTCTATTTTTTATTACGTCATAAAATTGCATAATATCACACTCCTTCAGACATTATTATTAGTAAAAAAAGTGCTTACTATTCAATTTTAAGTTTTTATTTTTCTCCTACAATTACCATGTTTTGGTTATGGAAATAGATTGTTTAAACTTTTATGAAGCTTATTTATTATTAAATCCCAGTTAAAATATTCTTTACATAATTCATATGTAATTAGAGATTTCTCTTTTAAATTACTATCTGTAATAATCTCTTCTAACTTTTGTGTCATTGCATAAGTGTTATTTACTTCAACCACAGTCCCATTATTCTTTTGTATAATTTCTCTTGCAATTCCTACATCTGTTGAAACAATTACATTTCCTAAAGCAGCAGCTTCAATAAATGCAATTCCAAAACTTTCAAATCGTGATGTCAAAGAGAATATTTTTGATTTTTCATAGTATTTAAATAATTCCTCTCGTTCTTCAATAGATCCTTTAAATTCTACTACATCTTTTAATGTTGGATTTTCATGAAAAAAATCATTAATATACTTTTCAAAACTCTTTTCTATAGGCCCTATAATTATCATTTTCCATCCTTGTCTGCAATCGTCTTTTATATTTTTAAAAGCCTCTAGAAGCATCTCTGTATTTTTTTCTTCTGTTCCTACTCTTGCTACATTTAAAATTATATTTTCTTTAACCTCATAATTATACTTTATATTTTTTTCCTCTAAATATGTAAAATCTACTCCATTAGGTATATTAATTATCTTATTTTTATGTGGCTCTAATAACAATCTTATTTTGTCAAAGAGTAGTTTTTGTTCTACGCTTATTAAATCTACATTATAAAGGTACTGGTCTAAAAAATACCTTTGCACTTTATTTAGCTCTGCAATTCTATCTATGAGTTTATGACTACAGTCCAATTTTAAATATATCTTACCCTTAGGATTAAGTTTTTTAAATGTAAAAGCATATAACATAGAATACATGGTAATATGAAATATTTGAAGTATATCTATGTTTTTTGCATTTTTCCTTAAATACCTAATACCATCTAAACTATAATTATTATACTTGTTTTCTATAAAATCTATATTTAAACCTTCAACTTCATTTTTTAGATATGTATATTCATCAAGGTTGTAACATGCAACTGTTGAGTGATAATTAAAAAGTTTATGAAGTTTATAAGGAATCATCCCCATTTCCTTAACTAAATTTACATTTTTAGTGTTTGGGTATAATACACAATATCTCATATTTGCCACCTTCTTAATAAGTATCCTATTACCGTCTTAGTATTCTTTTCATATCCTCTACAGTAATATACTTAAAGTAAATAATACACATAAAATACATAATTATCGCTACAGAAATATTAACTAACACATTAATACCTAAATACTTAAATAAAACTATTTGACACATCATTATTAAAATAGGGAGTATTAAGCTAACTATATTAGCTATATAATTTGTTTTAGCTATACTAAAGGAATATTTTCTCATTATAACAAAGTTAATAATTTCAGAAATAACCGTAGTAATTGCTGCTGCCATAAGTCCCCATATAGGAATTAAAAACATGTTTAAAATTAAATTTACTGCAGCAGAAATAGCTACAATCTTTAAGTACTTATTTTCCATATTCCAAGCATTTAAACTATATCCATAGGTTTCTCTCATAAATAAAATAAATATATATATTAAAAGAATTATAAAAGGCTTATAAGCCTCGATATATTTTTGTCCAAATAATAGAACTATTATTTCTTTTGATAAGAGAATACCCCCAACCGATATAGGTAATGCAAACAGTATAATTATTTTACTAATATTATTTGTTAATAATTGCAAATCTCTATATTTTTTTTCATGCTTAAGCCTAATCAGCAAAGGAAAAAATGGTGTAAATATTACAGCTATTAAATTAATTAAAAAAAATATTATCTTATAAGCAGAAGAATATATTCCTAACTCATAATCATTTCTCATAAAACCTATAATCAAAGAATCAATATTACAGTTAATCATAGATAGCAATCCTGAAATTAAAAAAGGAGTACTTGCTACAATATAAGATTTGTATTGTATTCTATTCATCTCAAATTTAACACGTAACTTTTTGCTTACAATATAAATGTAAAATTGATAAAATACTGCAACTACTAATCCTATTAATGTAACCACAGGAATAAGATATATATCTCTCTCATTTTTTAAAAATATTATTATAAGTATAAATGGAATTATACTTTTCACTATATTGTATATACCATTATGAAACATTTCTTGAATACCTGAATAAAACCAGTCTATATTCAATGCTATAGGAAATAAGGTCAAACCATAAATTATAAGTATATTTCTAAAATCTGTCCCTTTATTAATTATAAAAGATATAGCTAATATAACTATAAATCCTAATATAGCAACTATAAATCTTATAGAAGTTACATATCCTATTAAGCTTTCATTCCCCTTAGAATTCTTTGATACTTCTTTTGTTCCTAGAGTTTGAAACCCAAAAAGAGTTATCATAGTAAAATATACAAGTATTGATTGAGCTAAACTAACTTTTCCAAAACCTTCTACACTTAATATTCTTGCATAATACGCCACCATAAAAAACATAGACAATTGTGATATAATACTCGATACTCCTACTGACATCATATTTTTGACTACTTTATTGATCTTAAACACCACCATATAGCTTCTATTTCTTATATGTCTTTAATACTACTCTAATTAAAAATTTAGGTATATACGTTAATCGTTTTATTCTAAAGGGTTCTTTTATTACTCTATGCAGCCATTCTAGCCCAAAATCTATCATCCATTTCGGAGCCCTTTTTACTTCACCTGCGAAGACGTCAAAACTTCCTCCAACCCCCATAAAAACCTCACAAGGAAGCTCATTAAAATAATTATGTATAAATATTTCTTGCCTCGGGCAACCCATTGCTACAAATAAAACATAGGGCTTTTTTTTCTTAATATCTTCAATTAACTCCCTGCAATCATAGATATCAAAATACCCATTATTAGTTCCTAGAATATTTAAACCTGGGTATTTTATAGATAGATTTATTTTGCATCCACTTAAAACTTCTTCTTTAGCACCCAATAAGTATATTCCCTTTTGCTCTTTATGACACTTTTTAATTATTTCATCCATAACTTCAATACCTGCAATTTTTTCCCGCACAGGATCTTTTGTTATTTTAGACGCCATAACTGTTCCCACTCCATCAGGAATTATTATACTATTTGAATTTGTATAAAATTCAAATAAGGTTTTATCCTCAAGGCCTCTATATAACACTTCTGGATTTCCTGAAATAATATTTATCTTTTTAAAGTTTTTCAATTGATTCATTAATTCAATTTTTGATCCATTAAAAATGTTATAATCTAATATTTTCGTAAACATATTTCCCCCTGTATCTATTTAAAAAGCACCTTCTTTTTTAAATACACTGTAAATTGTTTTAAATATTATTTTTATATCATATACTATCGAAAAGTTTTTTATATAAGTTAAATCATAATATATAGTTTTGCCTAGTTCAATCTCGCCTCTCCCACTAACTTGAGCAAGTCCAGTTATTCCTGGTGGCACTAAAAGTCTTTGTTTATATTCTTCCGGATAAAACTGTACTACATCTGGAATTTCTGGCCTAGGACCAACCATGCTCATATTACCTAAGAAGACGTTAAATAATTGTGGTATTTCATCTAAGCTAGTTTTTCTTAGAAAAGCACCTACTTTTGTTATTCTGTTATCACTTTTACTCTGAAAAACAAAGTTTTCAATATTTTCATAATCAATTGCAAGTTCTCTCTTCTTATCAGCATCTACTACCATAGTTCTAAATTTATAAATAGTGAATAGTTGGTTATTCTCACCTACTCTTATTTGTTTAAAAATAGCAGGCCCCTTTGAATCAATCTTAATCCAAGCAATTAGTATTAAAAATATTGGAGATAAAATGATTATACCTATTATAGATAAAATAATATCCATTATTCTTTTTAATGTAAATTCTATTTGTTTTGATCTTATATCCTTATTTAAGTCTATTTTTATATCCTTAGCATCCATAAATCCTCTCTCCCTATTTTTTTATACTTATTAGTTTTATTTTTATAAATTTTTAATGAAGAATATAAGAAAATTGCGACGCAATTTTCTTATATCTAGTATCTTATATCATTATAAATAATGGACTGCGAAATAGCTACTAAAATCCAAAAGTTCATTGTTACTTTAGGCACAAAAAATAAATTATCAGGTATATTCATGAATATAAATACTATTACCGAAATATAGAAACCTTTATAAAAAGATTTTAACACACCTGGACTTAAATTCCTTAATGTATTTTTTAAAGCAATTAACACTGATATAATTAAAGCTACGAAAGGAATTATCCCAATTAGTCCTAGCTCACTAAACACCTTAAGATATGAATTATGAGCAGGGAATTTTGTATTACTATTATATCGAAGTTTTGGATACTTTTTTGCATACTCTCCATATTGATTATAGAAATTTCCATTCCCTATGCCTAAAATCAAGTTTTCTTTTATCATATTTAGGGATAATTTCCATATATTTACTCTAGGATCGTCAAGTAATATTTTAAAATCTGCTGCTCTGCTTCTAACCTGTGGTAATAAAACACTGATCCCTATTCCAGATAAAAACAGTAATATAAATTTATAATTATACATAATAACTAAAAGTGTAATACCAATTAAAACTCCAAGCCAAGCATTCCGTGAAAATGTAAGAATAAGTGTAACTGAAGCTAGCATTGATATAATTATGTAAATAACCTTTTTATTTATATTCTTTTCATAAATCCCCATCATTATCAACGGAAAAATTGCAATTATTAAATATGCTCCTAAGGTATTTGAATTATCAAGGGTTGAAGTTATTCTTAAGGCTACTGAATATTTTGAAGTATCATATATAAACCTATCATTTAAACCTATTCTAGTAAAGTATTGAATTACTCCAAATAAACTTATGAAAAAAGTAGCCAATATGTAATTATTCAATATTGCAAATATCAATCTTTCTGTTTTCACTTCATATTTTATTATAAAATAAACTATTATGTAAATTAAAAATCTAAGACTTTCCCTAATTGCAATACTCTTATCCGAAGCATAGCTAACAGAAGCCAACATGATTATAAAAATAATTATCATTAATATAAAAATCAAGTCTCTAAAAGAAGCTTTTACTCCAATACAAAAGTTAATCCTAGTTTTTTTGTTTCTAATAATTTCTATTAAATAAGTTAAAAACAATACTAATAAAATATAATCACCTTTTATACTAATTCCTTGTATAAAGAAATTATCCGGAATTAATGGCATAAATAATATATATAAACAAAGCAGAATTCCTACTAAATTATTCTCTCTTTTCAAGATGATACCTTCTTTCTAGAATATTGACTTTTTAGTGGTTTTATATACTGAAAAATTGGCACGCTCAATTGCGTGCCAAAATACTATCTAGACATTTTTGTATTTTTATCAATAACACTATTTGATTTAAATATATGAAATGTAAGTATTCCATTTAAAAATCCTAGACCATAACTAATATGTAGTATAGGGAAAATTATAGGTAAATATTTCATAGTATTTGGTTCTTTTTTACCTAGTTTTATTGTGAATATTAAATTACAAGCTATATACATTATAGCTTCTATTAACCATAAAACTAATATTGGCTTAAAAAATACTCCTAATCCAATTCCTAAAATATTTGAAAGTACAAATGCTATGGGAACTAAATGTCGCATAGAAGCAACCTTTCCATGCTTTTGCATTACCCTTACCTTCCAAAATCCGTATTGATAATATTGTTTCCATAATTTTTTTAAAGAACCTCTACTATAATATACAGATTTTATTTTAGGAGATAATAATATTCTATATCCATATTTACACACTCTAAAATTCAACTCATCATCTTGATTTCTTACTAATTCTTCATCAAAATATCCTATCTTATCTAAAACTTCTCTTCTATATGCTCCAAAGGCCACAGTGTCCACATACATCTCATCTTCAGCAAATCTAAATAAAGCATTACCTACTCCAAATGGTGAGCTCATAGCAAGCGCAATAGCCTTACCCACCTGATTTTCACTAATGGTTTTTATAGGTCCTCCTGCACAGCCCACTTCTGGTTTTTGTAGTGCTTCAACGTTATTTTTTATAAAATCCTTATCTGCATAAGCATGAGCTCCAAAAATTATAATCACATCTGACTTACTGTGTTTTATCCCTAAATTCATCCCTTTAGGTGCAGACACTCCTTTATTATCAAGGATTTTTATATTCTTGTACTTTAAACTATATTTTTTAACAATATCTCTAGTACCATCGTTTGAAAGTCCATCACATACAAAAATTTCATATAGTTCTTGTGGGTAATTTTGAGTTACAAAAGAATCTAGACATCTTCCTATGTATTCTTTTTCATTTCTACAAGGAATTACTATGGATACTGTGAAACTACCCTTTTTATTATTCTCCACTTTTCCCCTCCATATTTTTGTATAATTTTAATAAACTTATCTTATTAGTCATATTAGCTTTTCATATAGATTTTTTACAACATTTGCATTTTTAATCCAGTCATAATTTTCTTCCATATACCTTCTGCTCTTTTTTCCCATTTCTAAAAGTTTTTTTTCATCTTGGAGCATTAGCTTCAGGTTATTTTTTATATCTTCAACACTACCAGGCTTAACTAAATATCCATTATATCCATGAATTATTACTTCTTTTAATCCACCTACTTTTGATGCTACTACAGGTCTACCGCAAGCTCCTGCTTCTACAGCTGCCACTCCAAAACTTTCGCTTAAAGATGGCATACATACTATGTCCATTAAATTAATGTATTCTGGAATTTTATCATTATCTACATTACCAGTAAAGGTTACTTTATCCGAAATATTCTTTTCTTTGCATAATTTCTCTAAGTTTTCTCTTTCTGTGCCATTGCCTACAATCAACAAACGCAAATCATGTTTTTCCCATTCTTTACATAATTCAGCAAAGGCTTCTATCAAATAATTTATTCCATAAACTTTTTCTAAGTTTTTTGTTATCCCTATTGTTATAGACTTTTTGCTTAAGATAGGGGTTATACAGTTAAATGCTTTTAAATCAACACCAAAAGGAGTTATCAAGACTTCTTTATCATAATACTTTTTTACTTCTTCTGCCATATCCTTACTTGTAGAACATACAGCATCTGCATCTTTTAATATGTTAATTAAAAATTTCTTATTAAAATTACTTTGGTTTGGAAACTCATATATATCGCTTCCCCAAACTGATATTATAAACGGTCTAAACTTAGTCATTTTACCAAGCATTCCATAACTGGTAGCATAATGACTATGCAATAAATCTGGATTAAACTCTTTTATTATACTTTTTACTCTATTAATTAATAAAAAATAACTTAACTTATTTCTAAACAGTGGTTTAATATAGTGAAATTCTACATTCTCTCTATAGGTGTACTTTGTATCTCTCATAGATATTAAACAGATTCTATAGCCTAGATTTGAAAAAAAGTTTACCCATTTTCTAGTATGAATACTCTCTCCATCCCCTAGAATGCATAGCTTTATCACTCTATTACCTCCACCCTCTCAATTTACTTACTATCTTGTGTGCAGCATCTCCATCTCCATAATAGTTCTCTCTATCATTAGTCGGACTAAAATTCTGTATAGCATTTAATATTTTACTTTCATTTGCTCCTACTAGAATATTCCATCCATTATTAACCGTTTCTACCCATTCTGTCTCATCTCTTAGTGTTATACATGGCTTATTGAAAAAGAAAGCTTCCTTTTGAACTCCACCGCTATCTGTTACTATTTTTTTACTATTTTTCTCAAGCATTATCATATCTAAATATCCTACTGGTTCTATTACTCTTATATTTTCTTTTAATTTCAAATTATAGTCCTCTATATACTTTTTTGTTCTAGGATGAAGAGGGAAAATTATATTCATTTGACAAGAATTAAGGGCTTCGATGATATTCCTTAGTCTAGAAATGTCATTTGTGTTCTCAGCTCTATGTACTGTTGCTAGAATATAATCACCTTCATTTATTTCTAACTTTTCCATTATAATACTCTTCTCATTTGCTATTTTTTCAAAGTGCAATGTAGCATCATACATTACATCTCCTACATTATGTATAATTTCTTCCTTTATTCCTTCATTTCTTAAATTACTCACACTAGTTTCTGTAGGTGCAAATAGCAATTTAGATATATGGTCAGTTAGAATTCTATTCTGTTCTTCTGGCATATTCATATTGAAACTTCTAAGTCCTGCTTCTACATGAGCTACTGGAATTAGCATCTTACTAGCAGCTAATGCTCCTGCAATTGTTGAATTAGTATCTCCATATACAAGTATCCAATCTGGACATTCTTTTTCTAGTATTTCTTCAATCTTTTCAAGCATTCTTCCTGTTTGTGCTCCATGTCCACCAGAACCTACATTTAAATTATAATCTGGATAAGGAATATCAAGTTCTTCAAAGAATATTTTTGACATATTATCATCATAATGTTGTCCTGTATGTATAATGATTTCCTGATTTTCCTCCCTTATCTTTCTAGATACTGCAGCCGCTTTAATAAATTGTGGTCTTGCTCCTATAATCGTAACTATTTTCATCTATTATCCACCTCTTAATCTTTCATTTCAGACATTACTGAAATCAACTGCTTCGTTAAATTTTCTCTGCTATACTCTTTTATTTTTTCCCATTTAGGACTTATAGAACTTATTTTTCTTATAAAATCTAAATATGAAGCTAAAATTATTTTTTGAATTTCAATTTGTTTAGATGGATGTGCCGTATATCCTGTATTAGTTTCTAAAATTAATTTTTTTGCTACTCCATCTGGAATAATTCCAAGTATAGGCTTTCCAGTTCTTATGTATTCAAATATCTTTCCTGTAAAAATCCCTTCACTTCCTATACCCTCATCTATTATAAGGAGAAGCGCATTGGCTTTTGAAAGTTCCTTTAAACTCTCATCATGCGGAACATAGTTCTCATGTTTTACAATTTGAGGATACTTATTCATATAATACTTTACTATTTCAATGTGTTCATTACCAATTTGCCCCTGAAATTTAATTTGAATTTTATCTTTATCTATTTCATTATTTTCTATTAAGGTATCTATAGAGATCAATATGTTTTCTGGTGAACGTTTCCCATAAAGAGTACCATTATATAAAATTAAAAATTTTTCGTTGTTTTCACTCAATGAAAAATCTAATCCTTGAAAGTCCATTTCATCATACCCATTAGTAATTACATGAAATTTATTTATATCCTCAGTTTTATATCTCTTTATAAAACTGTCTATTATTGGTTGACTAACACTTATAACTTTATCAGCTCTTTTAATTATCTTACTTTCAAATCTTTTATAGATACTTTCAACTAAAATTCCAGTGTTAACAAAAGGATTTTCTACCCAAGGATCTCTAAAGTCAGTAATCCACTTTACTTCTAATTCTTTTGCTAGTTCATATCCTATTAAATGTGATGAATAAGGTCCAGAAGTTGTAAAAATTATTTCTATTTCTTTTTCTCTAATTATTTTCTTACCTTCCTCAACAGCAAAATCTATCCAACCTTTTTTATCATCAGGCATATAAACTAGATTATATCCTTTTAGAAATACATTTTTTCCTATGTTTTTTATACTATCTTTTAATTTACCTTTAATACTTGTTGAAAGATGTTTTTTATCTTTATTTTTATTTTGATTTTTAACTTCTTTTTTATTGTTTTTATTACCATTATTTAACACTTTAGAGAATTTACTTATTATATCTACTTCTTTTATATCTGATCTATATACAGATATTTTCTCATATATATCTTTATTCAGAGATTTATCTAAAATTCCTTTTGAATCTTCTTTAACTGTTAAAATATTAACATTATACCCCATTTTACTTAAGTAGTTTGCAAACTTTGTAGTTCTTTGAACTCCAGCTCCCCCCTTTGGTGGATAGTAATAGGCAATAATTAATATATTTTTCATTATATTTAATTCCTTTCACTGCTATTAGTAACTTTTATAATTAATGTTATAACAAACATAAATATAAAGGCTGGTACATAACTTATAGGATAAGTTGATGTTATAAAAGATTGTCCTGTTATATTTCCATATGCTAGTAAGCATATTAATCCTATTACAGCAGGAACTAGAAACTTCTGTTTTTCTTTATATTTCACTATACATATAATAGCTTTAATAACAAGGCATAATACGGATAAGAATAATATACCTGTAAATACTAATCCAAATTCAGTTGCCACATTAAAAAAGATATTATGAGCATCAATGTACATTCTATTAGGATTTCCACCATAAGTTAAATAGTAATTTTTAAATTGACCAGGTCCTACACCAAAATATGGATAACTATATATCATCTGAAGTGCAATAATCCATATAGGTCTTCTACTTTTAAACTGTTGTATCATTTGATGTACTAACCCTTTACTACTAGTAATGAAATCTACACCTTCAACTTGAATTTCTGATACTACCTGATTAAATTCCCATCTATGGGTTATATTATATACTAAACATATAAAGACTACCAAAGAAATAAGTAAATATTTTTTGTAATTTTTTCTATCATATAAAATAACGAAAAGCATACATAAGAATATCCCTATAGCTATTCCTCTAGACATTTGTGTGCATAAGTTTATTACTTCTAAAAGTAATAATATTTTGTATACATCTCTATATTGAGATGCAAACTCTTTATTTACAGCAAATAACATAATAAACGGTAGAACCATTAATGTATACCCTAGCATAAAGTTACTTCCAAGAACTCCGTACAAGTGTTGATTTGTTCCTCTAAATATTAGGCTATATACTGCTATCAATATATCTGGTATAGAAGATAATGCAACACCTATAGCTAAATAAGTTATTAATCTTATCAAGAAGTTATAATCAAACTTTTTGTATGTTAAAATAACTAAACTTAAGATTAATGTTGAAATCATAGAGAGAGCTACTAAGTTACCAGACTCTAATTTGTTATTGCTTAAAAAAACTGAAATAAATGCTATTATTATTATAAAGAAATAGGTAATTAGAGTATATTTATATCTTTGCTTCAAATATGTTATTGAAAAATTAAACTCCTCTTTAAATCTAAGTATATTTACTATAAATATACTAAAGTATATCCAGTAAACTCCACTCCCAATCCACTTCATATCTAATCTAGCTAACAAATATAGTATTATTGGAAGAAGAGGCATAGCTAAAATATAAACTAATATGTTAGTCTCGCTATCCTTAAAGCTTAAAAGTATACTACATAGTATAAATAACATAACAAATAAACTACTGCTAAACATCAATATGTTAGTCTGTCCAATTTTTAAGAATATAAATATTTCTATCACTATGTAGGCAACCAATATTCTTTTCATATGTTTTTTTAGATAAGCTAAATATTCTTTACACTCTCTTAATAAATTCATTATTATCCTCCAATTAGTATATATGCTTATATTATTTATTATTTATATTGTCTACTATTCTATCTGTTACTTTACCATCAATTATATAGAAATTATCTTTTATATAACTACTAAATTCACTATTGAATTCAAATTCATTTATATTATCTAAAAAATGCTTTAACTCAATTTTATTTTTTACACCTTTAGATATACCATCTTTAACAAATCCCCCAGCATCATTATACTTAGGAAGAAGTATACAAACAGATGGTTTATTTAACATAGCTGCTTCAACAATTACCGTTGAATGTACACTAACTACTACATCACACCAATATATAAGTTCATATATATCTCCTTCTTTAACTATTTTTACATTTTTAATTTTATACTTTTGTATAAGAAATTTATAAATATCATAATAGTTATCTGCTGGGTGTAATTTTATAACTATTTCATAATCTTTTTCTAATAACGATAATGTTTCAAATAAAATATTTGTTGCAGGCTCTAATATATCTTTATAGTATTGAGTTGCATAAAGTATTTTAATTTTAGTATCTTCATTTGCCGTTTTATTAATATATTGTTTTAACAAGTCTGTTCTACTTTGACCTACAACCATTATATTTTCATTATTGTATATATTAGTGTTATTAATTAAAATATTCTTATATTTATCTCCCCACAAAAATGTACAATTTGGTATTATCTTATCTTTGTATTTAGAGTTTATAATATACGCTGGAGACATTGAGTTTATTATTCCGTGTTGAAGTGCATAAGTCTTTATATTTTCCATATTGCCCGCCATTATAAATTCTCTTGGTCTATCTCCTTCATCAACAACTATACATCTTTTTATATTTAACTTTTTTATCAGTCTTTTGGCACAAACTAGTTCTCTTATATCATCTAAATATCTATTTCTAATATTTTTAAAAATATGCTTCTTAAGAATGCTTTTAAAGTCATAATTATTATACTTATAGTCTATAAACTCTAACTTATTTAAGCTATCTTTTATTAAATCTTTTTGTATGTACTTATCTTTACATATTTTTTTATATATAACGAAGAGCTCAAAAGGTATAACGCCCTCCTTATACTTTAAAGACTTATCTAGTATATTAAAATTATACATATACTGTATATTGAACATATTATATTTTTTACTTAAAGCCTTTGTTGTGATTCCTAGCTGAGTATCTATTAATTCATCATTACCCTCAATATTAACTTTATTTATGTTTATAGCATTAGATACAGATAAAAAATTTTCTTTGTTTTTTTTACTATTAGTTAAGAACTTTATGTAATTTCTTATACCTTTTAAATTTCTTAAAGCTAATTTAAATAATGTTTTTTTATCTAATATTTTTTTATCTAATGTTCTGCTGTGATCATATACCTTATGTACTTGGATATTAAATAATTCTATACATATATCAGCCATTATTTCATTATCTGTCTCAACAAAGATTTCCTGTTTAAATTCTTCTTTTATATTTTTCACTACAAAAAAGCAATAAAAGATTCCCTTTAACTTTTCATATATTCCATGCCTTTCAAAACAATACATTCCTACATGATTATATAAATAAAAATCTTCTAGGTTCATTCCTTCAATCTCTTGTTTCTCAATAAATTGAAGATAGCTAAAGACCTCTTTATCAATATCTATATTTTTAATATATGAATCTATACTAATTTCCTCATTCTCTTGAAATACACTCTTCTTATCATTAAGATAAATTAACTTAATCATAATTATCTTCTCCTAAGTATCTTATCTGTTTATTTTTTTATTTAAAAGACTTTTAAATTTATATATTAATATACTAACTACTCCTATAACAAATATATATCTAATTATAAATCTATCTTTTGCAACATAAAAAATCCCACTTGTCGTAAACATAAATATTATACCATACAAAAAATATTTAAATTTAAATACTCTTACATCTGATACATGCAAAGATATAACATAATGATAAATAAATAATAATATATATGATATTATCGTTGTCCAAGCTGCAGCAACTGCACCATATCTAGGAATTAATATATAGTTTAATATGACATTAGAAAGTGCTGCCATGAATGTACCTGCAGATATATACTGAGTTTTTTTAGTATAAAACTCTAAATTACTAGGTATACTGTATAGAAATACAAAATAGTATCCTAGCATTATTAATGGAACTAATTTAAGTCCCGTTAAATATCCTTTTGTACCCATAACTTTACCTATTTCCGGAGAAACAAAAATAAGTATAAAACTTATTAGAGAAAATAGTCCTATATAATATTTTACCTTTTCTTGGATTTCCTTATAATTCTTTGTATTCATATTTTCAAAAAACCAAGGTACCCATGCTTTATTCACTGCAATCCAGATTATCTGTAGGATCATTCCTATTTTATAAGCAAAACTATAAATTCCTGCTTCACTTGCACCTATAAACTTTTTTATCATAATTGTATCAGCAGAATTTAATAAAATTGCTGAAAGTGTATGCAATATTAGAGGGATAGATATTGCAAGAGCATATTTCCAATATTCTCTAGAAATAAACTTTTTACCTTTAGTCATAGTAATTATATATAGGATACTTCCATAAGCTATAGTCACTATAGCACCTGCTTCAATTCTCCCATAGTATTTGTTACTATTTAGTCTTTGTATCATTAGAATTGAAAGCACTATATTTAGTATTGCACTACTTATAGATATTGATAAGAATTTTTTATATTTATATTGTGTAGTAAACTTTTGATTGCAAAATTCTACTACAAAATTAAAAAAACACTGTACAATTAGCAAAATTACTAAACCTTGATTTATTTCTAGAATATCTGCAATAGTCCCTTTGAAAGCCAATGTAATTATAAACCATACTCCTACTGAAATTGTACCTAGAAAAAGAATTGATGATAAAAACTCATCATACTCTTCTTTAAAATCAAACTTTCCCCTTTGCACAGAAGAAATTAGCCCTAAACTCACAATAGTCATAAAAATTGAAAGGTAATTTCCATAGATTGTAACAATCCCAAAATCACTTTCATCTAAAAGTCTTGTAAAAATCGGTACAGTTACAAATGAAAGTCCCTGTAGAAACAAGGTTCCAATCGTATACCATATCCCGCTTTTTACTAACTTATTACCATATATCCTTTTTATTAAAGACGTATTCATATTTCTCCTCTTTTAAATAAAAAATTCAGCTGAAAGCTTACTGAAAAGACTTATTCTATTATTTTATATACTTCTTTATAATATCACATACTAATTTTATTTCACTTTTCTTTAACCCTACTGAACTTGGAAGATTTATTCCTCTACTACATATATCTTTAGTAACCGACATATCTCCGGCTTTACAATCTTTATAAGGAGGCATTTCATGTACCGCCATGAAAAATGGTCTAGCTTCTATTCCTTCTTCTTTAAGAGCGTTTACAAGTTCGTCTCTTGTTATCCCATATTCATCTTCAACTAATATAGAATATAGCCAGTAACAATTTTTAGCCCACTCTTTTTCTGCTTGAAGAGTTATTCCTTTTATATCCTTTAGTAACTCATTATAATATTTAGCATTATCTATTTTTATATTCACAAATTCTGCTATATTTTCCATCTGTGCTACTCCAAAGGCAGCAAGCAGATTAGGCATTCTAAAATTATACCCTATCTCTGGATGATAAAATGCTTTATTATCTAATACAACTTTAGTTTGATTGGATAAGAACTTAGCTCTTTTTCCTAGTTCTTCATTATTTGTAACTAACATTCCACCTGCTCCAGTTGTAATAAGTTTATTTCCATTAAAACTAAAGCATCCCATATCTCCAATAGTTCCTATCATACTATCTTTATACTCCGAACCTAGAGCTTCAGTTGCATCTTCTATTACATACAAATTATGCTTCTTCGCTATATCCATAATTTTATCCATATCTACTGGATGGCCATATATATGAACAGGCATAATAGCCTTTGTTTTTTCTGTAATTAATTCCTCTACTTTTTCTTCGTCCATTACAAAAGTATCTCTTCTTACATCACAAAATACAGGAATAGCATCTACATATTTTACAGCATTCACTGGTGAAATAAAAGTCATGGATGGAACGATAACCTCATCGCCTTCTCCTATACCTAAGGTTACCAAAGCTAATTGTATAGCTGCTGTTCCGTTCATTGTAACAATTGCATTTTTACACTTTAAATACTCTGCAAATCTTTCTTCAAATAAATTTACATAACTTCCCACTGAAGAAACCCAATTAGTATCTATACATTCTTTAACATACTTCCATTCATTTCCTCTAACTTCAGGTATACATAAAGGTATCATTTATATTCACTCCCATCAACATTGTTTACATAAAATTCTTATATATTAAACATTATATATATCAGTTTTAAAGTTTTGTAAGTTGTTTTTTATCCATTCAATAGTCTCTTCTAGCCCTTGATCAAGAGTATATTTTGGTGACCAATCTGTTAATTCTTTAATTTTTGTATTATCTGCCCATAGTCTATTAACTTCGCTTTTCTCTGGTCTTATTCTTTCATCGTCACAAGATATTTTTACATCTTCCCCTATAATGTTAATTATCTTTTTAACTGTATCACCTATAGTTATTTCATAGTTTGAACCTGCATTTATAACTTCTCCAATAGTCTTATTACTTTCAGCAACCTTTATAAATGCCTCTGCAGTATCTTTTACGTAGTTAAAATCTCTTGTAGGCGTTAAACTACCTAGCTTAATCTCTTTTTTACCTGCAAGTATCTGAGATATTATTGTTGGAATTACTGCTCTGGCAGACTGTCTTGGTCCATAAGTATTAAAAGGTCTTAATGTAGTAATTGGCAAATTAAAAGATTTGTAGAAACTTTCTGCCATCTTATCTGCACCTATCTTAGATGCTGAATATGGTGATTGCCCTTGCATAGGGTGATTTTCATCAATCGGTACGTAAAGAGCTGTCCCATAAGTCTCACTTGTTGAAGTATGTACTATCTTTTCTATATTTTCTTCATCTCTACACGCTTCTAAAACATTAGTAGTTCCTTCTACATTTGTTCTTACATAAGCCATTGGAGACAAATAAGAATATGGTATAGCAATAAGCGCTGCAAGATGCATTATCACCTCTTGGCCTTTCACCATTCTCTTTACATTATCATATTCTCTTATATCTCCTGTAATAACATTTATACTGTTTTTTACATTATTATCAAAAGCATCAATCCAGCCCCAATTATTAAATGAATTATATTGTACAAGTGCTGTAACATCAGCTCCCAGTTCTACTAATCTTTCTGTAAGATGACTTCCTATAAATCCTTCTGCTCCAGTAACTAGAACCTTCTTACCATTCCAATTCATCAAACTTCACTCCTTATCTATTATGTTTAAAAAAACTTCCTTATATCTTCATTTGCTTTATGAAAATCATCCATTTGCCCTATATCTGACCAATACTCTGTAATTTGATATACTCCTGATTTACCTTTTTTAGCTATAACTTCTTCTATCAAATCCGTCATATTATACATCTCATCACTTGGTATATGTTTTATTGATTTTTCACTAAGTACGTATACTCCACTATTAATATGAAAACTATAAACTGGTTTTTCCTCCAAGGATTTAATTAGATTATCTTCAGTAACCATAACTCCGTAAGGAACCTTTATTTCGTAGTTTCTCACTCCCACAGTTATATCAAATTCATTTTTAGTATGATAGTTTAAAAAGGCATCAAAATCTATACCCGTCAAAATATCTCCATTTATAACCACAAATGGTTTTATTAACTTATCTTCTGCTAACTTTATAGATCCAGCTGTTCCTAATTGTTTTGTTTCCCTAACATACTCTATATTGACATCAAAATCTTTTCCACCCTTAAAGTAATCTTCTATTACTTCCCCTTTATAATTTAGGGAAATTATAAAGTTCTTATACCCATACTCTTTGAACTGTTCAATTATATGTTCTAAAATAGGCTTATCTCCAAGCTTTAACATAGGTTTAGGTGTGTCATTTGTAAGTGGTCTAAGTCTAGTTCCTAGTCCCCCTGCTAATATAAAAACATAGTTATCTTTTTCTTCATATGAGATTATATCATCCATAAAGTATAGGTTTACGAACTTACCTTGATCATCCAATACAGGTACTTGCCTAATTTTATATTTAATCATTAATTCTTTAACTTTTTTCTTGCTAGTATAAGTAGTTACATATTTAAATTCTTTATTATATATGCCTTCTATACTATCTCCAATATTATGCCCACCTAATATAGCTCTTCTAATGTTTCCATCTGTTATAACACCTTTTACACGAAAATCCTCATCAACAACAAAGGCTCCACCTGTTAAATTCTTATCTATAGATTTCATAGCATCTTCAATTGTAGACTTTAATTTTATGCAATATGTTTCTATTGAAAATCTCATAGAATCACCTACTTTTTATTATTTTTGCCGGAACGCCTACTGCTGTTACACTATCCTGTATATCTTTCAGTACGACAGCTCCAGACCCAATTACTACATCATATCCTATGGATATTCCTTGAAGTATTGTGCTTCCAGCACCTACATGAGAATTTTCTCCAACTTTAACTCCACCGAGAATACAGCTTTTAGGAGATATGTGGGTGTTTCTTCCTATAAAGCAGTCATGCTCTATTACTGCACCAGTATTTACAATACAATTTTCTTCTATTATAGTTCCTGGATTTATAACTGCTCCAGCCATAACACAAGTTCCGTCAT
>JAVBVX010000094.1:0-24356 GCA_036677665.1 Clostridium sp. | reverse complement strand
CATCTACATCTCCATTTACAACTTTTGATACTATTTGATCAGGTGAATCATATAAGGAAATGTCATAACTCTCTTTATTCTCTTCCATAAGCTTCACTATTCCCATACCTGTAGGTCCTTTTAACACTGCAATCTTAATTTTTTCTTTTGAATCTTCATTTGCAATTTTCTCAGTGGCTGGGTTTTTAGGTTGTCCATCATTCTTTGATTCTTTTGAGCACCCCACAATAAGTAGTGTAAAAACTGCAAACACTACTGCAATAATTAATGTCCCAAATTTTCTTTTCATAATACCATCTCCATATCTATAAAATTATAGGTTGAAAAATTTTTCTCAAGTTGATAGCAGAATCCAAAAGTTTCTGTTTGCCAAAAAACAGACTACTCTCATCATTATTAAGAGTGTCTGTTTCTATTATGCTAATTTACATAGCACCTTCTATAATCTTACGACTAACTTCTGGAGTAGCTTTTCTTGTCTCAGATAATTTTGTCATACCATGTTTCTCCAATGCTTTAACTAAATCATCAACTTTATCATCTGTAACATTATAATATGATAAGTTAGTTTTAACACCAAGACTTTCAAAGAAATCACGAGTCTTATTAATAGCAGCATCTATTCTGCTATCATCATCTCCCTCAGTAATATGCCATACTCTTTTAGCAAACTGAAGCAACTTTTCACGCTTTTGATCTTTTAGTACAGTCCAAGCAGATGGTGCTACAGCAGCAAGTGTCTTTCCATGATCAATACCAAACATAGCTGTAAGTTCATGTCCAATCATATGACTAGCCCAATCCTGAGGAACACCAGCACCAATTAATCCGTTAAGGGCCATTGTTGAGCACCATACAAGATTTGCTCTTGCATCGTAATCTGTTGGATTATCTATAGTTGTTCTTCCTATTTCAATTAATGTCTTTAATATTCCCTCTGCTGTACGATCCTGAAATCTTCCTTCAGCAGGGAAAGTAAGATATTGCTCAGTTGTATGAATAAAAGTATCTACTATACCATTAGCCACTTGACTAGCTGGAAGAGTGAATGTAAGAGTTGGGTCTAAAAACGAAAACTTTGGATATACAAGCTTGCTTGCAAAGGCAAACTTTCCATGTTCATAACTTATTACACTACTTGAATTCATTTCTGAACCTGTAGCTGGTAAAGTAACAATAGTACCTATTGGCTTTGCTTTTTGTAATTGCATAAGGGTAGATCTGTTTAATAGTATATCTGATGCATTCTCCCCTTCATATTCTGATGCCAAAGCTACAAATTTTGTTCCATCCATTACAGAGCCCCCACCTACAGCAAGTAAGAAATCAATATTTTCTTTTTTAACTATTTCCACAGCTTTTATTAATGTAGTGTATTGTGGATTTGGTTCTATTCCACCAAATTCTAAAACCGTACGGTTACCTAAACTACTTATAACTTTATCTAAGGTTCCAAACTTCTTTACGCTACCCCCACCATAAAGTACAAGTACCTTTGCCTCTTTTGGTATTAAATTATCTAGTTCAGCTAAACGATCTTTACCAAAAACGATATGAACAGGGTTATAAAAATTAAAATTAAACATAAGAATTCCTCCAAAATTTTTTATATTTTAACTGTGACTTTATTTTCTTGAGTATTCCCTCGGTTTGTTGCATATATACTATAATTATATTCTACTAAATGCTTCTACTTTCCTGTAAGATGATTTAACTATTCTTATTTATTTTTATTACCGATGTTTTTAGTCCAACAATGTTCAATACAAATTTTAACTATTGAAGGATCAAACTGTTTTCCCGAACATCTTTTGAGTTCTTCAATGGCATCACTATTACTCATGGCTCTCTTATATGTTCTTTCAGCCGTCATAGCTTCAAAAGCATCTGCTACTGTAATTATTCGAGCAATAAGAGGAATCTCTTCACCTTCCAATCCCCTTGGATATCCTTTCCCATCCCATCGTTCATGGTGAGATAATGCATAATCAGATAATTTGGTGTATTCGTCTACAGATTTTAAAATATGATAACCAATTTCAGGATGGCGCTTAATCTCCTCATATTCACTTTCATCAAGTTTGCCTGGTTTATTTAATATATCTTTGCTAATCGCAATCTTGCCTATATCATGCATAAGCCCTGCTAATTCAATTTCTTTAAGAATATCATAATCAAGTTTCATAGCCTCTCCAATTTTTCGGCTTATTTGGCTGACTTTTTCAGAATGTATTTTTTCTCTCTCGTTTGTTTCATTCAAAGCCTTTAGTATTACATTAATTGTTCTACTTCTCATACTCTGACTTTCAGTAAGCTTTTTACGATACATATCTTCTTCTGCTTTAGCAAAAACTTCGCTCATTTGTTGTTCTTTGTAAGCTTTTGTTTCACAGCCAATTGATACAGAAATCACTATATTATCTAACTTTGTATTTTCAACACTTTTATAGATACTCCCTACCACCTTCTCAGCTTCTTCATAAGTAGTTTTAGGAAGTAATAAAACAAATTCATCTCCCCCTACTCTAGCCACAATATCATCTGCTCTACATTCATTCTTCAAAACACTTGCAACATTTTTAAGTAATTTATCTCCCATTTGGTGTCCAAATGCATCATTAGTTAGTTTTAGCCCATTGACATCCAACATAGCTATTGTTATAGGAATATTAGCCTCTATATCAAGTACCTTAAGTTTTTCTTCAAAGAAATGTCTGTTATAAAGCCCAGTCAGCTGGTCATGATAGCTCAAATACTGTATTTTATCTTGCTTTTCTTTTTTATCAGTATAATCTCTAAATACAATGACTACTCCATTAATATTTCTTTTTTCGTCCTTAATTGGTGCCGCACTGTCTTCAATTGGTATTTCATATCCATATTTATTAATGAGTAATGTATGATTTTCAAGTTCAACAACTTCACCTGTTTCAAATACTTTTTTAACAGGGCTTTCACAAGTCACTCTTGTAAATTCATTAATTATATTAAAAACAGTTTCGAATGTTTCCCCTTTTGCTTCTTCATTAGTCCACCCAGTTAGATTTTCTGCTACTGCATTCATTAAGTCTATTTTTCCATCATTGTCAGTAGAAATTACACCGTCACCTAATGAATGAAGGGTTATTTTAAGCAACTTTCTTTCAAACTCAATTTTTTCTTTTGCTTGAATTTCATTTGTTATATCTGTAAAAATGGTTGCAAATTGATTTACTTTTGGACTATATACACTTACACTGAAGTACTTCCCTAAATCCTGGGAATAGTTTGTAAATTTTAAGCTTTTTTGTTCTAAAGCAACTTGTCCATATTTTTCAATCCAGTATTTTTCTGTACCTGGAAAAACTTCTTTGACAGTTTTATTTTTTATTTGCTCTAAACTTACTCCTGTAATAGTTTCAAATGATTTATTAACTTCTAAAAATCTATAATCTACAGGCACCCCCTGCATGTCACATATAATTTCATGTAATGCAAAACCTTCATTCATGTTATCAAATAAGTTTTGATACCTTTGTTTTAATAATTTTTCTTTTCTTTTTGTTTTGCTCATATATAAACTTGTGGTAGCAAAGGTTAAAAGCAATATACTTAATAATGCAATAATCATAACCTTACTTCTATTTGCTTCTTTTTCTGCATAAATTCTTGGAGTAATATCATGTACAATTGAGAATAATATTTTATCTCCATTGTCATTTATCACGGGTGATGAATAAACTTCTACATCTTTAATTGTCTCATCTTTCAATTTGTGCTTAAAGACAAAAAAGTTACGTTTTTCACTAGCCGCTAATCCCATTTCAGTTTTTGTTTCATCTGGGGAAAGCGTATTAATTTGATTTATATTCATACTTTTCAATTCTGCAAGAGAATATCCATAAAATTTTTCTGCAGCATTATTACCTCCAACAATTTCACCTGTTGTAGCATTTATAGTTAACATAACTGATCCATGATTTTCAAATATTTCGTCCGTATTATAAATATCTGTATTTGCATATGCAACCTTCGAAGCCATAATTGCTAATATTATTATAAATCCAATAATTATTCGTCTCAACATGCTTACCTCCCTTTAGTATAAAATTCTTCTATATTTTTTGCTCAATGGATTTCTCTTCCATATGAATTCTAAGAATTTATTAGTAGCATAACTTGTCATTATTTGGACCTTATAATGTCAAAATTTAGAATAATTTCATTGTTAATATTATTATAATGCTAGACTATTAAAAAATCTACTAGTACATTCCCTTTATTGTAATAGTATTTTAAATATCTTAAATTAACTTAAATTATTAATATATCTCAAAAACGCTATAGAATATTAATAATTCCATAGCGCATCTATATTTTATTTGGTTGTAAAACAATTCCTTATTTATTATGCAAACATTAGTTTGATTAATTTCAATATTGCAACCTCTGGTGGCTTTAGATTCATATGAATGCAAAGATAAAGAATGACGTATTGACTCTATCTTTTTCAAAAAAAGCCTGGGCAGAACATATGAATGTTTCAAGAACCTCTCTTTCTAGAGAATTAAGAAAATTGGAGATTGACGGAATTATTAGCTTTAATAAAAGAAAAATTAAGATAAATGATATGGAAAGTTTGAAAAAAATATTAGATGAGTAATTAGAAAATTCTTATATAATCTTATACTCCATTTATTTTAATGACTAATATACCTCCTAATGCTAATACTATATCTTGGAGGTGTTTAGATTGTCAGAAATAGAGGACTTACTAAAAGATGTTGAAATTTTAAGAGAAAAGTTATTGTATTTAATTGATAAAAAACAAGGAAATCTAATCGATGAAGAGGTAGTAAGTATGAGTAAAGTTTTAAATGCAGCATTGAATGAATACAATAAAGTTTTAGCAGAAAAGTTAAAAAAGTAAATCTAAAAGTGTCTGTCTCAAAATAGAAAACAATTTCTATGCGTAACAGCGCCTTTTGTTTTTACACGTAAAAAGCGAATTCCAAAGAATCCGCTTATAATTAATAAGTTTAACTATATTTTAAATTTGCCCACAATATTTGTTAATTCGCCAGCCATTATGTTGATTGAACTTATATTAGAAGATACTTCTTCAAATGATGCTGTTTGTTCTTCAACTGCTGATGCAACATTTTGTGTATTTCCTGAATTATTTGCAGCAACATCTTGTATGCTTTTTCCTGAATTAGTGATTTCATCAAAATCACTATTGACCTTTTTAGAGATTTCCATAATCTCCTTTGATTTATTAAATGTTATGGCAGTTCTATTCAAAATATCTTTAAGCTCATTTTTTAGTAATTCCATGGAATGTTCTTGATCTTTAGTTTTGTTAACAAGCTGCTCCATAGATAATTTTACATTTGAGGTCTTATCACTGATGTTTAAAACTATATTACTAATTTTTTTTGCTGATATGGATGTTTCTTCAGCTAGTTTTCTAATTTCATCAGCAACTACTGCAAATCCACGTCCAGCTTCTCCCGCCCTTGCCGCCTCTATTGATGCATTTAAAGCTAAAAGATTTGTTTGTGATGAAATACTATGAATTAAATCAACAATAGCTTTAATTTCTTCAGAGGATTGATTTAAATCTTCTACTGTATGAGAAGCCTCTGTAATAGAATATACAAATTTATTTAATTCTGATGATTGAATGCTCACTTGTTTATCTCCATTTAAAACAGATTCTTGTGATTGACTAGAAGACTCAAGTGTTTGTACAGCCTTTTGTGAAACTTGCTCTATGTCCATTTTAATCTTTTCAACTAAATCATTTAATTGATCAAGTTGTGTATTTTGAAGAAGGGATCCTTCTGCTACATCCATAGAAGAGGCTGCTATCATTTCTGTAGCTTTTGTTAACTCCTCTGTTGTGTTAGTAATAGCATTCATATTTTCTGAAAGTACATTAGATATTTTAACAATTTCTCGAACAATCTTATGTATATTAGCAATAAAATTATTGAAATAGTATGTCATTTCAGCGATTTCATCTTTACTAGTAATATCAATTCTCTTAGTAAGGTCTCCATTTCCTTCAGAAAGAGCCTTTAAATCATCAATTAAAGAGCCAATTGGTTTTTTAATACCTTTATATAAAAATACAAATGATATGAAACCTACTAAAAGTACAACAACACTTAGGATAGCATTGGTTACTTTAGCTGATGCTACTTTTGAACTGGAATACTCAGAATAATCAGTAACCATATCATTAATAGAATTCACATAATTAGCTACTTCTAAGTTAATTAACTCTAGTGCATTAGCATCACTAGATTGAAGAATAGCTACATAAGCATTTTTAAATTCTAAATTCCATCTCTCAGATATATCATTAAGTTTAGCAACTGTAGAAGAATGTTTTAGCTTTGATAGTCCTCTTTCAGAATTACCCTTGGTTACATCTAAAAGAATCTCATCAAAAAGTTTCATACTTTCTTGCAAACTTTTCGATGCATCATCATCCTTTAAAAGTATAACCATATTTGCAAGCTGCGCCATTTTGTAACTTGTAGCACGCAACTTTCCTGAGTAATTTACAAAGTTAGCATCACTCTCCATAGTCTTATACGTCATCAAATTGATTCCCACAATAGAAAATGACAAAATAATCAGTAGTCCGAATGTAACCAATAATTTATGCTTTATTTTCATGAGCCTATACCCCCTCTTTCATACTTATTTAACCCTTATCTTATTTCCCTTATTTTTCATGTTTTTTTATAGTATACTCTTGTCAACACACAAAATCTGTAACTACCGTTACATTTTATAGGAAATTTTATGCAAACTTATGTTAAAAATATGTAATTTTGTTTTTAGCATAAAAAAGCGAGTTCTTAGGAACTCGCTTTTTTTAAAATTAAACTGGTCTACGTTTTAATATATTAATATCTACTTCATGTCTACCTGTCATGTCTTTTAGTACTTCTACACTTTCTATCACTTCTTTGACATCTTTAGAAATGCTTTTTGTTGCAGCTTCAATTAAATTTGTCTTTTCTTCTATTTTAGAATCCATTTCTTTAAATCCTCTTTCATTTTGTTCTTTATGTGAAGTCTGCACTTCTATAATTATATCTAGCTTCTTTTCCATAGTTTCAAGTTTAATTGAATTTTTATTTACATCGACTTTTATATTATTTATGTCAGATTTCATATTGTTTATATCAGCATTTATATTATTTACATCAGCTTTGATATTATTTATGTCATCTTTTATATTATTTACATCGGTTTCAAGTCTTGTTTGCCCTTCTAATAATTTAACCAATATATCTTTAATTTCTTTATCCAAAATCTTCACCTCAAAAATTGTATTTTGAAATCTAATAATTAAATTCCATTGCCTTTTTTAAAACAAATTCATTTACTTTATTATAATCCATATTAATCTCCTTTTTCTAGCTATTTTTCATTACTTATTATTTCCAAGTTTAAAGATGATTCACAAACATTTGTTCGTTTATTTTCTGCAATAAAAGCTATGATAGTTTTAAATACAGCTCTGGTTGCTACGACCTTCTTGAAGAAACTGGTGACAAGTTGGATATTTTCAATCATAACCCTCAAGATATTGTAAGATTTATTCAATATAAAATGCACTACTAAACCACTTATATTATTATAATTACTTACATGCTGATTACCGTCCCTCAATAATATAAAAAAATTCTAAATTAAAAGCCCCATTAAGTAGTTTGTTTGAGCTTTCAATTTAGAATTTTCATATCTTAGACTAAATCTTACTTTACTATATTTCTTAATACTCCGATATTTTCAACTTCACATTCTACTACATCTCCTGACTTCATAAAACGTGGAGGATTAAATCCTAATCCTATACCTGAAGGAGTACCTGTTGCGATTATATCTCCTGGTTCTAAAGTAATTCCATTAGAAATTTCATCAATTATTGATGGAATATCCACTAAAAAAAGCTTAGTATTAGAATTCTGTCTTAATTCTCCGTTTACCCTGCTACAAACATTAAGTTGAACTGGGAACGGTATTTCACTCTTATGCACTATAGAAGGTCCTAGTGATGTAAAAGTATCTAAACTCTTTCCTCTATACCATTGAAGATGTTGCTGTTGTAAACCTCTTGCTGAAATATCATTCATAATTGTATATCCAAAAATATAGTTTTCTGCCTGTTCCTTGGGAATATTTGTACCTTTGGCTCCAATAATAACAGCTAACTCAGCTTCGTAATCTAACTGTTCATCAATGTCAACATGACTTACTATAATATCCTCTGGACCAATAGTTTCCGATGCTCTTTTAGAAAAATAGACAGTGTTTTTAGTCTCTTGAAAACTTTCTTTAGAAAAGTTTTCTTTTGTCTCTTTTAAATGTTCTTTATAGTTTACACCTACACAAATAATATCATGGATTGGTCTCTTAATTGGTGAACAAAGCTTAATCCTATTTAATGGATATACAATAAGATTCTTCATATTATTTTCTGATAAGATATTTCTAATTCTTTCAATATCACAGTCTAAAATATTACTTATTAAGTCATTCATGTTGGTAAATTTTTTACTCAAACCAATGCTTGATAGTTCTATTGCAAAGATGTCATCTTTTGAAAGAACTCCTAGCTTTTCTTCACCAGATTCTTTAAAACATATAAATCTCATTATACCTCACCTCCAATAAATAGAATTCTTTTATTAAGTTTAAGCTATTTTTTTGAATAATTCAATTAACTTTTCCTTACTAAAGAATACTGGATTTGCACTAGCGCAAGCATCATTCATAGCAAATTCAGCTAGTTTATCAAAATCAGGATTATCTACACCAACTTCTTTTAATGATTTAGGGATACCTACTTCTTCTGAAAGAGCTTTTATCTTACTAATTACAAAATTAACACATTCTTCGTCTGTTTTTTCAGTTACGTCCATACCAATAATTTTAGCAATTGGACGAAATTTATCTGGAACAGCTTTTGCATTTTCTTCCTCAACAAATGGAAGAAGCATAGCATTACATACACCGTGTGGTAAATCATATAAACCACCTAGCTGGTGAGCCATTGCATGTACATTTCCAAGTCCTGCATTACTAAATGCAATGCCATTTAAGAAACAAGCATAACTCATCTGTTCTCTTGCTTCAATATCATTGCCATCTTTAACAGCTCTTGAAAGAAAATCAAAAACTTGTTTTATAGCATACAAAGCAGTTGCATCTGTTACATCATATGCTCCCTTTGCTACTACAGCTTCTATTGCATGTGTTAAAGCATCCATTCCTGTTGCAGCTGTTAAAGGTGCTGGTTTACTTAACATAAGTTCAGGATCATTTACTGTTATTGTAGCTAATGAGTTAACATCTACCATAATCATTTTTACATGACGTTCTTCATCTGTAATTACATAGTTAATTGTAACTTCAGCAGAAGTACCAGCTGTTGTTGATATTGCAACGATTGGAAGACATTTTTTAGTTGTTTTGTTAACACCCTCATAATCCTTTGTAGTACCACCATTTGTAGCAAGAATAGAAATTGCCTTACCACAATCCTGAGGTGAACCTCCACCTATAGTTATAACGATATCACATTCTTCTCTTTTAAGTATTTCTAATCCATTATTTACATTAGTAACTGTTGGATTTGGTTTTACATCATCATAAATTACATGCTTAACTCCAATTTCATCCAATAAATCTGTTACTTTTTTAACAGTTCCATTTGAAGTAAGAAATTTATCACTTACAACAAATGCTTTCTTTGCTCCTATTGATTTTATAGGATTTTTCGCCTCTACAAGACATCCTTTACCAATCAAGTTGATTGGTGGAATATAATAAATACTCATAAAGCTCCTCCTCTGATTAACATTTTTAATTACCTAAGTTTTATTCACCCATAACTTTAGAAATAAGTGACAGCCCCTCATCTATAGACTCTTTTTTAACATGTTCAAAAGGAAATAATGTTGTGGTGTTAATGTCTAATCCTCTTGCTTTTAAAAGTTCTTTAAAAAGTCCAGAGCAATTGCATTCAATTTGATATAGTCTCATAAGAGAAAAAATCTTTTGCTTAATGTCAACAATCTGCTCATAATCTCCACTATTTTTTGAAGATACCCACTTTGACCAAAGTTGCGGAAGGATATTTGATATAGCCCCGATAGAACCATGTCCTCCAAAATCTATATTATCTAAGAATTGATCATCAAATCCTGAATACATTTTAAAATCTGGGAAGTCTTCTTTAATTAACTGCATAATATCTCGTGTATGTGCAAATGCTGAAACAGATTCTTTCATTCCTACAATATTCTTATGTGAGTTAAGTAATCTCAAAACCGTTTCAGGATCAAAATCAGTACTGGTACGTGCAGGGAAATTATATAAATATATATTTCCGTTAATACGTCCAGCTAAATAATCATAATAATGGAAAATATCTTCTTGAGTCATCCCATAATAATACTGTCCTATAATAAGTACACCTTCTGCTCCCCTACTTAAGGCAAAGTTAGAAAGTTCAATGGTCTCATTAGAATCAATGCAGCCTGTTCCTGGTAAAACCTTGACACTCCCATCAATTTCTGATAAATAAAAATCTAAAAAATCTTTTTTCTCTTGAAAGGAAAGTGAAGTAAATTCCCCAGTACTTCCCAAAGGAACAATTCCATCCACTCTATTATCTATTAAATGACGTATCAGCTTTTGATTGCCTTGATAATCGATACTTCCGTCATTATTAAATATTGTTAACGCTGGTGTCATAATTTCTGCCTTCATATTATCTACCTACCTTACTATCTGAATTACGCCATATAAAATTGTGGAAACTGTTACCATGAAAAATCCTATCATTGACTCGTATACAATAAGTTTTAATCTTTCCTTGATTTCCATATTAACGCACCCTGCACTTACATGGAAAAATGAACCATGTGGAAGACCATCAAATACAAAACTACCTGAGTGAATCATTGCACCTGCTGCTAAAGCTGCTACTCCATAGGATAGAATTGTCTCTCCAAATACCTGACTTGCCAAAGTTGTTCCTGCTGTCGAAGAAGCTGACGCGGCTCCCATAAAGATACCAGAAATCGGAGCCAGTAAAAATGCTGGTAATCCAACAGAACCTAAAGCATTGATGATTACATCTTTTAATGTTGAATTAGCAATAATTCCAGCTAAAGTTCCTGTTCCAATTAATAGCATGGCAACGCCACTCATTTTGCCTAGACCAAACTCTAAATAAGCAATAGTGTGCTTTACTTTTCCCATTGCTATAATGCCTATCAATCCACCTACAGGCAATGCAATTAAAGGGTCAATTGTAAGATTAAAGATTGGACGGCAAAGTAAAATAAGAATAGTAACTATAGGTCCTGCAAGAGAAGCTGCCATACTCGGTAAGTTTTCACTACTTTCCACAATATTATCTATAGCCACTTCCGTTCCTTTTTTAGATAATCGCTTTGCAATTATTGTTGTAACGATAATTGCTGTAATAGCTGCAGGTACTCCAGCTGCCATCATAGAAGTAAGAGGAACTTTGAAAGTTTCCGATGCTGCAATAGCATTCGGATTTGGACTCATTACATTACCCGCTTTAACTCCTCCGATCATAGCAATTAATATACCCATTTTTCTATAGCCTGCTTTTTGAGCAATCTGAATTGCAATAGGAGAAACAGTAATTATAGCTACATCTCCAAACACTCCTACTGCAGTCAACAGCCAAGTAGCAAGTGTCATTGCTAGTAATGCATTTTTTGTACCAAGCTTTTCCACGATTGATTCCGCAATACGAGCTGCTGCTCCTGATTCAATTAAGGTTCCTGCCAGTACACCGGCAGCTACAATTCTTATGATAGCTGGAACAATATTTTTTGTACCATCCATCATATATGTTACTGTATTAGCTAGTCCTACTCCCCCTACTAATCCACCAGTAATTGCACCTATAATCATGGCATAGGTTGGAGGAATCTTTTTTAAAATTAAAACGATGGCTACCACTAATGCTAACATTGCCCCAATAGCAGATACACTCATTTAATTCACCCCTTCTCTATTATTTATTATCTATCTTCAGTATTCCACCTTCGGAACCTGAAGCTGCAAATTTAGAATAAAGTGCCAAGTAACCTCTTTTAAACTTCGGTTCAGGCCTTTTCCATTCTTTCATTCTCTCTGCAATTTCTTCATCACTAACTAATAACTTTAAGCTACGATTATCCACATCAATTTCAATTCTATCTCCATCTTTTACAATTGCAATTGGACCACCCTCTGCCGCTTCCGGAGAAATATGTCCTACAAAACAACCATTGTTTGTACCTGAAAATCTTCCATCTGTTATAAGAGCTGTTGTCTTAGCTAGTCCGCGACCATAAAGATACTTCATAGCCTTAAACATTTCTCTCATTCCAGGACCTCCTTTTGGTCCTTCATAACGAATTACTACTATATGTCCATCTCTAACTTTCCCATCAAGTATTGCTTCTTCTGCTGCTTCTTCACAATCAAAACAAATGGCTTCTCCAGTAAAATGATAAAGACTCTTATCAAAAGCACCTGGCTTTGTCACTCCTGTGTCAGGAGCTAAATTTCCTCTTAATACAGCTACTCCTCCTTGGAATCCAAAAGGCTCCTCTGCTGAACGAACTACTCGTGTATCTTCAGGATATTGATATACATGAGATTCGATATTTTCTTTAACTGTCTTTCCTGTAACTGTCATAGCATTAATATCTAATTTTTCCTTTAATGCTTCCATAACACGTGGCACTCCTCCAGCTTTATGGAAATCAATACAGTTATATTGACTAGATGGGTTAATCTTTGCCACCTGTGGTGTTGTACGACTTAATTTATCGAATTCTTCTAGTACATTCATATCAAGTTCTGCTTCATAAGCAATTGCTGTTAAATGCATAACTGCATTGGTACTTCCACTAATAGCCATACAAACCTTAATAGCATTGCGAAGGGCATCCTTTGTAATAATCTGACGTGAAGTAATTTTTTTCTTAGTTAATTCTACTATTTTAATTCCAGTTTCTTCTGCGATTCTTAAACGATCAGCTGAAGTGGCAGGAATCATTCCTCCATTAGGCAATGTCATTCCTAAAGCTTCTGATAAACAACACATAGTATTTGCCGTACCAAGATAAGAACATGAACCACAGCTTGGACAACTTAGATTTTCCAAAACAGTATATTCATCCTCAGTAATCTTTCCAGGACTTAGCATTCCTAACGCCTCTGCACTAGATGTCTGATCGGACTGTCTACCATCAAATACAATACCGCCTTCCATTGGTCCTCCTGGAAGAAGTATACATGGGATATCTAGTCTAGCTGCTGCCATTAACATACCTGGCACGATTTTATCACATGACCCTAATAATACTAATGCATCTACTAATTGTGCTTGTGCAAAGGTTTCCACACTATCGCAAATAATTTGACGTGAAGGTAAAATATAATGCATACCATCATGTCCCTGTGCCATACCATCACAACATGCAATAGTTCCGAACTCAACAGGAGTTCCTCCCGCACGAAAAATACCATCTCTCACTCGTTGTGCCACTTGACGCAAATTAAAGTGTCCTGGCACACCTTCAGTCCATGAATTAGCAATACCGATAACTGGACGGCGCAAATCATCAGTTGAAAACCCCATGGATTTCATAGTAGCTCTATAATATTGGTTTTCAATTCCTCTTAAAGTTTTTTCACTTCTATTGTCCATTTTAACTCCCCCTTTTAATTTTACCTTTCGTATATATGATAACTTATCTATATACAAAAAACAATACCCTATTTTTAAAATTAAAAAGTTTTTATTCATCCCTATATTTTTTAGAATTTACAAAAAAGTAGAAGATGTTCTAAAACTATAACTTCATGTTAATAGTTTTAGAACATCTTCTCATCTACTCTTATAATAAATTGTGATCCATTACAATTTTCTCTATATTATTTTTATACTTCACCAATAACTTTTTAATCAGTTCTTTTTTCTCTTCTGTTTTCCGAAAGCTAGGGAATACCACACTTAGCCCTGCTACTACGTCACGATTCTGACAAATAGGCACCGCAATACAACTTGTATCCTCTGTGCTTTCGCCACTCTCCTTCGCAAATCCACTTATTCTAACATCTTTCAACTGTTCTTTTAAAATATTCATATCCGTAATTGTTTTAGATGTCAGTGGAATTAAACCTTCTGCATACATTTGTTCCAATTCCGATTCTGTATAGTTGGATAAAATTGCTTTTCCAAGAGCTGATGTATATGCTGGTAGGCTTTTCCCAACTTCTGACACAACTCGAATAGACTCCTGCCCCTCTACCTTTAGCAGATAAAAAACTTTTCCTTCTTTTAGAATACCCAGCTGACAAGTCTCATTACACTCATTAGACAGTGAATTCATTTCCTGACGTATTAAATCCAAGGTGGAATTTTTGCTAGTAAAAGAGGAACCTATATAATAAGATTGAATACCTATTGTATATTTATTGTTAGAACGATCTAATTCAAGAAATCTATAATCTAATAATGTTTTTAGAATAGGTGAGATTGTTCCTAGCGGGATATTAGTTTGTTTGGTTAATTCGCTAAGCGTAAATCCTCCTTGATGATTTGAAATAGCTTGAAGTATAGAAATAACTCTATATGTTGGATTATGTACCATTTATGCGCTCCTTCATTCTATCTTTAAATTTAAAACCTTTTAAGTGACTATGAATTCGATATTTTTCTACATGATGAACAAATCTTATTTCAAAATTATGCAATCATTTATTAAATAATTTACCAGATTATAATAGCATGTTGTGCTTAATTATACAATACCAATCGGACAGCTTAAAAGATACTTCTTTTAAAAAATTATGGTATAATATACCTATAAAAACATATATAAAAGGAGTGTTCTTATGAAATTCTGTTGGGTTACTTTAAAAGTTAAAAATATGGAAGAATCATTAAAGTTTTATCAAGAAATAGTTGGACTTACATTAGACAAAAGATTTCAAGCTGGCCCTGGAGTTGAAATTGTATTTTTAGGAGACGGCGAAACGCAAGTTGAGCTGATTCATGATAAAAATAATAATGAAGTAAATATGGGCACAGATATTTCTCTAGGCTTTAAAGTAAAGTCTGTTGATGATACGTTAACATCCCTTAAAGAAAAGAACATAGATATTCACAGTGGCCCTATTCAGCCAAATCCACATGTGAAATATTTCTTTATAACAGATCCAAATGGATTAAAAATTCAATTTGTAGAAAATCTTTAACACAGAATAAAAAACACTAGTCATCCTAGTGTTTTTATTTTAACATTAACTATCTATACCAAAGGTTTTATACCTTTTCTTTATTTTTGCGCTAGCTTCCTCATGAAATAAATCTATAGTGTTAACAATAGAATATGGGGTAAACTTATCAATAAACTTTATAACATTATCTTCTATAGTGTCTTCTAGATTAAAGAAAGCTTCTTCGCTTTCAAAATCTTCACCATCTTTTATAAATCCTAAATTTATTCTTTTTATTGTTTGTTTTTCAAGGCCAATTTCTGTCATCTCAATCTCTATTGTTTCTAACAAAACTTCCTCTTCAGACTGTATCATAACAATTGAAATAATCTCTGGCCTTAAATATTCTTTATACTTTAACCTTAATTTATCATAAAAATCAATAGTACTATAAACTTCTGAATACACCAATTTTATCTCCCCTACTTTATATTACCTGATATTTAAAATCTCTTTGCTCTTTAGTTATATTTGCAATAAAAATTTTAGAACATCTTCACCATGTATATCCGTTTTTACCTTATCAAAAACCTTGATTATAGTTCCATTTTCATCAATAACAAAGGTAGATCTTTTAGTTCCCATAGTCTTTTTCCCGTACATATTTTTTTCTTTCCATACACCATAGGACTCCATAACACTATGTTCAGGATCACTTAACAAGTAAAAAGGCAGTCCATGCTTTTTCTTAAATTTTTCATGAGAACTAACACCGTCCTTGCTAATGCCAATAACAACTGCTCCTGCATCTAACATATCATCATATACATCTCTAAAACTACACGCCTCCTTTGTACAACCAGCTGTATTATCCTTAGAATAAAAATATAAAACTACCTTCTTACCATGGAAATCACTTAGAGTTATAATCTTACCTACTTCATTTTCCAACGTGAAATTTGGTGCTTTTTCACCTTCTTTTATCATATTCGAAACTCCTTTTTTATCTATTATTCTTAATTAATCCATTAACTTATTAACATCTTTAAGTTACAATTATTTATATTTTACCATCTTCTATGGAACATACCAAATTATTTATTCTGATATGATAAACATCAAAATTTATAAGCCCTTCATCATCAATATTGCCTTCTTCAAATTATTTTACAAAAGCTTCAGGAAAATTGCTAAAGAAAGTATAAAGATTAGTTTTCAAAGCTTTATCCATAAAAATAGCCACTTGAACTAGTTTGATTTCCTTTTGTATATAGGATAAAATATTGTATTTAATAAAGAATATAATAATATTACTTAAAAATATTAGTAAAGGAGTTCTCTACATGAATGCTATATTAAACAGAAAGAGTATAAGAAAGTATAAAGACATAAAGATAAGCGATGAAATAATTGAAGATTTATTAAGAGCAGCTATGGCAGCCCCCTCTGCTGGCAACGAGCAACCTTGGGAGTTTATAGTTTTAAGAGATAAGGAAATTATGAAAAGAATTACTGAATTTCATCCTTATTCAACAATGCTATTAAACACAGATACTGCCATTGTTGTTTGTGGAGATGTAGAAAAAGAGAGGTTTAAGGGATATTGGGTTCAAGATTGCTCAGCGGCTACTGAAAATATATTACTAGCTGCTGAAGAAAAGGGACTCGGCGCTGTGTGGTTAGGTATTTATCCTATGGAAGAAAGGATTACTCCACTAAAAGAACTTTTAAATCTACCTGAGAGTGTACTTCCTTTATCAATAATTCCCGTTGGATATCCAGATGAGCAAAAGAAAGCAGAAGATAGATTTAATAGGGAAAGAATACATTATGACAAATGGTAATAGGAATGCCAAGATAATAAGGATTGAAAGTGTAGTGAACAGTCTTATTATCTTCTTACTATTGTTTATATAATTCTAATTGCTCAATTGTCTTAAAAAAGACAATTGAGCAATTAGAATTCAAATAGAATACAATAAAAATTATCTCCTAAATCAAATTTATGTGTAGTTTTCAAACTGCTAGAATTACATAATTCTTCTGTATATTCTATAGATATCCTATGATCAATTGGTGGTCCCATTGGTGTTTCCTTTTTATGAAATTCAATTATCATAAGTTTCCCACTTTTCTTTAATACGCGTTTAATTTCTTCCAAAAGTGATTCTTGATCCTCTATCTCGTGCAGAACTGTTACCAGCAGAATCATATCACATATATCGTTATCTATAGGAAGAATGGCTGAATCAACCTTCCTTATTTTTAGATTTTCAATACCTCGTTCATTTTTCCTGTATTCTAATAGTTCTATCATGTCATCTGATATTTCAAGAGCGTAAACTGTATTATTAGTGAGATCTGCTGCTGGAAAAGCAAAAACACCTGTACCGGCACCAATATCACATATCACCATATTATCATTCATACCCGCTCTTATTAATGTTTCTACTGAATTTAGTTCTGCTATCCTAGTGGCATTTTCGAATTTTTCAATCTTATTTTTACTCATGGAAACAATCTCCTCTTTCATTTTTTAGTATTAAAAAGTTTCCTCCGAGGTCATAATAATATCATCATATATTTCTTTAAATTTCAAATGATTATTTTTAAATATTTCTAATATTTGTGGGTCAAAATGAGCTGGTTTTACTCTTCCATCTCCTTTTATTATTATATCAAAAGCTTTTTCGTGACTAAAACCTTCTTTATATGGTCTAGAACTTCTTAATGCGTCATAAATATCTGCTAGAAAAACTATTCTTGCTGATATTGGAATTTCTTCCCCTTTTAATCCATCAGGATAACCTGTTCCATCATATTTTTCGTGATGATGTCTTGCAATCTCCGCTGCTAATTTTAGATGCTTAGATTTCCCAATTATATTTTCTCCATATATAGTATGTTTTTTAATTTCTTCAAATTCTTCCTGAGTTAATTTACCTGGCTTATTTAATATATTTTCATCTATATTTATTTTTCCTACATCATGCATTTGAGCAGAATTATAAAGCTTTTTTACGAATTCTTCCCTCATGAACATATTCTCTGCAATTATCTTTGAAAAAAGACTAACTCTTTTTATATGATGACCTGTAACATCATCTTTTCCTTCTGCAGCTCTTGCTAATGCATTCATTGTATAGACAAAAGCCTCTTCAACATCATCCATTTTAAGCTTTATATTGTTAACTAAATCTATTTTTACAGCTAAAGCTTTTAAAAATTCTACTTCATAATTAGTTACGTTATATTTATAATTTAATCCTAGGAGGACAGTATCGTCTATTAAAAATCCTGCAAAGTTTTTTATAGTACTACAATTATCTAAAATAATTTTAGGTAAATAGTCTCCTTTTGCTTCTATATCTGATATTTCATTTGTAAAATTATTTCTATAAAATCCTGTTTCTGAATTTACATTAAAACCATATGTCTCTTTTTCTAATAAAAATTCATCCATTATATCTTTTGATTTCCCTGATTCTAAAGAAATCATTGTTAATTTACGCTTATCCTGTTTACTATTAAACAAACAAATTTTTTCTGGTATATTGTGTAAAGTATCTGTATTAAAAAAAATTGAATCTGTTATTTCTAAAAGAAATTCATTATTTACCTCTGAGTACATATTTAGATATTTATCTGTTGTACTTTTTATATCGCTATTTAAATAATCAATTGCATTATAATTTTCAGATAATTTACTATAATACTTATTAAAAATTTTGCTTTGTTCTATTAAAAAAGGTAATGAATTGTAAGCCTGTTCTAAAGATAACTTAATTGCATTTTTTAATTCTTCTATTTTTTCTACATTTTCTTCTATATTATATATACCTATTGTTGGTATATATCCAATTACATCAATTACTGATTGAAAAACCTGTAATATAGGTCTTTCAAAGGAATCCAAATCTATAATAATAGTACTTGGATTTCCCCTAAGAATTTCCTGTTGAAAACTATTTTTATCAATATAAATAAGATTACAATCTTTTACTATACTATTAATAATTCTTCTTTTATTCTCATCATTAGTTAGAAAAAATACTTCTTTCATATTAAATTATAGCTCCCATTTATTTATAATTTCAGATAATCTTTCATTATTAACTCCTAAAGTTATTTCCCCTTTTGCTTCTTTTATTTGTTTACAGATTCTATGAATAGGCATCACTAATTCTTCAGTTAGATGTTGTGCATCACTAAAATCGATTTTTACTTTCAAAGGCTTGATGAATAAGAGACCTTTTATTGCTGTATCTATAGAAATTTGATCTTTTAAATTAAAATGTTCATTTAATTTGATTATAAATACACCATTTTCATTACCAATCATAAAACCTTCTTTTTCATCACTAATAGTTTCCTTAGATAGTGAGCTATTATTTTCACTCTTTGTAACTACATTCTCCATAAGTAAAGTTTCGTCTATTATACTTACCATTCTTTCTGAATCAATAGGCTTAATGATGTAATGCTTTGCCCCATTTTTCAATGCATCAAAGACCATATGTTTTTGATTTAAAGCACTTATAATTACTATTTTTGCTGATTTGTCCTGTTTAATAATTTCTTTTAAGGCATCTACTCCCTGCATTATAGGCATTGATATATCCATTGTTACTAAATCTGGCTTCAATTCAAAATACATACTTACTGCTTGTTTACCATTTACAGCCTCACCTACAATTTCATGCCCCTCTGATCTTAAAATTGATTTTAAATTTTTTCTCATTACAATAGAATCATCTACAATTAATATTTTAGCCATCTATATATTCTCCTCTTTAAAACAATTCATATCTTTTATATCTTTTGAAATATTTTGGAATTTATTTTCTCCATTTAATAAAAACATAATAATGTTGATTCCGTAATCATGATTTTTAAAGGTAGAAATAAGTATTTCTGATTCTAAATATTTCAACTTAGCATTATTATTTGTAATTACTGCCTGAACTCCCATATCAAAATAAATATTTTTCTTTTCTAATTCTCCAAAAGCATTTCCTATTATTGTATTAGTAAATTCTCTTACCGTATCTTCTCTGTATTGTTCTAAAGATTCTTCTTCAATATCATCAATTAATATTTTTTTCATCAAATCATTCATAAGTTTGTCATTCATACTAAGCATGATCATAATATTATCTTGACCCTTTACATTAATCAATGCAGTGGTTTTATATAATTTAATCTCATTATCTACAAAAGTTTTTTGATTTTTCATCTCAAAATTTATATAATCAAAAATAAATTTTTTGGTAGTTGAAACAATTGCATTTTGAAGAGATAACAAATTGTTCTGTTCTAAAATGTACTGTTCTTCAGACTTAGGTAAAGTGATACTAAATTTTGTTCCCTTTCCTTTTTCAGATTCTATGGTAATATTACCGTTTAAATAGTCTACTTCCTCTTTTACTGCTGCAAGACCTACCCCTTTACCTGAAATTGGTGTGGATTTTTCCTTTGTAGTCATTCCTTGATAAAAAATCAAGTTCTTAACATCTTCTATCTCTTTAATTTCTTCCTCTTTAATTATATTTCTCGCTAAAGCTTTACTAATAAGTAACTCTTCATCTATTCCGTTTCCATCGTCTTCAATTATTATATCAAAGCTATTTTCTTTTTCTTTAATTGTACACAAAATATTTCCTTCTTGTTCTTTTCCTTTTTCTACTCTTTCCTCTTCACATTCAATTCCGTGATCTACTGCATTTCTAAATATGTGTATTAGTAACTTGATCATTTTTTGATATCTATCATTATCTATTAAAATATCATCCCCTTGTATTTCAAAGGTTTTTACTGACTTATTTAATCTTTCACTTAACTTTATAACATATTCTGGATACATCTTCAATAATTCTTTCATTGGCCTAAACTTAAGACTTTTTATAAGGGGTATTATTATACTACCTTCTGATTTAGGTAAAATATTCTTTACCTTCTCTTCAATATTTTCAATAGTTTCTTTTTTTATTCTATAAATCTCGTCTTCATTAAAAAAGTCGTTTCCTACATATTTACATATTATTTTTAAGTCTTCTTGTAATTTATCTATCATGTCCTCTTTATTAATATATAGAAGTTCCTCAGGGCTATTAATTAATCTATCTTCTAAATGGTCCAAATATTCAACAATATTAATTAAATCATATTGACTAAAGTTCCCTTTAAAAGTATGTATTTCTCTTAGAGTTTTCTCATAATCATTAGATATTTTTTCTTCTATAAAAGTTTTATATTCTTTAACAATATCAGAAAATTCCTCTCTATTTAAAACAACCTTCAATATCATTTTTAATGACTTTCTTTCATTTTTCATAGAAATTTCTAGAGACTTTTTATCTGTGATATCAGTAATTATAACCATCATTACTTCTTTTCTTTTTTCATCATAAACTATTTTATAATCCAATTGTAATACTCTATCACTAATATTAATTTCTTCTGGTAGCAGAGACATATATATATCCCTAGTTTTACCTCTTTCTTCAAATATTTTAGAAAATACTTCATCTAAAAAATTCTGTTGCTCTATATTATCTGAATATAGTATCTTAGATAATTTTAAATTACTTATACCCTTTTCAAAGATTTTGTTACAAGCATGACTATATTCTTCATTGATAATTAAATCTTCTTTAATTGTTAGAAATCCTTGTCCTACATTTTCTAATAAGTTACCTAATTTTAATGTTTTTTGATTTAAATCTTCATTTACTTTATTTAACTTAATTTGATTTTCTTCTAATTCAATGTTTTGAGCTTCTAACTCTTCTTTTTGAGCTTCTAATTCTTCATTTTGAAGTTCTAATGACTCTGTATATTCTTTTGTTTTGCTTAAGATTTTTTTAAAGGCATTCATTAGTCCTGTAAATTCTTTTATTGGTTTATCCTCTATTATATTACATTTGCTAGGATCTTCTAAATATCCTTCTGCTAAGTTATTCATTCTTTCTTCAAGTAGTATTAGGGGTTTAGTAATTTTTTTCGATAAAATACTTGTAACAATCTTTGATAAAAATAATAGTATACATAATACAAAAGCTATAATTATAATTATAGCTAAATATATTCCAGTTATTATTTCTGGATTAATTTCTACATTTACATGTCCAACTATTTTATTTTCTTCATCATAAATTTCTTTTTTTGCATTAGTGTTAATAATTTTTTCTATAATATCCTTATTAGTAATTCTTTCTATTATCTCATTATCTTTATTTAATTGTTTAGCAGAATCAAATATTAATTGGTCATTTTTCCATATTTTATATTCAATCATACTATGTATAGCAAAAATTATTTCATCAAATAATTCTTCATCTTTACCATTATTTTCTATATTGGGCAATTTATTGTTTAAAGGAATATCTTTACTTTTTCTATGAAATTCAAAATAATTAAATTTTAGAATATCTTCATTTCCATAATTATATTCTTTACCCTCTTCCCACTGAACACTTAAAACATCTGACATTCTATAAGCTAAATAATTAGTTACTGCATTACCAGCAAAACTAATCATGGCACCTATGAATATACATATAATTATTAAAATAAAAAAAGTATTTATTGCATTACTTAAATTCATTATTCTAAGTATTCTCTTTTGCAGATTATATTGCTTTTTCATTCTGCGCCTCCAAGTAAAATATAATAATTTTAGTAATTTATCATAATTCTTACAACTCTAATTATATCCTACACATTAACTGTATTCAATGAATAAAAAATAGAGCAAATCTCTTTGCTCTTTAAATTATCTTTCCATTAAGAATTTCAAAGCTTTAGCTTCTATTCTAAGGGACTATCTCTTTTGCTTATAATTCTGATGTACAATGAGGACATCTTGTAGCATCTATATGTATTTCGCTATAGCAATGTTTGCACGCCTTTACTTTTGCAGGTGCTGGAATAGCTTTTTCTTTTTTCTTAAATAAACGATTCATTTGTCTTATAACTATAAATATAGAAAAAGCTATAATCAAAAAATCAAGAACATTATTTAAAAACAATCCATAATTTAAAGTTGGAACACCAGCCTTTTGTGCTGCATCTAAGGTAGCAAAATCCCCTTCACCTAGTGTTATAAATAAATCCCTAAAACTTCTTTTTCCAAGTAACAAGCCAACTACTGGCATGATAATATCATTAACAAGAGAGGTAACAATCTTTCCAAAGGCACCACCTATTACAACACCTACTGCTAAATCTGCAACATTTCCTTTAAGTGCAAACTTCTTAAATTCGTTCAACATAATAAATTCTCCTTTTGTTTGTTTTTCGTTATAATGATTCTAAAACTAGCTTGCACTATTATATCATTAAAAGGTTGACTATAACAATCCGGATATTATGATAGTTTGTGTCAAGTTCTAGCTCGTAAATCCATATTAAATATTTTCAGTGTCACTTTTCTGTTTAAAATTCATAGAATGTTATGGAAAATAATGATAGAGGTGAAACATGGAAAGTTTAGATAATCCTAATGAAGTAAGTAGAGATACCGGAAATGTTCATGTTATTAGTATTCTAGACGCAACTATTGAAAGAATTTTTACAAGTGAAAATTCAAGATATATAACAATATCTTATATAACTGCAGACCAATATTCTATGATTCATAAAAATTTTATTACTTTAGTAGTCACTCCTGATACAATAATACTAAATCCCTTTGGAGAAAGTGTTTCAGTTGATTCTTTGAGACCAAATCTCTTTGTAGATGTTGATCTTTCAGCTGCTATGACATTTAGTATTCCTCCCCAGGCACGGGCTTTTAAAATAATTGTTAATTATAAAAATTGGCCTTACAATAGTAGGAAGGCCAGAGTTCTAAACGCTGATGTTGACAATAGATTTCTTTACACAGGTAATGCTGATAACATATATACTCAAATAAGATTTGCAATAAATGATTCAACACAAATTCTAGACAATACAGGTAAAAAAATAAGATTGGAAGATTTAAAGCCTGGCCAGCTTGTAAGAATAGCTTATGCAACCTTTATGACAGCTAGTATTCCTCCTCAAACTACAGCTTTTAGAGTACAGACTTTGTAAATTTAATCAAA
>JAVBVX010000093.1:0-14157 GCA_036677665.1 Clostridium sp. | reverse complement strand
AGAAGAATGGCTAATATGTAATAATGCTTCAAGAACAGTTAGTGATGTATATATTACTAACTGTTCTTTTTATTATAGACTATTAATTAAATTTCTTACTAGATTATTTGTAAGAATATAATTAACAATATTAATAAGAATAAAAATTAAGGAGGCTTAATATTTTGATCTGGTTATCATTAATCCCTGCAGTAATTACCATAGTATTGACTTTTAAAACCAAGAAACTTATACCTTCTTTATTTGTGGGTGTCTTAGCTGGTACACTTATCAAAGAAGGCTTATTGGGAGGAATTACAGCTATTGGTGAATATATGATGGATGCCATCGCTGATAAAGAAAGTGCCTATACATTATCTTTTCTAATTGCTTTTGGCTCTTTAGCTGAGTTAATAGAAATGGCTGGAGGTATTTCAGGTTTTAGTGAAGAAGTTAGTAGGTGGGCAAAAAATGAAAAAAGTATTTTGGGATGGGCCTGGCTATTGAGCATTATAACCTTTTTTGATAGCTCATTTCATACAATAGCAGTGGGTACAGTCTTAACCCCTCTACTTGATAAAGTAAAAGGCTCTAAGGAAAAGTTTGCTTTTATATTATCAGTAACAAGCCTTCAACTTATATTATTAATACCTATTGCAACCGCATATTTAGGATATATGGTGACACTGGTTACTAATAATATAAAAGATACCGGAATAACTGAAAATGCCTATACACTTGTTGTGAAAAGTGTCTTTTGGAACTTGTTCTCTTGGATTATGATTATCATAGCTATAGGTGTTACTTTATTTGGATTAGGCTTTGGAAAACTTAAAATAGGTAAAAGTAGAGAAGAAAAAAGTGAATTTACAAAGGGACATATTGAAAGAGAAGAGTTATTTGCAAAGTCTGTTGAAGAGTATCCTAAAAACAGTAGAAATTTAATAATTCCCGTACTAATACTACTTACCACTACTATATTTTTCTTTTGGTGGACCGGAAAAAATAAAGCATCAACCTTTTTGGGAGCATTAACTTCTGCAAAGTTTAGTGTTTCAATTTTTTCAGGCATAATGTTTACTCTTATAGCAACTACTATTTATTTTTTAATTCAAAAAATAAGTCTAGCGGAAATAGAAGTTCATATTATAAAAGGTGGGGAAAAGGTTCTATCTATGGTGATTGTTTTAATACTTAGCTGGGCCCTTACCTCAGTTACGCAAGATTTAGGATTTAATAGCTTAATCAGTGAAGGTTTAGTAAAAAGTATTCCCAGATTTCTTATACCTGCTATTCTATTTTTAATAAGCGGTATAATATCTTATACAATTGGATCCTCTTGGGCAACATGGGCACTAATGATGCCTCTTGCAATTAGTTTTTCACTTAACTCTGGTATCAATCTTCCTATAATGATAGGAACTGTTTGGGCAGGTGGTGCTGTAGTAGATATAATATCTCCTTTATCTGCACAAATGACAGAAATATCTTATGGAGATCATCTAACTACATCTTTTCCATATGTTATAGCTGGAGTATTAGCTACAACTATTGCCTATATTGGTGTAGGTTTCTGGGTATAAATGTAAAAGGATGGCTAATATGAAGTAATAAAAAACTGACCAAACACCTTAAGGCCTAGCAATCTAGTAACTTTTCATTAGACCTTAAGATGTTTGAGCATCTATGATTTCCTCGTTATTTCCTTCAGTTGTAACAATAATTCTATTAGGAAGACATACAATACTCTGATAAGAATTGTCTATCCAACCTGTCTCTGAACAAATAGCCTCAGGGCAAATTTCTCTATCCATTTCAATCATTCTTACTCTTCTATTATTCACTTCAACATACCCTATATTATTTCTAAAGATAAACTCATAAGTATCATTTTTATTCTCATTTTTTAATGGAATACTTTTTTCCGATTCACCATTGACCTTAATAACAATGTTACTATTTTCATTAAGAATCCCCCATTTCTCAGTTTTCTAACTTAATTGCTTCTTTGATTATACCTATAAAATTTGAAGAAAATATGATGTTACACTTGATAAAATGCTCTCAATAAGATAATGGCTATATTTTATATTACTTGATTTAGATGAATATGACTAACATTTAGCATGTTCCTTATTTTACTTTACAGAATATTAACAAATTATGTTAGTATCCTCATATTCCCTTCACAATTCTTGTATAGAATTATATTATATGGATTAAAAATCAAGTTACCATATTTGCATATATAAAATGGAGGGATTATAATGAAATATGTAAAAAAAGTTGATATTATTGAAAAGATTGACTTCCAAAGAGAAGCACTTGAACTTAAGCTCAAATTAAATAAAGGTATTATAACAAAGGAAGTAATGAAAATAAGTCAAGACTTAGATAAATCAATAATAAGCTATTACCGGCTACGCTAATACAACTATTCTACAAATTTAAATATTATGGGGGTAATTAAATGAATAGCATTAGAAAAAAACTATTTTTAGCCTTTGGTATTACTACACTGCTCATGTTCTTGCTAAGTTCAGTAAGTTTATACGAGTTGAGTAAAATAAATCAAAATGTAAAAATAATGTATCATAATCAGGTAAATGGAATTAACTTCATTAAAAATGCTCAATATTATATATCTAAAGTACAACAGGCAGAGAAAAACGTTCTTTTAACTCCTACTGCGGATAAGAAAAAAGAACATACTATGCATTTAGAGAAATATTATTCAAAAGGAATTATTGAAAGTCTTAATGAATTTAAAAAAATGTCTCATGAAAGTGATATGAAACAAATTGATTTATTATTAGATGATATAAGTAAAGTAAAGGAACAGCAATTAGACACTATAAATAAAAGTATGGCTCTAAAGAATGATGAAGCTTATAAAATTTCTAAAGATAACTCTAATAAATTTTCAGCTATAGAAAAAACTCTAGATGAAATAGCGCAACATAAAATTGAAGAAGCAAAACAAAAATATGATAGTAGCATGTTGATTTACGAAAGAGTTATAATTCTAGTTATTATACTTACAGTTCTTGCACTTATTATAAGCATAGTATTAGCAGTAACTATATCTTCATCTATTATTAAGCCACTAAAGAAAAGTGTTGACTTTGCTAAAGACTTAGCTAATGGAAACTTAACAAATAATCTTAAGATAAAATCTACAGATGAAATAGGCACATTAATTAACGCCTTAAACAACACAGGAATAAAACTTAAAGATATTGTTACCCAAATAAACTCAACCTCTAGTGAAGTAACATCTGGAAGTGAACAATTGGCGTTAGCAATGGAAAACACTACAAAAACATCAACTGAAATAGTAGAAAAAATTTCAAACTCCTCACAAAATATACAAGATATTGTTACTGCTATAGAGGAGGTTAATAAAAGTATACAAGCTATTTCAGCCAGTTCAAATACGGTATCAGTATTCACAGATGAAACAAAGACTAGCTCTCTTACCCTTAAAGAGTATGCAGATAAAGGAAGAATGTCTGTAGATACGGCAGCCTCAGCTATGTCAGATATTCAAACTTCCACTATAGAAGTTAAAGTTATAATTAATGAACTTGATATATTGTCAAATAAAATTGGAAATATAACTTCAATGATTACAAGTATAGCAAGTCAAACTAATATGTTAGCATTGAATGCAGCAATTGAAGCTGCAAGAGCTGGTGAACAAGGTAGGGGCTTCTCTGTTGTGGCAGAGGAGGTAAGGAAATTGGCTGAAGAAAGTGCTTCTGCTACGAATAGCATTGAAAACATGATTAAAGAAATTCAGTCTAAAACTGAAATTGCAGTAAATAGTATTTCCTTAACAGAAGATAAAGTAAAAGAAGGGATTTCCGTATCAGAGGATGCTAAAGATCAAATTAAACTAGTTATAGATAACATGAATATACTTATAGAAAAAATAGAAGAAATCTCTTCACAGACAGTTGAACAAGCAAGCCAAGCAACTAACATATACCAAAATATGAATGGTATTGTGGTAAATACACAAAACCTTTCACAAACTACCGAAGAAATTAATGCTAACATTGAAGAACAAACAGCAGTCATTGAAGAAATATCTTCTACGGCAGAAACTCTTTCTTCAATGACTGAAAGTTTAAATTCTATGGTAGAATACTTTAAGGTTATTTAATTTATTTAAACTAATATTTTAAGTTATAATTACCCAAATCATTTTAAAAGTCTGCAATAGCTTAGTTGCAGGCTTTTAAAAATTATTATTTTATTATCTAATAAAACTTCCTATATAAATCACAGTAGTACATTTTTTATATCTTTAAATAAAACATACCGCTCCCACGGTGTATTTAAAAACATTTATGTTAGTATTCTTTTTTCAATCTAGCTAGATTAATAATCTACAAAATACTTCATACTATTTTTTTTAAGTTCTCTAGTACTGTATAACACATCATATTTATCCACAGAAGAAGCCTTTGATATATTTAAAATTATATCTTCACACTTATGGAAGCTTTCTGAGTGAATCATTGTATAAATATTATATGACCAATTTGGTAGAGATTTGCGCTCATAGCAATGACTTACCTGTGGAAATGAGATCATTATATCAGCTACCTCTCGAATTCTGTCTATTGGAACTGACCATACAACCATAGCATTAGCTTTAAACCCTATAGTTCTATGATGCAAGATCGCACCTATCCTTCGTAATATTTTTCTTTCTCTTAATTCTTTTATTTTATTTATTAACTCCTGCTCTGAAATTCCTAGTTCATCTGCAATAAATTTATATGGCTGTGGTACTAAAGGTAACTCCTCTTGAAACCTACGAACAATAGCCTTTTCCAATAACTTATCCATATGTTTATGTCCCTTCTATATTAAAATTCACTTTAATTTTAAAAGTATTCGTCGATGGTAAAACAATTATATTAATAATCCCAGTTTTAGATTTTATTTCATTAACTATAGCTTCAAGTCTCTTTATAGACTGAGCAGTTAAAGTGAACCACATATTATAATTATGATTTCTTAAGTAATTATGGGTAACTCCAGGATAACTATTAATAATATTTGTTACTTCTTCAATTCTATGCTCTGGCACTTGTACAGCACATAAGGTACTTGTATAACCTAAGCTTTTTGAATCAAAAACTCCTCCTAATCTGCGAATATATCCATTTTCTTTAGACTGTTTTATTATTTCTATAACCTCTTCCTCTGTCATATTCAATTGATTTGCTAAAGCCAAAAATGGTCTGGATTCTAGTGGAAACTCATTTTGTATAATATTTAATAGTTTTGTAGCATTCTCTTCCATTACTATCCTCTTCCTCCATCGTATACACATAAGGTTTCTTCACCCATATAATCTCCTTCATTATAAAAGGCAGCTCTAGCACGACAACCTCCACATGAATTTTTATATATGCAAATACCACACTTTCCCTTATAATCTAGAGTGCGTAATTGTTTTAATACACCATTATTATTCCAAACTTCACTAAAAGGTGTATTTCTTACATTATCAATACTCATATCTAAATATGCACAAGGCTGCACATCTCCTTTAGGATTAATAATACAATAGCTTATTCCTGCTAGGCACCCTTTAGAAAACCTATAGGAAACACCTTGTTGTTTTGCAATTCTCATAAATTGCGGTGCACAGGTAGGTTTTACTTCTATATTAACTTCCTTTTGCTTATTAACTATATTAGTTAGCAAATTCTCATATTGCTGTGTATTTAAAAATTCATCTTTTATATTTACAGCTCTGCCTGTAGGAACTATGAAGAAAATATGGTGTGCTGCTGCTCCTATTTTTACAGCAAAATCAGTTATATCTAATATTTCTTCATAATTCCAGTCCATAACAGTTGTATGTACTTGAAAACTTAGGCCTGCTTCTCTGCAGTTTTCCATTCCTTTAACGGTTGCTTCCCAGCATCTCTCCAGTCCTCTAAATCTATTATGCTTAGCACTATCAAGGCTATCTAAGCTGATTCCTATTCCCATAGTGCCTATTCTCTTTAATTTTTGAGCTACTTCCTTAGTTATTAAAGTACCGTTGCTGCCAAATACAGGACGAAGCTTAAATTTCACGGCATGCTCTACTAATTCAAAAATATCAGGTCTCATTAATGGTTCTCCCCCAGAGAATATCATAATTTTAAATCCAGCTTTTGCAATTTCTTCAATGAGAGACTTAGCTTCGTCTGTGTTTAATTCATCATTAAATTCTGCTCCTGCATCTCTATAACAGTGTTTACAAGTCATATTGCATTTATTTGTTGTATTCCAGGATATTATCATTTTTCCAACCTCCTATTACTTTAAACTTTTATATCCCAATCTCTTCATCCGTTAAATAGCAGGCTGGATCAGAAGTCCAAAAGTTCCCTGTTACCGCTTCTGCTCTCACTCTAAGGTTTCCATTACATACACTTAACCATTTGCACTCACTGCATCGTCCCTTTAATAATGGTTTTCTGTCTCTTAGTTCCACTGACAGTGGATTTATAGGATTTCTCCAAATCTCACTAAACTTTCTTTCTCTCACGTTGCCAAAGATATGATGCTGAGTAAACTGATCTGGGTGAACATTACCTTTATAATCAACATTTGCTATCGCCATACCTGAACGATTGCCGCCATTCATTTGTATTAGCTCCCAAACTCTATCTCCGAATTCTGGATATTTCTTTTTAACTTGAAGATATAAATATACTGCGTCTGCATGATTATCTACTGTTAAAATCTCAACATTTTTACCAAATTCAATAGCTTTCTCCATAATTAAGTCCATTGCTAACCGTTTCTCTACATATGTAATATCCTTTTCAATCATACTATTGCCTCTTCCAGAATAGGCTAAATGATAAAAGCATACCCTAGGTATTCTTTCTTCCTTAATTAGATTAAAAATATTCTCTAATTGATTATAATTGTCTCGGCTAATTGTAAATCTAAGTCCTACTTTCTGCCCTATATCTAGACAATTTCTAATTCCGATTATAGCTTTATCAAAGCTTCCTTTTACACCTCTAAATTCATCGTGCTTTGATCCTATTCCATCTAAGCTAATACCTACATAACTAACTCCATTTTGTTTTAAGTTATTAGCCATTTCTTTATCTATAAGTGTTCCATTAGTGGAAATTGTACTTCTTATCTTATAATTTTTAGCATATTGTATTAGTTCAAATATATCTTCTCTAAGCAATGGTTCTCCACCTGAAATTAGGAGTACTGGTACTCTTAATTCTCCTAAATCTTCAATAAAGACTTTTGCTTCTTTAGTATCTAATTCTCCTTTAAACTTTTTATTTTTCGAATCAGCATAGCAGTGTTTACACTTTAAATTACATGTATTTGTACAGTTCCATACGACTACTGGTCCATTGCCTTTACTAACCCCGCATTTTGCATCTTTTGCTCCATGAACATATCTTAAACTATCTCCAAAATTTTCAGAATCACATAGTAGTTTTGTAATACCTATCATCTCTTAAATCCTTCCTTATTTATTTCAATTAATTTTTAAGTATATTTTCAGATATAATTATTAATTCTATACTTAAATTCCATAAAGCACCTTTACATCTATAAATTATAATATCCTAAATTATAGAATTCTATAGTTAAGGATATTATATATTAATCAAAATTCATATTCACAAATATATAACTTATTCTACTTGGAACTATTAAACTTAATTCATGCTTAATCCTCTCATTATTTTAATATACAAATTATATATATTTCTTATGTAGCTATGATGAAGAATCCCTTCCTTTCTATTCATTTAATAAAAGTATAACTATTGATTATGAAGAAATTATGGAAAATACTAAAATTAAAAAATAAAATGAAGACCTTGAGTTAACAAAGTCTCCCTAACAATATTCATTATTTTTATTAATTAACACCTTAATTAGCAAAGCAAAAAGCACATCGTTATTGAACCTTGTAAGGTTTACTTATTCAAATAACCTTTATCAGTATCAATCTTTACCCATATTTAAGTTTACAACCCCATTATTCCATTGTTGTTCATATTAACTCTAAAAATTCCATTAGTGCTTGTGTTTCTAACAGACCCGTTTGAACCATGACAAGATTCTGATCCATCCATAGATTTATGCATTTCAATCATTCCTTCTCTTCCTATATTCTCCATCATTCTAGCCATATTTTCATTACCATTTTCTCTCATTATATCAATCATCTTTTGATAATCTTCTTCTGTAATATTATTCATAAAATCATCCATAGCTTTATAGTTACCTTTTTCTACTTCCTTTGCAAGATTTTCATAGCCATTCTTTTTCATAATATCTAGCATGTTATTATTTATATCTTCCTTGCTTTGACTAGATATCGTATTAATTACCGGCTTAAGAGATTGAGTGGCTACCTTATTATCTTTTTCATTTGCATATGCAAATGAAGCTATTCCTAATATAAGTACTGCTGCAGTTGTTATTCCTATTACTTTCCTAATCATAGTATATCACTCCTTTTATTTATCCTTATAAAAATTATACTTCTTAATTGTGGAGGAATTATGAAGGAATTATAAAATTATATATTAAGGAATAACAAGACCCTCAATTTTTTATTTTTTTATACTTTTTTAGTATTATCTATTAAATGGTAATTTTAAAATAAAAAATAGTTATATCTTGCAATCATTAATGATTGCAAGATATAACTATTTTATTCAATTATTGTTATCATTTGCAAAGTATATTTCAGTATTTGATTTTCTCTAAACCTTCCACCTCTTTTCTACTATTTATTATTAGTGTCAGCTTTCTTAACTCCACTATTAGCTTTATTTAAATCACAGCAATCTAGCTTATCAGTATTACCAAAGGCCTTTTCATTTTCTTTTACCATTTTCTCTACACTTTTTTTAAAATATTCTTTTATAGGATTTTTCATAATGTATTCTCCCCCTTAATAATTTTAATTTACTTATTTTTTCCTGATTCATTGCATCTCTACCCATGTGGGTAGGAATTTAAGTAAATAAAAAAATTCTTTCTTTAGATATATACTAATTAAATATTATGAAGATTGTATGAAGAAATAAAAAATCTTGGAAATTCTTTCACTTCTTCATATTATTATTAACTTTTAAACTTGGTAGTTAGCCTTGTACAAAATAAAATATGGTTAAAGATACTAGTATTAAATTAAATAAATAAAATACTAAAGTACTTCCTTTAATCTCATCATCTATAAAAGTATCAATCTTTTCTGAGTTTTTATTAGAAATTAGTCTATAAGCAACTAATCCTACAGTTATTAATCCCAAACTTAGAAGATGCGAAATTGAAAAAGGTCCCCATATTACAGGATTTATTCTAAAGAATTCAACTATGCCTCTTATTATTGAAAATGCTATTAAGTATATTACAAATAATTCACCTTCGAACTTTTTCTTAAAACTTCTCTTCCATAGAAATACAAATAACGTATAATCTAAAATGAACTCATAAACTTGTGCTGGATGTACTATTTGTCCACCATTAAGAATACCCCATGGCATAATATTTATCATAGCCTTTCCAAAAACATCACACCCAACTCTACCAATACCTTGTGCCAGTGGTAATGCCATAACTGCAATATCCGCAAGTTTAAGAAAAGATAATTTGCTTTTAATTGAATATATATACCCCGCTATAATCGCTGTAAAAATACCTCCGTGTATTGAGAGTCCTCCTTCATCTATCTTAATAATTTCTGATGGATTACTAAAATAAAATGATGGATTATAAAAGAGTATGTAGAATAACCTCGCTCCTATTACCCCTGATATAACTACTATCATGATTAAATTGAGCATTGAATCTTCACTAATTCCTCTTTTTTTCCCTTGCTTAATTGCAAATGTACCACCTGCAATTATACCAACTGCTATCATTAGACCAAAAAAGTATATATGAATTGGTCCAAAACTAAAAAGTTCTTTCATATCGATACCTCCATAAAAATCAATTTGCATTACAAAACAATTACAGATTGCCCTTCATATTTATTAAACATCAGCAAACTTATTAAAATATACCCTAAAAGTAGTTCCTTCCTCTTCCTCACTTTCTACATCTATACTTGCAGAGTGAAGTTGTAATGTGTTCTTAACAATGGTTAAGCCTATACCACTACCTTCAATTTCATGCCTGCTTTTATCTCCTCTATAAAGTCGTTCAAATATAAACGGCAAGTCTTCCTCCTTAATTCCTATACCATTATCTTTAACTTCAACAACAATGTTCTTACTATTATCATACACATTAATCCACACCTTCCCTTTTTCTTCGGTAAACTTAAGGGCATTAGATATTAAATTTATAAATACTTGTTTTAATTTATCTTTATCTCCAGTTATCCTATAATCTCTATTTGGCTCTACATAATAGTCAATTTTAATATTTTTCTCTTCTGCAGCCACACAGAAGTCGCTATATACATCTGTAATTAATTCATCTAAAAATGCAGTTTCAAAACTAAGTTTCATGCTTTCCGCTTCAAATTCTTTTAATATATTTAAGTTATCTAATAACCTTCCGAATCTAATTACTTCCTCATTAAGATGGCTCATTCTTTCTGCTGTAACAGGAAGAACTCCATCTATCATTGCTTCTAAGTTATTTTGTAGTACATTTAATGGGGTTCTTATTTCATGAGAAATGTCAGATACTAGTCGTCTTCTAAGCTTATCTTGATAAGATAATTTTTCAGCTAGTATATTAACACTGTTTCTCAGATCTTCTAGCTCTTCTATATTACTATTTATATTTGATTTTGTATTAAATTCACCCTTAGATAGGTATACTGACATATTTGCTACCTCCCTTATTGGTATAGAAAATTGCTTAGAGAAATAAAGACTGACAGCTATTATAATGATTAGAGTTATTATCCCACTAGCTATTATGCTTTTATTTATAGATGTCTTAAAGTTTATATCCTCCTCACTTAACACTATAGGAGAATACTGGCCTATTTCTACATATCCAACAATTTTATTGTTAAACCTAATATCAAACTTTTGTGTTATGTATACTCCTTCATCCTTTATTTTCATGGCCTCCAGATTGAACCTATTTGTTACAGCATTTGGATCCATTCCCCATATAACCTTATTATCGCTATTAAATAGAGTTAAACAATAACTTCCCATATAAGCTTCATGCATTAACTCTATACCGGAATTTTCATTCCATTTACCTTCTCTCTTATAGACTTCCTGTAAATAGGAAACTATTCTCTCATACCTTTTATTTTGAGTATCTATCATATACTTATTAAACTTATTATTAATAGTTAAGTTTACAAAAAACGTAATAAGTAGTATGGCAGTGATTGAACATACCACAAATAAAATACTCAACCTTTTTCTAATAGTTTGCATTTAATTCTCACCACCAAATTTATAGCCTACTTTAGTAACCGTGATAATATCCTTTGGATTCTTTGTATCATCCTCTATCTTTTTACGAATATTTTTTACATAAACATCAATAGTTCTATCATATCCATCAAAATCAATTCCAAAAACCTTGTTTGTAAGTTGTTCTCTTGATAAAACGTTACATCTTTTTAAAATAAGTATATTCAATATATTAAATTCATTTGGTGTAAAAGCTACTTGGTTCTCATTGACTTGCACTAATCTTTTATCATAATCGATAAGTAGCCTTCCATCACTGAAAATAAAATTTAATTCCTTGGACACCCTTTCTTCATCTTCAATTATTAAAATATCATCCATATAAATTCACCTCTTACTGAATATATTTTTCATTAAATTATATCTAATACTTTATCAGCTTCTTTTAAAGATTTTATGAAGATTTGTCACAACTTGCTGAAATTTTACTGATTAATATTCTCTCCAAATTATAAGCTGCCAACCATATATGTATTATGTAAAATTATTTAAATTATGTAAAAATTCGAATCTAATCTTCATAAAATCAACATATTTATTTTGTATAATTAATTAGAAGTATTGCTTGAAAAAAATAGGTAAAACTTAACTCTACCCATTTGGTATTAATTAGGAGGATTTTATGAGTGTTAGGAAAGAAAAATTTAAAGTCTATGATATGACCTGTACATCCTGCGAAAATCGAGTTGAAAAGGCTGTTATAAAAATTCAAGGCGTAATAAATGTAAAGATTAGCTACAGCGGACAATTTGCAGAAATTCAATATGATGATGAACTTTGTAATTTAAATGAAATTAAAGCTTCTATTAGAAATGCTGGCTATGCTACAGAAGGTCCTAAAGACTATAAGTTTCTGGGAATTCTTATAATAATTGCTGCTGTAGCATTGTTAGGTTTAAACACCAGTGGATTTGATATGGAGGCAAAGCTTACTAATGCTTCCTATGCTGTTCTTTTTGTAGTAGGAATTCTAACTTCAATTCACTGTGTAGGTATGTGCGGTGGAATTATGCTTTCTCAAAGCTTATCAAATGAAAGCAATAGCAGGTTTGAAGCAATAAAGCCAGCTCTTTTATATAACTTTGGAAGAGTTATATCTTATACTATTCTAGGTGGATTAATTGGTGCTCTAGGCTCTGTATTTTCACTTACAATTACAACAAAAGCAATGATGCAAATATTTGCTGGTGCATTTATGATTATGATGGGCTTTAATATGGCAGGCTTCAATCTCTTTAGAAAATTTAATATTAAACTACCCCATGGATTATGTAAATTTAAGAATAAATCAGGTTCTCCCTTTATAGTAGGACTATTAAATGGTCTTATGCCTTGTGGCCCTCTTCAAACTATGCAGTTGTTTGCCCTTGGTACAGGCAGTGCTACAAAAGGTGCTTTATCAATGTTTGTATTTGCTTTAGGAACAGTACCATTAATGCTAACCTTCGGTGCAATATCAGGAATTTTAAGTAAGGGTTATACAAAGAAGATTCTTAAATTTAGTGGAGTTCTTATTATAGCGCTTGGCTTTATCATGGGGAACAGAGGATTTGCTCTAGTTGGTATTAATATCAATCCTGTAACAGCACTTGCTAGTACTGCTCGTAGTTTAATTGGAGGTGACTCCTCAAACGATGCATCTAATGTATCCAAAGCAATTATTCAAAATAATGTTCAGGTTATAAACATGACTGCTGACAACAGGGGCTATACTCCTAATGCACTTTACATTCAAAAAGGGTTGCCTGTAAAATGGATAATTAATGGGACAGAACTTAATTCATGTAATAATGCTATTGTTATACCAGAATTAAACCGTGAAGTAAAAATAAAACGTGGTGAAAATATTATAGAATTCACTCCTGATGAGGCTAAAGATATCAACTTTAGCTGTTGGATGGGTATGATAAGAGGTGTAATAAAGGTTGTTGATAATCTTAACTCTGTCGATACATCTAAGGCTGATCCATCACTACCACCTGCAAGTACTGGACCTAGTTGCTGTGCAACCCCTATAACTGATGACTCTGAAACTCCTACTAATCCCAGCATCTATGGTGATGATATAACTAAAGCTCCAACAGCTGCTTTAGTAAAGAAAGCAGAGGTTTTAGGATCATATCAAAGTGCAAAATTCAAAGGTATTGGCTATGAGCTGCAACCTTTAATAGTAGTTACAGGTAACAGTATAAGAACAAAATTAACCTTCGATTTAAATACCTTTGATAATCTAGAAGGAGAATATCTCATACTAGATGGAAGTACTAATGATGAAGTTGCTTCCTTCACTGGAGTCAAAGGTATAAACGAAGTAGAATTTAACCCTAGCAAAGCTGGTGCTTATGTGATTATTAAAGATGATTTTATCCTTGGAATAATTGAAGTGGTTGATAATTTAGAGACTACTGATGTAGAACAGGTACGAGATAAATATATTGAATAAGTTATCCATAAAAAGAGAAGTATATGATAATATTAATCATTCTTCTCTTTTCTTTTATTCAAATTTTTAATTTAAACTTATTAGAAATAGTTAATAGTTTGCCACCGAAAAAATTGTCATGGCAAATAGGTCATTAATGACTTTTATAAATATTGGTTCTATGTCAATATCTTAGACACAAAAAGTTGAACAACTTATGCAGATTTTCTAGCTAAATCTTCACATTTTTGTGGAGTTATATATCCTATGCTACTGTGAAGTCTTTTT
>JAVBVX010000092.1:0-13741 GCA_036677665.1 Clostridium sp. | reverse complement strand
GGATTTCATACTTTTCTTCGGCTGAGTATTTAGTTCTTTTGGACATAAAAATGCTCCCCTTTCTGGTAACAGATTTTTATTTTTTAATCTGTCTACTTTAAGGGGAGCATATCATATTGTTAGGTTTTATTTATTTTAATTTTAGTTTTTAAAAGTATTAAAAGCTTTCATTGAAGTTATTCCTTTTAAATATATTATTAGTTTTTCTAAATATAAATTTTATAACTACACCTGTAAATAACATTAAAAATAGTATTAATAATGCACTATGCATAAAGAACTCTTGAGGAAGTAAGTTTATAATAGGATCTTCCTCAGGGTAAAAGAGCCAGTAGTCATTTCTAAAAAATATTTTATGAAATAAGGTAAAACTATTATCAAAGTTTATTGCAAAGGCAAGGGAAAGCAGGGTTGGAACAGAAATCAAAACTGTAGATACGTACATTAATACCTTTATATTTTTATAATTTATAAGTAAACAAATAAAAATTACAATTAAAGAGGCTATTAGTATTGTATCTAAAGACTTAAATATATTCCTCACTTCTTCAAAATGTATTATACCAGACTGAGAAGAAGGAAGCGTTGGAAGGCTGAATGAAGTATCATCACTATCTTCTAAGTAATCAATCAAATAATTATAATTAGATTTTATATCTTCTTTGCTCATATTAGAGATTTCTTCTATATTGAGATAATTAATATCAAAATAATATAAGGGCTTAAAATTTAAGGTGAATTTTGATATAGATGAGATAATAGTTAAAGTAAAAGCTATTGATAAAATAATCTTTATAAGTTTATTTAATAAAGACGGCATATAAGTCACTCCTCCCTATAATTTATAACGAATTATACCATAAAAACATAAAGAATTTATGAAGAGTTCAATAAAATTACTCTGCATTTCATTTAAAAAAGATACAGACAAGACTAAAATGGCGCTTAAAAAGGCATTAAAATTTTTTGAAAATATACTTCTTAAAGAATAAAGAGAGCTTTTATAAAAGCTCTCTTTATTCGGAAAATATATTTAATTTTATTCTAAATCTAAATTACTACAAGCACCTTGGTTAAATCTTCCTTGACCATTTCTCATCATTCCTTGTCCTCTACCTTTTCCTTGGTTCTGCATTTGATCAAAGTTTCCAGTGCAATTTTCTATATTTGTACTTAGATTTGCTTTTAAAGCATCTCCTTCTTCTTTTGTAATTGTACCCTTAGTTACGGCAGCATCTATAGCCTTTGCTTTTTCTTCTAGTAAAGCTGATTTAATATCCTCTTGGCTTAAACCTTTTTCAAGAGCTAAGTCATAAATTGTTTTTCCAGAATCTCTTGCAGTTGTTATTTCTTCATCTGTTAAGCTTAATTTATTTTTAAGGATATTAGAAGTATAATCATATCCACGCATAGATGTTATTCTTCCAAGACCTAATCTTTGCTTTTGTGTATTTATATTGGTGTTATCACTTGAGGATGAGGCATAGGCGGTTGCCCCTATTCCTAAAGCCATAGTAAGTGCTAAAGCAGATATAATATTTCTTTTTTTCATTTTACATTCCTCCAAATTATTATTTTTGCATCCCTATCTGGGATATACTTATATAATAGCTAATATTTTTGGGTAAAAAATGTTCTAATTGTGATGGAATTGTAAAAGTTAAATAAGTGATTTTCACAAATTTATCACATTTAACACAATTTTTAATCAAATAAATGAGATATAATAAGTAGTAATACATTTTAGAGGGGTTATATTATGAGTGAAAAAATTTTAATAATTGAAGATGAAACTAAGCTTTCTGAAGTAATGAGCTTATATTTAAGAAAAAATAATTATGATGTAAATTGTGTTAGTGATGGAAAAATGGCAGATGATATTATAGGCATAAATCATTATGACTTAATAATTTTAGATGTTATGCTTCCAGGAAAAGATGGTTGGGCTTTGCTTAGAAAAATTAAATCAATGGGAGACACTCCCGTTATACTAACTACCGCAAGAGGAGAAGAAGATGATAGAATTTTTGGACTAGAGCTAGGTGCTGATGATTATATGGTTAAACCAATTAGCATGAGAGAGCTAGTACTTCGTGTAAATCTTAGAATTAACAGTAAAGCAACTAAAAGTAAAGCATTAAGCTTTGGAGACTTAACTATAATAGAGGAAAGTAGAGAAGTTATAGAAGGAGATAAAAATATAAGTTTAACACCTAAAGAATTTGATCTTTTAATATTCTTAAGTAAAAATACGGGCCAGGTATTTAATAGAGAACAATTATTAAATACGGTGTGGGGATATGACTATATTGGAGATTCTAGAACTATTGACACTCATATTAAAAAGTTAAGAGAAAAAATTAAGTTTTGTGAAGAGTACCTTTTAACTATATGGGGCGTTGGATATAAGCTAGATATTAAAACTATAGCACAAAATAAGTAAGGAGAAAGTTTATGGATAAAATCACACTTAAGCTTATAAAATATTTTATGCTCATAATTACTTTAATTGTGGCTATATCTTTATCGACAAGCAGTATATTTTTATCTAAATATTATCTTAAACATCAGTATAGGACATTAGAGGCTTCTGCAAAACAAATACATGAGGCTTTAAATAACAATGAACCTATTAATGACACGACTATTAGTGCAATACTTATTAAGGGAAATAATATAATCTCACTAACTCATGGGAAAATGGGAATGATGCCTTTTATGAGATCTTTAAGTGATATAAATTTTAAAAATCAAGGAGTCTTTAAAAATAGCATGGGAGATGAATTTTTATATTATAAATTAGAAACGGATATTGGAAATATTGTGGTGCTTCAAAATAATAACTATTCTTCAGGATACTTAAAAATAGTTTATATCACTCTATTTTTTATATTTATTTTTTCAGTTATATTGTCTATACCTTTAATATCCTTTATAGGAAAGAAATTTACAAGACCTATATTAAAATTAGAAAAGGTAGCATTAGCTATATCTAAAGGAGAATTTGATGTAGATTGTAGTGTTAGTACTAATGATGAAATTGAAACACTATCTAAAAGCTTAGCTCAAATGGCTATAGATTTAAAGAAGAAATATAAGTTTCAAAGAGAGTTTATTGCTAATGTATCTCATGATTTTAGAACGCCTTTGAGTGTAATTAGAAGCTATAGTGAAGTCATATATGATGGATTAGTGAGTGAAAGAACTATAACGGAATATTCAGGTGAGATAATAAATGAGGTAGATAGATTAAACAACTTAGTCGTGGATTTACTTCACCTCTCAAAGCTTCAGGATGGAGGGAATTTACTTAATAAAGAGTATATTTGTTTATCTAAACTCATAGAGGAATGTGTTAAGAAGTTTAATCCTATTGTGGAGAAAAAGCAAATAGATATAATAACTTCTATTAGGTCTGTAAAAATATACGCAGACAAAAAATACATTGAAAGAGTACTATATAACTTTATTGATAATGCTATTAAGTTTAGCGAAAAAAATAGTAAAATTGAAATATTAAGTTACGATGAAAAAGAAGGTTTGAAAGTAGCTATAAGAGACTTTGGTATAGGTATAGAAGAGTATTTATTAGAAGATGTATGGAATAAGTATTATAAAAATTCTCAAAGTGGAGGAATGGGGTTAGGACTTCCAATTTGTAGAGAGATATTGAATATGCATGGATTTCATTATGGCGTTACAAGTTCTAAAGATGAGGGAACTGAATTTTACTTTATAATACCAAAGGATAATACTGATATCTTGTAACACAATAAAATCTCATTGCATAGCTTAAAATGAAATTATAATTTCATTAAGTAAGTTGTAAAGGATTGAATATAATTGAGATTTGTTATCTTTGGAGATTCTAAGGGAAAAGATAAGGGAATAAACAAAAAGGTTTTAAATAAAATACTTAAGAAGATAAAAAAAACAGATATACAACCAGAACATATAATACATCTAGGAGATAGTGTAGCTGGAAGTAGCGATACAGAAATATTAAAGATGCAGTTAGATGAACTTCATAAACTCATTAACTGTTATTTCCCAAGGAATATACTTTTACCGACTATTGGAAATCATGAAGTAAATAATGCACCTTTGGAGAGTACAGCAGAAGAGGTTCTTGAAATTTATTATAAAGATTTAGAAATTAGTGATTATTTAGAAGGATATCATAAAACAGTGTATTATAAAGATTTTTCTAATGTAAGAATGATATTTTTAAATGCTTTTCACTATGGTGAAATACACAAAATTACAGGAGAACAATTAGAATGGTTTAAATTAGTTGCTAAGGAAGATAAAAAATTTAAGATTGTTTTTGTACATTCACCAGCTTACCCCACCGGAGCACACTTAAATACTTGTCTTGATTCACATCCAGAAAATAGAGATGAGTTTTGGAGAGTTGTTGATGAAGCTAATATTAATCTTGTTTTTTCTTCTCATGAACATAACTATTCAAGAAGAGCAATTAACTTTAATTTAAGTACTCCTAATAATTTATATTGCAATAGTATTACTCAAATTATTTCAGGGGGAGCAGGAGAAAAATTAAAAGAAAAGTATAAAGATAAAAGAGGAGTTATAATATCACCTAAAGATGTTTATCACTATGTAATACTAGATATTGAAGAAGACTGCATTAAAGTAAAGGCAGTTTCTATTGATGAGAAGTTGTTAGATGATTTTATAATATCTGTGAAAGATAAGGTTGTATCTAGAGAGTAATACTTTAGATGCAACCTTTTGTTAATTTTAAATAAAAATCTTCATAAAATCTTCAAAATGAAGTAGTATAGTTTTAATAGATATTGAATTCTAGAAGGAAGAATTTTACGTCGTAAAATTCCTAAATAACGGAGGCTAGAGAAATGAATAATATTTTAATTATAGAGGATGAGGAAAAAGTAGCAGAGGTATTAAAGGCCTATTTAGATAAAGAGGGATATAATGTATACTGTACTACTAAGGGTTTAGAAGGAATTGAGTTATTTAAAACTATTGAATTTAAGCTTATAATTCTTGATTTAATGCTTCCAGATATAAGTGGAGAAGAAGTGTGCAAAATTATAAGAAAAACTTCAGATACATATATATTTATGCTAACTGCCAAAGGGACTTTAACTGATAGAATTGATGGGTTAAATATTGGAGCTGATGAATATTTAGTTAAACCTTTTAGTCCTAGAGAATTAACGGCAAGAGTAAATGCGCTATTTAGAAGATTAAATGTATCTAATAATGCTTCAATTCTTTCTTTTGATAATGGAAGTTTGATTATTGATTATGAGAAAAGAATGGTTAAGATCAATGATAAAGAAGTATCTTTTACTCCAAATGAATTCGATATTTTATATACTCTTGCTATGAATAAAGGAATAGTTTTAACAAGAGAACAACTCATAGAGAAAATTTTTGGTATTGATTTTAATGGTTTTGATAGAACTATTGATGTACACATTAAAAATATTCGAAAGAAACTAGAGGAGGATACTAAAAATCCTAGATATATTGTAACAGTTATGAGAGTAGGATATAAATTTGGTGGTGAAAACTAGATGCAATCAATTAGAAGAAGATTAAGTTTTTTACTAGTAATGTGCTCTATTGTAGCAATATTACTTATAACACTTTTTGTAAATATAACTGTAAATGATAAGTTTAATAAATATATGATTGATATTCAAAATAAGAGGTATGAGAGAATAGTAGGTCATTTTGAGGAGATATATAAAAGAGATGGAAGATGGAGTGGGAATTCAGGATCAGAATTAATGCATGAAGCTTATATGGGAAATTACTGTTTAACACTTAGAGATAATAATAAAAAAGTTATATGGGGAATGGACCCCGAAGATATAAGATATAAATCACATTTTAATAGCATGATTGTAAAAGAAACTGGTGTATATACATCAAAGACTTTTGAAATAAAAAGAGAAGGGAATATAGTTGGATATATTGATATAGGGCAGTACTCATCAGTTTTGCTTACAGAAGAAGATGTTAATTTTAAAGCAGCTATAAATAAAAGTATTTTTGCAAGCAGCATTGTGACATTAATTATAATTATTAGTATTAGTTTGTATTTTTCCAAGCAGTTCTCAGTACCAATTAAAGAAATTTCCAATATGTCCGTAAATTTGTCAAGAGGTAAGTTTGACTTTCGTTCTAAAACTAAAAGCAATATAGAAGAATTAGAAAATTTAAGAATGAGTATAAATATACTAGCAGAAAAATTGAATCATCAAGAAATGCTTAGAAAGCGCTTAGTATCAGATATATCTCATGAAATCAGAACACCTTTGAATGTACTCCAAAATAATTTAGAGGCTATGATAGATGGAGTTTTTCCTGTTAATGAAGAGCGATTAGTAAGTCTAAATGAAGAAGTTATACGGTTTGGAAGATTACTAAGCAATTTAGATATACTAAAAGAATTTGAAGGAGAAAGTATAGGATTAGATTTACAAACAATAGCTTTAGATGAGCTTATAGAAAGTATTTATAGTGATTTTTCAGTTGCAGCAGAAAGTAAAGGTATAAAGCTAAAATATGAAATAAAGCCAAGGGAAAACTATAATATTATTGGAGATAAAGATAAATTAAAGCAGGTATTCATTAATTTAATATCTAATGCTGTAAAGTTTACAGAGGGTAGTGAAGAGATATTAATTAAGCTTTACAATGACAAAGAAAATGTTGTAGTAGAAATTAAAGATAATGGTATAGGAATTAATAAAGAAGATTTACAATTTATATTTGAAAGGCTTTACAGAGGAGATAAAAGCAGAAATAAAATAGAAGGTAATGGGATAGGACTTACTATAGTAAAGAGTATCTTAAAGCTTCATTCAGCAACTATTGATGTAGAAAGTGAAGAGGGAAATGGGACCACATTTAGAATTAATTTCACTAAAAATTAGATTTAAATGTTGACACACAAAAATAAATATGGTAATTTAAATATAAATTAAAACTAAATAAAACCTTCAGGGCAGGGTGAAATTCCCGATCGGCGGTAAAGTCCGCGAACCATTTTGTGGTTGACTTGGTGAAACTCCAAGACCGACAGTATAGTCTGGATGAAAGAAGGAAAGTCATATATTACGTTATAGTTATATTTATATGTATATTTTTGTTACATGCATATTTATATTTATTATTTTAATGTTGTATTGTCTAGTAATTTTGCTCTGAAGATATATTTCTTCAGGGCTTTTATTTTGCAAAAAATTGAGAATAATATATAATAAATATTTATTTGAAAGATCATAATGGTCTAAGAACTCTGTTTATTAAAAAAATCATATTGAGGTTAAGAACTTTTTTTATGATGGAGGTGATATTTTAGTGGATATTAGCTATATGAAAAGAGCCATTGAATTGGCACAAAAAGGCATAGGGTATACTAGTCCTAATCCCCTTGTTGGAGCAGTTATTGTAAAGAATAATAGGATTATAGGAGAAGGGTATCATGAGATTTATGGGGGACCACATGCAGAAGTAAATGCTTTTAAAAATGCAGAAGAAGATGTTGAAGGTGCAACCATGTATGTAACATTAGAACCCTGCTCTCACTATGGAAAAACTCCACCTTGTGCCAAAGCTATTGTAGAAAGAAAAATATCTAAGGTTGTAATAGGGATGATGGATCCTAATCCTATAGTGGCAGGAAGAGGAATAAAAATATTAGAGGAAAATGGAATTGAAGTTATTACAGGGATTTTAGAAGAAGAAGTAAGAAAATTAAATGAGATATTTATTAAATATATAACCACTAAACGTCCATTTTGTATATTAAAAACTGCAATGACTTTAGATGGGAAAATTGCAACTTCAACAGGCAATTCAATGTGGATAACTAATGAAGTTTCAAGAAACTATGTTCATGAAATAAGACATAGAGTATCAGGGATAATGGTTGGGGTAGGTACTGTATTAGCGGATAACCCAAAACTAACTACTAGATTACATAATAAAGAAGGTAAAAATCCAACAAGAATTATTGTGGATACAACTGGTAAAACTCCTTTAGATTCTAATGTACTAGATATTAGTTCAAAGGCTAGAACTATTATAGCAACTACTGAAAAAGCAAATACTGAAATTATTGAAAATATGAAAGCAAAAGGAGCTGAAATAATAATAACTCCTTTAAGAAACAATAGAATAGATTTAAATTTTCTTATGAAAAAGCTTGGAGAGAGTGGAATTGATAGTGTTTTAGTAGAGGGAGGTTCAACTCTAAATTATAGTGCTTTAGAGGAAGGTATTATAGATAAAGTTATTTCATTTATTGCACCTAAAATTATTGGAGGAGAGCTGGCAAAGACTCCAGTAGGTGGAGAAGGAATAAAGTATGTTAAAGATGCTATTCTTTTAGATAATATTCAGATTACAAGATTTAATGAGGATATTATGATAGAAGGTTATTTGAGAAAGGAAGAATAGATTAATGTTTACTGGATTAGTTGAAGAGATAGGAAAAGTAGAAAATGTTATAAAAGGTGCAAAATCAGCACAAATTACTATTAGTGCAAATAAGGTTTTAGAAGATGCTAAGTTAGGAGATAGTATAAGTACCAATGGTGTTTGTCTTACAGTAGTAAGTTTCACGAAGAGCTCATTTACAGTAGATGTAATGCCAGAGACTATGAGAAGAAGTAATTTAAAAAACTTGAAGCATGGAAGTAGTGTGAATTTAGAAAGAGCACTTAGACTTGGAGATAGACTTGGGGGACATATTGTTTCAGGACATATTGATGGAGTAGGATTTATAAAGTCAGTTGAAGAAGAAGACAATGCTACTTGGGTAACTATAGAATCATCTGGAGAGATTTTGAAGTATATCATTGAAAAAGGATCTATTGCTATTGATGGAACAAGTTTAACAGTAGCTTATGTAGATAATACAACTTTTAAGGTTTCAATTATTCCCCTTACTAGAGATGAGACTACTCTTTTAACTAAAAAGGTTGGAGAAGAAGTGAATCTAGAGTGCGATATGGTGGGTAAATATATTGAAAGACTTACAATGTTCAAGCAGGAAGAAAAACCAAAGAAATCAATAGGTATGGATTTTTTAAGAGATAATGGATTTGCGTAATAAAAGAATTTTACGACTTAAAATTCTTTTAATATTAACTAAAGGGGTGTGCAATAATGAAGTTTAATAGTATCGAAGAGGCAATAGAAGATATAAAGGCTGGTAAGATTATAGTTGTTGTAGATGATGAAGATAGAGAAAATGAGGGCGACCTTTTAATGGCTGCAGAAAAAGCTAGTCAAGAGGCTATAAATTTTATGGCTAAATATGGTAGAGGGCTAATATGTACCCCTATGACTAGAGAAAGATTAAATGAACTAGACATTTTTCCTATGGTATCAAATAATACAGATCCAAAAGAAACTGCTTTTACTGTTTCAGTTGATGCATCAAATACCACAACAGGAATATCAGCAGGAGAAAGAGCAGAAACTATATTACAATTAGTAGATAGCAAGTCTACTCCAAAGAACTTCACAAGACCAGGACATGTTTTTCCATTAGCATGTAAAGAAGGTGGAGTATTAAAAAGAGCAGGACACACAGAAGCAGCAGTTGATTTAGCAAGGCTTGCAGGACTATATCCAGCAGGAATAATCTGTGAAATTATGAATGACGATGGAACTATGGCTAGAGTACCTGAGTTAATGGAATATGTTAAAGAACATAATCTAAAAATAATAACAATAGCAGATTTAATAGCATATAGAAGACAAAATGAATTATTAGTAGAAAGAGTTGCAGATGCTCATCTGCCAACAAAATATGGGGATTTCCAAATGGTTGGATATATTAATAAACTTAATGGTGAACACCATGTTGCCTTAGTAAAGGGAGATGTAGCAAATGGAGACCCAGTGCTAGTAAGAGTTCATTCAGAATGTCTTACAGGAGATGCTTTTGGGTCACTTAGATGTGATTGTGGAGAACAATATGCTGAAGCTGTGAAAAAGATTGAAGAAGAAGGAAGAGGAATACTTCTATATATGCGTCAAGAAGGACGTGGTATAGGACTTATTAATAAAATTAAAGCTTATAAGCTTCAAGACCAAGGAATGGATACTGTAGAGGCTAATATAGCTTTAGGTTTTCCAGAGGATTTAAGAGATTATGGTATAGGAGCTCAAATACTTTATGATTTAGGAGTAAAAAAAGTTAAGCTTATGACAAACAATCCTAAAAAAATATCAGGAATTTCAGGATATGGTATAGAAATTGTTGATAGAGTACCAATAAAGATGAATCATAATGAAAAAAATGAATTCTATCTACAAACTAAAAAAGAAAAAATGGGTCACATACTTTAAGAGGAGGAATTATAAAATGAGAGTTTACGAAGGAAATTTAATTGCACAAGGTCAGAAGTTTGGAATTATAGTTGGAAGATTTAATGAGTTTATAGGAGGTAAGCTTTTATCCGGAGCAATAGATGGATTAAAAAGACATGGTGTTAATGAAGAAGATATAGAAATTGCATGGGTTCCAGGTGCTTTTGAAATACCTCTTGCTGCAAAGAAAATGGCAAAAACTAAAAAGTATGATGGAGTAATATGTTTAGGTGCAGTTATAAGAGGTGCTACACCACATTTCGAATATGTATCAAGTGAAGTAACAAAAGGAGTAGCACACGTATCTTTAGAAACAGAAGTTCCAGTAATATTTGGAGTGCTTACTACAGATTCAATAGAACAGGCAATTGAAAGAGCGGGAACAAAAGCTGGCAACAAAGGATATGAAGCAGCTGTTACAGCAATAGAAATGGCAAACTTATTAAATCAATTTTAAGATAAAGTAGACTGCAATTAAAGAGCAGTCTACTTTTTTTAGATCATATAATTACAGAGTAATCATTAGCGTTTAATCTATATTATTAGTTATAGTATAGCATTATATATTGAATGTAAACCTTTTAATTTACATATATTGATTATATAATATAATTATGGATATTCTCATAAAGGGAGGTTAGGATTTTGTATAATGATATAGTGTTAGACCATTTTTCTGACCCTAGAAATGTTGGATCAATACCTAATCCAGACGGAGTAGGACAGGTTGGGAATCCCATAGATGGGGACAAGATAACTATTTATATTAAAGTAGATAATGATATATTAACGGATGTAAAGTTTAAAACTTTTGGATGTGGAGCTGCAATTGCGGCAAGTAGTATGGTAACTGTAATGGCTAAGGGTAAAACTTTAGATGAGGCGATTCAGATAACAAATGAAGATGTTGCAGAAGCTTTAGGAGGGTTACCACCACAAAAATTAAAATGTTCTAATATAGCAGCTGATGCTCTACACGAGGCAATAAGTAACTACAGAGATTAAAGAGGTGATTATATGATACTGTCAAAGGAACAGATAAATCGATATATGAGGCATATTATAATGCCAGAAATAAGTGGTCCAGGACAAAAAAAGTTATTAGAATCTAATGCTTTTATATATGGAGAGACTGTTAAAGATATCTCTGTGCTAGTTTATTATCTTGCTGCATTAGGAATAGGCAAGATTTCTTGTTATTGTGAAAATGAGAGTGGTTATGAGAAATTATTTTACAACATTAAGGACTTAAATACTGATATTTTAATTGAACTTATTAATAAGGAATCATTATTTAAAAAAGAAGACTTAGTGCAAAATAATAATTCTAAGTCTATCTTTAGAGTTTTTCTTGGTAACTGTGCTTTTATTAAAAGAATTAGTGACAGTCTTATAAATACTGAAAATGAGAGTAGGTTTCTTCCAACAATAATAGCTTTAAAAAATCAATGGAAAGGAATACTACAGACATTTCATAGATATGATGAATTCAAATCATTTATAGACATATTAGTGGATAAATCCTCAAGTCATAAAGTAGACACAGATGAAATTATTTCAAAAGATTTTGATGAAAGCAAAATTATAACATCAATTTTAGGTACGTTAGTTTCTATTGAAGGAACTAAAATCTGTCTAAATCTTGGAGAAGTGTATAAGGAATCACTATATTTTGATTTTTTCTCAATGGAGTTTAGTAAGGTAGAATACAGTAAGATAAATTTTTCTATAGATAAGTTCTTAGAGGATAATTATAATGACACTGTTTCTGATTATGGTGTTGAAAAAGATCTATCTAAATGTAAGGTGTTAATTGTTGGTACTGGAGGACTAGGGTCTCCTGTAGCATTTGCTTTATCAATGGTTGGAGTTGGTACTATTGGCCTCGTTGATCATGATAGAGTTGAAATTAGTAATTTAAATCGTCAAATAATTCATTCCACATCTCGTATAGGGATGGCTAAAGTGGAATCTGCAAAAGCCTTTTTAAAAAGTACTAATCCAAATGTAGAGATTGTAACCCATGATGTAGTTTTTAATAAGAGCAATGCTATGGAGATTATAAGTAATTATGATATTATAATAGACGGAGTTGATAATTTCCCAACTCGGTATCTTTTAAATGATGCTTGTTTCTTTTTGAAAAAAACTATGATAGAGGCTGGAGTATTAAGGTTTACTGGATTAAATACTACTATTATTCCAGGTGAAGGTCATTGTTATCGATGTGCATTTCCGAGTAAACCTAAGGTAGGTAGTACTCCCTCTTGTTCAGAAGCAGGTGTTTTAGGTTCACTACCAGGCGTCATGGGATTTATACAAGCCGCTGAAGCTATAAAACTAGCCATAGGCAAAGGGAATATTTTAAAAAATAAATTACTTTACTTTGATGCTCTTGATTTAGAGTTTACAATGATTAATTTGAATAAAAATAAAAGCTGCGCTTTGTGTGGGGAAAATCCAAGTATTAGTGAACTTGAGGAATATGAGTTTATCTGCGAAAGTAAGAATGATTAAATATAAAATTATATTTCATACAATGTTTCTTGACTTCCAAATAATATTTTATAGAAAAAAGGTAAAACTAATTCTAGAAATAAAGTGAAAGTAAGGGTGATATACTTATGATGAGATATGGATATAATATGATGGCATGGGGCAGTTTATTTTGGCTAGTACTTTTAGTTTTGATAATAGTAATTGGTGTAGCTGTATATAAAATTACTACAAGCGGAAGAGGAAATGCAAATATTACAATTAATGATGATTCTATAGAAATACTAAAGAAGAGATATGCAAGAGGGGAAATAGATGAAAATCAATATAAAAAAATGAGAGATTCTATAGAGAAATAGATAAAATAAATAGTACGTTATTGAGGTTATTTATGTAGGTAACTGTAAATTACTTAATTAAATCACCCTACTATGTAGAGAGAAAACTATTTAGTGGGGTGTTTTTAATTATATAAAGAAACCTATACCGATATAAGCAATGGTAGTTGCTGTAAGAGTAAACATTATATCTGAAAATATTGAAACACTAAACTGTGCAGAACTTAATGCACCCAATAAACCTTCTTTTATAAATGTACCAGTTAGGACTCCTAAAAATAAAGAGGGAATAAGCTTTTTTGTTTTAAAAGTTAATACTATTGTAATTGCTGCAGGGATTAATGACAACCAGATCAAAATATTAAACCTCCTTAATTTTTATGCTTATTAATATTGCTAGTTATACTCTTACAAATAATCTAGTAAGAAATTTAATTAATAGTCTATAATAAAAAGAACAGTTAGTAATATATACATCACTAACTGTTCTTGAAGCATTATTACATATTAGCCATTCTTCT
>JAVBVX010000091.1:0-3527 GCA_036677665.1 Clostridium sp. | reverse complement strand
TTCTGGGAACTCTGCATTGTGGTAGATATCTTGAACATCATCATCATCCTCTAACATATCTAAAAGCTTTTGCGTTTGAGGCGCAGTCTCTATATCTACTGATACCATAAGGTCTACAGGTTTTTTCGATTTGTTTACATATGTGATTTATAACAAAACATTAAACGTATGTATGTCATTATAAAATAATTTTAAATTTCTTAACTTGAACCTAGTATACCATTATTAGCATTATCTGTTCAATACTCTATACAAAAAAAAGAAAAAAAAGGGTAAGTCAAAATTAATTGACCTACCCTATCCCTACCTATGTATAAAAATTCCCGCATTATATATGTATTTACTTATCTATTATAATTCTTTCGCATCCTTAACCGTAGACTGTCCAAAATAAAAAGAAACTATCATAATAAAAATAGTTTTAAATGGTTCATCTACAGGTATTTGTTTTAGAGTTAATATTACAAAAGTAATTGTTAATAGTAATGCTATGATTTTCTTTACACTTATTAACCTTTTTAATTCTTTCATCAATATTCACCTCTCATCAACTTACCTATAGTTTCATATGCTTTTTTAGTTTCTTCATTATATGTGGAATTTTCCCCTATAGGCTTCTTAGTTTTAGTGACAGAGTTATAAAACTTTTGAAATTCTAAAGTATAATATTTAGATATGTCGCTATCATTTTGAGTGATAGCGAATTTATTATCATTTTGAACGATAACTTCTTTTCCTACTATTGCTTCCACAATTGCTTTTGCTACTTTATCCCTATATTCCTCACTCATCAACAATAGTTCTTCTTTGGTGTTAGAAATAAATCCTACTTCAACTAATATCCCTGCCATATTTGTATATTTAAGCACTGCAAAATTAGCTTCTTTAACTCCTCTGTTAGTTAGTCCAGTTATTTTGATAAGATTAGATTGAACCTTATTAGCATATTCCTTACCTTTAGAACTTCCAGTATAACAGAATGTCTCTATCCCATTAGCTTGGCTATTTTCGGCACTATTACAATGTATGGATACAAATATATCTGTATTGGCTCTATTTGCTATATTCGCCCTTTCCGTTAGCCCTAAAAACATATCTATACTTCTAGTCAATACTGCACTATGCCCTAGCTTAATTGTATAAACTGCACATCTTTTAGCTATATCCAATGTAAAGTCTTTCTCTCTACTTTTTCTTTGTCCAATCGCTCCACTATCCTTACCACCATGACCTGCATCTATACATATCTTCATGCAATCACACCTTTCTAATTATTTCTAAATACACATTCCTTAATATCCTCAACATCTTTCTTAACATCTTCAACAATATTAAATTTATCTGTTAATGTCTTAATGATATCCTGATAATTCTTTTCTCTCTCATCATTCTGAACCTGTACTTTATCTACAAATTCTTTATAGTCTTTTCTGTTGTAAAACCAAAATATTAACATCAGTCCTAAGATAGGACTTGACTTTACTATTTCTGTAAATAAACTTTCCAATTCTCCCACCTTCCTCTACATAAAAATAGACAAAATAAAAGAGCCTTTTACAGCTCATATTTTGCCTTTAAATTTTATTTATTTACGTCGTAATTTTAACCTATTGCGAACTAATTAATTGGATAATCAGATATATTTAACATAGCAACATCAGTTGTTCCTGTTTTTGAAGGAGTATTCGTTCCTGTGGCAGGTAACAATGACACCTTGATATTGTCGCATAAATCATTAACAACCTTATAACAAGTTCTAAATCTATTCCATTCATTCGACAATGGGATATTAATAAAATTATTACTTAACCAAGTAGTCCCTTGATATTCTTTTATGTTTATACCAAATTCTGTTGCTGTATTTTGTTTTGTATAAATACCAAGATGAATAATATTATCCTTTTTAGCTGATATATCGAAGTTCGTATTAAATACATCACCCAAAGAACCTGTGTTAGTGTCATTCAGCGTAACACCTTGCAACACTCCAATAGGTTTAGTGTTAGATAGTAATAAATTTACTTCTCCCGAGTTCCAATATTTAATCCTTGTAGTAGTAACATCTATCTCTAAATTAGGATTAAAATTTAACTCTCGACCTTTGCTTTGCACATACATAGATGGTGAATTGTTATATTGAATAAACACTTGACCATTAGTATCAGTATTACCACTACCCAAAACAGGACTTTCACCGTTAATTACAATTCCATATACATAATCACAATACTTATTATTTGATACAAATGAACTTTTTGCTTTTAATAAGTTTCCTAAAGAGTCTTTTCTTCCCGAATTTGTTACAATTGATAAGGGAGTATTAGAATTAATTATATTATTATCAGTTACTGTAATGTTATCAGCATTTATAGATTTTATTCCAACTTCTCCAACTTTTTTTATTGTATTACCAAATATTTTAATGTTTTTAGATATATGCCCTATATTGACACCTTCATTTTCATGACCATAATCTGTTATAAAAATACCATTATTTTTTTTATAACCAACTTCATTTCCATATACTTGAATATCTTCTCCTTGTATTTCAAAAGCATTATCACCATCAAATGTTGTAAATTCTTCATCTTGGTCTTGTATATTACTATATATTTTACCAGAAAAAACACCATCAACGGAAAAATCTATATCATACATATTATGTGTTTTATTATTTGTAACAATAAAATTTTTACACCCACGTTTTAAGTCTGCTAATGTTCTAATTTTTTCACCATAACAATTATTAATAAATATATTAGTGGCAAATATATACCCATAGTTTGAAAGAGTATATTGGTACAATAAAATTCTAAATGCATTACCAGGGTAATCTTCATAAGTTGTATTAATTCCATTAAATTCACAATTATCAACTTTAATATTATTTGCTTTTGCTGATATATCTTTTCCTGTGATACGAATAAAATCTTCTTTTGCATCTATGAATTTACAATTCACTACGTTAAAATTATTTAATTTCCTTCCATTATCAACCCATACACCTATAATATGATAATAATCATAGTCTATATTTAATCTATTCCCATCAAAGACCAAACCATCAAATTTTATATTCTCTAAATCTTGTATAGCCCATTTTGAATAAAAAGTAGCATGGTCACCACTTAATATACCACTATCAAGACATTTAATTATTGATTGTTTATTACTATAAAATGTAATATTAGAGAACATTTCTACTTGTTTTATTTCATACAAAGGTTTTGTGAAATGAAGTGTTCCCCCACCATTTTCATGAAGATAATTAATTGCTCGTTGGACTCTAGACGTATCATCAGTTTCGGGATATATCAATGGAAATTTCTCTACTTGTATCGCAATATGAGCCAATTGCGACCTATCATTTAATACTGCTTGAACTAAATTCGTCTCTGTAATACTTCCCATGTTACCAATTTTATCATCAGTAAATACACCTATATTTATCCATTCAATTCCATTGAAACGATACCTAGTAAATGTATCTTTAGTTTGAGTTGTCCACCCTAATTCCGGTGTTGGGT
>JAVBVX010000090.1:0-17183 GCA_036677665.1 Clostridium sp. | reverse complement strand
TAACTGAAAAGTATTTATGATTAGGTAATTCTTATTGAACCGCCAAGTACCGAACGGTATGCTTGGTGGTGTGAGAGGTCGCTGAATAAAATAATTATTCAGCTCCTACTCGATTTTTGTAATAGTATATATTTAAAAGTATGAATAAATGGGCAATTAATACTTGTGTCATAAGATATTTACTAGCATATAATGCTTAGGAACAATACTATTTATTATAAAATCCATGAATATATAGTTCTCTAAATATTATACAAGGGGGAGAGTAAATGAGGAAATTATCTAAAAAATTATTAGGAATTTTAATGATTTTTACTTTAACGGCTTCAATATTTGTAGGATGTAAGTCAAATGCTGATACTAGCAAAAAAGCTACTTTACTTGATGAGGTTAAGAAATCAGAGAAAATGCGTGTTGGTCTAATGGGAACATATCCACCATATAATTTCTTGAATGATAAAAATGAAGTAGATGGATTTGATGTTGATATTGCAAAGGAAGTAGCAAAAAGAATAGGAATTAAGACTGAATTTATTACTAGTGAATGGGCAGGGATGATTGCTGGGTTAGAAAAAGGAAAATTTGATGTTGTAATAAGCCAAATGACTATAACAGAAGAAAGAAAAAAGAGTATGGATTTCTCTCAGCCATATATTAAAAATACAGTTAATGTAATTGTTAGTGAAGGGAATAATGACATTAAATCAATAGAGGATTTTAAGGGCAAGAAAATTGGAGTAGGACTTGGGACTAACGACGAGAAGTATCTTAAAGAAGTAGCTATGCCTAAGGTTGGAAACTTTGAGGTTGTAACTTATAACGATGTTATTACAACTCTGCTTGATTTAAATACTGGGAGAATAGATGCTACAGTAAATAACCTATTTGCAATTAAACCTCAGATTGAAAAGAGTAACTTAAAAATTAAAGCAGTAGGAGATCCAATAAAGGAAGATTTTGCTGGAATAGCTATTAGAAAAGGAAATGAAGAATTCTTAGCTGCTTTAGATAAAGCATTAGAAGATATGAAAAAGGATGGAACTTATAAAGCTATATTTATGAAATGGTTTGGGGTAGAGCCTAGTCTTTAATTAAAATCTAAGGGGGTGCAAAATACCATGGATTTAGTATTCCAAGATATAAACTTACTCTTTAAAGGTGCATATTACACTATGATAATAACCTTAGTATCTATGTCTTTTGGACTTATTATTGGTCTTTTTGTTGCCCTAGCTAGACTTACGGGAAATTTTATGTTGGTTAAATTAGCAAAAGCTTATGTTTCTATAATTAGAGGAACACCAGTGCTTGTGCAAATTTTCATAATATATTTTGGCCTTCCGGATGTAGGTATAATTCTTCCGCCATTAATAGCAGCCTTTATATCACTAAGTATTAATATAGGGGCATATTTATCTGAAACATTTAGAGGGGCTATTTTATCAATACCAAAAGGGCAGATGGAAGCAGCTATGTCAATAGGTATGACCAATTTTCAGGCTATGAGAAGAATAATTCTACCTCAAGCGGTGAGAGTAGCTATTCCTCCTATGGGGAATACGTTTATTGGAATGCTTAAGGAAACCTCTCTAGTATCCATAATAACGGTGACGGAGCTTCTTCGAGCTTCTCAGTTATTAATATCAAAACATTTAGTTGTTATGCCTTTTTACATTGCTATTGCTTTTATGTATTGGCTTATGAGTACCTTATTTTCTATTATTCTAGGGCATATTGAAGCTAAACTATCTAAAATGTATTAATGCTGAGGAAGTGAGTAAATGATACATGTCTATAATTTAAGTAAAAACTATGGAAATAATGAAGTCTTAAAAGGAATTAATTTTAATATTTATTCTAAAGAAGTAGTTGTAATTATAGGTCCAAGTGGTTCAGGAAAAACTACATTATTGCGTTGTCTAAATGGGTTAGAGAATCCCAGTAAAGGAAGTGTAGAAGTAGGAGGAACTTTAATAAACTCAGATATGTCCTATAAGGAAAAAAAGAAAAAAGTTATAGAAATAAGAAAAAATACTGGTATGGTGTTTCAGAGCTTTAATTTATTTCCTCATAAGACGGTATTGGAAAATGTTATTGAGGGACCTATTATAGTTAAGAAGATATCTATAGAAGAGGCTAAAGCTTTAGGAGAAAAGCTTCTATATAAAGTAGGGCTTTTAGATAAGAGAGATGAGTATCCTTCAAGACTTTCAGGAGGGCAACAGCAAAGAGTAGCTATTGCACGGTCATTGGCTATGGAACCTAAAATTATGTTGTTTGATGAACCAACCTCTGCATTAGACCCAGAGCTAGTAGGTGAAGTTTTATCTGTAATGAAGGATTTAGCTAAAGAAGGTATGACTATGGTTGTTGTTTCTCATGAAATGGGATTTGCAAGGGAAGTTGCTGATAGGGTAGTTTTTATGGATGAAGGAAAGATTGTAGAGGAAGGACTACCGGAGCAATTGTTTAAAAGTCCGAGGACTGAAAGAGCCAGAAAGTTTTTAAATCAAATTTTAATTTAAAAGATATAAATTTTTATAAGCAAATCATATTAAAGTTTTATTGCGATTTGCTTTTTTATTTTTTTTTCTAATTATTGTTATTTCCTAATTTTAGTGTTATGATAATCTAATACTTTAAATTAATTGATGAGGGAGAGGGTTATTATAAAACAAGTAGTTTTTCGAATTATTAAGTTGCTTGTAGGACTTTTCTTATGTTCCGTTGGTATAGTTCTTACAATTAATGCTAAAATAGGACTCTCTCCTTGGGATGTTTTTCATCATGGAATTACTAAAATCGCTGGGATAAGTATGGGTAGAGCTAGCATTAGTACGGGAATTGTTATTGTAATAATAAATAGCATTTTTAAAGAAAAGGTTGGCTGGGGTACACTAATTAATATGATTCTAATTGGGATTTTTATAGATATATTAATGTTAAATGGATTAATCCCTGTGGCATCAAGTACTATTATAGGAACGGTAATGATGATTTTAGGAATTATAATAATGGCCTTTGGTACTTACTTATATATAAGTTGTGGCTTTGGATCTGGGCCTAGAGATGGACTTATGAGGCTACTTACAAAAAAGAGTGGAAAGTCTGTGCGTTTTATAAGAAATAGTATTGAAATAAGTGCTTCTATAGTAGGATATGTACTGGGAGGTTCTATAGGAATTGGAACTGTAATTATAGCATGTACACTAGGGTATTCTATTCAATTTGTATTTAAACTTATGAAGTTTGAACTTAGTACACTTGAACACAGATTTATTGATGATGATATTAAGTTTATAAAAAACTTTATGAAAGAAAAAGCAAAGGATAAAGTTGTTTGTGATGAAGAGGTAAGTTTATAATTACTAAAATAAGTAAAGTATTATTGACAAGTAGTTATCGTTACGATATAATAAGATAAAATTAAATACTTACATTTCCTATTAAAAGGGAGTAGTATAAAGTGTGACATCAACATGCCCGATTAGTGAAGCTAATCTGGTGTCATATGCCAATTAAAGTTGGTTACGAGACTTTTAATATAATTCTAATTATTATTTAGAATTATATTAAAGGTCTTTTTTTATTATGTAAGACCTAACAATTTGAATTATTACATAATCAATAAATTATGAAAGGGGTAAGGGTAATGAAAGAATCTTATAAAAAGTCTGTAGAAGGGGTTATGAGTGAACTAAATGTTTCAAGTAGTGGACTTGTAACAGAAGAAGTAGTTAAAAGGCGAGAAGAGCATGGCTTTAATGAATTAAAAGATGGGGGAAAGAAGAATATTTTTCAGGTTTTTATTGATCAATTTAAGGATTTATTGGTATTAATATTAATTGCTGCAGCAGTTATATCTATGTTTTTAGGAAATATTGAAAGTGCACTAGTTATATTTGCAGTAGTTATATTAAATGCGGTATTGGGTACAGTTCAGCATATCAAAGCAGAGCAATCATTAAATAGTTTAAAGGCGCTATCTTCACCGATAGCAAGAGTGCAAAGGGATGGAAAGAAAGTAGAAATCTCTTCACGGGAAGTAGTATTAGGAGATATTTTATTTTTAGAAGCTGGTGACTATATAAGTGCTGATGGAAGAATTATTGACAATTACAGCATACAAGTTAATGAAAGTTCACTTACAGGAGAGTCTGAAAGTGTATTGAAAATAACTAATATTATAAATGAAGATAATGTTTCAATAGGGGATAGAAAAAATATGCTCTTCGCTGGAAGTCTTGTAACTTACGGTAGAGCAGCCATAGTAGTTACAGATATAGGTATGAGCACTGAACTTGGAAAAGTAGCAACGCTACTAGAGAACACTAAAGAAAAGAAAACTCCATTACAAGTTAACTTAGATGACTTTGGTAAAAAACTTGCTACAATAATTTTAGGTATATGTGCATTAATATTTGCTTTAAATATGTATAGAGGATACGAAGTTATTGATTCCTTTATGTTTGCAGTAGCGCTTGCAGTAGCGGCTATACCAGAGGCCCTAAGTTCTATTGTAACTATAGTACTTGCTCTTGGAACTCAAAAAATGGCTAAAGAAAATGCGGTAATAAGAAAGCTTCAAGCAGTCGAGGGACTAGGAAGTGTATCAATAATATGTTCTGATAAAACGGGTACACTAACACAAAATAAAATGACTTCAAAGAAGGTTTATGTAGATGGAAAAACTATAGATTCAGATAAAATAGATAAGAATAATCCTTTGGAGGAAAGACTTATTCTAATGGGATTACTATGTAGTGATGCTATATCAAGTGAGGATAAAGAAATAGGAGATCCAACAGAAATTGCATTAACTAACCTTGGAAAAATCCATAATCTAAAGGAATTAGATATAAGAAAAGAATATCCTAGAGTTGCAGAAATTCCTTTTGATTCCGATAGAAAGCTTATGAGTACAGTACATGATATAAATAATAAAGTTACTATGATAACTAAAGGAGCTTTAGATGTACTATTAAAAAGATGTGATAGAATAGAAACCTCAGCAGGGGTTAGGGCCTTAACAGATAAGGACAAAAAGAACATTGAAAAGGTAAATGAAGATTTCTCAAAGAATGGCCTTAGAGTTCTAGCTTTTTGTCATAGGGAAATAAAAATATATAAAGAATTAAGATTACAAGATGAAAATAATTTAGTTTTCTTAGGATTAGTGTCCATGATGGACCCACCAAGAGAAGAGTCAGCTAAAGCAGTAAGAGACTGTATAAATGCAGGAATCAAGCCAGTTGTGATTACTGGAGACCATAAAATTACCGCTGCTGCTATTGCAAAACAAATAGGTATATTAGAAGATGAATCAGAGGCTATAGAAGGATATGTACTTGACAAACTAAGTGATGAAGAGTTAAAAAACAAGGTGGAAAATATCTCTGTTTATGCTAGAGTATCTCCAGAACACAAAATAAGGATAGTAAGGGCATGGCAGGAAAAGGGAAATGTTGTTGCTATGACTGGAGATGGAGTTAATGATGCTCCAGCCCTTAAACAAGCAGATATAGGAATATCGATGGGTATAACTGGAACAGAGGTTGCAAAGGATGCTGCTGCTATGGTTTTAGCAGATGATAATTTTGCTACTATAGTAAAATCAATCTCTAATGGTAGAAATATATACGAGAATATAAAGAATTCTATTAAATTTTTATTATCAGGAAATACCGCAGGGATATTAGTGGTTTTATATGCGTCACTAGCAGCACTTCCAATACCTTTTGCAGCTGTACATCTATTATTTATAAATCTTCTTACGGATAGTCTTCCTGCAATAGCATTAGGCTTAGAACCGCATAAATCAAATATTATGAGTAGAAAACCAAGAAATATAAACACTCCTATTTTATCTAAGGATTTTGGTATAGAGATTTTAGTTGAAGGACTTGTAATTGCTATATGTACTATAGTGGCATTCAGATTTGGCTTAAAAACAGGAGATGCTGGAGTTGCAAGTACAATGGCTTTTGCTACATTATGCCTTGCAAGACTTTTCCATGGATTTAACTGTAGAGCTAGAGAGTCCATATATAAGATAGGTTTATTTACAAATAAAGCTTTATGGGTTGCCTTCGGACTTGGGTTAGTACTGTTAAATGCGGTAATCATAATAAAACCTTTAAGTGGTGTATTTGAAGTTTCACCTCTTACCATGCAACAATTTAGTTTAATTTATGTATTAGCATTTATGCCATTAGTAATTGTACAGTTATATAAGCTTATCTTTGTTAAGGAAAATAGTAAAGCTAGTTTTAATAAATCAAGATTTAAAAATAGTGCAGTAAAAGAAGTATAGTGATAAAAAAAGTAGACTTGTTTGATAAAGAATATATATCAACAGTCTACTTTCATTTTTAACAAGCTTTAGCTTCTATTTTAGAAACTGAAGGTGTATTATATTTAACTAAGAATGTCATTATAGCACAAATTATAGTTAGGATAGCTGAAATTATAAAGGTAGGTTTAAGTCCACCTACAGCTGCAAACACAATAGGACCTACTAAGGCAGATATTCCATATGCTTGATAAAGTATTCCATAATTAGCTCCTAAATTCTTTGTACCATAAAAATCACCTATTATTATTGGGAACACTGCTAGGAAACCTCCAAAACAAAATGCAATTCCGGAAACACAGGCAAAGAATGTGATATAGTTTAGAGAAAGTACGCTGAGAAGAATCATAGAAATAGAAGTAATAGTAAACATTAAGAAGACTACTTTTATTCTACCGATTTTATCAGATAATGTACCCCATATAAGTCTGCCACTAGCATTAAAAAGTGCTATAGCTGATACTGCATTACTAGCAACAGCAGGTTCTAACCTAGCTAATTGAATACCTATATCCTTAGCATTGCCTATAATTAAAAGACCACTCATGCTTCCGAATAGAAACATAACCCAAATTAAATAGAAGGCTCTAGTCTTAAGCATTTCTAATACTGTAAAGTTATTTCCAATGTTAGAAGTGTTTTTAATACTCGTATTGTTATAGTTTGTAGGAGGATTCTTTAAAAATTGTGCGCCTATTACAGATAAAGTAATATAAATTACACCTAGGTAAAAGAAGGTTTGGGATACCCCTTTAGAATGAAGTAGGAATTGTATTACACTCTTAAAAACAAGACTTCCAAGACCAAAAGCACCTACTGCAATACCTGTAATGAACCCTTTTTTCTCTGGAAACCATTTAACACAGGTAGAAAGGGGACAAACATAAACAAATCCAACACCAATACCAGCAATAACCCCATAGTAAATATATAGCTGGATTAATGAGGTAGCGGTAGATGCTAGCATTAACCCTACTCCGTATAATACTCCACCAATAGTTGCCACTATCCTTGGACCAATCTTATCCTGAAGTCTACCAGAAAAAATTGTTACAAAAGCAAAGACGAAAACAATAATTGAAAAGGCAAGTACAATATCAGTTTTTTCCCAACCGAATTTATCCACGAGGGGCTGGTTAAATAAGCTCCATGAGTATATAGAGCCTGTACACAATTGTAAAAGTACAGCACCAAGAACTACACTCCAACGATTTGTAACATTTTTCATAATTGAAAAACCTCCAGTATATTGATAATATAATGTAATAGGACAACATATAAAAAGTCAGAATTTTAGCACAGTTGTATAAAGTGTATATTTATTAGTTGTACATTTAATTATTATATTGGATGAATATAGAGAATACAAGGAAATGTTTTAACATGCATATCTAGAACTTTGTGTAAGTTTATGCAGTTAATAACCTTTAAGTTAATAAGTAGTTAGATTTATAAAATACTAAGGATATATTAGATGGAATAGCAAATATTAATAAAGAGATTTATTATATTATGAAATATTTCTTCAACAAAAGCCTTAAGAAGGTGGGAAACATAACATGGGGATGAACATTAGTAGAATTATAAACACTGTATCAAACTTTGAGGAGTTTATACATATTATAATTAATCAATGTGGAAGAGCTACTTATTTAATATTATTTATATTAATATTTGCTGAAGCTGGATTAATTGTATTAACATTTTTGCCAGGAGATTCTTTGATATTTTTAAGCGGAACATTAGCTTCTGTTAGAATATTAAATTTTTATTTAATATTATTTATATTTTGTGTAGCAGTTATAGTGGGAGATACTATAAATTATTATATAGGAAAGTTTTTTGGAAAAAGAATTTTGCATAAGGAAAATCCACGGTTTTTTAAAAAAGAATATGTGGAGAAAGCTCATGACTTTTATGAAAGGCACGGAAGGCTAGCTATTATAATGGGAAGGTTTATTCCTGTTGTTAGGAGTTTTGTGTCTTTCGTTGCAGGCATAGGAGAGATGGAATTTATAAGATTCATTAGCTATGCTGCTATAGGTGGAATTTTAAGGGTTGCTCTATTTTTATTTACTGGATATTATTTTGGCAATCTAGAAATAGTAAGAAATAATCTTGGAAAGGCTATTATGGTAGTAACATGTATTACTATGATACCGGCTGTTGTAGGGTTTATAAAACAAAAGTGGAAGTAATAAAAGAATTTTACGACGTGAAATTCTTAAACTACGAATATAATAAATCTAATAATAAAAAAGGTTCGTGAAATTACATAAAAAGTATTGCAAATTTCTATAAATTGAGATAAACTTTGAATGTAGTCGAACTTTATTTAAAAAATATAGACTAATGTTCACTTACGTGTTTAATGAAAAAGTAAATATAAGATTATAAGAAAATATTATAAATGTTTAAAGTAAACTAGAATTATATAAATTATTAGATAAATAACTATCATGTTTTCTAAATAGCAAATAATTGACTGGGGGATGATGATTATGAAATATGATGTAATTATAGTAGGAGCAGGCCCAGCAGGGATTTTTACTGCATTAGAATTAGTTAAACAAAATAGCAATAAAAAAATATTAATCGTTGAAAAAGGTACGAGTATAGATAAAAGACACTGTCCAAAGGATAAAACAAATGAATGTATATCTTGTAAGCCTTATTGTCATATAACAACTGGTTTTTCAGGAGCAGGAGCTTTTTCAGATGGTAAGCTATCTCTAAGTTATGAAGTTGGGGGAGATTTGCCACAATTAATAGGAGTAAGAAAGGCACAAGAATTTATTAATTACACTGATAAGATATATCTTGAATTTGGAGCAGATACTAAGATAGAAGGAATAGATAGCACTGAAGAAGTTAAGGAAATAAGAAAAAAATCTATAGAAGCTGGACTGAAATTAGTAGATTGTCCAATAAGACATTTAGGAACAGAAAAAGCTCAAGAGATTTATTTAAAGATACAAAACTTCTTATTAGATAATGGAGTAGAAATTAAGTTTGGAATGATAACAAAAGACATAGTCGTTGAAGATGGCATGGTAAAAGGAGTAGTAATAGCAGATTCAAGAACAAAGCAAAATGAAGAAACTATCTTTGCAGATAAAGTAGTTATAGCAGCAGGAAGAAAAGGTGCAGATTGGCTTAAGGAGATATGTACAACTTATGGAATTAAACATAGTGCAGGTCCAGTAGACATTGGAGTTCGTATTGAAATTAGAAATGAAGTTATGGAAAAAGTAAATGAAGCTCTTTATGAATCAAAGCTTGTAGGTCACGTTGAACCTTTTAATGATAAGGTAAGAACTTTCTGTCAAAATCCAGGAGGCTTTGTTAGTCAAGAAAACTATGATAATGACTTAGCTATTGTAAATGGTCATTCGTATAAAGAGAGAAAATCTGATAACACAAACTTAGCAGTACTAAGCTCACATAACTTTGCTGAACCATTTAATCAGCCTATACAATATGGAAAGAAAGTAGCTGAACTTGTTAACATGCTAGGAAACGGAAAAATACTAGTTCAAAAATACGGTGATATATTAGAAGGTAAGAGAACTTGGCAACATGAATTAGATCAATCAAACGTAGTTCCTACATTACCTGATGCAGTAGCTGGAGATTTAACTTCTGCTATTCCATATAGAACTATGGTTAATATATTGAACTTTATAAAATCTATGAATATAGTGGTTCCAGGTTTTGCAGGTAAAGAAACTCTACTATATGGACCAGAGATTAAATTCTATAGTAATAAAATCACTGTAGATAAAGAGAACTTTGAAACAAATATTAAAGGACTTCACTGTCTAGGAGATTCAAGTGGATGGACACGAGGACTTATGATGGCATCTGTAATGGGTGTATTAATGGGTAGAAAGATAGAAGAAGAGAATAAATAAATATAATTTTAAGTAGGTGTAGTCTAGAAATAGGCTGCACCTTTTCTAATATAATAGATATGAAGATTGATTTTTTATAATCCTATATCTTTTAATAATTCTTTTGCTTTTGTAGACTCTGTTATTGGTACATGGATTTTTATAAACATACTAGGCCCTGGAATGTAACTATACATATCGTTTATATAATATTTTATTCCTTCGGAAGTTAGAATTGATTTTGCCAGTGCTATTAATCCTAAATTATTAGTCTCTGCAATGGCTATAAGTTCTACATATTCAAATTCTGATTCAGATTCATTTGGTAATTGTTCTATTAACCCACTTCCACAATCTGCACAGGTATCAAAGCCATCTACATATTCACTCTTACATTTTGGACAGAACATTTTTTATACCTCCTGTTTTTAGGTGACTACTTCTCAAACTACTACGTGTGTTTTTGAAAACTCTTTTTTTCTATCTTAAACTTAAAGTAAATACTAATAATATTGATTAGTGAAATTATTATAATTGAACCTAAATAAATTATTATTCCTATTCCTTGACTTATGCCATCTGATTCTGTTAAAAACCACCATACACTCCCTGATCCTAATATAATTACATTGATTATAATTGATTTATAAATAGTTGTAAGTGGGTTTTGGTGTTTTTTAAGACTTTCCCAACTAAACATAAAAGAAGTTAAGAGAGATAATGCAATTAATCCACAAAATACAATGAACTTAATGTCAATGCACCTCCGAGTTTACTTACTCTAAATAGTGTTATTACATGATACTACAATTGAGAATTACTTATTGGTAATTATATCATATAATTCAAGTTAATTCATTATTAATAGTCAGCTTGTTATGTAGTAGGTATATTATTGAAGTACTAGTCATACTCATTTATTAAATATTACTTTGAAAACAGGTGGTGTAACATTGACATGTATAGATGATTTGAGTCAGTGTAAGATGTTTTATTGTTCTCTAAATAAGATTTCACTTGATAGCTACTTACATTTTAAGATTCCCTAACTATAATCGTTTTATAATTCATAGTATTTTATATAGCTACTTTACACGAATAGCAATAATTACATAAGGACTTCATATTATATTTTTAAAATAATGTAACATAATATAATTATAAGAGTTCCTATTATATATTTGATGCAAGTACATATTGGCCCAACATTTTTAAGAAAGGGAATCTAACTCTTTTTGTGTAATGAAACTTTTAAGTACATTAGTACATTCTAAAGTACGTGAGACAAAAAGCAGATACCCACCTGTTGAAAACAGGTCCAATTATTACTTGCAAACTAATATAATGGGGGCTTTTATTTTAAAAATATATAATGTTTCTATGCCGGAGGTGCTATATGATTGGTTTAATAATGAAGTTGATTATTTGTCCTATTACCTTAATTATTTCTAATTATATTTTTGGATTGCAATATACATTTATACAAGCTATTATGGTTGGTATTATTCTAGCCGTTGCTGCTCATATGATGGAAGTTTTAATTTTAAAAAAGGGAACATTTTGGATTAGTACAATAGTTGATTTTATTGCTGCATTTGCAATAGTTTACCTAAGTCAATTCTTTTTTAGAAATGTATATATAACTTTCTTAGATGCATTACTTACATCTGTGTTGTTGACAGTTACTGAATACTTGCAACATACCTATTTAATTAGAACTTACAAGACCAAGAAAACTGAGGAGTAACTCCTCTTTTTTATCTCAAATAATACTCCATATATGTCCTATACTGATAACGGTATCTATTAAACATGTAATATGATAATAAATCTAGTTTTAACACATTTATATTACAACGCAAAAACACCGTAAAATTCAGTTTTGAATAATACGGTATTTAAATTAAGAATTAGTTAAGCTAACCCCGATATATCAACTTCAAATATTATTATAAATATAATAAGTGTTATTATTGCAAGAAACCAAGCTAAAAGAGGCTTTCTATAATGTAAATATAGCAGCAAGAACATAATTATACAAAATATGCCTGACCACACTATACTCCAACCATTATCATATTGAAAGTATCCTAAAATATATGAGATATATTCAACAACAATATAAAGTGACACCCAAAAGGATATATATATTACCTGATTAAACCTATCTTTAGGGTAGTGGGGTATAAATACTAGAATTGTAGATGGAAATACAGTAATCATTATTAAAATATTAATTAATGTATGATTTAATGATGGGCATACATATTTCCAAAGCGTAGTATTATGGAATAGTACGTTATATATTAGATCCCCTATAATAAAAAACTGAATTGTTGAGTAATACTTATTCCAGTGTTTCCAATCTCCCCACGTATAGCAAATCAATAAAGATATAATCATCACTGTTATGTGAAAGTAAATCATTATAGTAGTTCTCCTTTAGTAATTAATATCCCCTATAAAAAGTTTACTATTATATATATAATTATAAAATAAATATAGAGGTATATATATTATGAAGGAATATAGGTGATTCCATCCTGTTGAGTGATACAATCCTAACCAAGAGAACAGGGGTTCAAATATAAATGCACAAAAGACTCCAAATACTATTGATTTATATATGGCTTTAATTGCAGGTTTATATTGAAGGAAAAACATTATAGCAATAGGAAATAAAGTAAAATACCAAGGTATGAATATAGGTATTAACGGAAGCACTTTCCAATCATAGTGCCAAGCGCCATAGGTAATTCCTATTAAATCTAAAAAGCTTGTTGTTATAACAACTATCATACCTGTAAATAGGAGCCTGACTGTATGTTTTTTACTTCTAAATTTAATCCAAATAATCCAGGGAATAATACTTAAAATTAAACCTAGCCACCAACGCCAACTAAATAATATTTCTTCCTTCCATATCTCAATTAACATCTTATTTACATTATTAAAAATATTATAGATCTCATCTAGATTATCGGTATAATGCATTCTAATCACCTAAGAATAATATCTCCTAATAAACTTATAATAATTCTTAATTTATAATACTTACTTTAAACTTCATTTATATTAGGACTTAAAAACACCGTAATATTCAGATTTGAATATTACGGTGTTAAAAATAATTGTTCAGTTTTTATAGTTATATTACGAATTAACTATTTTTAAAATAATATCTCTTAAGGATACTATTGAAAACTCATCATTTTCACAAGCAGAAAGTAAACTGTAAACTCCATTTTTTTCTGTTACTTTAAGAAATTCTTTAAGATAATCTACTTCTATTTTATCTAACTTAAAGGCAGGGCTTTTAACGTTAACTTTTTGAAGATGAGTAGTTGGAAAACTATCGTCAAAGCCTTCTAAAAATACTATTCCTTGATTGTAATAACCTTCACCTGTTATTACTTCATCTGTTCTACAAGTCCATATTTTGCCACAGTTCCTACCTTCTGATTCTTTACAATCATGTAGCACAACTTTATCCCCTTTTTTTAATAACTCTCTTTCCATTTCCATTCTCTCCCCCTAAACTCCTAACATAACATAGTGATTCATAATTGATATTAATCAATGGTAATTATATCACATAACTAAAATTAATTCATTTTAGTATATAGCTAACAATACATATTACTAACTTTATCTTAATTATGTGACATTTATAGTATAAGAACGCTTGTTATACATTTCTCTATATCTGCATATTTACTTTATAAAATATTAGAGGGGGACTTTCTATGGCACTATATAGACAATTACAATTATCATTTTGGAGAGATGGATTTAACACCAGAAGAAAAGTTTTTCTATATTTATCTTTTTCAATGCTCAAGCACAAAACAATGGGGAATTTTGAGCTTCCTAAAAGACTTATTGAATATGAGAATGGATATAATAGAGAAACTATAGACAAGCTATTAGAAAGATTTATTAACTATGGAAAAATAGAATACTGTGAAAAAACAAAAGAGATAATGATCTTGAACTGGATAAAGTACAACTTTATCAACAGTAGAAATACAATTATGTGTATAAATAAGGAGTTAAAGGAAGTTAAGAATGTAGAATTTGTGGATAAGTTTTATAATCAGTGTGAAAAGTTAGGATATCCTATGGAGGAGATTTTTAAAGATATCCATGTAATTTCTAATAAAACAAGGGGCTTATAAGCCCCTAGGGGAAGAAGGAATTAAAGAAGAAATTAAAGAAGAAATTAAAGAAGAAGCAGAAGAAGTAGTTTCAGTTGCTGTTGATACAAAAGAAGCATTTAATAATATTGGCATTATAGAATTAACAGAGGTTAACAGTTTAAAAGATTAGAGTAGAGATGTAAGAGTTAATTTGAAAGTGACAATGCTAGAGTTTCCCTATACATATATTAGAGCAGGATAGATGAAAACGGTTAATTAAGATAATTTAATTAAAGTACTTTACAAAGCCCCTAGGAATTTGTGTATAATAGTTACTGCATATTGTTTGAAATGTAGGATAGATTTGGCTAAAATTGAAAACATGCGTGTATAATATTAAATAATTTATATAAATCATATGTAATTACATCAAAGGAGGGCAAACAAATGAATAAAGAAATAATTTATACAGTGCAAGAAAATTGCGTAGGCTACAATAAGTGTATTAATGGATGTCCAGTGACTGGTGCAAATGTATCAAAAATCATAAATGGGGAAAATATCATTCAGATTGATTCAGAGAAGTGTATTACTTGTGGTCTTTGTATTGATGCCTGTGATCATAATGCTAGACAGTATTATGATGATATAACTAGATTTGTTGAAGATCTAAAAAGAGGAAAAAAGATATCTCTACTAGTGGCACCTGCTATTCGTGCTAACTTTAGTGATTACAAGAAGCTATTTGGATATTTAAAGTCGCTTGGAGTAGAGCTTATATACGATGTATCTTTGGGTGCCGATATTACTACTTGGGCATATCTCAAAAAAATTAAAGAAGAAAACTTAACCTCAGTAATCGCACAGCCCTGTCCCGCTATAGTTAACTATATTGAAAAGTTTAGTGCTGAGTTAATACCGCAGTTATCACCTATTCAGTCACCTATGATAAATACTTCAATTTATTTGAAAAAATATGTAGGTTGTGATGATGCACTTGCATTTTTATCTCCATGTATAGCTAAGATTAATGAAATTAGGGATAAGAATACAAATGAGCATATTGAATATAACGTAACATTTAAAAAGTTAAAGGAATACATAGAAGATAATAATATTAATATAAGCTCTTACAAAGATGTAGATTTCAGCGATATGGGATGTTCTATTGGTTTATTATATAGTAGACCAGGTGGACTAAGAGAAAATGTAGAGGCTAGAGTTAAGGGAGCATGGGTTCGTCAAATTGAAGGACAGAGTCATGCTTATAAATATCTACAAGACTATAAGAATCGTTTAGATAAAAATAAACCTTTGCCATTACTCGTAGATATTCTAAATTGTACTTTTGGATGCAATGTAGGTACAGGCACTACTAAGGAAGTTGATTTAGATGATATTGATATGTTATTCAATGATATGAAAAAAGAAAAGTTAAGTGCAAAGGGAAAACTACCTTTAACAAAAAGAATTGATGAAATGTACAAGCTGTTTGATTCAAAGCTGAATATCAATGATTTTACGAGAAAATACTCAAATAAATCTATAAATATAGAAAAATGGGAAGAGCCTTCAAAGAGTGATTATAAAGATATACTTTTAAAGCTACATAAGTACTCAGAGAAAGAAGAAAAAATTAACTGCTTTGCTTGTGGTTACGGAGATTGCAAAACCATGATAAAGGCAATTCATAATGGAGCAAACAACTATGAGAATTGTATTCGTTATAATCGAAAAGAGCTTGAAATAGAGCATGATAAGATAAATGAAAAAAATAATGAATTAGGTGATTTACTTAATAAAGTAAATGCTATGAACGAAGAAAAGCTTGGCCAAGTTGAAAACCTAAAAAATGTTGTAAGCATAGTTTTAAACTCAATAAATGAAATGAATGCTGACAGTCAAGAAGTAATGGCTGGAATTGAGAATATAACAAATGAAGTAGAAGTTACTCTTACTGCATCTAATGATTTAAAGTTAAACATAGAACGGGTTAGGGAGAAGATTAATAAGTTTTCAAGTGCAACAGGTGAAATTGTCAATATTTCTGAACAAACAAACCTCCTTGCCCTAAATGCAAGTATTGAAAGTTCAAGAGCTGGAGAACAGGGTAGAGGATTTGCTGTTGTAGCAAATGAAGTAAGGAAGTTAGCAGAAAACTCAAGAAATGTAGCTGAATCTACTAAGACAGATGAACAGGATGTATTTAGTTCTATTCTAAAAATTGTAGAACAATCGGCAACGGTTGAGAGTAGAATGGAGACTATTAATGGTGCAATATCAAACATTTCTGCAAGTCTCGGGCAGATAACTGAAACAAATCAATCTATAGCAGATTCAGTAGTGCATTTAGTAGAGCATTAAAGAATGGATAAATTTAAGACATATTTTCAAAAGTAAGGTTATAACATAACCTATATTAATAGTAAATTAAAAGCTGTGCTGAGTAGATCAGGGCGGCTTTTTTGATTTAGAAGTGATTATCACATGAGCCAAATCCTATATATTATGTATAATGAAGTATACATAGCCTTGCGTATCAATATAATCATGGCAATGATATAAAGAGGAAATAAAAGAAATATAAGCTTCTTTGAGCTAGACAAGCAGTATTGAAGATTTGCTTAAAACTATATGTGATAAGATATTCCTTGTCGCTTCGAGAGAGCGAAGAAAAAACAATTTCAACTAAAAAAAGTCGTTGACAAAACAACTTAAAGTTGATACAATAACTAAGCTGTCGAAAGGCAGTAAAGAAAACTTGGTCTTTGAAAATTAAACAGAAATTAAGGTGAATAA
>JAVBVX010000089.1:0-23362 GCA_036677665.1 Clostridium sp. | reverse complement strand
AAGTATTTGCTATTTATGACGAAAATTAAAGTAGTGGGGCGGAAAAAGTTTATTCTTACTAAAATTTACATAAGGTTAATTTGAAATTTTTGGGAATTATGAGATGGGGGTGGGGAAATGCAGGAAAGTTTAAAGATTTCAAGGAAGTATATATTAGTTTTATCAGATATTATTTTAATAAATTTTTCTTATATATTAGCATACAGTTTCAGATTTAACTTTGATATACCTTCTTATGAAATAGTAAAGTTTAAGAATAATGCAATAATAATTACAATTATTTATTTAATAGTATTTTATTTTTTTAAGCTTTATAAAAATCTATGGCGTTACGCCAGTATTGGGGAATTTATCTTAGCAGTAGGTGCTTGTATTTCTTCAAGTTTGGTGGCTATTATTTTTGGTTTTATAATAGGAGACAGGCTTCCTGTAAGTATTAATATTATGGCTGGATTATTTGCTATTCTACTAGTCGTAGGATTTAGAATGTCCGCTAGAATACTTAGAAGATGCTTAGATATAAAAGGTAGACCATGTATAAGTTCTCCTAAAAGAGTAATGGTTATTGGTGCTGGTAAAGCAGGCACAATGATTGTTAAAGAAATGAAGTCTTGTAAAGAAGTGGATTATTCGCCGGTAGCATTTATTGATGATGACAAATATAAACTTGGTACTTATGTAGCTGGTGTGAAGGTTATGGGAACTAGGAATGATATTATTAATTTAGCAAAAAGTTTATCAGTAGAAGAAATATTAATAGCTATTGCAGCAATGGATGCTAAAACAAAAAAAGAACTTATAGACATATGCAAAGAAACAGGTTGTAAGGTTAAATTAATACCTGGAATATATGAAATAATTGATGGAAGAGTTACTTTAGGAAAAGTAAGAGAAGTTAACTTTGAGGATTTACTAGGAAGAGAACCAGTGAAGCTGGATATGGAAGGTATTAGTGATTATATAGAGGGAAGAACCATTATGGTAACAGGTGGTGGAGGTTCCATTGGATCTGAGTTATGCAGACAGATTATAAAATTTAATCCTAAAGAATTAATAGTTCTAGATAACTACGAGAATAATGCTTATGTTCTCCAACAAGAGTTTAAAAGAGATTGCGTGTGCGGAAATATTAAATATGTTATAACTTCTGTTAGAGATAAAAATAAATTAGATTCAATTTTTAATAAATATAGACCTGAAATTGTATTCCATGCAGCAGCTCATAAACATGTGCCATTAATGGAAGACAATCCAAGTGAAGCTATAAAAAATAACATATTTGGAACCTTAAATGTAGCTCTTTGCTCTGATAAATATAAAGTTAAAAGGTTTGTAATGATTTCAACGGATAAAGCCGTTAACCCAACAAATATTATGGGAGCTACAAAAAGAGCATGTGAAATGATTGTTCAATCTATGGACAAGAGAAGTGATACTCAATTTGTTGCCGTTAGGTTTGGAAATGTGTTAGGCAGTAATGGCTCTGTAGTACCAGTATTTATGGAGCAAATCAAAAAAGGAGGACCTGTTACAGTAACTCATAAGGATATTAATAGATTCTTCATGACTATACCAGAAGCAGCTCAGCTAGTTTTACAAGCGGGAGTATATGCTAAAGGTGGAGAAATATTTGTTTTAGATATGGAAAGTCCAGTTAAGATATACGATTTAGCTTGTGATTTAATTAGACTTTCAGGGTATGTTCCAAATGAAGATATTAAAATAGAATTTGTAGGACTTAGACCAGGGGAAAAGCTTTATGAGGAAGTTTTAACGGAAGAAGAAGGACTTAATCAAACTGCTCATAAAAAAATATTTGTTGGAAGACCTACCTTTGATGACTTTAATACGCTAATGAGGAAAATTGAGGAGTTTAATGAAATAGTTGAAGAAGATAATAGAGAAAAAATTATTTCAAAACTTGAGGAAATAGTTCCGACGTATAAGAGATTTCAATCAGAAGAAGAAGTAGCTGCAGCTAAATATATTTAAAATGGGGCGGGGGGATGTCTATGAGAAGATTATTTGATATAATGATTAGTATGTGTTTGTTAATAATATTTTCACCAATATTAATTTTATTATCCATTATTATAAAGCTAGATTCAAAGGGACCAGTTTTTTTTACTCAAATGAGAATAGGTAAGGAAAATAAATTATTTAAATTTTATAAATTTAGAACTATGGCAGTTGGAACTCCAAATGTAGCAACAGAGGAACTTAAAGATGCCACAAGTTATATAACTAGAGTTGGTAAAATCTTAAGAAAGACAAGCTTAGATGAAATACCACAATTAATCAATATTTTAAAAGGTGATATGACCTTTGTTGGTCCAAGACCAGCTTTATATAATCAATATGAATTAAAAGAGATGAGAACTAAAGTTGGAGTTCATAAATTATTGCCAGGAGTCACTGGATGGGCTCAAATTAATGGAAGAGATATGCTTAATGATTCTATGAAAACCTATTATGATGAGTATTATCTGAATAATAGATCACTTATATTTGATTTCAATATATTAGTTAGAACTGTGTTTAAGGTTCTAAAATGTGATGGGGTTATTGAAGGTGGTATGAGAGAGATGAAAAAGCAAGTGGGAGAATCGGCGGCTACGGAGGAGTAGATTATATAGGATGAATTCTAAAGGAGTTGCTTGAATTAAGCTGAATAATAGCAATAATTATAATTATTGCTATTATTTATATTATTGATAGGTTAGCTATAATAGTAGGTCTATATTATTTAAGTTATGGGAAAAAGCTAAAGAAGCAGTTTTTATAGAAGTAGATCAAAAGTGCGTGGCTAGACCATGGTAATGTTTCGGTTTTGTGGTTGAATGGTGGGGGCGAAGTGAGAATGGGGAAGGGATTAGATGGGAGAAGGTGAACAAGTATATGGGAAATATAATACATAAAGAATATAAGTTTAGTGTTTTGATGTCGGTTTATCATAAAGAGAATCCTAACTATTTTAAGGAAGCATTGGATAGTATTTTGGTTAATCAAACTTTAAAACCAGATGAGTTTGTTTTAGTTGTAGATGGACCAGTGAATGATGATTTAAATATGATAATAAATGAATATGAAAAAAATTACGAAAATATTTTAAAAGTTTATAGATTAGAAAAGAATGTAGGTTTAGGAAAAGCATTAAATTGTGGATTAAGCAAATGTACATATAATTTAGTAGCAAGGGCAGATAGCGATGATATTAATGTACCAGAGCGATTTGAACTTCAAATAGAAAAGTTTAAAAATGATAATTCAATTGATATATTAGGGTCTTTTATAGATGAGTTTAATAATGACTACAAAGCCCCTATAAACTTTAAAAAAATGCCTTTAAAACATACTGAACTTTATAAAATGGCAAAAATGAGAAATCCTATTAATCACATGTCAGTAATGTTTAAAAAGAAAGCAATTATAGATGCTGGTGAATATCAACACTTGCCATATTTAGAAGACTATTATCTTTGGGTTAGAGTGCTAGCTAACGGTGGTAAATTAGAAAATTTGGATAAGTATTTAGTACATGTAAGAGTAGGAAATGGTATGTTATACAGAAGAAGCAATAAAGAATATATACCAAGTTGGAAAATTTTAAATAGTTATATGAAGAATAAAAATATAATAAGTTTCGGTGAATATGTAAGGAATATTATAAATATCTATGGTTTTATATATATGCCAGTTTCGTTAAAGAAAACTGTATATAAGTTATTGTTAAGAAATTAAAAAAGTATGTTCAAATAAATGCACTAATCAATATATTTAATAGTTATTTTGGAGTTAATTTATAAAATACGCTTGTTGACATTTTAAAGAAAGAAGAGGAGTTATTAAAAACAACAATGCTATATAATTTTGGTAAAGGATGCGGGTGATATTTTTGTTAATAGATAATACTTATATTGTGCTTATAATGATGATTACTGGATTACTAGGTATATTACTTTTTATAATAAGACCTAAAGTACTGTTATATATTATTCCTATTATTATACCCTTTAGGTTTACGCTATTTAATATTGGTGGCTTAGATGTAAGATTATCTGATGTAGTATTTATTCTTTGGATTCTTATATGGATATTATTGATTTTCACACATAAAGTCATACTGCGGAATATTATAACCCAAAAAAAACTTCTTTATTTTTTATTTTACAGTGTAATATGTACACTTATAGGATTCCATAATGGAATTAATTCTTTAAGCATAGCTGAATTGTTGAGATTTATTTTAGTTGTTATAACTACAATATCAATTATTACAACAGTTGATGATTTTAAAACTATTATTACTTTTCTATGTTTTTGGAGTATTGGTAGTTTCCTTAGCTCTGTAATAAGTATTATTTTCGTCTATATTAATGGATTTAAACTTGAGCAGTTTATGGGGATTATGAATGCAAGTGTTAAAGAATTTTATGATATGAAATTTGCAAGTTCCACTTTATTTGAGGATCCTAATAATTATGCTTCATATTTGATATTAGGATTATTTATATCATATGCACTACTTAAAATAAAAACCCAGTTATTATCGTCAAAAAAGTTAAAAATAATTATAATTTTTCAGCTAGTAGCATTTATATTGACATTGTCAAGAGGTGCATATATTGGCGTTTTAGGTGCTATTGTTATTAGCATTTTTTATAATAAGAAACTTGCACACATTAAAATTATTAAATCTATACTATTTTTAATGATTCTAATTTTAGGTGGTTTAAATATTTTCAAATTTTTATCTCAAGACATTTCTGCAATGAGTAGATTAGGATTATGGAAAGTTGGATTAGATATGACTTTATCCAATCCCATATTTGGTGTAGGATTAGGAAATTTTCCGGTTTATTTTTTTGACTATGTTAAAAGCAGTTTATTAATTGTTAATCCATATACACATAACTTATTTCTAAAAATTAGTTCGGAAATAGGATTAATAGGATTAGTTTTATTTTTAAACATGTTTGTAAGCCCCATAAATTTTATTTTGGCTAATAATTATGACGATAAAAACCAAAACAAATTATTAAGATATCTTACATTAGGACTTATAGCATTTTTAATTCAAGGGATGAGTGTGGAGTACTTTGCATCAAGGCATTTATGGATAATAATAAGTTTCGTATTACTACTTAACGATAAAATAAAGCATGAAAAATCAACAATTATTTCAATCTAGAATGTATAGCTATAACTTTCGTATTATTAATGAACACTATTAAAGAAGTTAATAGGTTAAGCAAGTTCGACTTGCTATCTATTAGTAAGTATATTAATAAAATTAAAAAATCAATTTTAATGATATAGAATAGGGGATTGCTATGGAAAAAGTGTCGATATTATTACCTACTTATAATGTGGAATCTTATATAGAAGAAGCTGTATTAAGTATATTAAATCAATCTTATAGAAATTTAGAATTAATTATTGTTGATGATTTTTCAACAGATAATACTTATGAAATATTAAAAAAGCTTTGTCAAAAGGATGATAGGATAAAATTATATAGAAATGAAGCAAACATGAAAATTTGTTATACCTTAAATAAGGCATTGGAATATAGTTGTGGTGAATTTATAGCTAGGATGGACGGGGATGATATATCAGAATATGACAGGATTGAAAAACAAATTGATTTTTTTAAAAAAAATCCGCAGGTTGATCTAGTAGGTATGAGTACTATAGGGATAAATGAGGTGGGCACTGAGCTAAGCAGAATAAGATATATTCAATCATACAACCTTCTTAAAAAAGCGGCACTAATAGCTAGTCCAGTTTCACATATATGGGTTGCAAGAAGATATGTTTACGAAAGTTTAGAGGGATATAGAGAAATGCCTTATGTAGAGGATTATGACTTTCTTTTAAGGATGATAACACAAGGGTATAAATTTTCAAATATAAGTGATTATTATGGTTATAGGGTAAGAATAAGGGACGGCAATACAGCGAGTACTGTCGGTACTAAACAAAGAAAGGCATTTGAATATGCTCGTAATTTATACAAAGAAAGAATAAAAACTGGCAAGGACTCATTTGATGAAAATAAGTTTTATGATTATATACAAGTTTCAGAAATAGAGAAGTATAAATATGATTGTTCACTAAGCTTATTACAAAAAGCAATAAGTTTAAAATCTGTTAAAGATTCGAAATGGATAATATATATTTTTTTAGCTGCATTTAAATCTAAATTTCAATTTAAATATTTATTTAGGTCGTTATTATTAAGAATGCTAATTAAAATAGATCAAAGTAATATATTAAAATATTTTGACAGGTAATATAGGAGTTGAATTTATGAAGAAAATAAAAATTGTATATATTGTTTCAAGTTTAAAACGAACGGGTCCAATAAATATTTTGTATGGAATAGTTAGGAACTTAAATAAAGACCTATTTGATATATATATTATTACATTATCACATGAGCATAGCAAATCAAGAGAAAAAGATTTTTTACAACTAGGAGTAAAAATAAAAAAACTAAACTTAACTAGATTAAGAATGCAAATATATGGAAGATACAAACTTTTTAGGATTATAGAAGATATTCAACCAGATATAATACATAGTCATGGATTTAGGCCTGATTATTATAGCTCACAATATGATAAATGTTTAACTTTTACTACTATACATAACTATCCTCATAAGGATTATGTCATGGAATATGGAAAGATTATGGGAACTTTAATGTATAAGAAACAGCTAAAATTTATGAAGAAAATAAAATATCCTGTAGCATGCTCTAAATCAATATCCAATGAGCTAAATATGAAATTCAATGTAAATACAACTTACATTCAAAATGGGATAGATATTAAATATTTTTCTAATAGATTAACTGATGATGAAAAAGTAAGTTTGAAGAAGAAACTAGATATACCAGTAAATAAGAAAGTGATTATAAGTGTAGGTGCACTAATTGATAGGAAAAATCCATTTTATTTAATAGATAGCTTTTTAAATTCTAATATTAAAGATAAATATTGTCTAGTTATTTTAGGACAAGGAGCTTTAGCAGATGAATGTAAAAAAAGATGTGAATTAGGAATTAAAATGTTGGGTAATGTAAATAATGTGCGAGAGTATTTGGCAATATCAGATATTTATATATCAACGTCTAAAGCTGAGGGATTACCCAATTCAGTGTTAGAAGCAATGAGTAGTGGGTTACCAGTACTTCTTTCTAAAATACCTCCTCATGAGGAAATATTAGAATGTAATGGTAGTGCTGGAGTATTATTTGATTTAAATAATAATGATTTGATAAATAAATTAAATGATTTATCTAAATTCAATTTTAAAAATATGGGATTAGAAGCTCAGAAAGTTATTGAAGATTGTTTTAGTGATGCAGGAATGAGTAGAAATTATGAAAAAATGTATTTAAAATCTATAGATCTAATTTAGTAAAATGTAAAAACTTGGAATTGAATACAGGTGTAAAGATGTAAAAAGATAGTAAGGCACTTTTTAGGAGTTGAAAAAATGAATGAAATTTTAGTTAGTATAAATTGTATTACATATAATCATGAAAAATATATTGCAGAAGCGATAGAAAGCTTTTTAATGCAGAAGACAAATTTTAATTTTGAAATACTTATTCATGATGATGCGTCTGTAGATGGTACAGCGGATATAATTAGGGAATATCAAAAAAAATATCCAGATATAATTAAATCAATATTGCAAAATGAAAATCAGCAATCAAAAGGAGTTAAAAAAATAAGTTATATATATAATCATATGAGAGCTAAGGGAAAATATATAGCTATGTGTGAGGGTGATGATTATTGGACAGATCTGTATAAATTGCAAAAACAAGTGGACTATATGGAAAATAATCCAGAATGTAGCATGTGTTTTCATGCAGCATATATGGTAAACATAGATAGAAAAAGAATAAATGTAATTAAGCCATATAATAAAGATTGTGTTTCAAAAACAGAGGATATTATTTTGGGTGATGGTGGATTTATGGCAACAAATTCAATTTTATATAGAAAGTGTGTAATGGATAATGCACCAAAACTTTTTTTGAATGCACCAGTAGGCGATTATCCTTTGCAAATTTTGACATCTACTCGAAATTACGCCTATTATATCAATGAATTTATGTCAGCGTATAGAGTTGGAGTTACAGGGTCTTGGTCAAGTAGAATTAAATTAGAAAAAAATATAGAAGAAAAAGTTATTGATATTAATAAAAGAATAATAGATATGCTAATCGACTTTAATCAATATTCAAATGGAAGGTATTCAGATGCTATAAAAAATAAAATACTAAATAATGAATTTAGAATATTGAGGGTTGAGGGGAATATAAAAAAGCTTAAAATGTCAAAGTATAAAAAAAATTATGATACTTTAAGCAGAAAAGAGAAATTAAAGATTTATATCAAATATTATTTGCCTAATATTTGTAAAATAGGAAGGTGCATTAATAGATATATTAAAGAAAGGGTATAATGCCTTATTATTAACAATTTAGGAGACTATAAATGAAACAACAGATACCATTAAAGAAAAAAACAATATCGGGTTTATTTTGGAGTTTTTCAGATTTAATAGCTAATCAAGGAATACAGTTTATAATTCAAGTAATCCTTGCCAGACTATTGGTACCTAAAGATTTTGGAATTATAGGTATGATAACAGTTTTTATTGCTATTTCCCAGTCTTTTATAGATAGTGGATTTACTAATGCATTAATTAGAAAAAAGGAGCCGAGTCAAGAGGATTATTCAACAGTTTTTTATTTCAATCTTGTTATGGCTATTTTAATGTATGTAATACTATTTTTCTCTGCAGATTCAATAAGTAGATTTTTTAAAGAACCTCAACTTACAGCTATATTAAAGGTACTTGCCTTAGTTCTTATTATTAATTCTTTCGGTTTAATTCAAAGAACGATGCTTACTAAAAATATAGATTTTAAGACACAAACTAAAATAAGTGTTATTTCATCAATCATTTCAGGTGTAATTGCAGTTGTTTTTGCTTATATAGGTTTCGGAGTATGGAGTCTTGTTATAAAAAACTTAGCTATGCAGTTTATCCAATCATTATTATTATGTATGTATAATAGATGGATACCTTCTTTAGTTTTTAGTGCAAATTCATTTAAGAGTTTTTTTGAATTTGGATGGAAATTATTAGTATCGGGATTAATTAATACTCTTTATAACAATATATATTTTTTAATTATAGGTAAAGCATTTTCACCAGTAGACCTTGGATATTATACAAATGCACAAAAACTAAGAGATACTGCATCTCAATCTATATCAACTTCAGTACAAAAAGTTGGCTTTCCTGTTCTTAGTAGTATAAAAGAGGATGAAAATAGACTTAGAGAAGGCTATAAGAAAATTATAAAGACATCTGTCTATATAACCTTTCCTTTGATGATAGGATTAGCTGCAGTAGGTAATCCTCTTATAAGATTGATATTTGGTTCAAAGTGGGTAAATTCTATTGAATATTTTCAAGTGTTATGTTTTTCAGGAATGTTATTTCCACTTCATGCAATTAATTTAGACATATTGCAGGTAAAAGGTAGATCAGATTTGTTTTTAAGTTTAGAAATAATTAAAAAATTAATAGGGTTATTATCCATAGTAATAGTTTTATATTTTAAGCTTGGTATAATGGGATTGATTTGGGCATTGGTTTTTACATCTTTTATTGCTTATTTTTTAAATTCATATTATTCAGCTGAATTACTTAATTATTCAACATTGCAGCAAATTAAGGATGTAACTCCTGCCTTTATTGCATCTATAATTATGGGAATAATAGTTTATTTTAGTGAAGTAATACTTCCTAATAGCAATTTAATTAAGTTGATAGTACAAACTATTATAGGGATATTAGTGTATGTATGGGCAAGTAAAATTGGAAAGATAGAGGAGTTTAATACTATATATGAATTGTTAGATTCAGTTTTTAAAAAGGCTAAAATTATTAAAGTGAACAAAAAATTATAAGGTATTTTACGGTAATAGCATGTATATTGTATTGCAGAAAATGGCTTATTTATATTGAACCTAGTGAAAAACAGGAAGAGCATAATCGAAATTTTGGTGTAAATAACCAATAGGGATATGTAATAATTAGAAGTTTTTAATATAGGAAAGGGAGGTAAATAATGTGAAAAAAAGAATAGCAATTTTTCCAGCAGGAACCGAAATAGGATTAGAAATAAATAGAGCATTAAAATATTCGACGCATTTGGAAATTTACGGATTTACAAGTTTGAAAGATCATTCTGAATATGTTTATTCTAATTATGTTGAAGGATTACCGTTCTATTCAGATGATTTATTTATAAACGAGTTAAATTATTATATAGAGAAATACAAAATAGATTTCATTTTTCCAGCACATGATGACGTGCAGTTATTTTTAACAGAGAATGAAGATAAAATTAAAGCTCTTATAATAACAACAGACATAGAAACAGTTAAAGTTTGCCGTTCGAAAGAAGAAACTTATAATTTTTTTTGTAATGAGGATTTTATTCCGAAAATTTACAATGGAAAGCAAAGTGTAGATGAATTTCCAGTTTTCATTAAACCTAATATTGGACAAGGAGCTCGTGGAGCCAAAATAATTAAAAATATGTTTGAACTAGAGAATGCTATTTATGAAAACAACCAAATAGTAATATGTGAATATTTACCTGGTGAAGAATATACTATAGATTGTTTTACCGATTTTAATAGAAATTTGAGAGTATGTAAACTTCGCAATAGGAAAAGGATAAGGACAGGGATTAGTGTTAATTCCGAAATACTGCCTATGGACGAAGCAGTAACTCAAATAGCTAACACTATTAATAAAAAATTGAAATTTAATGGAGCTTGGTTTTTTCAATTAAAAAGAGATAAATATAATAAATATAAACTTTTAGAAATTGCACCTAGAGTTTCAGGGACAATGGGATTAAGCCGTAATACGGGTATTAACTATTCATTATTAACTATTTTCAATGCGATGAAAATACCAGTGTCTATAATTGAAAATAAATACAAGCTTGAAGTAGATAGGGCTTTTATTAGTCGATATAAAACTGATCTTGAGTACGATACTGTATATTTGGATTTAGATGACACACTAATTGAAAATAATAAAGTAAACAGCTTTCTTATAATGTTTTTATACCAAGTTGTAAATGAGAATAAAAAAATCATATTACTTACAAAGCATAAGGAAGATACTAAAACTACGTTGGCTAAACATAAAGTATGTTCAGATTTATTTAGTAAAGTAGTTCATATAAAAAATGATGATGAGAAATCAAAATATATAACTAGTGGTAAAGCAATTTTTATCGATGATTCATTTTCTGAAAGATATAAAGTAGCACAAAATGCTGGGATTCCAGTTTTTGATTGTAGTGAAGTTGAAGCTTTGATAGACTGGAGGATTTAACATGGGAGAAAATCTGAGAATTGGTATAACAGGACCTATATCAGAAATAAACTTTGGTGATTATGCAATGTTTATAAATAATATTTATGATATTGATATTAAAAATATAACAGTATTTTCATATAATAAGGGATTTTCAGAAATTATACTTAAAGACTATTGTGAAGGATATGATATAAAGGCAGTTGAGGTCAAATTATATGAATCTAATAAAATCAATAATGAATTGTCAGAAGGTGAAAAAAATAAACCTAAAGTTGGATATCAACCTTTTAATCCTCCCACGGATACACCTTTGGATATATTATATAGGGTTGAAAATTTAGAGGAAATTAGAAGTTACATTGATGATGTTGATATTCTTGTAGTTAATGGTGGAGGTTATTTTAATCATTTATGGAATAATAGTTTATGGCGATCTGACATGTTGAAAAAAATTATAACACCTATGCTGATTGCAAGTCAAAAAAAGAAGAAAATATTTTTCACAGGGAATAGTTTTGGTCCATTTGATCAAAGTGAAGAATATTTTAATTATATTTTTAGTTATTTAAAGAATACAACCTATGCTGTAAGGGATAGGATGTATTCTACAGGGTATTTATCGAGACTAAATATAGATAAAAATAATATTAACTTTATACCAGATGATTTATTTATAATAAATGATTCTGTGGTTAAGTTACCGACTCATGATATGGTTGACTTTCCTCGTATAGGCAAATATATTGTTTTAGAAATTTATTATCCTTTAGAAGAAATTAAAAATTATATTGAAAAATTGAAAGTGTTTAGCGATAAGATTTACTCCAAATATGGTTTTTCAATTGTATTTATCCCTTTTGATTTTCAACGAGGTGGTATGTGGCAAGGTGAGTATTTGAGTAAAGAGTTAAGTAACTTTTATTTATGTGATATTAATTTAACTGGATATCTTCCGATACAAGATGCTTATCAAATAATAAAAAATGCGGAATTAGTGATTTGTACTAGGTATCATGCTATGGTTCTGTCTATAGGGGCAGGGGTTCCAGTGATTAACACAATCAAGAAGGTATGTGATGATCATAGGTATTATTTCAATAAAAATTATGGTTTGTTGGAATATGTTTTTCAAGGAATAGAATTTAATGAAATGGATTTTATGAGAATAGATTTCCTTGACACGTTAAAGTATCTTGAAGAAAATTTACTAGATGTTATGAGAATACAAAGAAACTTATATAAAACAGAAGAATATAACAATAATAAGCAAAATTTAAAGAAGATTAGATTAAACTATTTAGATAAAATTGGAGAGGAGTGATTATTATGAAAAATACAATACAAGTAACTCGTTCCTCCATGCCAGATTTTGAAGAATATATAGAAGAAATTAAGGAGCTATGGCAAAGCCACTGGCTAACTAATATGGGTGTGAAACATAAACAATTAGAAGCATCGTTAGTGAAATATTTAAATACTTCGAATATCACATTATTTACAAATGGACATCTTGCATTGGAATGTGTTATAGCAGCTCTTAATCTAACAGGTGAAGTTATTACAACTCCATTCACCTTTGCATCTACAACAAATGCAATAGTAAGAAATGGGTTAAATCCAGTATTTTGTGATATTAATCCAAATGACTATACTATAGATACAGACAAAATAGAAGCACTTATAACCGATAAGACATCTGCAATTATTCCAGTTCATGTTTACGGAAATATTTGTAATGTTAAGGAGATTGAAAGAATAGCGAAGAAGTATAAATTAAAGGTTATCTATGATGCTGCTCATGCCTTTGGAGTAACAGTTGATGGAATTGGTATTTCTAATTTTGGAGATGCATCAATGTTCAGTTTTCATGCTACAAAGGTATTTAATACTATTGAAGGTGGAGCAGTAACTTATAAAGATGAAAAACTAGCTAAGACATTGTATGATATAAAGAATTTTGGTATTACAGGACCGGAGTCTGTTGAATATGTTGGTGGTAATGCAAAGATGAATGAGTTTCAAGCATCTATGGGAATATGTAATCTTCGTCATATTGATGGAGAGATAGAAAAAAGAAAAGCTGTTGTAGAGAGATATGTTGAGAGACTTAATGGTATAGATGGAATTAAGTTATGTAAACCACAAGAAGGCGTTAAGAGTAATTATGCCTACTTTCCAGCAGTATTTGATGGATATAAAATGACTCGTGATAAAGTTTTTGAAGCTTTAAAGCAAGAAAATATCAACACACGTAAATATTTCTACCCTTTAACAAATAGCTTTGAATGCTATAAAGGTAGATTTAATCCAGATGAAACTCCAGTTGCAGAGTATATAGCAGAAAGAGTTTTAACATTACCTCTTTATGCTGATTTAGCTTTAGCGGATGTTGATAGAATTTGTAACATTATTTTAAATAGCAATAAATCAGGATGTAAATTAGAAGTAGCTACTGTAATAGAGTAAGTTAGATACGGAGGTGTAACATGAAAGGAATTATTTTAGCAGGTGGTAAGGGAACACGTCTTTATCCTATGACACAAGCTGTTTCTAAACAGTTGTTGCCAATATATGATAAGCCATTAATATATTATCCATTGTCTGTACTTATGCTTGCAGGTATTAGAGAAATATTAATAATTTCAACGCCAGAGGATATTCCAGTTTATGAAAAATTGCTTGGTGATGGTTCTAGACTTGGTATTAGATTTAGTTATAAAGTACAGGAGACACCAAGAGGACTTGCTGATGCATTTATTTTAGGAGAAGAATTCATTGGTAATGACAGTGTGTGTCTAATACTTGGAGACAACGTTTTTTATGGACAAGACTTAACGAAGGTTCTTAATCGTGCTAAGGAATTAGAAAAGGGTGCATCAATATTTGGATATCCAGTTAAGGATGCTCGAGCTTTTGGAGTAGTAGAATTTGATGATAATCGTAAGGTAATATCTATAGAAGAAAAGCCGTTAAAACCAAAATCAAATTATGCAGTACCAGGGCTTTATTTTTATGATAATCAAGTTGTTGAGATTGCAAAGAAAGTTAAACCATCGGCACGTGGTGAAATAGAAATAACAGCTGTTAACAATGCTTACCTTGAAAAAGGTGAATTAAATGTAATTCTACTTGGTCGTGGTATGGCATGGTTAGATACAGGAACACCTGAAGGCATACTAAAAGCTTCAGAGTATGTAGAAGCTGTTCAATCAAGGCAAGGATTTTACATATCATGTTTAGAAGAAATTGCATGGCGAAGAGGATTTATAGAAGAAGAACAATATAGAGAAATAGGTGAAAGTCTTAAAATGACTGATTATGGTCAGTATATGTTATCTTTATTAAAAGAATAAAAGCTTATTAATAAGGGAAAGGAATAATAATATGAAAACAATTTTAGTTACTGGGGGAGCTGGCTTTATAGGTAGCAATTTCGTTAAATTAATGCTTCATAGACACTCAGACTATAAAATCATTAATATAGATGCACTAACTTATGCAGGTAATTTAGAAAATCTTAAAGATGTTTCTGATAATGCAAACTATACTTTTATTAAAGTAGATATAAGAAATAGAGTTAAAATAGAAGAAATTTTTAATACTTATGAAATTGATACGGTTGTTAATTTTGCAGCAGAATCTCATGTAGATAGAAGTATTGTTGAACCAGAGATATTTTTAACTACTAATATAATGGGTACTCAAGTATTACTGGATGTGGCAAAAAAACATTGGAAGATTAATCCTAATGATAAATACTGTAAAGAATATAAAGAAGGAGTAAAGTTTTTGCAGATATCTACAGATGAAGTATACGGAGCATTGGGTGAGACAGGTATGTTTGTAGAAACAATGCCTTTGATGCCTAATAGTCCATATTCAGCATCAAAAGCAAGTGCAGATATGATAGTAAGAGCTTATCATGAAACATTTGGTATGCCTATAAATATTACTCGTTGTAGCAATAACTATGGCCCATACCAATTTCCAGAGAAGTTAATACCTCTTATGATAAATAACTGTTTAAAGGAAGAAAATTTACCAGTATACGGAGATGGAATGCAAATAAGAGATTGGTTGCACGTATCAGATCATTGTGTAGCCATAGATACAGTTTTACATAATGGGGTAATTGGAGAAGTTTACAATGTTGGTGGAAACAATGAAAAAGCTAATATTGAAATAGTTAAACTAATTATTAAAACTATTGGGAAATCTGAAAGCTTGATTAAATATGTAAAAGATAGACCAGGACATGACAGAAGATATGCTATTGATAATACAAAAATAACAACTCAATTAGGATGGAAACCTCAATACACCTTTGAGCAAGGTATGAAAGAAACTATTGAATGGTATTTGAATAATACAGAATGGATTGAAACTATAGTATCTGGTGATTATACAAAATATTATGAGAAGATGTATTCAAATGCTGTTGAACAGGTTGCGGCTACTAAAGAGAACTAAGTGAGATGATTATTCATGTCAAAAAGGGGATAGCTAAAATGACCATATTAGTAACCGGCGGTGCAGGATATATAGGCTCACATACTTGTGTGGAATTATTAAATAATAACCACACAGTCATTGTTGCCGATAATCTTTGCAACAGTAAAGCTGAAACTATAGATAAAATAAAGCAAATAACCAATAAGGAAGTAACTTTTTATAAGGTAGATGTAACTGATGAAGCATCAGTAGAAACCATCTTTGCCAATAATAAAATAGATGGAGTTATTCATTTTGCAGGACTTAAGGCAGTAGGCAAATCTGTAGAAAAGCCTATTCAGTACTATTATAATAACTTGGTAAGTACTATGGTTCTTTCTAAGATGTGCAAGAAGTACAATGTTAACAAATTTGTATTTAGTTCATCTGCTACAGTGTATGGGGATAACAAAGTTCCATTTGTAGAAACTATGGAGCTGTTACCTACTGTAAATCCTTATGGTGAAACAAAAGCTATGAGTGAGAGAATATTAACAGATATAGCAAAAGCCAATCCAGAGTTCTCAGTAGCACTGCTTAGATATTTCAATCCAGTAGGAGCACATGAAAGTGGATTAATAGGTGAAGCACCTAATGGTATTCCTAATAACCTAATGCCTTATGTTACACAAGTGGCAAAGGGAAAATTAGAGAAACTACGTGTTTTCGGAAATGACTATCCAACTGTAGATGGTACAGGGGTTAGAGATTATATTCATGTAGTGGATTTAGCTGAAGGTCATGTAGCAGCATTAAACAATTTAACATCAGGAGTTCACATCTATAATCTTGGAACTGGGCAAGGTACAAGTGTATTACAGTTAGTTAAAGCTTTTGAAGAAGTAAATGATATTAAAGTACCATATGAAATAGTAGAAAGAAGACCAGGAGATATAGCTTCTGCTTATGCTGATGCAAGTAAGGCTGAAAAGGAACTTGGTTGGACATCTAAAAGAGGTATATTAGAAATGTGCAGGGATTCTTGGAGGTTTGAGAAGAATTATAAATAAAGGAAATAATGCGTAGCAAGCTCACTCATTCTTCCTTCGCAAAGGGGTCAGACCCCTGGGAAAGACTGTAAGTTCGTGAGCAAATGGAAATGCCACGCCGGATGAGGAAAAAAATGGGTGTGAAAAAGATGTAGTTGAGGTTTTAAGGCAAAACGAAATAAAAAATAGACGAGTTAAGATGAGGATAAAGATTAGAAAGAGTAAATGAAGTGGCGTAGCCGGAGATGACATAGTTAAAAGAAGTAAGAACAGTAGAGTGTATATATTCTACTGTTTTTGGCGTTAAATAAGCATTTAGCGAAGTTAAAATATTGGTGTAAAAGATACTGAAAATTTGATATAATAAAATAAAAAAGGTAATTAAAGCATAAAGGACGTGAGACCTTTGACAAAGAAACATGATTTTGATGCAGCATGGAAAACAATATTGGAAGCTTTTGAAGTGGAAATAGTAGAGCTGCTTTTTCCTGAATTATTTACTGAAATAGCTTGGGAGTTAGGAACAGAATCCTTAGATAAGGAACTTCAGGAAATACAGAAAGAAATTTTTGATAAAGATAATAGTGAAAAAATAATATCAGATAAGATTATAAAAGTAGCAAGCTCACTCATTCTTCCTTCGCCAGCACCCCAGAGGTGTAAAATCTGGAAGAAGTGAGCAAATGGAAATGCCACTCCGGATTAGAAAAAATTGGGTATGAAAAAGATATAGTTGAGGTTTTAAGGCAAAACTAAATAAAAAACATTGATTTAGATGAGAATAAATAATAGAGATAATAAATAAAGTGGCGTAGCCGGAGATGGAATAGTTAAAAGAAGTAAGAACAGTAGAGTGTATATATTCTACTGTTTTTTGGCATTAAATAAGTATTTAGCGAAGTTAAAATATAAGTGTAAAAGCTTAAGTAATTTGGTATAATTATAATAATAGTTTCAGTAAATGAAGGAGTGATTAAATGAGTCCTTTAGCTAAAGAAGTAATTGACAAATTAAGTAAAGAGCATGATGCACAAGTTTTAGCAGAAGTATTAGATTTCTATGAATATCTAAAGCAAAAGAAAGAAAAGGAATGGAACATAATAAAAGAAGATGAACCAGATGAAGAAGAAATAAAAATATTGAAAGAATATAAAAATTCACAAGAAGATTTAATTCCTTTAGAGGATTTAATAAAGGAGTTAAATTTAGATGAAGAATAGCTATAATATTAAAATTACTAAAAAAGCTGAAAAGTTTATAAAAATACAGGACATAAATACTCAAAAAAGAATTTTTAAAGCAATATTAGAATTACCAAAAGGTGATATAAAGAAATTAAAGGGTATAGATGATGTATATAGATTAAGAGTTGGGAATTTTAGAATTTTATTTGAGAAAAATGACGATAAACTTGTAATTATTATTATTGATGTTGGAAATAGAGGTCAAATATATAAATAAAAAGCTGGATCCTTCCCTCTGTAAGAGGTTAGACTCGAGCTAGCAAGCTGAATCATTCTTCCTTCGCAAACACCCCAGGGGCAATGTCAGTAAGCTATGTTTCAAAATTATTACAATTGATGATTTAAGCTAATATAAATTCAGCTTTTTAGTAAATTTATATTAGCTTTTCTGTTTTAATTTAAAAAATCTAAGTTTTTGAGCATAACAAATAAAGCCTCATTGTAAGGTGCTTTTTAAACATTTGTCATTGAAGATATTATAAAGCTCTTTTCTTATTCATTCTATTTTCCATTTGAGTAGACTTATTTTCTTTCCTTTCAAAGTTTCGATTTGGTCTAATCGGAATAACATTCTTTGAGATTTGCTCTTCTATATCCTTTAACATTTTTGAACGTTTTCTTGGCCTTCTTTCAATCATGATTAATATAAGTTTATGTTTGAGTTTTCCTATTAAGACATTAGTATTCACCTTGTACTCATACTTCAAATTTTTTCCTTTACATTTTTCTTTAATACCTTGATTAGCATCTTTCTTTGCTAAGGAAACCAAGTTAGATAAGTACATTGTTGCATAAAAATCTTGTTCAATGGCTATTGGCATCTCACCTGTGAAATTTTCGATTTGTAATCTATTCTTAATTTCGTTATATTTAACCTCAATTCCCCAACGCTTAAAATAAAGTTCTTTAAACTCTCCAATTGATAAATTATCATCAACCAGATTAGTTACTAATGTTTCAACAACGTCTGAATTCAACTTAAATTTAAGAATCCTCATTCTTAAATTTATCCCTTCATATTCTACTGCTATAACGGTATCTCCCATTGGTGCAGCCATAACAGGCTTTAAAAATTTTCCTCTTACTCTCATTAAGTATTTTAAGTTTTTAGATTCTAAAAACTTAATAAAATCCCTGGAAGGGTATCCTCTATCAAAAAGTATTAAGTCATTGCATGCGTCTAGCTTAAACATATCTTCAATTAAGCCTTCGGCAATCTCTCTTTCGCCACATCTATAATGAGTAATTTGAGATGATATAATCATATCATTTTCAAGATCATATAGAGCGGAAGCTCTCGCACGAGCGACTTGGGCATTTTGATTTTCTATATACCCATATACTTGTCTTAATTCTTCTGTATTAGGTAATTCCAAAACTGTTCCATCAATGGCAAGTAATCTATATCCATGATAAGTTTTGAATGGTGTGTCCTTATAAAACCACTTATTTATCTCATCTACCATTTTTATAAATGCCTTCGGTGATATTTTTCTTCTAGCTTGTGAAAATGCTTGTTTTGAAATACTTAGCAAGTTCGTCGAAACCTCCTCACAAAGGGGTCAGACCCTTGTAAAAAGATGTAAAAAGACAGCTAAGCATGCGGAAGTAGCTGAGCAAATAGAATTTGTCAAACGAGAAGATAATTGCAATGAAATGTAATTCTTTTTTATTATAATAAATGAAAATGTTATCTATTCTAATTAATAATTTTAATTTAAAGGAAGGTGAATACCTATGTACAAAATAGCAGTAGCAGGAACAGGCTATGTAGGTCTTGTTGCAGGAGTTTGTTTTGCTGAAGTAGGACATCAAGTTACATGTGTAGATATTGATGAAGATAAAGTAAAGTTAATGGAGAGTGGTGTTTCTCCAATATATGAAGAAGACTTAGAAGGTTTGATGCAGAAAAATTATGCAGCTGGTAGGCTTCACTATACTACAGATTATAAATCAGCATATAAAGATGCAGATGCTATATTTATAGGGGTTGGAACTCCAGAGCAACCAGATGGTTCTGCAAACTTAAGTTACATAGCTACAGTTGCAAGACAAATAGCTGAAACTGTAGAAAAGGATTGTCTTGTGGTAGTAAAATCTACAGTACCCGTAGGTACAAATGATAAGGTAGAGCAGTTTATAAGAGATTTTTTAGTTAATGATGTAAGGGTAGAAGTAGCATCTAATCCTGAGTTTTTGGCTCAAGGTACAGCAGTTCATGATACCCTTCATGCAGCAAGAGTTATAATTGGAACTGAAAGTAAATGGGCAGAGGATATTCTTATGAAGATATATGAGCCTTTTAACCTTCCTATTGTATCTGTAAATAGAAGATCTGCTGAGATGATTAAGTATGCATCTAATGACTTTCTTGCTCTTAAAATATCTTATATGAATGATATAGCGAATCTTTGTGAACTTGTAGGGGCTAATATTCAAGATGTAGCTAAGGGTATGAGTTTTGATGAGCGTATTGGAAGTAAGTTCTTAAATGCTGGTATTGGTTATGGTGGTTCATGTTTCCCTAAAGATACAAAAGCTCTAGAATACATTGCAAGACAAAATGGTTATGAACTTAGAACAATAAAAGCTGCTATTGATGTAAACAAAGATCAAAAGACTATGCTATATAAAAAAGCTTGTAGACGTCTTATTACATTTAATGGTCTAAAAGTAGCAGTTCTGGGACTTACATTTAAACCAGGAACAGATGATTTAAGAGAAGCAGCATCCCTTGAAAATGTACCATTATTATTAGAACAGGGAGCAGAAGTTTATGCTTATGATCCTGTAGGTAAAGATAATTTCAGTAGAGTATATCCAGAAGGTAAAAATGGACAAGGTACTATAAAGTATGTTGAAAGTGCAGAAGAAGCGTTAAAAGGAGCTAATGTGTGCTTTATATTTACTGAGTGGGGAGAAATAAAGTCTATAAAGCCAGAGGAATATACAAAGCTTATGAGAACGCCATTAGTTTATGATGGAAGAAATCTATATAGTAATGAAGATATGATGGAAGTAGGCGTGGAGTATTACTCTATAGGAAGACCAGCTGTGAAGGGAATTAAGGCTGCTGAGGCTATTTCAGAAGCTGCAGCAACTAAGAATTAATCCTATACAAAGGAGGAGTAAAGTTGAGTTATAGAACTTTAGATATAAGTAAAACTTACCTAATTACAGGAGCAGCAGGCTTTATTGGATTTTATTTATCTAAGAAGCTTTTAGAGAAGGGTTGCAGAGTAATTGGTATTGATAATATAAATGATTATTATGATGTAAATCTTAAATATACAAGATTAGAAAAGCTTAAACCCTTTAATAACTTTACATTTATTAAAGGAGATATTTCAGATAAAGGTATGATTATGAATACCTTTGAAGAGTACAAGCCTAATATTGTAATAAACTTGGCAGCACAAGCTGGCGTAAGATATTCCATTGAAAATCCAGATGTGTATATAGGAAGTAATGTAGTAGGATTTTTTAATATACTTGAAGCTTGTAGATATAATAAAGTTGATCATTTAGTTTATGCATCTTCAAGTTCAGTATATGGATCAAATAAGAAAGTGCCTTTTGAAGAATCGGATTTTGTTGATAACCCTGTATCACTTTATGCAGCAACAAAGAAGTCTAATGAACTTATGGCTCATACTTATAGTCATCTTTATAATATTCCAGTTACTGGCCTAAGATTCTTTACAGTTTATGGCCCTATGGGAAGACCAGATATGGCATACTTCGGATTTACTGATAAATATTTTGCTGATGAACCTATTCAGATATTTAATAATGGTGACTTTGAAAATGACTTATACAGAGACTTTACATATGTAGATGATATTGTAGAAGGAATTAAAAGACTTCTTAATAATCCTCCAGAGGAGGTAGTACCTTATAAAGTATTTAATATAGGAAATAACAGTCCTGAAAAGTTAATGACATTTATAGAAACATTAGAAAGGGCTTTAAGCAAGGCATTAGGCAGAGAAGTAGAATTTAAAAAGATATTCGAACCTCTAAAAGCCGGAGATGTACCAGCAACCTACGCTTCAACAGATAAACTTCAAGAAGCAGTAGGATTTAAGCCATCAACAAGTATAGAAGAAGGATTACAGAACTTTGCTGATTGGTATGTAGAGTATTATGGGGTAAAATAAGGAATAGTTCAAAATATAATTATATTGGAGGGCTATAGGTGGACTGGATAATTGCTTTAATAGGATCATTATTTTCTGGAATCATTGGTGTAGCAATATCAAATTGGTATCATAATAAAAATGAGAAGAGGCGTGCAAAATTAAAGCTTTTAGAAGAACTTTTGGGAAGTAGATATGATATTATAGGTGATAAATTTACTCAATCTCTTAACAAGATATTTGTTGTATTTTATGATAATCCATCTGTAGTACAGGCATTAAAAAATTTTTATGAAAACACAATGAGCCTAAATGCAAATACAGAACTAGCAAATGAGAAGTTATTAGAGTTATTTAAATCTATGTGTTTAGATTTAAAAATAAATACACAACCTTTGACAGATAGTTTTTTTCTACGTCCATTTAATGTAAGAAATCATTAGCAATCTCAGTCATTCTTCCTTCGCAAGCACCCCGGGGGTGTAAAATCTGGAAGTAGCAAGCTCAGTTCGACGGAGCCGACCTTCGCAAAGGGGTCAGACCCCTGGGAAAGACTGTAAGTGAGTTAGCAAATGGAAATGCCACTCCGGGGAAGAAAGAATTGGGTATGAAAAAGATGAAGTTGAGGTTTTAGAGTAAAACCAAATAAAAAATAGACGCGTTAAGATCATGATAGAGGATATATAGCTTACATAAAGTGGCGTAGCCGGAGATGGAATATTTCACAAAGGGGTCAGACCCCTGGGAAAGACTGTAAGTAAGTGAATAAATGAAATTTGCCACGCCGGATGAGAAAGAATTGGATATGAAAAAGATGAAGTTGAGGTTTTAAGATAAAACCAAATAAGAAATAGATGCGTTAAGATCATGATAGAGGATATATAGCTTACATAAAGTGGCGTAGCCGGAGATGGAATATTTAAAAAAATCAGAACAGTAGAGTGTGTATATTCTACTGTTTTTTCGCGTTAAATGGGAGTTTAGCGAAGCTAAGATTATATTGAAATATAATATCGGAAGTGTTAAAATTAATTAAGAGTTCTGAAATGGGTGGTGAAAC
>JAVBVX010000088.1:0-16948 GCA_036677665.1 Clostridium sp. | reverse complement strand
GGATTTAAATTGTCAAGACCAACAAAATTTAGAAGAGTAGAATTTTTCCCCAAAAATACTTATTTTGTTCCATGGGGAAAACCTAAATGTGAGATTAAAGAGATAGGTTTAAAGGTAGAAGAACTTGAAGCAATGCGACTAAAAGATATTGAAGAATTAAATCAAGAAGAGTGTGCCGAAAAAATGCAGGTATCAAGGCAAACTTTTCAAAATATTATCGATAGTGCAAGGAAAAAGGTAGCTATTGCTTTGACTGAAGGAAATGCTATAAGAATAAGTGGTGGAAATTATAAAGCTACATTTTGTAAATTTAAATGTTTTAATTGTAGCAATGTATATGAAATGAGTTATGAGCAGGACAGGTATGTTTGTCCTGCTTGTGGTTCAGAAAAAGTTATATGCGGAAAAAAAGCTGATTTTTGTAAAAAATGGTGTAAGACAATGGAGTGATAAGGTGAAACTTACAATAACAACTCTTATTGAAAATAATACAGATGAAAATGGAATTTTATTTAGTGAACATGGGTTTTCTCTTTATATTGAAATTGATGAAATTAAGATTTTATTTGATACAGGTGCAAGTGGAGACTTTATTAAAAATGCAGAAAAATTGAACGTTGATCTTAATAAAGTAGAGTATGTTATATTAAGTCATGGACATTATGATCATAGTGGAGGTTTTACAAAACTTATAGATAAGGTTGGAAATTCATTTAAGTTAATTGTAGGAGAAGGCTTTTTTAGTGAAAAATACAAAGGACTAGAAGGAGATACCTATAAGTACATTGGTAATTCTTTTGATGAGGAGTATATTAATGAAAATAATATTCTCATAAGATATATTAAAGAAGACATATGCTACATTACTGAAAATATAATGATATTTTCTAATTTTAAAAGAAACAATAATTTTGAATTACGTAACCCAAAATTTTTAATAAAACATAATGAGAGTTATATTTTAGATGATTTTTTAGATGAAATAGTATTAGCGGTAAAACTTGAAAGAGGACTATTGATTATATTAGGATGCTCTCATGTTGGCATAGTAAATATTTTAGAAACAATAATAGAAAGAACTGGTATGCCTATTTATGGAATTATTGGTGGAACTCATTTAATTGAAGCAGATGGGCAAAGATTAAATAATACAATTAACTTTTTAAAAGAAAAACATATTAATATTTTAGGAATGTCTCATTGCACTGGAGAATATGCTGTAGAGAAGATTAAACATGAATTTAAAGACAAATTTGTATATAATAACACCGGAAATATAATTAAAATAATATGAAATTTGTAGTGAAAATAATAAGATGTATCTATCATATGGGTAGACACATCTTATTTTAGTTTTAAAGAGAATATAAATGATTTTGTGTAAACTAATACTTATTCGTCTTTTTAATATAAGGTTTATTGTTGTTAGTATTAGAGGGTTTAAGTGAAGACTTTTTAGCAGACATAATCTTTCCTTTATAAACATCTTTAGCTTCAATATTTATATTAAAGTCTCTTTCAAGTTTCTTTATTAAGGAAATCTCTTTTTCAGTTACTATAGATATAGCAGTTCCAGTTTTCCCTGCTCTTCCTGTTCTGCCTACTCTATGTAAATACTCCTTTGTGTCTTCAGGTAAATCTAAATTAAATATATGAGTTACATCTTTTATATCGAGTCCTCTAGCAGATAAATCAGAGGAAATTAGAAGTTGAAGTCTTCCACCTTTAAAATCATCTATGGCCTTTTTTCGTTCTTCCTTTGAAGCTGATCCATATATACTATAAGCTTTAATTTTATGAAACTTAAGTTTTGAAGTAGTTATATCAATTACTTCTGAATTATTTATAAATACAATAGCTTTTTCAGGATTTATAGCTGCTATTAGTTTTCTTAAAACCTCAACCTTATCTCTTTGCTCTGCAGTAAAATACATGTGAGTAATATTTGGGTTTGCTATGGCTTCATCTTCAACTTTTACGACTACAGGATCCTTCATAAGAATTTGAGCAACACTTAAGGCTTTTTCATTTATAGTAGCTGAAAAAGTCATTAATTGTCTATCGCGCATAGTAGTCTTAATTACATCCTGTACTCCAGCTAAGTTTTTATCATCTAGAAGCTTATCGCCCTCATCGATAACTATTGTTTTAATAGTATGAGCACTTATTTTTCTATCCTTTATAAGCTTTAAAATTCTACCTGTAGATCCTACAATTATATGAGGCTTTTCCTTTAACTTTTCTATTTGTCTTTTTATATTAGCTTCCCCTATAACAGTTGCAGAAGTTACAGGAATACCAGAGTTCGAAGCAAGAAGTTTAATTTGAGCATCTATTTGTACAACTAGTTCATGAGTTGGAGCCAGGACAATAGCCTGAATTTCTCGTTTTGAACTATCTATCTTATGAAATATAGGAAGTAAGTAAGCTAAGGTTTTTCCACTTCCTGTTTGAGCTTGAGCAATAATATCTTTATTTTCCATTGCTAATGGAAGTGCTTTTTCTTGAATTTCTGTAGGTGCATTTATTTCTTGTTTTTTTAGACCATTTATAATATTTGAATTTATTCCTAATGTATTAAATGTAGTTGCCATATTTATCTCCTTTGTTCGTAGTAAAAACTTCATATAATTCTATACTTAGTGTATGATTTTGTCAAATGAATTATAGGTATTAATTCTAAGTATATTTTAAGTTAAATGATTGCTTATTTATTCCTGACATGATATAATAAATTCTGGTATTTAAAATATACCTTAGGAAAGATTTAATATGGTTAACAACATTTCCTCTTTTTAGGAACGTAATGTGAACTAGTCTTTAAATCTTATTATATGAAAAAGGAGGAATGTTGAAATGGCAGATAAAACTTTAGTATGTAAAGACTGTGGAAAAGATTTCGTATTCACAGAAGGCGAACAAGCTTTCTACCAAGAAAAAGGATTCGATAACGAACCACAAAGATGTGTTGATTGCAGAAGAGCAAGAAAACAACAAAACAACAACAATAGAGGATTCAGAAGATAATTGAATTGTCACCCCATAAGAGTTAACTCTTATGGGGTTTTTGTTTTAAGTAGACATCCAAAATCTTGGATTTTGTGATGGTCACTTACTCATCAACTTTGTTGAGGAGTTTCATTGATAAATAGTATTCTTTGAATACTATTTCCCCTTATGCATAATATATGATTATAAACTTTGTAATTCATATATTTACTGGAGGGAAGTTATGAAAATAGGATTAGTAAGGCATTTTAAAGTAGATATAAAAAGAAATAGGTTTATGACTGCTAAAGAATATAATAAGTATATGGCTAATTATGATATATCAGGAGTAATAGAAAATGAAGTTGTAATAGATAAAGAGTGGGACAAGTGCTATTGCAGCAGCTTAAGTAGAGCTTTCACTACAGCTGAAACTATATACCATGGAGAAATTATAGTGACTGATAAATTAGTGGAGATTCCATCAGCAGCGTGGATTAGCTTAAGTATTCCAATGCCTTATCATTTCTGGGCTATTTTTAGCCGTTTTGCTTGGATAAGAAATCATATATCACAGCCAGAGAAACGCACAATTACATTAAAGAGAATTAATGAGATTGTAGATACTATACTACAAGAAGATAGTAATAATATTCTTATTGTAAGTCATGCAGGAACACTATATGAGATACAAAAGATATTGAGAAAAAAAGGATTTAGGGGAGAAAGATTTTTTAAAGCTAAAAATGGAAAGTTATATACACTTAGGAACTGAAGTTTTAAAAGCTACCTATAATAAAGTGTTTATTATTAGGTAGCTTTTCTTTAAAATCATTATAGCTTAAATATCATTTATTGCCTCAGTATAAAAGTTTATTGTAGAAGTTTTTTCATATTCTGCTTCTAGAGTTTCTAAAAGAGTCTCATGTACATAACCCATTAGAAGTGCTCTTTCTTTTTCAGTTATTTCAGAAGTTGTAACTATCGTTGTGTTAATATCTTTACTAATGTGAACATGAATTTCACCACAAGCTTCATCATTTAAATAAAGAACATAGACTTCACTATAAGGAGTTCTTACTATTCTTGTGTAAGTCCAGTCTAAATCATCCTCGTCAATATCTTCATCATGATTAATGTTAGGCATATGATTTTTTATGTCTACTCTAGGCATAGATTGAAGTTCAGAAATTATATCATCTACATTGCTATGATTTATATCTAAATCATCTCTAATATCTAGTAATAAATCATCCAACATATTTTGTAATGAAGGTAGATTTTTTATAAATCTTGTATAGTAACCTCCATAAGTATTAATATCAACTTTTTCTTCATTGACACCAAGATATATTGAGAACACGGGAACATCATCCTGGTGATGATGAAGTAGTAAATTTGAAGTGAAGTACTTTACAAGTTTATGAGCAAAATCAACACTTTTATCTTTAATTTCTGAAGAAACTCTTTTATAGGCGGAGATGTAAAAACTTATATCAGATACTATTTGTTCTTCAGAGTCACTATGCTCTCTAGATACATTGAGGACCTCATCTATAAATACTGAAATAATTGGAAAGTTTGCTTTTGAATTCAAAGTTGTTCCTCCTCTATATTTATAATTATTAGGATTTAGTAAGTTCATCTAAACTGCAAATTTCATAACCTTGATTATTCCATTCAGTTATTACTTCATCAAGAACTTCTGCATTAGTTTTAGACACTGCATGAAGGAGTATAATAGCTCCATTGTGAGTTCTATCTAAAATACGTTTCTTAGCAAACTCAGGAGAAGGTTGTTTATTTGGTAGCCAGTCTGAATATGCAAAACTCCAAAATATTGTTTTATATCCATAGCCTTTTGTATATAGTAAAGATTGTTCACTATATTTTCCCATAGGAGGTCTAAAATATTTTGGCATTTTTGTTCCAGTTATTTCTTCAAAAGATTCTTCAACATCAGAAAGCTCTTTATTAAACTTTTCTTGATCTTTAATGGATGGCATAGCAGGATGTCTAGCACTATGATTACAAACTAGATGGCCTTCTGCAACCATCCTTTTAATTAAATCAGGATTAGTTGTTATATAAGGTTTTACTACAAAAAATGCAGCTTTTACATTATGTTTTTTTAGTATATCTAAAATGGGAGATGTATAACCATTTTCGTAACCTTCGTCAAAAGTTAAATATATTTTCTTTTTAGAGGTATCTCCTATATAGTGAGAATCATATTTAGATACAAAATCAGCAGTTTCTCCTGGAGATTGTGGTGGCTCTCCATTTTTTAGGTGCTTAAAATACCAATTATATTCCCGAGTGCCTATTCCATCTACTTTATCATCAATAAATACATTTTTTAAGTAATCTATAAAGGATTCAGGTTCATATTCAACAAAGGTATTTTCAACTGTATTTGTAACAGGTTTAGGACTCCATAAGTAATTTTTGTTTACATTACCATGAAAGGGATTTATAGCAATAAAAGATAGTAGTACAGTACTTATCATCTTTACAGTATTCATCAAATCACCTCGAGTTATCTAGTATAGTTTGTAAAAATTAAATAAAGGTTCTTCTAGAGCTTACAAGTATTATGCTCAAAATTTATATAATAAATTTATATAAAGGAATGGTAAATTTTAAATATGTCATATAATGCAAAAAATCATACAAAGGTCTTTTATTATGTTGGAAATAAGAGTACAATACTTATAGAATATTAAGTTGAAAAGACAATATATTAAATTAGAAATGGGGAATAAAAGAATTGGAGAAGGTTAGTAAAAACAGACTTAAATTATATGGTTTTAATAATTTGACAAAATCGTTAAGTTTTAATATCTATGATATTTGTTATACAAAAACCGAGGAAGACAGAAAAAAATACATTGAGTATATTGATGAGCAATATAATTCAGAAAGATTGACTAAAATACTTACAAATGTTACAGAAACTATAGGAGCAAGTGTACTTAATGTAGCAAAGCAAGATTATGATCCTCAAGGAGCAAGTGTAACTTTACTAATTTCAGAAGAAGAAGTGCCGGTATATGTACTTGATCCATCTTGCAATAGGGGCATTTTAACTCCAATCCGTGAAAATATAGTAGGACATTTAGATAAGAGCCATGTTACAGTGCACACTTATCCTGAAAGTCATCCACAAAATGATATAAGCACATTTAGAGTAGATATTGATGTTTCTACATGTGGGACAATTTCCCCTTTAAAAGCTTTAAATTATTTAATTGATAGTTTTGATTCTGATATTATTACAATTGATTATAGAGTTAGAGGCTTTACCAGAGATGTAAATGGAGAGAAACATTTCATCGATCATAAAATTAATTCTATACAAAACTTTATAGCTCAAGAAACTATAGATAAGTATAATTTAATTGATATGAATATTTACCAATCTCATATATTTCATACAAAAATGAAATTAAGAGACTTAGATTTAAGTAACTATTTATTTGAAATAAAAGAAGAGGATTTAACTAGAGAAGAGAAAGACTGTATACTAGAAAAATTAAATAGAGAAATGACTGAGATATTTTATGGCATAAATGTTTAGAGTAGTACTATAGCAACTTGTAAAATTTTATTTTTACAGGTTGTTTATTTTTATCTGAAGTCAATAACTCTGTTTATTTAAATAAGAATTCTATTTAGAGATAATAATAAGTTTAATAATAAATATAATATATTAGGAAGGAACTATAAGTATGAGTCATAAGAAATACTTCAAACCAACTAAAGATGAAATAAAAAACAAATTAAGTAAACTTCAATATGAAGTAACTCAAGAAAATGCTACAGAAAGACCTTTTGAAAATGAATTATGGAATCATAAAGAAGAAGGGATATATGTAGATATAGTATCTGGAGAACCACTATTTAGTTCTTTAAATAAGTTTGACTCGGGATGTGGATGGCCTAGCTTTACAGAACCTTTAGAAGGAGAAAATGTAAAGGAAAAAAGTGACTTGAACTATGGAATGATAAGGACTGAGGTAAGAAGTAAATTTGGAGATTCACATTTAGGGCATGTATTCCCTGATGGACCTAGAGATAGAGGTGGATTGAGATATTGTATTAATAGTGCATCTTTAAAATTTATACCGAAAAGCAAGCTATCAGAGGAAGGTTATGAGAACTATATATCAATATTTGATAAAGTTCAAAAATAAATCTAAAAATAAATGAAAAAGTTATGAAGGTATGCTAAACTATTTTTGGCATACCTTGAATTTTTTTATTCGAAAATTCTTAACATTATATGTAATATGATGTAAAATTTAACCATAAGTATAATTTGACTGAAGGATTATAGATTTAGGATGTGGAGATAAATGATAAATAAGAAAACATATATGAACAATAAAAATATAACGTTAATAATATTTACAATAATCTTCATAGCATGTATAAGCAAGATATTTTCCGCGTTATCTATTGATAAGAGCATCAGTAATCCTTATATAAACAATGGAGTATTAGGTTTATCCTATTGGGATTTTGAAAATATGCAAAACATAAGATACAAGCAAATATTCTCAGAGGTGTTCTTATTTTCTGCAATACTTATTATGGCATTTTATCATATAGTAATATATCTAAGCTATCGTAAAAATACATCATACTTATATTTTAGTATGTACTGCTTTACTATAGCTATTAGAATTATTACAACAGGTTCTAAGAGTATACTTATTATATTTCCTAACATTAAATGGAGTTATATGGTAAAAATAGAATACATAAGCTTTTATTTAGCGGTACCATTATTTGCTGCTTTTATATATCAGATTTTCAAGCTACAGTTTTCAAAAAAAGTTTTATATATGATTAGTATTATATCAATTATTTTTATTATATTGGCCACAATATCGAAAGAAATAGTATATAAATATACCATAATTCCTTTTAAAGTATTTACTTTAGCCATAGGAGTATATATTATTTATGTATTAACTAAGGCATGTATTAGAAAAATTGAAGGAGCACAAATTATATTTATAGGTGTCATTTTAGTATTTATTACAACTATGGGTGACATTTTATATGTAGATAGTGTTATAACTACAGATTATAGGTTTCCTATTGGGGTAATTATGTCTGTATTTTTTCAAGCTATAGTTTTAGGACAAAATATTTTAAAGTCTCTTACACGTACTGAAGTTCTAGTTAGGGAAAATAGAATTATGGTTGATGAAATACTAAAATTAAATCTAAACCTGGAAAAGAGAAATAAGGAATTAAGTAACATTGCAATATATGATAATCTAACTGGAGTTTATAACAGATCCTATTTTGAATCGACGATCTCAAGGCTAGATAAAGAGGAGGAGCTTCCAATTGCTATCATTATTGGAGATGTAAATGGTCTTAAATTAGTTAATGATGCTTTTGGTCATCTAAAAGGGGACATGCTTCTAAAAAAGATTGTTGAAATATTAAAGGATTCTTGCAGAGATAAAGATATAATAGCGAGAATAGGAGGAGATGAATTTGTAATTATTCTTCCTTCAAGTGATGCAGATAGAGCTGAGAAAGTAATAGAAAGCATAAGAGAAAATTGTAATAAAACAGATTTTGATCCAATTAAACCGAGTATATCCTTAGGATTCTCTGTTAGATATAGTAAAGATCAGCTTATGACAGATATATTTAAAGAAGCAGATGATTATATGTACAAAAGAAAGCTTCTTGAGAGTAAAAGTACTCGTAGCTCTATAATTGAGTCACTTCAAAAGACTTTAGAAGAGACCACATTTGAAACAAGAGAACATGCTAAAAGGCTTGAAATTTTATCTATACAATTAGGAAAAGAATTAAGATTGCCAGAAAATAACTTAGATGATCTACTTCTTTTAGCTATGCTACATGATATAGGCAAAATTGCTATTCCAAAAGAAATACTTACTAAACCAGGAAAGTTATCAGAACGAGAGTGGAATATTATAAAACGTCACCCTGAAATAGGGTATCAGATAGCCATTTCCTCTCCGGAACTAAGAGGTATAGCACAATTAATACTATCTCATCATGAAAGATGGGATGGAGCTGGTTACCCTCAAAAGCTTAAGGAAAAAGAAATACCTTTGTTAGCACGAATTGTATCTATAGTAGATAGCTTTGATGCTATGACTCAGGATAGGTCCTATCATGAAGGTATAGCAAAAGATGAAGCATTAAAAGAAATAAAAAGATGTGCAGGGACTCAATTTGATCCATATATTGTAGAACGATTTATAAATATGATGAAAGAAAAAAAAGAAGTCGCTAATCATGGGTAGCTAGTTACTATTGGATACAGAAATATACATAGAGATTAGCAATTATAGATTAGCGACTAAAATAAAATTATTTTACAATTTTATTTAGTAAGCAAATACCATCTTATCTATTCTAGTAGATACTGGTTTTGATAACATCCATTTACTAGTTACACTAGTATCATAGAAGAACAATGCTCCTTTTGTTGGATCAGCTCCATTAATAGCTTCTAAGGCAGCTTGTCTATCTAAAGCAGTAGCTGGTCTAGATATAGTTCCATTTTTAACAGGAGTAAATTGATAATATCCATTTACTCTTTGATTTACTACTCCGCTTATTGTACTCGGGAATTGTGAACTTTGAACTCTATTTACTACAACTGCCGCAACAGAAACTTTTGCGGAATAAGGTTGATTTTCTGCTTCAGCTCTAACCAATCTTGCTAAAAGGTCAAGCTCTGCAGAAGTATAAGAAATTACACTCTTAGGTGTAGTGGCAATAGATCTAGCAGCCATAGTGGTAGTAGCTTGGCTACTAACTGAAGAAGTTCCAGGAATTATAAGGTTTTGACCTATAGAAAGATGATCATTCCATTTGTTGTTAGCTTTTCTTAGACTTTCTAATGATATCCCATACTTTTGTGAAACTAAGTAAAGACTATCTCCTTGTTTTACAGTATGTGTGGCAGCTTGTACATTTAATAATTGACCAGGATATATAGTATCGCTTGATAAATTATTAGTAGATTTTAAGGTGCTAACTGAGGTGTCAAAGAGTATACCTATTCTATATAGGTTATCATTAGCCGTGACCCTATAAGTAGCAGCTTGTACAGGCAAAGCAAATAATACTGAAAGGGATATAGTTGCTATAAACGATTTCAGTTTCTTAGATTTTAACATAAATTTGTACCTCCCTATGCCTTCGAGGTTAGTTGACGGGTTCGGGTTGAGGTCACCCTACTCCAAAATGGAGATTCACCCCTAGTAATAAGTCCCCCGTACTCCAAAATGGAGATTCGGCTTTTTTTTATCTCATGGTTATTCTAACAAAGATATAATATAGGGTCTATATATGATTAATGGTATCACAGGAAACAAATGTTAAATATTAAGAGGCAGCCCCTTAATATTTTAGATTGTATTAAAAGCTTCATAAAAGCGGATAATAATAGAAGGGAGAGATTAAAAATGAAATTAGAAAAATACATAGATCATACTCTACTAAAACCAGAGGCTACTGAGAAAGAAATAGTAAAAATTTGTTTAGAGGCTAAAAAGTATAGATTTGCATCAGTGTGTGTAAATCCATATTACGCAACTTTAGTAAGTAAAGAATTAGAGGGGACAGATGTTAGAACTTGTGTAGTTGTAGGATTCCCATTAGGAGCTACAACAAAAGAGGCAAAAGCCTTTGAAGCTGAGCAGGCTATTGAAAATGGTGCACAAGAAATAGACATGGTATTAAATATAGGAGCCCTAAAAGCTAAAAAGTATGATGAAGTAAAAGAGGATATTCAAGCTGTAGTTAATTCAGCAAAGGGAAAAGTGGTAGTAAAGGTAATTTTAGAAAACTGTCTTTTATCAAAAGAAGAGATAGTTAAAGCTTGTGAAATCTCAAAAGAAGCTGGAGCAGACTTTGTAAAAACGTCCACAGGCTTTTCGACGGGAGGAGCTACAGTAGAAGACATTAAATTGATGAGAGAAACTGTAGGAACAGAAATTGGTGTTAAAGCTTCAGGGGGAGTAAGAACTAGGGAAGATGCAGAGGCAGTTATTGCAGCTGGAGCTAATAGAGTAGGTGCTAGCGCATCTATAGCAATAGTGGAAAGGAGATTATAAAATTGGATTTATATAATAAGATGAAAGAAGCTGCGGATTATATAGTGGAAAAATTAAAAGTAAAGCCAGAGATTGGATTAATTTTAGGCTCTGGACTTGGAGGCATTGCAGACCAAATAGAGGATGCAGAGCATTATTCATATGGTGACATTCCTCATTTTCCAGTGTCTACTGTGGAAGGGCATGCAGGAAAATTAGTTATTGGAACTTTAGAAGGTAAAAAAGTTGTAGCAATGCAGGGAAGATTTCATTACTATGAGGGATACAAAATGGAGGAAGTAACTTTTCCTGTTCGAGTAATGAAGTTATTAGGGGTTGAAAAACTTATTGTGACAAATGCAGCAGGAGCTGTGAATAAAAGCTTTAATCCAGGAGACTTAATGCTTATAAGTGACCATCTGAATTTAACAGGAGATAATCCTCTAATTGGAAGGAATTTAAATGAGTTTGGTACTCGTTTCCCAGATATGTCAAATGCATATGATAAAAATCTAAGAGAGAAAGTTCGAGAAATAGCTAAATCACTTAATATTTTACTTCAAGAGGGAGTATATGCAGCAATGAGTGGCCCAACTTATGAAACGCCAGCAGAGGTTAGGATGGTGCGTATACTAGGTGGAGATGCAGTGGGAATGTCCACAGTTCCAGAGGTTATTATAGCTGCTCATAGTGGAATTAAGGTTGTAGGAATATCTTGCATGACAAATATGGCTTCAGGAATTCTAGATCAACCACTAAACCACGAAGAAGTCGTAGAAACATCTACAAGAGTAAGAGAGACTTTTATAAATCTTATGAGAAATGTAATAAAGGAAATCTAAAAGTGGGGAGGGCTTACCTATGAGAATGTACGATATTATAATGAAAAAGAGAAATGGTTATGAACTTACCACGGAAGAGATAAATTTTTTTATAGAAGGTTATACAAAGGGAGAAATACCAGACTATCAGGTTTCAGCTTTAATGATGGCTATATACTTTCAGAAGATGAATAAAAGAGAAACAGCAGATTTAACTAAAGCCATGGTAGACAGTGGAGAGGTTATAAACTTATCAGGTATTGAGGGTATAAAGGTAGATAAACATAGTACGGGTGGAGTTGGAGACACAACTACACTAATTCTTGGACCAATTGTTGCAGCAGCAGGAGTACCAGTAGCTAAAATGTCAGGAAGAGGCCTTGGTCATACTGGAGGTACTATAGATAAACTAGAATCTTTTAAGGGATTTTCTGTAGAAATGACTATTGATAAGTTTATTGAGAATATAAATATGAGAAAAATAGCTATAGGTGCTCAAACGGGAAAGCTAGCAACTGCAGATAAAATGCTATATGCTCTTCGTGATGTTACAGCAACTGTAGATAATATGTCTCTAATTGCAGGAAGTATTATGTGTAAAAAGATAGCATCAGGAGCTGATGCTATTGTACTAGATGTAAAAACAGGTAGTGGTGCTTTTATGAAGAATGAAGAAAATGCTTTTGAATTAGCAAAAGAAATGGTAGATATAGGTACTAATGTTGGAAGAAATACTATTGGAGTAGTAACCGAAATGGATGAACCATTAGGTTTTGCTATAGGAAATTCTCTTGAAGTAAAGGAAGCAATAGATACTTTAAAAGGAAAAGGGCCTTCAGATTTAACAGAACTATGCTTAACGCTAGGTTCCCACATGCTAGTTTTAGGGGAAAAAGCCAAGAATGCAGAAGAGGCTAGAGGAATCCTTGAAAATATTATAAAGTCAGGTAAAGGACTTGCAAAGTTAAGAGAGCTAGTGGAGGCACAAGGAGGAGATACTGCTATGGTGGATAACCCTGAACTTCTTCCAACAGCATCCATTATTAAGCAAGTATTATCAAAAGAAGAAGGTTATGTAAAAGCAATAAAAGCTGATGATATAGGAATAGCAGCCCTTATACTTGGAGCAGGTCGTGAGACTAAGGAAAGTAAAATTGACTTAGGTGTAGGAGTAGTTATTCATAAGAAAATTGGAGATTATGTAAAAAGTGGAGAAGCAATAGCTACAATATATGCGAATGATTCTTCAAAACAAAAACAATCAGAAGAGATAGTATTAAATGCATATCGTTTAGTGAAGGTAAAAGTAGAACCGAGTAGACTTATAAAAGGAATTGTTACAAAGAATGAAACAATAAAATATTTATTAACTTAGAATGAATAAAGTTATAAGCTAATTCAAAAACTATATCAATAGTAATAAGAACTAACTAAAGAATATAGGAGGAATTAGCATGAGTGATAAAGGAAAAATAGTTAAAGTAAAAAAGAATACAGATGGTGATATTACAGATGTAATGATAGATAACGGAAGTGTTTATTCAATTAATGAAGCTATAACTATGGTAAGAGATGGTGCATTAGAAGGTGTTAATGTAGGTAAAGCAAGAAATGGAAGAGAATTCTTAAGAAGTAATCCAAATGATAATGACGGTGATAACTTAGATAGTATGCCAACTTTCTAATAGGAGGCATGAAAATGAGAACAATTGAGAATGTTATGGAAGTAATAAAGGAAATAGATTGTCAAGAGGATCAGTTTTTACCTAAATTAGTAAAGGCTTTTGAAGATTATCATTATGAAGGAGAATCTGAAGTAATAGTTGATAGAGAAGAGAAATTAGACAGAGATGGATTAAAAGGCTATAGGACTTATGTAAACAAAGAAGGTGCTCCTAAGGTGGTAGTAATGGTAGATGAAGGACTAGACCATTATGTAAAAACTGTTGAGGAAGTATATCTATCCTAAAGATAAAAACCAGCAAATATTGCTGGTTTTTGTTTTTTGAAGAAATAGTAAACTTAAATCATGTAAAATAATAGATATAAAGTAATAGAAACTATATTTATTTTTGCAGAATTAAATGGTAAAATTATTGAGAGTATATACTTATAAGGTCTTAGCTATGATAGTTCACTTTGTTTTCAGCAATAATTAGAAAGGTGGAAATATCCAAATGTCTAATTTTGATAGCTATAATGATGAAACTAATAATAAGAAAAGAACAGAAACTCAAGCATATAAAATAAGCGAAGAGATTATGGACATATTACATGATGAAGAATCAGGCTGTTTTAAGCCATGGCAATTTGCAGATTATAAAATTAAAGCTGATACATTAAAAACAACTTATGATGAAATAGTATTACTGGGAAAACAAGAAGCTATGATAAGACCGGGCTGGAATATTAGAGAAAGGGAAGTTAATGTTCCTAATTTATTTTCAAAGGTAAATGGAGTTCATGAAGATATAAAAATTTATAGAGAAGAGATAAATTCACTTGTAGAAGAAGAAAACACTTTGCTATTTAAAAAACTTCCTTTATATAAGAAAAAGTATAAAAAAAATGTAAGTAAAGCTTTTTTTCAAATATCAGATATAAACGGTAATTTAGATAAAGAAAGACTACTAACTTCGGAGTATTGGAAGTATAAGAAAGTAAATCCTGTTATGCAAGGAATTATGGCTGAAAAGATAATTGAATTTTGTAAGATTCCAAGCCTATGGAAATACGATAACTTTAAGGTGAAAGTAAAACTCTCCATCATTGATAGGATTAAAGCCTTTTTATTTTCATTAGCAGATAAAGAAGAAAAAGAAAAAAAGGATATGAAGCTTTCAACTTTTGCAGTTTTAACTAATTTACATGAAGAGTTACTTGATCTGTTGCAAAATTTTGATTATCCTCTAAAGGTTCCTAAAATAATTGTCTATAATAATAACAAAGGAAGAGGTATGACTTTTCAAGATGCTCTTACACTAATCTTTATGAATACTTTAGGAGTAGACATTATAATATATAATCCAGCAGGAGCTAGTGACATAGAGAATTATGTAAAAGAAGGGTATTATGATGTTCATAGACTCGAAATGATAAGAGAAAATCTTCCGTATAGAAAGAACAATATACTATATAGACTTACAAGATAAGGGGAAGCAGAGAGTGCTTTCCTTTTAAATTAAAGAGAAAGGCTGTTGATATAAATGAACAAAGAGCCAAAAGATACAAAAGTAATCGTAGGAATGTCAGGTGGGGTAGACTCATCTGTAACAGCACTTTTGTTAAAAGAGCAAGGCTACGATGTAATTGGAGTATTTATGAAAAATTGGGATGAAAAAGATGAAGATGGAAATTGTACTGCTACAGATGATTATGAAGATGTAATTATGGTGTGTAACCAAATAGGAATCCCATATTACACTGTAAATTTTACTAAGGAATATTGGGATAGAGTATTTACATACTTCCTCGATGAATATAAAAGAGGAAGAACTCCAAATCCAGATGTAATGTGCAATAAGGAGATAAAATTTAAAGCATTCTTAGATTATGCATTGGAAGCAGGAGCAGATTACATAGCCACAGGACACTATGCTCAAGTTGATTTCGTAGATGGGGAATACAGACTATTAAGAGGGAATGATGAAAATAAAGATCAAACTTATTTTCTATGTGCACTAGGACAATACCAGCTTTCAAAAACTATGTTTCCTATAGGACATCTGCCAAAGAAAAAGGTTAGGGAGATAGCAGAGGCAGCAGAGCTTGAAACAGCTAAGAAGAAGGATAGTACAGGAATTTGTTTTATTGGTGAGAGGGATTTTACTGAGTTTTTAAGCAAATACTTACCTGCTAAACCTGGAGATATAAAAAATCTTGAAGGAGAAACTGTAGGAAAACACTATGGTCTTATGAACTATACCTTAGGTCAAAGAAAAGGACTTGGAATTGGAGGAAAAGGTACAGGTGAACCTTGGTTTGTTGTAGAAAAAGATTTAAAAAAGAATATCTTATATGCAGCTCAAGGAGAAAATCATCCAAAGTTATTTTCTTATGGACTTGAAGCAACGGATATCAATTGGGTTAGTGATAAGGAAATGCCTAAAGAATTTAAGTGTACAGCAAAATTTAGATATAGACAAAAGGACCAAGGCGTTAGAGTTATAACTAATGGCGATAGATGTAAAGTTATTTTTGATACTCCTCAAAAGGCAGTAACCCCAGGTCAAGCAGTTGTTTTTTACAATGGAGAGGCTTGTCTTGGTGGAGGTATAATTGATAAGATATTAAAGAATAAAGATGTAGTTTAATTTATAAGCCGTAAGAGTATTCTTACGGCCTTAATTATTTTTTAATTCTATAGTAGTATTCTTTTGTATCATCTGTGATTATTTTAAATTCATAGCCTATGCTTTTATAATATCTTATAATTTCAGGAAGTGCTTTAATTGTATTCTTGTTATTAGAATTACAATGCATTAAAATTATTAATCTAGAATAACTATCCTTATATTTAGTTCCATTATTAATTAGTTTTTGAACAGGCATAGTAGCATTCACTCCGTCATAGGTATTTACATTCCAGTCATAAACTTTTAAATTATTCTCATGTAACTTATCTAAAAAATTTTGAGTAAGTCTACCTTCACTGCCGCCTGGAAATCTTATTATATTGGAGGTATGACCCACAACTTTTTTAATCTCTTCTTGAGTTTTTAACATTTCATCTATAAAGATATTAGAATTAGAATAAATCTTTTTAAAGTTATGAGAATAGGTATGTAGACCTATAGCATGACCTTCTTCATGAATCCTTTTTAATAAATGTTCTCTTTCATGAATTTCTTTGCCTACTACGAAAAAAGTAGCCTTAATATCATTTTCCTTTAGTGTATCTAGTATTTTATCTGTTACAATCGGTATAGGACCATCATCAAAGGTTAAGTAAACTGTTTTTTTATCAATATTGCTAGCGGAAACCGTACCTAAAAAGGCAGTAGCTTGAGTTTGCATAAATATTAGTAGGAGTAA
>JAVBVX010000087.1:0-5963 GCA_036677665.1 Clostridium sp. | reverse complement strand
TGGGCGAAAAAATTCGCATTTTAATAAAACGAAAAAAAATGACTATATCTGAGCTTGCAAATTTAATTGAAACTACTAATCAAAATTTATCCAACAAACTTACTCGTGATAATTTCTCAGAAAAAGAGCTCCAGCAAATTGCTGAAGCTCTTGGATGTAAATTTGAAGGATTTTTTGTTTTTGAGGATGGAGATAAAATATAGAAGTTTCTTTATTATTTATAAAACACAAAAGACCATGAAATTAAGCTGGAATGCTTTTTTCATAGTCTTTTTCTACTTTATAGTTATGCAATATTATATTAATTTTTTAGTTTTATAAATCCTAATATAAGACTTTTTACCTTAAATATTAGTTTCTAATTATATGAATAATGGGAAGTTGTAACAAATTTAAGATAATCAACCCCTCACTCTACTACATACGTCAATGGCTGTATCACATTGTCGATATGCACATCTGATAATATGGTATATTCTATTGATATCGACTCATTAGCTTTAACAAAAAGATATGTGGGCAAAGCCATTACTTCCTTTGGTCTGATTTTATTAGTCAACATTGGGAAGCTATATTTTAGAACATTGTAATGATTCTCTTCAAAAAACTCATAATTAAATATCTTTTCAATATTATCTCTTTCCATGTTAATTTCTTCTTCTGTTGATTTAGGTCTACTATTAAAGAGATTACTTACTCCTGCACTAATACCCAATTGTTCAGGAAAACTTCTTATACTACTACTCCCTGTATGGGTTATTAGGTACTTAAGCAAGTCTTCATTTGCATAATTAAATAGCATTGAAGCAATTAAAAGCTCTTTACTGCCTATATCAAGTAATTCATATTTATTTGGTATCTTGATACTAATTTGAACACTGCTATTTTTTACTTTTCCCTCATTAACCAGAATAAGAGGTATTAAACAAAATTCATTCAAATAGCTTATAAGATTCTCATATGAATCCAATAGTATAAGCTTTAATTGTAAATCGTTTATAAGATTCTTCTTTTCAATCTCCATCTCTTTTCCAAAATACTTATCTTTTGTGTATATCCCAGCTATCGTTACATCAGGTATTTTTTTTGATGTTAGATTGCCTAAATTAAAAAATTCCTTTTCATCTACTTCAATCTTAAAATGATGTTTCAGCTGTTCTGTTACTTCTTTTCTTTCCTCAGTATTAATTCTTACTGCTCCACCTCCATGCAAACTCAATTCTGCAAGTATCTCAAACAAACCTCCAGTAGTTTGCTTGACTGCATGCCTAATTTCAGGTTCAGGAAGATTCATAGATTTTATTTTATCTACTAATTCCAATATTTCAGCTTTAATTTCAGTAATTTTTAAAGGCTCTCCCAATTCTTTTAAAGTAAGCTTTTTCATCGTATCAGAAGGTTCAATACGACCTGCCAAATAAAACTTCAAAGTAACTATATTATCTAAGATTCTAACGTTATTGACATTAATAGTTCCGCCAATAGCAATATTAGCTTGCCCTGTATTATTTCCTATATTAATACCTTGTCTCTTAATTTTTTCCTCTACAAGTTTAATTTTAATCTGAAAATTCTGCTTCTCAGTTTCTATCCTGTGTGTGCAATTCTGAATAAGATTGGCTTCATAATCAAACCTTGAATCTTCAAGACCGTTTGCATCAAGATACTCTTTTCTCAGCCTATAAGCTGATTCTATTAAGCTTTTATAAAAAGTATCTAAGCAATGAAACAACTCTTCAAATTCTTCTTCATTTAATACTACTTCAAAATCTTTAATGAAGTCATTTATTTCCTTTAATAGTTCTTCCAAATAAGTTTCTACTTTACTATTAACTAATTTATATGTTACTTCTACTGCAGTTCCGCTACGGTTTAACCCCTTGCTAACCAACTCTTCAGCTAATGACTTTAACTTTATATGTATATCAATACTGCATTTATTCGAAGAATTATAGACCATATTATTAAAAATCTGTATATCCATACTACATTACTCCGAACTTATTCAACAACTCAGTAACTTGCTGGTGAAAATTGTTTATTGCAAGCGCAATAGTTGTACCTTTAACAAATACCGCATCTAACTTTCCAATTGATGCTAACGCCTTCTTTATTCTTGAAGGTTTTGGCTGCTCTAATTCAAGTTGTTCTTTTATAATTTCAATGTCATCTATAATATCATCTTTATCCTCTTGAACAATACCTGAATCCTTTATTTGTCCAATTATCGCATTCGCCAGTTCTAAAATCCTTTCGATGTCATTTTGAACCATTGTAACATTATTTGTTGCATTTATTGTCGAACTACCTTGAGAAATATTAACCTGACCTGCATTGCTTCCAATTTGAATGTTTATCTTTGCATTTTCATCGAATCCCATCTCTATCATAACCTCCCCTATATAATCTGTAATATGGTCAATAAATGGTTTAATAACTTCATAACAGAGAGCATTAATATGATCTTGAATACTTCTACTATTATTACCATACCCCTGTGAAATTGACCAAAAATCTTTAAATTTAACTTGGCAATACTTTAGAAATTGATATACCCATGCAATTTCTCTTTCCTTTTCTATCGGTATATCGTAAATATCATTCCAGCCTTTGCTCGATATTTCTGTCTTGATATCAAATTCCTCAATATTATTCTTTTCAATAAAGCTTCGTAAAAATGGCTGTTCTTCAATATAGTTTAAGAATCTGGTAAGGTCTTTAATTTCGTTACCATTTTTAGTTTTAAGTAATCGGCTAGCAATTCGCCTAAAATCTTTATCAATAATTCTAATTTCATTTTTACTAATTTGATACTCCATCTTATCTCACCCCACAATATGGACAAATGATACCAGATTCTTTCGCACTATAAGGAATTTTTAAATATTTACCACAACAAGATAGCGTTGTAATAATCTCTTCTGAATCAGCTTCGAAAACTTCTTTTTCGCCTTTCTTATCAATCTTTGAAGATTTTACCTGAACCATTGAATTGCCTCTAAAAGACCTCTCTAAATCACTAGTAAAATTGTTCATTATATCAATCATTAAGTTTTCAGCTTTATCGATTACCAACTGAATAATCTCATCATTCAGAAATTCGCTTGGTTCATCCACCAACCCACAGTAAGGACAGAAGAATTCCATTAAGTCATCATCCTGACACTCATCAACATGCAATTTAAAAGTATTATCACAAAATGAGCATTGGAATGTAACATAACCATCTGCATCTGCTGGAATGTTAAACTCAATTATTTCATCGCTCATGTCTCTTAAACCTCCTTCTATTTTACGTTAAAAGCCTTGCTTCTTCCATTAATCAATGTGGCTACTCAGATAGACATAGTAACTACCATTCAGCTTTACCCATACTTCATCTGCTACAATTCTCGTAGCCTGTGCTTTTCACTATCTGTTATTAACTCCATTACGCTTCTCTAATTTCGCTCTCTCTACATGCTGATCATAAAATGAATACTCGAATGGATAAATTATATTCACTGCGAAAACAGGGATCACATGGAAATTATCACCCATAATTTTAGATCTTGAATGAGTATCTGTTTCTGACAGTTAAAATTTCAAACACTTAGCTCGTACAGAATTTCCGTTTTATCATTGACAATGAGCCTCTGTAAATATGATTAAATGCCATAGATATACCTATAGGAAGCTTTGTGCCATCGTCTATAAAAGGCTATTCTGCGTACTGCTCATTGTAAATGCTTGACTTCGATAAGCTGGTAATTCCTAAGTTTCGCAATGCTTCAAAGTCTAACTTTCTAATACAATAAAAATCTTCAAATTCTGTATCTCAAACAAGAAAAGTGTTTATATTTTGTAAAGGGGAGCCCTTCTGCACCCAGATAATCAAAAACCTTACTTACATGTAATAAGATCCTGCTGTATTTTATGCTTTATTTCATACAGCATTAGCTACTTTTTACTAGTTATTTCAACTTCCCATTATTAGCCTAATGGGTGTATAGATAGTAGTAAAATATACTAATTATTTATTTCTAGTTAAAAATTTAATGCGTCTTCAAATATCATTGTAATTAATCGTTATTATTGTCTTTTAACAGATCTATTACTTTATTAGAAGATAATGTTTTAAACATATCAAAATAGCCTTTATTTGACTTTATAATGTTTAAGTTTAGCCTTGATTCAATAAGATGTGGATTAATTTTTATAGCTTCCTGAAAATGCATAATAGATTTAGCCTTGTCCTTGATAACTATACTTCCACATATTAATCCTAAAATATTATGTATTTGCTCTTTATTTTTTTCTGTTAAAATTAAAGCCTTTTCAAAGAATGTAATTGCTTTATTATATTCTTTATAACCTTCCAAATAAAGTTCTCCTATATTTATAAATGGTAAAGGATTATTTTTTGAACACTTTATTGCTAATTCAAAATATATTTTTGCATTAGAGTAGTCATGAAACTTATCTTTATATAATGCACCTATATTATTTAACACCTCACTATCATTAGGTTCTACTTCTTTAGCAATTAACAGATACTTCAAACCATCCACATACTTTTCTAGTTTCTCTGCATACAATGTACCAAGATTAAATAAACTATTCAAACTTCTAGGGTTTCTCTCCAAAACTTTATGATATCTTTTTACTGCATCTTCGAATCTTCCAAACTTTTCATCTATCAAAGCTATTGTATTATTGTATTCAAATTCTTCTTCATATTCTTCAATTATAAAATCAAAAATTTTCTTTGCTAATTCAAAGTTACCTCTTTTATACTCAATATGAGCCTTTACTATAATACCTTCCTTATGACATTTGTTTGCATGTAACCACTTAATTAATTTGTAATCTTGCTCTATAATGTTCTGTTCATTATATATATCCATAATCTCATCAAAGTTAATACTCTTATCATTAATACTCTGTTCATATAACCTAGTTTGCATTTCGAGAATTCTGCCTATTTGTTGAGTAAATTGTTTGTGCATTTGCTGCTGCTCAATTATGTGCTCTTTTTCTGCTAACAATTTATTTAATTCAAAGTCCTTTCTTATTTCTTGTTTAAATAATAATATAAACTTATCAATTATTTCATTAGTTGCACACTTGCTACTATCATAAGGAGATTTGTTAAAATCATCTGCTGTTAGACTTTTCTCTCCAAAATTAAAAGAATTTATTATTAAATCTATATTATCCTGTCTTGTTAAAAAGCTATTAAATTTATCCCCATATTCGTCTCCATAAAATTCATAGAATTTCTTATGTACATTCTCATATGCATTACTAACTCTATACATTAAATCTTCTTTGGTAATACAACTATATATACCATTACCCACAACTCCAGTGAAAATCCCTATTAAAGCTTCTATAATCATAGTATCCCCCTTATATATTCTGAACTTCCCATTATAAACATAACAAAACAATTATCTAAAACTAAAAATTTTTATATGTTAATTGATTTCCCCAAAAGAACACTTTATTGTAATATTCTACAAATTACGAAACATTCCTTCTAAATATCATAAATACTCTACCGTGTTTATGCTTTTCTATAACCATATAAGTATCAACATAAATTTCACAATATACAATTTATAAAACACAAAAAGACCATGAAGTTTCAGCCATACTAGCTCTCTTCATAGTCTCTTTCTATTTTCTATTAAATTTATAACAACGTATCCACTTACACAATATCAAATCCCTACTCTTACTTTCACACCATTAATTTGCTCTTTATTCTTAAAATCATCACCTTTTGTGTTAAAGTTAAAAAAGCTAGTAAAGTGCATGAATTCAAGGATTATAAGGTATCTTTGCGACGTATTCCTACTACCACCTCGATATGCGGTGTGTGCGGGAACATATCCATTACCTTTACCTTCTCAACCACATAACCCTCATATATAAGAATCTTCAAGTCATCCACCAAAGTCTTTGGATTACATGAAACA
>JAVBVX010000086.1:0-7908 GCA_036677665.1 Clostridium sp. | reverse complement strand
TTCGAGTCCCTGAAGGTCCACCATATGGGGGTATAGCTCAGTTGGGAGAGCACCTGCCTTGCACGCAGGGGGTCAAGAGTTCGAATCTCTTTATCTCCACCAAAAGAACAGTCTTGTTAATTACAAGACTGTTCTTTTTTATTTATATAAAAATAATATAATATTTTATTGATATATTTGGAAAATTATAAATATATGATATCATGTAGGTAAATGGAATATACATTAGAGGCTGGAGTAATTATGTTATATAGGTTAAAACAATTTTATTGGGGTCTTATTTCTAGGATAAAAAAATCAGATAAAGAATTTATAGAAATACATTTAAATAGTCATGAGTTAGACTTATTTAGGTTGCTAAATAAAAATGAACAGCTACATTCAATTAGAACAGCAAGAGATGTTAAAAAGCTTATTAAAAATAAAGAGGATGAATATAGATTAGTTAGAGCTGCTTTATTGCATGATATAGGTAAAATAGAAGTAAGTTTAACTGTAATTGATAAATCACTTTTGGTTTTATTACATAGATTTACTAAAGGTAAACTTAAAAAATTTATAGGGATTAAGAAAGTTGATGTATATTATAATCATCCAGAGAAAGGTTATAATATTTTAAAAAATTATTTAGATGATGAAAGAATTTTATATTTAGTTAGAAATCATCATAATAAAGAAATAGTTAATGATGATGAGTTAGAAATATTAAAAAAATGTGATAGTAAAAATTGAGGTGATATAAATGATTTCCAAGACAAGAAGAGAATATATTAAAGACTTATTAAATAAAGACAATATACCTAAGAAAGGTCAAGAATTAGCTGATGAGTTAGGAGTTACTAGACAGATTATAGTAAAAGATGTAGCTATATTAAGAGCAGAAGGTATTAATATAATAGCTACCCCAGAAGGATATATGATTCCGCAGAAGGAGATTTTAGGACTAGAAAAAATTATAGCACTTTCTCATGGAAGAGAAGATATCGGTGATGAGTTAGAATGTGTAATTAAGTATGGTGGCATAGTGAAAGATGTAATTGTAGAACATGCTCTATATGGAGAAATTAAGGCTATGTTAATGATAAAAACACCATATGATATCCAGAGCTTTACAGAGAAAATAAAAGAATATGATGCAGAACCTTTATTATCCCTTACTAGAGGGATTCATTTGCATACTATATGGGTAGATAGTAAGGAAAATCTAGAAAAAATTATTATGGAATTAAGAACTAAGGGATATCTTATTGATTAATTATTAATAACGATTTAATCCGTATATAAAGAGGGAGTGGGGATATGAAAAGAAAAAGGCTACTTATAAATAGTTCCTTAATACTAATTTTGTTTTTGTTTTTCTTAAGTCAGATAGTAAATATAATTATTGACTTAAAATGGTTTAATCAAGTTGGATACTTATCTGTATACTTAACTAAAATAACAGCTACTATAAAGTTAATGTTGCCTATATTTATACTTTGTTTTATATCGATTTGGTTCTATATAAAAAGTATTAAAAAAAGTATAATCAGATGGAAAAAAGTTATTGATGTAAATCTAATAAATGAAAAAAGAGAAAGAAAGATAATTTTGGTTTTAAGTACTGTAGTGTCATTTATAGTATCATTTATGTTTGCATCAATGTACTGGTATAAAATATTGCAGTTTACTAACTCAACAAGTTTTAATGTTAAAGATCCTATATTTAATATGGATATATCATTTTTTATTTTTAAGTTACCTTTAATAGAGTCTCTTTATAGTATAATACTATCTCTTTTAATATTATTTGCAGTTATAACATTTACAATATATATTGCACTGATTACTAAAGATAAAGTAGTGTATGGAAGAGAATCTTTAGGAAACCTTAAAGAAGTTATTAATTTTAAAAGTGGAATAACTAAGTTTGCAGGTAAACAGTTAGCTATACTAGCAGCAATTTTACTTGTATGTATAGGAATAGGACATGGGTTAAAGGCATTAAATTTAGTATATTCTCCTAGAGGACTAGCTTTTGGGGCTAGCTATACGGATACAAAGATAACTCTTAGATTTTATCAAGCTATAGTAATTGCTTCTATATTATCATCTATAGTTGTATTTATTAGTATCTTAAAATCTAAAACAAAGCCAATAATAATTTCAATAATACTTATATTTTTACTTATTGTTTCTGAAGGTGTTGTAGCAGGGGCATGGCAAAAGTTTATAGTAAAATCTAATGAGAGAAGACTTGAGACGCCTTTTATAGAATACAATATGGATTATACTAAAAAAGCTTTTAAGTTAGACGATATACGAGAGCAGATGTATCCAATATCAAATAACCTTACTAAAGAAGTTATAGATAGAAATAAAGCTACTATAAAAAATATAAATGTAAACTCTGTAGTACCAGCTCTAGAGTTTTATAACCAGGTTGAAAGTAAAAAGAATTATTATGGTTTTAACGATATAGATATAGATAGATATATTGTAAATGGAAAATATACTCAAGTATTTATAGCACCAAGAGAAATAATGTATGATAAGCTACAAGATAAAGCAAGTACTTGGCAAAATAAACATTTAACTTACACTCATGGATATGGTGTAGTTGTAAGTAAAGTTAATTCAGTTACGCCAGAGGGTAAACCTGATTTTATAGTAAAAGATATGCCTTTATTAAATAAATCAGATATAAAAATTGATGAACCAAGGATTTACTTTGGGGAGAAAACTAACGAATATGCTCTAGTTAATACTAAAATAAATGAGATGGATTATCCTAAAGAAAATGGAGAAAATGCAACTAAGAATTACGACGGTAATCTTGGTATAAAGATGAACTTTTTTAATAGACTACTTTTCGCCATTAATCAAAATGATATAAAGTTTTTATTGTCTGGAGATATAACTAGTGAAAGTAAGATTTTAATAAGAAGAAATATAATAGAAAGAGCAAAGGCTGTAGCTCCTTTCTTAACATATGATAAGGATCCATATATAGTTATAAATAAGGGAAAGCTTTATTGGATATTAGATGGATACACTTCATCTAATAGGTATCCTTTCTCAGAGCCTATAAATAATGTTAATTATATTAGAAATTCAGTTAAGGTTACAGTGGATGCATTAGATGGTACTATGGACTTCTATTTAGTTGATAAAAATGATCCTATAGCGGTTAGTTACTCAAAAGTATTCCCTAAACTATTTAAAGATATAAATAAGCTTCCAGAAGGCTTTAATGAGCATTTAAGATATCCTGAAGACATGTTTTTGATTCAATGTAAAGTCTTAGAAAAATATCATGTGAATGATGTAAATTCCTTCTTTATTGGTCAAAATGTATGGGATATATCTAAGAGTCAAAAGACAGTCGAGGGAGAAGATTCTATAAATGAAGCCTCTTATGTAACTATGAAACTCCCAGGAGAAGAAAAAGAAGAGATTTTATTACTTGAATATTTTAATCAAAATCAGAGAGAAAATATGGTAGCTATATTTGGGGCTAGAATGGATAAGGATAATTATGGTAAAATGGTACTATATAAATTTCCCACTACAGAAAGTGGAACTGTAAATAGTCCGATTTTATTTAAACAAAAGATAAATCAAGATACAACTATATCAAAGGAAATATCTTTATGGGATGCTAAGGGATCAGAAGTTCAATTTGGCAATACTATGATTATTCCTATTGAAAACTCTTTATTATATGTAGAACCTCTATATTTAAGGGCGCAGGGAGAAAAAAGTATACCAGAGATGAAAAGGGTTATAGTATCTTATGCAGATAAGATTATATTAGCCGAAAATATAGATGAAGCCCTTAGAAAATTATTTAATTATAAAGATAATAATGATATAAAGGAAGATAATAATGGAGTTATTATAAAAACACCAGATGAAATTAAAGAGGCTAAGGATATATATAATAACGCACTAGAGGCTCAAAAGAGCGGTGATTGGGCTAAATATGGTGAGTATATAAAAGAATTAGGAGAAGTGTTAAATAAACTAAGTGAATAGTCATAAGATAAAGAGACTTACTTTGGAGGATTAGTATGGATTATGATGTTCTCATATTGGGTGGAGGGCTTATAGGGTGTGCAATAGCATATGAGTTATCAAAATTTAGCTTAAATATAGCACTTATTGAAAAAGACTATGATATAGCTGATGATGTGGCACTAGTAAACTCCGCTATAATATATGATGGAATACAATGTGAAGATAATATAATGTCAAAGCTCGAATTTATGGGAAATGATATAATAAATAGCTTAGCTTTAAAATTTGATATTCCTTTTGTAAGAAAAGATTCCATAATTGTTGCTCAAAATAGTAAACAAGAAGAAGAACTGGAATCAATGTATGAAATAGCTATTAAAAAGAATATTCCTAATATAGCTCTTTTAGATAGTAAAAATATATATGAAATGGAGCCTAATTTAAATATTAATGTAAAAAAGGCTATATACTCTCATAATACAGGTGTAATATGCCCTTATGACTTAGGAATAGCTTATGGAGAAATTGCCTTTGATAATGGGGTATCCTTTAAGCTTGAAGAGATTGTTGAGGGTATTAGCAAAGTAAATAGAGGATTTAAAGTTATTACCAATAAAAATAAATTCACATGTAAGATGGTTATAAATACTACACCTGAGGATTATAATGTTGACGGATTTAAGGAAGCAATGAATGATAAAAAGGGTTATTTAAGTTATTTCTTAATAGAAAAAACATTTAAGGGGTGTTTTAATAATATAATATTTAGTTCCAATGGAAATGAAGAAATATATATACATCCAACAGTACAAGGAACCTATATTGCTGCTGTTAAATCAAGTGAAAGCATTACTTACGAGGAATGTTATAAAAAGATTGGTTCAATAATGCATGGCATTAAACCAGAAGATATCAATACTTATTATCAATCACCCTATTATAACGATTCAATAGTAATTGATGATAGTTTAGTAGATAAAGGCTATATTAAGATAACAGGAAAAAATTATGCGGAGGTTACAATGACTCCTTCAATAGCTAAAGTTATTGGAGAAACTGTTGAAGTTAATCTAAAATGTAGATTAAAGAGTGATTTTACAGATAAAAGAAGAGATATATATAGATTTAGAGACATGACAAATGAAGAAAGAAGTTCAATAATAAGGGTAGACAAAAAATATGGAAAGATGATTTGTATGTGTAATAAGGTTACAGAAGGAGAAATTATAGATTCTATAAGAAGGCCACTAGGTGCAAGAACTTTAGAAGGTGTAAAAAGAAGAACCGGAGCGTCATTAGGTAGCTGTAAAGGAGCATATTGTACAAATAAAATAGTGTCTATATTAGCTAGGGAAACTAATAAAAGCATGACAGATATAGTTAAGGATTCAAAAAATTCTAAGATACTGTTAAATAGAATAAAAGAATTTAATCATATGTAAAGGGTGTACAGGTGGTGTAAGTATAATGAAAGATGATAAAAAAATTTTTACATCTATTGTGAGAATAAAAGGGGCAAATTGTAGTGTAGTACCAGTAAAAAGTAATAAACCCATAGATAAAAAATTATTAATTGAATGCTCTAAGGCTCTAAGTAGGATACATGTAGGAGCTCCTATAAAATGTGGAGATATAATATGCAGAAATATACTAAATACAGGAGTAGACATAGTGTGTACTAAATCTATACATTATTAAAAACATTATATATATTAAAAGATTGATATATCATAAATAATTTATTGACAATTTGTTATATTATAATTATAATAGTTTAAAAATTAATATTTAAACCATTGAAGAGGATAGTAACATAATATATTGTTTAAGAGAGTGAGTGGATGGTGTAAACTCATACTTTATATAATGTGAATCCGCCTCTGAGGGATTGTGATGAGCAATACGGCAAAGGTCGTTAAATTTATAAGAGGGTTTATTTATAAACCAATTAGGGTGGTAACGCGGAGTCTTTTCGTCCCTACTTTTTAGTAGGCGAGAAGACTTTTTTTGTTTGAAAATAATCTTTTTAAAATATATTTATACTAACAAGGAGGAAAATCATAAATGTTAGATCTAAAGAGAATAAGAACAAATACAGAAGAAATTAAAAAAATAATGGAGGGTAGAGGAGAGGACTTTGACTCTAACTTAATAGATAATGTAATTGCTCTTGATGAGAGAAGAAGAGAGATACTAGTACAAGTTGAGCAATTAAAAAATAAAAGAAATAATGAATCTTCACAAATAGGAAAGCTAAAAAAAGAAGGAAAAGATGTAAGTGGAGTAATGGAAGATATGAAAGAGCTTGCAGATAAAATTAAAGAATATGATGTAGAACTAAGCGAAGTGGATGAAAAAATAAAATACATAATGCTTAGAATACCTAATGTTCCTAATCCTAATGTACCTGAGGGTAAAACTGATGAAGATAATATAGAGATTAGAAAATGGGGAGAACCTAGAAACTTTGATTTTGAAGCAAAAGCTCATTGGGATATTGGACCTGATTTAGGTTTATTAGATTTTGAAAGAGCAGGAAAGATAACTGGTTCAAGATTTACTCTTTATAAAGGACTTGGTGCTAGACTAGAAAGATCTATAATAAGCTACTTCTTAGATACTCATACTTTAGAAAATGGATATGAAGAGATACTTCCACCATACATGGTTAATAGAGATAGTATGATAGGAACAGGGCAACTTCCTAAATTTGAAGAAGATGCATTTAAAGTAGAGAATAACGGATATTTTTTAATTCCTACAGCAGAAGTGCCTGTAACTAATATGTATAGAGATGAAATTTTAAGCGGAGATGAGCTTCCTATAAAACATGCTGCATATAGTGCTTGCTTTAGAGCAGAAGCTGGTTCATCAGGAAGAGATACAAGAGGACTTGTACGACAACATCAATTTAATAAGGTTGAACTTGTTAAATTTGCAAAACCAGAGCAGTCTTATGAGGAACTTGAAAAGCTAACTAATGACGCTGAATCAGTTCTTAAAGGCTTAGGACTTCCATATAGAGTAGTTAGAATATGTAAAGGTGATTTAGGCTTTACAGCAGCATTAAAGTACGATATAGAGGTATGGATGCCAAGTTATAATAGATATGTAGAGATTTCAAGTTGTAGTAATTTTGAAGACTTCCAAGCAAGACGTGCTAATATAAGATATAGAGAAGACGCTAAAGCTAAACCAGAATTTGTTCATACGCTAAATGGTTCAGGAGTAGCTATAGGAAGAACTGTTGCTGCTATTCTTGAAAATTACCAAAATGCTGATGGAACAGTTACAATTCCAGAGGTATTAAGACCGTACATGGCAAATAAAGATATTTTAAAATAATAATATATAAAAATGTTGACAATACGACGGTATCTTGTTATAATTAATATCGTCGTAATACGGAGAGATGGTCGAGTTGGTTTAAGGCACCGGTCTTGAAAACCGGCGTGCGTGTGAGCGCACCTAGGGTTCGAATCCCTATCTCTCCGCCATATTTTATATTTTTAAAATAAAATAAAATAGTATTGACAGACTTAAGAAATTATATTATAATACTTAAGTATGACACGGAGAGATGGTCGAGTTGGTTTAAGGCACCGGTCTTGAAAACCGGCGTGCGTGTGAGCGCACCTAGGGTTCGAATCCCTATCTCTCCGCCATTATTTTCTTAAATGTAAGCTATGGAGAAATACTCAAGTGGCCGAAGAGGCGCCCCTGCTAAGGGCGTAGGTCGGGTAACCGGCGCGAGGGTTCAAATCCCTCTTTCTCCGCCAAAACACTCAAGTAAAATTGGGTGTTTTTTAATAAAAAGTTATATTATATGCGGCGGTAGCTCAGTTGGATAGAGTAGCTGGCTACGAACCAGTTGGTCGGGAGTTCGAATCTTCTCCGCCGCACCATGAA
>JAVBVX010000085.1:0-20295 GCA_036677665.1 Clostridium sp. | reverse complement strand
AATACCAAAAGATTACAAGAAAAATTAAACGGCCTTAGCCCAATGGAGTTTAGGGCTTTAGCCGCTTAAATTGATTTTTATTATTTCCACTGTCTACTTGACAGGGTGCAGTTCATAAGTCAGTGAACTACTGGTCTTTTACATGAACAATAATATAGTGAAGTTTTATAAATTACTTTTTTCTAGTTCTTCTGCTTTTTTTAGAACCATGTCATTTAAATCTTTCTTATATTTATCAATAGAATTGTAAACATCCTCATCAAAGGTTCCAACTATCTGAGCTGCTAAAATCCCAGCATTTTTCCCACCGTTTATAGCAACTGTGGCAACGGGAACGCCAGCTGGCATTTGGACTATTGAATAAAGAGAGTCAATGCCGTTTAAAGTAGAGGTTTTCACGGGAACTCCTATTACGGGAAGAGCTGTAATAGCTGCTACCATGCCAGGAAGATGTGCCGCGCCACCTGCACCAGCAATTATAACTTTAATTCCTCGTGACTTTGCATCTTTTGCATAGCTATATAATCTATCGGGAGTTCTGTGAGCTGAAACTATTGTGATTTCATAAGGGATTTTGAACTCCTTTAAAATAGTAGCTCCTTCTTGCATAACAGGTAAATCAGAGTCACTTCCCATTATTATTCCTACTAAAGGTTTCATATAGTTACTTCCTTTCATATTTTATTGAGAAATTATTTTAACAAGGGGATGAACTTTATCAGCTTTTTTTCTTGCAATTTCTAGGGATTCTCCAGTTACTGTAATATGTCCCATTTTTCTCTTTGGTTTTGTATATTTTTTTCCATATATGTGAAGGTGTACTTCTGGTACTTCTAAAGCTTCATATGCCCCAATAATCTTTGTTAAACCTTCATGCTTTTCTTCACCAAGAATATTTCTCATAACTGTTGGTCTTAGTAAACTAGTATCTCCAAGAGGAAGACCCATTACTGCTCTTAAATGATTCTCAAATTGAGAAGTTACACAACCCTCTATGGTGTAATGACCAGAATTATGAGGTCTAGGTGCTACTTCATTAACAAGTATTTCTCCATCGCGAGTTAAAAACATCTCTATACAGAACATACCTACACCCTCAAGAGCTTCACATAGATTTTTTGCTATAAGCAGAGCCTGTTCTTCTTCAGAGGAGGTTATACTTGCGGGAACAGAGGTTTCGAATAATATGCTATCTTTGTGTATATTTTCTGCCACTGGATATAATGCAATTTCTCCATTGATTCCTCTGCAGCAAAGTACAGATATTTCTTTTATGAATGGAACAAATTTTTCGACGTAAAGAGGTAATTTTCCACCACCAAGTTCAGTAAAAGAATTGTCAATATCTTCTTCACACATTATAAGGCTATTTCCTTTGCCGTCATAGGCTCCTGTTGAACTTTTAAGCATAATAGGATAGCCAAATTTCCTAGCAGCATTTTTAATGTCGTCTGTATTATCAATTTTTAAAAATTCACCTAAAGGAATACCATGATTTCTTAAATGAACCTTTTGATTATATTTATTTTGTATTATTTCAAGGCTTTCCACACTAGGATAAAGTATATATCCTTCGCTTTCTAACTCCTTTAGAGCTTCTGTGGATATATGTTCAAATTCATAAGTTATAACATCTGTTTTGCTAGCTAAATCCTTTAAAGCTTTTTTGTCATCAAAACTACCTAATATAAACTCGTTAGCTAAAAATCTTGAAGGACATTCCGTGCTTGGATCAAAAACTACTGTATAAATTCCCAATCTATTAGCTTCTGCTAGCATCATTTTGCCAAGCTGACCACCACCGATGATTCCAACCTTTTTTGAAATAAAGTTTTTTTCCAATATCATCTACTCCTTAAAAAATTAATAAGAAATCCTGAATCATCTTATTATGATTATGTTGTTGCAATAATTAGTTTATAATTGAATATTAACATTCTTAGAAGAAAAACGCAATATTTCAATCATATAATTCTATTAAATTCGTATGGTTAAGTAATATTTAAATTAAAATATAATTTAAAATTCGTGAATTGTATAAAGTGCCATTATGATTACTGGAAGAATAGCATAAATTAAAACACTTCATTAATAGAGTAGTATGGATGTTTAAATTATCAATAGGAAGCTGAGTATAATAAATTAGTAGAAGTAAAAACTAAAAAGGGCATTAAAAATCATAGAATGTTTATGATTTTTAATGTATGCAAAATAAAGATTTATTATATAAAAATACAAAAGAAAAAAAGGAGATATCATGATAAAGGAAAAAACAATAACAGAAATAGGATTGAACCTAGATAATAGTTATGCTCATTTACCTAAATCCTTTTTTAGTATGTGTAATCCAATCCCAGTAGCTTCACCAAAGTTAGTCTGTTTAAATTATGATTTAGCAAATAAATTGGGATTAAATGGAAAAAAGTTAAAAAGTAAAGAAGGTATAGAGATACTTGCTGGTAATAGAATTCCTGAAGGAGCTTCACCTCTTGCTCAAGCCTATGCAGGTCATCAATATGGGCACTTTACAATGCTTGGAGACGGTCGAGCTGTGCTTCTTGGAGAGCAAATCACACCACAAGGTGAAAGGTTTGATATTCAGCTTAAGGGTTCAGGTGAAACGCCATATTCTCGTAGAGGTGATGGTAGAGCTACACTTGGACCTATGCTTCGTGAATATATTATTAGTGAAGCTATGCATGCACTAGGTATTCCTACCACTCGTAGTTTGGCTGTAGTGACAACTGGTGAGTCAGTAATTCGTCAAAATCCATTGCCAGGTGCGGTTCTAACTCGTGTAGCTTCAAGTCACCTAAGATTTGGTACCTTTCAATATGTTGCAAATTGGGGAACAGTTGAGGAACTTAAGATATTAGCTGACTATGCAATAAAGCGTCATTTTCCAGATGTTGAAGATAGTGAAAATCCATATCTTTCTCTACTTCAGGAGGTTATGAAACGTCAAGCTTCACTGGTTACTAAGTGGCAAATGGTTGGCTTTATTCATGGAGTTATGAACACAGACAACATGACTATTAGTGGAGAAACTATTGATTATGGTCCTTGTGCCTTTATGGATAATTACGATCCCTTAAGAGTATTTAGTTCTATTGATACCGGGGGTCGCTATGCCTATGGAAATCAGCATAATATTGCTGGGTGGAATATGGCACGATTTGCCGAAACTCTTATACCATTATTCCATCCAAGTCAAGAAGAGGCCATTAAGTTAGCTGAAAATGCCATTTCAGAATTTGCTGAATTGTATCGTAATAATTGGCTTAAGTCAATGAGATCAAAACTAGGGATATTTAATGAAGAAGTAGATGATACAGCTATTATTCAAGAACTTCTTAACATGATGAATAAGTATAGTGCAGACTATACAAATACTTTCCGTGCATTAACTTTTGATAAGCCAGAGGATACTGTACTATTTGGTATGCCAGAATTTTCTCAGTGGTATGAGAAATGGCAGGCAAGACTAGGGAGACAGGAAGAATCCAAAGAGTTATCTTACGAGATGATGAAAAATAGTAACCCAGCGGTAATCCCGCGTAATCATAGAGTAGAGGCTGCACTAGAGGCCGCAGTAAAAAATGGAGATTACAGTGTTATGGAGAGACTTCTTGATGTCCTTGCAAGTCCGTATGATTACTCAAAGGAACAAGATGAATATACTAAACTACCTGAGATAGTAGATCCTTATTATAGAACATTTTGTGGTACCTGATAGGAAATAATTGCAGAAAAGTTGAATTAATAATTTCAACATTGAAATTATTAATTCAACTTTAATTCATAGCTTGAAATTGGACTAATAGATACAAAACAATAGTCAAGTTTCTTTTGTTCCATTTCAACTTATCTAGTATTAGAATGTAATTACAGACAAGCTTTTAAAATTTTTTAATTCGGTCATGTAAACTATATCTTATTCTTTTATTAATAAAAATCTGCGCGGATTTTATTTTTAAGGTAATAAAGATAAATTCTATATTAAAATGAAGTTATAGGCAAACTGTTAAACTTTAGTTATTTAGTTATGTAAATCATATCTTATTCTTTTATTAATAAAAATCTGTGCGGATTTTATTTTAAAGTAATATTGATATTCAAACATAAGTAATTGATTTAATGGGATTTGCTCCTAGATGGCTGAAGAAAAGGAATACTTGTTCAATATGTGTAAACTGTTGGACAAAGTCAAATATAGGTTCGCCATAAATATATTAAATTTACATTTAGATTTAATCTAAATGTGAAAATATTTAATTATTATATACAATTACATGACTGTTTGGAAAAAACCTATGCAAAAGCATAGGTTTTTTTCAGGTTGTTGATAAACATATTTTGTAAGTAGCCTTTTAGATTTATTAAAAAAGGAGTTTTAAAATTTATGAATCGAATCTATCCACCTTAAAAAGTTTTAAATCTTCATCAACTTCTCCCAAATATAATTTACTGAGCATTATTCCACCTAATATAGCAAATAAAATGCCGTTCGCACCATATCCTAAACCGTACCATAACTTTGAGTTTCTTGGATCTTTACCTAGAAAACCTAAGTTATCTTGAGTTGATGCAAAAGCACCACAATATCTATATTCTATATCTATATCTATATCTAAATTTGCAAATAAATTTTTTAGTCTTTGTTCTAACTTCTCATAACTTCTAACACATAATTCCTCATTAGATATATCAGGTAAAAAGTTTATATCTTCTCCACCGATTATTATTCTATTATCATTTGTTGTTCTGAAATAGTTGTAGGGGTCTTCATTATCTCTAACACATGTTTTCTTATGAATATCTTCTATATTTTTTATTGGTTTAGTTGCAATATTAAAAGTTGTAGTTTTAATTCCGAAGGCTCGTTTAGTAAAAAGAGTTGTGTTATATCCAGTAGCTACAATAATAATTTTTCCCTTAACTTTATGACCATATATAGTTTCTACTGTAACTCCCTCATCATTATAATTAACATCTATAACTTCAGTATTTTCATACACTCTTAATCCTTTTTCACAGCTTACTTTAAGTAAGCTATGGGTGTATCTATAGGGATCAAATTGTGCTCCGCCGCCTTTACTTAATACACCAGCCTTCAAGTTAAAAGAAAATGGATTATTGTCTTTATCAATAAATTCTACTGGAAATCCATTTTCCTTTCTAAACTTATACTCTTGTTCAATTATACCTTTTTCTATATCTTTAGATGTATATAAAAGGCTATCTACTCTTTTGAAGTCGCAGGTATTTCCATATTTATTTATAAAGTCTTCGATTTCATCTAATGCTTGTATTCCTAGATTATATGATTTAATAATGTTGTCTATAGATGTATACTTCTTTAGTTCCACAGCATTACTATCAAGTTCGTATTGAAGCAGTGAAGTTGTTATACTAGTACTACCATGAGCGATTCTTGATTTTTCTAATATAGTAGTATTAATATTATTTTTAGTAAAATAGTATCCTAGTATTGCTCCTGTTACTCCACCACCTACTATTATTACATCAGTTTCTATGTCCTCTGTTAAGTATTCGTATTGCTTGGCTGGTTGATTGATGCGAGTAAAAATGCAATCACCTTTTACATACTGTATATTCATAACAATTACCTACTCCCTTATATCTATAATCTAAATTAATATTTTTTAGCTAAAACCATATTTTTCATTAGTGATCTTCTAATAAAATGACCATATCTCTATATTTCTCAGGAACATCAAGTAAATCATATAAATCATTAAAAAACCTTTTGTTTTTTTCAGAGTCAAGTTTCTCCTTCACAGGGGCTTCTAAGTAAGGGATAGTTATTCCTTGTTCCTGTAACATTTCATCTAGCACACTGGTCATTACTCCATAAACATCTTCCACAGGATCGCCTTCTAAATCAGGCATCATAGATTCCGTCTTATATTTATTTACCTTGTGTTTACCCCAGTGTATACTGCAAGTTGGGCTTCCTTCTATTCCTATATAGCAAAGGGGAGTATTATCATTTTTTATAAGCTCACATACCATATCTACGTAGGTTTGAAGTTCATGTCTACAATGTTTTCTAAAGAATATATTATCGTATTGTTGCCGTCCTTGTGGATTTCTCAAGTATCCCATAGCAGTGAATTCAGGGCATGGCAATTGGATAATACTAATTTTTTGTCTAATAAATAGCTAACTATCTTCTGAGCTAGTGCGAATCCTTTTCCTAATAGACGAACTCTAGTACTAGGATTTAATAAACAATGTGATACTATTATAAAATAGCGATGTTTTTTAGGCATATATTAGTCCTTTCTTTCATCTCTGAAATAAGTAATTATAAATAACACATACATACTTATTATGTAGTCATCTATTTGCACAATTATTATTTACTAAAGCTTAGAACGTGATACTAATAAAGCTTAAAAAAGGTGCCAAAACTCCATTAGGTTGGAATTTTGGCACCTTTTTCAAGCAATTACTACTATACTTGTGATCCAAAGATAGCTACATACTGATTATCTAAGACAAAGCTATTATTTTTATACTTTAAAGTATTTAAAACATAACCTAAAGAGTCTGCATTGTATCTTCCAGCTATTCTTTGATAAGCAAGCAGTTCGTATACTTTATCAGAATCAAAGTCAACTGGATATAAACCACTTAGGGGATTTACAAATCCAGTAATTGGAGCTTTTAGTTTGCCGTTAGAATCATATATTTCATTTAAATAATCAGATCCCCTATTAGATATATCTATAATGTAGCTTGATTTATTTTCATTACTAAGAACTTCAACTTTATAATTGTCTTTATACGTAATCGCATATGTGTATTTATCGTTATATGAATTAAAGTCGAAGAGTAATTTTGCAGTATTGTTAATAAAGGAATATATATAGTAGTACATTATTCCGCCACTACCACCTGAGTTAATTCCTATTAAAATATCAGCGACTCTATTTCCGGTGAAATCTCCTAAAAATAGTGTAGGATTATATCCAGCGTTTTCACTAAGTTTTATGCTAGTAAATCTACCAGTCATTCCATTCTGTATTACAAGGGTAATATTTTGGGTAAATGGACTATCAGGTGTTTTTGTACCAGTTAAATATACATTATCAGGTATTCTATCACCGGTTACATCTCCTCTTGCAGAAGCGATAATATTTCCCTGTCCCATCTTATCTCTATAATAATAATTGTACATAATCACTCCTTTGTATTATCGAGTTTTACATAATACTATATGATATAGATAGTAATGGTGTTACAGATCTTAATGGTATTTTAAGGTCAACCTACCATATGTAAGTTAGGATCATAAGCTATATTTTCAACTATGAAAAGGTTAAATGTAGTTTATTTATTTTATGGGGAAGATATAATAAGTTTAAATGAGATAATTATTGATACAACAGTTAAAGATATGTATAATTAGAGGGGCAATTATACATAGTTTATTGATAATATACATAAATAGTAGACCAAGGGGGATTTAAAATGTTTAACGAGGATAGTGATATAAATATAAAAAAGGCCGATATATTAATTCAAGCATTACCTTATATTCAGAAATTTAATGGAAAAACTGTTGTAGTCAAATACGGCGGAAATGCAATGATAAATGAAGAATTAAAGAATGCAGTAATTAGAGATATTATTTTAATGAGTTGTGTAGGTATAAGAGTTGTTGTAGTTCATGGTGGGGGACCAGAAATTAATGAGTTTTTAAATAGGACTGGTAAAAAAAGTGAGTTTGTTGATGGACTTAGGGTGACAGATGAAGAAACTATGGATATAGTTCAAGCAGTTCTTGCTGGGAAAGTAAATAAGGATTTAGTATCCTTAATTCATAAAAATGGTGGTAAAGCTATAGGGTTATGTGGAGTAGATGCAGGACTTTTAAAGGCGAAAAAAGTATTATCTCAAAATGGAACAGATATAGGATATGTAGGAGAAATAGTAGAAGTGAATGATGCCATCATTGAGCATTGTCTTAATGGAGGGTATATACCGGTTATTTCAACAGTAGCCTTAGGAAAAGAAGACGGGAAGGCATACAATATTAATGCAGATTCAGCTGCTGCAAAGATCAGTATCAAACTTAAAGCTGAAAAATTTATTTTAGTTACGGATGTACCAGGAGTATTAAGAGATCCAAAAGATGAAAGCAGTCTTATTACACAACTAAATATAGAAGACATTGATCAGTTAATAGAAAGTGAAGTAATAACTGGGGGTATGATTCCAAAAATTAATTGTTGTATGGAATCAGTTAAGGGTGGAGTTACAAGAACGCATATAATTGATGGTAGAGTAACCCACTCCCTATTACTTGAGATTTTTTCAAATGAAGGTGTAGGGACTATGATTTATTAGAAGATTATTGTGATAGAGTAAAGATAAAGCGGATAACAGATGCTATGGCTTTAATATTGTATAATATTTATTAAGTAATCTATCTAAATCTTGACTTATTTTAATAACTTCAGGATCTAATAGATTATCTTTTCTTATAATTAAATCAATCATTTGATTTCTTAGGTGATTTATTAAAGTAAGTAATTCAGTGTATTCTTTCATGTTATCCCTCTTTCTATTAAGGATTAGGTAAAAAGAACAATGGTTCCATTTACCTAATCCTTAACTTTGTCCTAGAACGTATGTTCGCAAAACTATTATATACCATTTTTGCATTTTTGATAAGAGGTTTTTTAAAATTTTTAATTAATTAAATAAATAGCATTATGAGTAGTATAGGTGAAAAGCTAAGTTCCTATAAGGGTTTTATTTCCGAATATTCTATCAATTCTGTAAAAATAGTGGATAGAAGATGAAATTGTGGATTTTTCACTCCATAGTTTACATCATTTAAGTGGTTGTAAAATTCACTATTAATAGATATACTATCATTAGTAAATGGATGTGACATATTGTTATCTTCTATAATAAATGTTTACAGATAATACATGTTTAAAATAGATGAGGTTCAGTGTGTTATATTTTTTACAATAAGATTGCAAATTCACACTATTATTTTAAAAATAAAAGGCTCATAGAAAACGTTTTGATTAACTCAAATATTGATAGATAGATCCCTTAAACCCTAATATTAGCAGCAGTTAAAAGAATAATAAAATTCATGTAGAAAAAACTGACAAAAATTTAACGAGTTTTTCTTAAAGAAGGCTAGATATTTTTTTTAGTTTATGATACAATAAATTCATGGTCAAGCAATCAAAAAAATGGTCAGACCAAAGCAATTTATAAAAGTAAAAATCCGCGCAGAACTTATTATTATTCTTAAAATGCGAATGCATAGTATATTTAGGAGGGATAAGATTGAAAAAAGTCAAAATTTTAACAGCTGCTGAAGCCGCTACTATCGTGCAAGATGGGGATACGCTTGTTACAAGTGGTTTCGTTGGAAACTGTAACCCAGAGGCATTAAGTAAGGCTATAGAAAGAAGATTCTTAGAAACTGGTAGTCCAAAAAATATAACTTTATTCTACCCAGCATCTCAAGGCGATAGAAGTGGAAAAACTGGTGGAGATCACTATGCTCATGAAGGTTTATTAAAAAGAGTAATTGCAGGTCATTATGCTACTGCTCCAACATTAGGAAAATTTGCTCTTGATAATAAATGTGAAGCATACAACTTACCACAAGGAGCTCTAGTATACTTACTAAGAGACATGGCTGGTCACAGACCAGGAACAATCACTCATGTTGGTTTAGATACTTTCATTGACCCTAGAAATGGTGGCGGTAAAGTAAACGCAAAAGCAACAGAAGATTTAGTAGAAGTTATAAATGTTAATGGAGAAGAAAAACTTTTCTACAAAGCTTTCCCAGTAAATGTTGCATTTATCAGAGGAACTTATGCAGATGAATATGGTAATGTAACTGTTGAAAAAGAAGCTGCTACTACTGAAGTTACATCTATAGCACAAGCTGTTAAAAATAACGGCGGAAAAGTTATTGTACAAGTTGAAAAGGTTGTCAAAGCTGGTACATTAGATCCAAGATTAGTTAAAGTTCCAGGAATTTATGTACATGCTGTTGTAGTTGCTGACCCAGCAGATCATGAGCAAGCATTGGGACAAGAATTTAACCCAGCAATTTGCGGAATGACAAGAGAAGCAGTAAGTGAAGATGTAGAAATTAGTCCATTAACTGCTAAGAAAGTTATAGCAAGAAGAGCAGCTATGGAATTAAAAGAAGATACAGCTGTTAATTTAGGAGTAGGAGCACCTGAATACATTGCACAAGTTGCAAATGAAGAAGGAATTGGCGACTACATGACTTTAACTGTTGAATCAGGTGCAATCGGAGGTATCCCTCAAGGAGGTCCTAGATTCGGATCAGCTTTAAATCCAGACGCTATCATTGACCAACCATACCAATTTGATTTCTATGATGGTGGCGGTCTTGATATGGCATTCTTAGGATTAGCAGAATGTGATAAAACTGGAAGTATCAATGTTAGTAGATTTGGTCCAAAACTACCAGGTTGCGGTGGATTTATTAATATAACTCAAAATGCTAAAAAAGTTTTCTTCTGTGGTACTTTCACAGCAGGTGGATTAAAAGTTAAAATAGAAGATGGCAAAGTAGTAATTGAGCAAGAAGGAAGACAAATTAAATTTATAAATGCAGTTGAACAGGTTACATTTAGTGGAAGATATGCTAATAAAAATGGACAACCTGTACTATATATAACAGAAAGATGTGTATTTGAATTAAGAGAAAGTGGACTTCACTTAATAGAAGTTGCACCTGGAATCGATATTCAAACACAAATCTTAGACTTAATGGAGTTTGCTCCTACAATTGATGAAAATGTTAAGATTATGGATGCAAAACTATTTAGAGAAGAAAATATGGGGTTAAAGAAATAATATTAATCCCTTAAAATTGAAGTCTATTCAGGTTTCAAAAATGCTTCTTTAAATGTGTGGATAAGTTAGACAAGTCCAGGGGTAGTATTATATAAAATATCATAATTTACCTTTGGATTAAGTCTAGACTTTAAGATATAATAGAGAGGTAATGTGAAGCTTTGAAATATATTTTTCTTGAAAAAAGAAAAATAACTAAGACAGAGGGAGATACGCTATGTATACAATGGGAATTGATGTTGGTTCAGCTTCTTCAAAAGTTGTAATATTAAAAGATGGAAAAGATATTGTTGCTGGAGAAGTAATTCAAGTTGGAACTGGTTCTTCAGGCCCTAAACGTGCTTTAGAACAAGCTCTTTCAAAAACAGGACTTAATATGGAAGATATGACAACAGTTGTAGCAACAGGCTACGGAAGGTTTGCAATAGAAGATGCAGACAAGCAAATGAGTGAAATAAGCTGTCATGCTAAAGGAATCGCTTTCTTAGTACCAACAGCGAAAACGATTATCGACATTGGAGGTCAGGATGCTAAAGCAATCAAACTTGACAATGACGGTGGAGTTAAGCAGTTCTTTATGAATGATAAATGTGCTGCAGGAACAGGTCGTTTCTTAGATGTAATGGCAAGAGTTTTAGAAGTTGAGCTTAGTGAAATGGCAGAATACGATTCACGTGCAACAGAGCCTGCTACTGTTAGTAGTACGTGTACAGTTTTTGCAGAATCTGAAGTAATATCTCAGCTTTCAAAAGGAGTTTCCATAGAAAATATTGTAGCTGGTGTTCATCAATCAGTTGCTAGCAAAGCTTGTGGACTTGCTTATAGAGCAGGTGTAGAAGATGATGTTGTTATGTGTGGCGGTGTTGCACAAAACGCAGGAGTTGTTAGAGCAATTAGTAGAGAACTAAAAAGACCAGTGATTGTAGCGCCAAACCCGCAAATCACAGGTGCACTTGGTGCAGCGTTGTTTGCTTATATAGAAGCAAGTAAAAAGGTAGTTAATGAAGCTTAAAAATTATTTAATTATATATTAAAAAATTTTAAAAAAAAAAGAAAAGAGGGGTAAAAAATGACTGATATATCAACTATGAATTCAAAACAGTTATTAGCTTACTATCAAGAAAAATTAGATGAAGAAGCAAGACAAGCCAAAGCCGAAGGTAGACTAGTTTGTTGGTCAGCATCAGTTGCACCACCAGAATTTTGTGTAACTATGGGTATTGCAATGGTATATCCTGAAACACACGCTGCTGGTATAGGAGCAAGAAAAGGTGCAATGGATATGCTTGAAGTTGCAGACCAAAAAGGATACTCATTAGATACATGTTCTTATGGAAGAGTAAACATGGGATACATGGAACTTTTAAAAGAAAAAGCAGCAACAGGAGTTACACCTGAAAAACTTAAAAATTCTCCAGCTGCAGATGTACCACTTCCAGACCTTGTAATAACATGTAATAACATTTGTAATACATTACTTAAATGGTATGAAAATCTTGCAAAAGAATTAAATATTCCTTGCATAATAATCGACGTGCCATTTAACCACACAATGCCAATTCCACAATACGCTAAAGATTATATAGTAGGACAATTTGGAAAGGCAATTTCTCAACTTGAAGAAATTACTGGAAAGAAATTTGACTACGATAAATTCTTAGAAGTACAAAAACAAACTCAACGTTCAGTTGGTCAATGGAACAGATTAGCTGATATGTTAAAATACAAACCATCTCCATTAAATGGTTTCGATCTTTTCAACTTCATGGCTCTTATTGTTTGTGCTAGAAGTTTAGAATATGCTGAAATCACATTTAAGAAGTTTGCTGATGAATTAGATGAAAATATGAAAAATGGTATCTATGCATTCAAAGGCGCTGAGCAAAAACGTATAACTTGGGAAGGTATAGCTGTTTGGCCACACCTTGGACATACATTTAAAACATTAAAGAATGAAGGAACTATAATGACTGGTTCTGCATATCCAGGACTTTGGAACTTAACTTATACTCCAGGAGATATGAGTTCAATGGCAGAAGCTTACACTAGAATATATATCAATACTTGTGTTCAAAACAAAGTAAAAGTTCTTGGCGATATAGTTGAAAACGGAAAATCTGACGGTATCATCTATCACCAAAACAGAAGCTGTAAGTTAATGAGCTTACTAAACGTAGAAACAGCTGAAATAATCCAAAACAGAAATGGATTACCATATGTAAGCTTTGACGGAGACCAAACTGATCCTCGTAACTACGCTCCAGCACAATATGAAACACGTGTTCAAGCTTTAGAGGAAATGATGAATCAAGAGCAAGGAGGACAAAAATAATATGAGTAAAATAGATAGTATTATACAAGAATTAGATCAAATTTCAAACAATCCTAGAAAAGCTATAGAAGATTTTACAAAAGAAACTGGTAAAGGTGCAGTAGGTGTAATGCCTGTTTACGCTCCAGAAGAATTAATACATGCAGCTGGTTTTCTTCCAATAGGTATCTGGGGAGGACAAAAGAGTATTTCTAAAGCTCGTGCATATTTCCCACCATTTGCTTGTTCAATAATGCAATCAGTTATGGAACTTTCACTTGAAGGTGCATATGACGACTTAAAAGCTATACTTTTCTCAGTACCATGTGATACATTAAAGAACTTCAGCCAAAAGTGGAAAGGTACATCACCTGTAATCGTGTTTACTCACCCACAAAACAGAAAATTAGAAGTTTCAAATGCATTCCTTGTTGAAGAATTCAAGCTTGTTCGTCAAAAACTTGAAAGAATATTAAACATCCAAATTACAGATGAAGCAATAAACAATAGTATTGAAATATACAACGAAAACCGTAAAGCTATGCGTGAATTCTCAGAACTTGCTGCTGAGTATCCACAAGTTATTGACCCAATCAAACGTCATGCTGTAATTAAAGCAAGATGGTTTATGGAAAAATCAAAACACACAGCTTTAGTAAAAGAATTAATAGCAGAAGTTAAAGCATTACCTGTTGAGCCATGGACTGGTAAGAAGGTTGTATTAACTGGTATTACTGCTGAACCAAATGAAGTATTAGAAATATTCAAAGAAAATGGATTAGCTATAGTTGCAGACGATCTTGCACAAGAAACAAGACAATTTAGAATAGATGTACCAGCAGGATCAGACCCATTATATAGATTAGCTAAATGGTGGCAAGATTTTGACGGATGTTCTCTTGCAACAGATCCAGAAAAACCAAGAGGCCAAATGCTTATCGATACAGTTAATAAATATAAAGCAGATGCAGTTGTTGTCTGTATGATGAAATTCTGTGACCCAGAAGAATGGGATTACCCAATATACTATGCAGAACTTGAAAAAGCTGGTATTAAGAGCTTATATATAGAAATCGATCAAGAAGCAACAGCTTTCGAGCAAATTAAAACTAGGGTACAAAGTTTCGCTGAAATGGTTTAAATTTTAAAGAAATAATAATGTATCCGTCCCTGCCTTATTAATTAGGGTAGGAATGGATACTATTATTTTGGATTTGAAATTTATTACTATAAAATTACAAAGGGAAAAGGAGTGTGTAATTATGTTAGCACTAATTGCTTTAGTACCTATCCTTGTTATAGGTATATTAATGCTAGGGTTTAACTTACCATCAACAAAGGCTATGCCTGTAGGATTTGTTTTGGCTGCTATTATAGCAACTATATTCTGGGATATGCCAAGCAAATGGATAGCAGCAGCTACTATTAGTGGAGGTATTAATACTATTGATATATTAATAATAGTTTATGGTGCCTTATTAATACTAGCAATCATGAGAAAGAGTGGCGGTATTGATGGAATAGCTCACTCAATGGCAACTGTATCTTCAGACAGAAGAGTTCAAGTTATCATCATTGGTTTCTTAATGGGAGCTTTCTTTGAAGGAGCAGCAGGATTTGGAACTCCAGCAGCAGTAGCAGCACCTCTATTAGTTGGTTTAGGATTCCCTCCACTAGTAGCAGCAATGGTTGCATTAATTGGTAACAGTACACCAGTTACTTATGGTGCAGTAGGTACACCAATAATAGGTGGATTTAACAACTTAGAAGCAATGGCAGCAGAATCAGGATATACAAAGGGTATAATTGAATTATTAAAAGCAGTAGGTGGATTTGCAGGTCTATTAGATTTCGTTGTAGGTTCTTTTATTCCTCTAGTTATGGTTTGTGTTATGACTTTAATAATAGACAAGAGCATTAAAAAAGGATTAGAAGTATTACCATTGGCATTATTCGGAGGATTTATATTTACAATACCACAAGTACTAATTGCTAATTTTGTTGGACCAGAACTTCCATCATTATTAGGAGCATTAATTGCAATACCAATATTCGTTATATCAATTAAAAAAGGATTATTTATACCTAAGTCTAACTGGGATTTCAAACCTATGGATCAATGGGATGAAGACTGGGTAGGAGATATTAAACCAGGTGTTTCAGGAGATGGTAATAAAGAAGTTATGAGTGCTGCTAAAGCTTGGGGACCATATATATTAATAGGTGTATTACTATTAATAGGACGTTTAAAATGGTTAGGTGTAACTCCATTACTTAAAGTGTGGAGCATAGGATGGAGCAACATCCTTGGAACAACAATAAGCAGAAGTATCACACCTTTATACAACCCAGGAATTATACCATTTATGTTAGTTGCATTATTAATTCCAGCTATGCATGGACTTGATTCAAAAGAAGCTTTCAAAGCTTGGGGAGAAACATTAGGACAAATTAAGTCAGCGGCAATAGCATTATTCTTTGCATTAGGTATGACTTATATATTAATGAATTCAGGTGCAGCTACAGGTACAGACTCTATGCTAATTGTTATGGCTAAGGCTGCAGCAGGAATAGCAGGAGGTTCTTGGTATATAGTAGCACCAATCGTAGGATCACTAGGTTCATTTATTTCAGGTAGTGCTACAGTTTCAGACATTATGTTTGGAGGATTACAATTAAGCGCAGCTAAGGAAATAGGACTTCCAATTACACCAATACTTGCTCTACAAGCTAATGGAGCAGCAGCAGGAAATATGATCTGCGTACACAATGTTGTTGCGGTTTTAACAACAGTTGGATTAATGGGTAAAGAAGGAAAAGTTCTAAGAAATAATATGAAAATTTGTATAGGTTATTGTGTATTATCAGGAATTGCCGCTATGATTATTGTTAAAGTATTCATGCCAGGTATATTCTAAAATACCATAAATCTATGTTATTATATATATATAATAACAACTTAGTATAAGCATAATAAATTATCATATTTTAAGGACTGTCTCAGCAATGAGGCAGTTCTTTTTATGTGCAAAAATTTGAAAAAACTTAAGGGAAATTTTTCAAAAAATTATATGTTGTAAATTTAATAAATTATTGATATTCTGTATAAGTGAATTTATTTTATAATTATATTTTTACCTTGTAGAATTGAGGATTAAAGGTATTTTTACAGATATAAATCATATTAATAATTGTTCAGTTTTAATATAAATATATTGGGGGTAGATCGATGAAACATTTAAAAATTGCTTGCACCATAGAGGCTAAGAATTACATTAGTACTAAGAGAGATGTAGTTTTAGCTAAGGATACTGACTATACAGATGTAGCTGTAGTTGTAGTAACTGATTCGGATAAGGATATTATTGAGGAAATATATAACACAAAGTTTGAAATTCCAGTGTTTCTTATTTCGAAGGTTTCAGATAAGCTTAGCAGTGAATCTGTAAAAAAAGTTTATGGTGTAATTGATGGTAATAATTTTGATGCAGAAGCATTTAATAGAGACATCGAAACTGCTGCAAAGCAGTACGAAGAAAATCTATTACCACCTTTTTTTAAAATGTTAAGTAACTATGTAGAAAATGGAAATCTACAATTTGCTTGCCCAGGACATCAAGGAGGACAATATTTCCGTAAACATCCAGCAGGAAGATATCTTTATGATTTTTATGGTGAGAATATTTTTCGTTCAGATTTTTGCAATGCGGATGTTGCACTGGGAGACTTGCTTATACATGAAGGCCCTGCAATGGAAGCTGAACAATATGCGGCTAAAGTATACAATGCTGATAAAACTTATTTTGTAATGAATGGAACTAGCACTGCTAATGCTGTAGTTATAAATGCAATAGTTGCTCCTGGTGATCTAGTTTTATTTGATAGAAATAATCATAAATCAATATACAATGCAGCTTTGGTTCAATCAGGAGGTAATCCTGTATATCTTCAAACTGTTCGTAACCCATTTGGATTTATTGGTGGTATTGACGAGCATTGTTTTGATGAACATTATATAAGAGAAGAAATAGCTAAAGTAGACCCTGAGAAAGCTAATGCAAAAAGGCCTTTTAGAATTGCTGCAATTCAACTTGGAACTTATGATGGAACAGTTTATAATGCTAGACAAGTAGTAGACAAAATTGGACATCTATGCGATTATATCTTATTTGACTCAGCTTGGGTTGGATATGAGCAATTTATTCCTATGATGAGAGATTGCTCACCATTATTACTTGATTTGAAAGAAGATGATCCGGGAATATTAGTAACTCAATCTGTTCATAAACAACAGGCTGGATTTTCACAAGCATCCCAAATTCATAAGAAAGATAATCACATTAAAGGTCAAAAACGTTATGTAGAGCATAAACGATTAAATAATTCATATATGCTACATGCCTCTACAAGCCCCTTTTATCCGCTCTTTGCAACACTAGATGTTAATGCAAGAATGCAGGCAGGTGAAGCAGGAAAGAGACTATGGGCAGAGTGTGTAAAGATGGGTGTGGAAGCTAGAAAAGAAGTTATAAAAAACTGTACTTTAATGAAACCATTTATCCCACCAGTTGTAAACGGGAAGAGATGGGAAGAATATGATACAGAAGAGATTGCAAATAATATAGAATTCTTTAAGTTTCGCCCAGGTGAAAAATGGCATTCTTTTGAAGGATATGGAGAGAATCAATATTTTGTTGACCCAAATAAATTTATGTTAACAACACCGGGAATTGATGCTGAAAGTGGAGAATATGAAGAGTTTGGTATACCTGCAAATATTCTTGCAAATTATTTAAGAGAACATGGAATTATACCAGAAAAAAGTGATTTGAACTCTATATTGTTCTTATTAACTCCAGCAGAAACTCCTGAAAAGATGAATAGACTTGTATCAGAAATTGCTCGATTTGAAGAGCTTGTATTAGAAGATGCATTATTAAGTGATGTATTGCCAAAACTTTATAATAGCAATATAGAGCGTTATAAAGAGTATACAATAAGAATGCTATGTCAAGAGATGCATGATTTTTATAAGAATCATGATGCAAAGACATATCAAAAGAATTTATTTAGAGCAGCTTCCTTTGCAGATAGTGAAGTAAGTTATCATAATGTTAATGAGGAAGCCTTAGATGAAGTGGCATCAGCTTTAGATGGTGTTCAAAAGGTTTCAAGAGGAAAACGAGTAATGAGTCCTCAAGAAGCTAAATGGGAGCTCGTACGAAATAATGCTAAACTAGTTCCTTTAGATAAAATTTTAGGTGAAGTAGCCCTAGAAGGTGCTCTTCCATATCCACCTGGAGTATTTTGTGTAGTTCCAGGGGAAAGATGGTGTAGTGTTGCCCAAAAATACTTCTTAATATTAGAAGATGGAATTAATAAATTTCCAGGTTTTGCTCCAGAAATTCAAGGAGTATATTTAGAAAAAGAAGAAGATGGCTTTAAAGCATATGGATATGTACTAGATAAACAATAATGAACTATAAAACTTCTAACCAATCTTAAAAATGGTTAGAAGTTTTTATTTTAGTTACATCTGAATAATTTAAATAAAAGTGCACATATATAAATTATAACAAAAGTAAAGGAAGTGCAGATATGCTTTTAGATATACCTAAAATAGAAGAAATACAGACAAAGGATGGCAATGCTAGAATTAAGTTTGATACATTTAATCAAAGAATCAAAATTGTAAGTTTTAAAGGTAGTTTAGAAAATCTAATGGATGAACTTAAATTTTATTCTAGGAAAGATACTATTGGAAAGATATTTTCTATAATATCTAAAGAAGATATAAGTATATTTAAGGAGCAAGGCTTTATAATAGAAGCTAAAATTGATCAGTTTATTAAAGGTGAACCAGGATATCTTTTATCTAAATTTATAACACCAGAACGAAAAATGAGTATGACTTTACCAGAAGAAGAAGAAGTCCTCATTATATCAAGAGAGTATATTAGCCAAGACTATACTCATACAAATTATGAAGCGTATACTATTAGAGATGGAATGAAAGAAGATGCAAATGAATTAGCAAAATTATATGATAAGGTATTTGAAACTTATCCGTCACCTATGAATGATCCAAATTATATTCAATATGCTATGGACAATAATGTATTTTTTAAAGTAGCCCTTTATGAAAATAAGATAGTAAGTGCAGCTTCTGCTGATATAGATCCTATTAATTTAAATTCAGAAATGACAGATTGTGCAACCCTTAAAGAACACAGAGGATCTGGACTTATGGGACATTTAATTTTTGAACTTGAAAGAGATTTAAAATCAAGAGATTATAAAGTACTCTATAGTACAGCTAGAGCCACTTCAACTGGAATGAATATTGTATTTGCAAAGCATGATTATGCATATGGTGGTAGATTAATAAATCACTGTCATATTTGTGGTCAGTTTGAAAACATGAATATATGGGTAAAAATATTGTAGAAATTCAAATTTTATAATTCCTTACATAGTATAATTATCCGTAGAAAAAGGTGATATATTATAAACGTTAAATTGGTTTATAATATATCACCTTTAATATGTTAATTACATATTAGATAAAACTTGTATAACCTCATTTATATCGGGTAACTGTTCAGGTGGGTAAACCTTAACCCATTTAACTTTGCCATTTTCATCTATTATAATATTTACTCGATCTGAGACACCAAGTGCTTCGTCAAATATCCCATATTCTTTTGCAACTTTTCCATGAGGCCAAAAATCTGAAGGAAGAGCTATATTCTCAATTACAAGTGCTGTTGCCCATGCTTTTTTGCAAGGAGAAGGATCAACACTAAATCCAAGAGGAACTGTATTTAACTTCTGAAATGTTTCCCAATTATTTTCTAAGGATCTCATTTGATCGGTACAAACTGGTGTCCAGGCAAGTGGATGCCAAGAGAGCAATACCTTCTTTCCACGATAGTTTGAAAGACTTATATCTTGTTCATTAATATCCTTTACAGTGAAATTTGGTGCATCACTACCGACTGCAATAACTTTCATTAGTATATACTCCTTTCTAATACGTAAATATATATATAAGATGTCCTAGATAGATAAGTTTTATGTAA
>JAVBVX010000084.1:0-3632 GCA_036677665.1 Clostridium sp. | reverse complement strand
CTACTTGGTTAATGATACTTGCTCCTGTACTGTCAGGACTTCTAATTATATATTTTTGTATTAGAAGAAGTGCAGCTGATGAGATGGATCAGAAAAAATGGAATAACAGAATTGTAGTTGCAATTGTTTCGTGTATTGGAGCCGTTCTAGGCTCAGCAACATTAAATCTTATTGTAGGTTACTACAAGTAATAAATAAAAATTAAAATAATTAAATTTATGGAGGTATAACAATATGAAAAATTTAGTATTAGGAATACAAATTAAGGCTATGAATATGGTAGGAAAAGCAAAGAAAGCTCTCACAAGCAAAAGCGGTGAGGGCTTTGTTGATACAGCGGTTAAAATCTTAATGTCCGTTGTGATTGGAGCATTAATACTTGGAGGGCTATATCTTCTTTTTCAAGGAACTATTCTTCCTACGCTAACTGAAAGAATTAAAGATATGTTTAACTTCAAGGGGTAAAGTAAATTCATTTAAAGGACTTAATTGTATAATCATAAGCCCTTTAAATATTGGAAGGTGATGATATGGAATACTTATTAGTGCTTTTAATTGCTGGAATATTAAGTGGTTGCCTTACTTATGTGAATTCATTATTAAATGATTTAGTGCCTATTGCTTTATATGCAGAGAGATATATGGATACAATGCTTGGCACTAATGGTTTAACGGAAGTATTCGATATTTTCTTTGGTTTTGGTGTTTCACTAATAGTATTAAAGTTTTTGAAGAAAGGATTTGAACAATATATTCTTTGGACAGAAGGAGATGCTGATGCAGATCCTATACTTATGCTTACAGGATTTTTTAAGGCACTAGCAATAGCAGTATGTTTTCCAACTTTATATGGTTGGCTAGGTAAAATTATTGAAGATTTAACAGACAAATTAATAAAAGCAATAAGTAAAGGCATGGTAACGGATTTTACAACAATAATTAATGGAATATCAAGTGCAGGACTTTTTACAGCCATTATTTCACTGATATTTTTCATATGCTTCTTTCTTCTATATCTTCAATTCCTAATGCGAGGAATGGAGATATTAATACTTCGTATAGGTCTTCCAATAGCTTGTGTCGGATTATTAGATGCAGATAATGGAGTATTCAGGACATATATTCAGAAGTTCTTTCAATCCACTTTAGCAGTATTAGTACAAATAGTCCTAGCAAAAATCGGAGTAGCTTTAATGCTTAATACTCATGTATTTTGGGGTGTGGCAGCATTAATGTTAGCTATAAAGACTCCAAGATTCTTACAAGAATTTATTATTGTATCAGGTGGACATGGGGCAGGAGTTATGGGGAATGTTTATCAATCTGCAAGGTTAGTACAAATGACGAAAGGAGCATTCAAAAAGTAATGGAATTAGTAAAAGAAATGGCAGATGCTTTTACAATACTCATTAGAGTAGGGGCAGTGTTAAGAGTGGTTTATTGTTTTATAAGAATGGGAGCATCAGAAGATGAAGGTGCTATATTTAAGAAAAGGCTTAAGAATACAGTGATGTTCTATATATTTGCAGAAAGTATATGGCAGATTAAGGAGCTAGTATTGAACTATTATAGATAAAGTGTTTATTAGTTTTTAAAGTAATAGAGGTGTTACATTGGAGCAATACGAAAAAGAAACCTTATATATCCCACTAGGTTTAAAAACAAAGACAGAAATCTTTGATGGTTTTGGAAAAGAAGAGTTATTTAAATCTATACTTGCTACATTAGTAGCAGGAGCAATTGATACAATCATATATATGCTAACCAAAAACACCGCATTTTGTGTGGTGTTTATTTTATCTTCAATTGCAGGTTCGGTGATGATGTTTACCAAGGATAAGACTAATATTTCAGTTGTGGATCAGTTGAAATTTATGATTAGGTTTGCTAAGTCACAGAAGAATTACAAATATATGTATCTTGATGAATGGAGGTAATATAGCTTTGGATGATATGTATTTAATCGTCAAAGGCTTTTTTTATGCCTTAATTTTGATCTATGCAAGTTATAGAGATATAAAAGAAAAGATTATTCCAGATAAAGTACATCTTGTAATTATGATTGTTAGCTTGATAAAAATAAATCTTATGGATTCGGCTCTAGGATTTATAATTCTTCCACTACCTTTTTTTATAACAGCATTATTAAAAGGAGATGGAATTGGTGGTGGAGATGTAAAACTTATGGCAGCCAGTGGATTTTTATTAGGGTTAAAGGGAGGTTTTATTGCAAGTATTATAGGACTTATTTTAGCAGTAACTATTAATTTTATTTATTACAAAATAAAAAATAAGGATAAAAATACATCCTTTCCACTAGCACCTTATTTATCAATAGGGTGCATTATATCATTTCTAATTACAGGAGGAAGTTAAAATGAAAAAATTATTAAAAAATAGAACAGTACTAGGACTTGCAGCAATTGTGTTATCTATTATAATTTGCTTCGGAGTTACACCACTTTTTAATAAAGCATTACAGTCTAAAATATCAGTTGTAAGAATTATTAAGGATGTTAAAGTAGGAGAGGAAATTACATCAGATAAGATTCAAGTTGTAGAAATAGGTGGGTATAACTTACCAAATACAGTTCTTAAGAATAAGGAAAATGTAGTAGGTAAATATGCAACAGTAGCTTTGCTTAAAGATGACTATGTTCTAAATACTAAAGTATCAGAAAATCCGCTTGCAGATAATATGTATTTGTACGGGTTAAATGGCAATAAACAAGCTATTTCAATTTCTATTAAAAGTTTTGCAGCGGGACTTTCAGGAAAGCTTGAAACAGGTGATATTATTTCAATTATTGCATCTGATTTTGGAGAGCTAAGAGAGACTATTATACCTAAGGAACTTCAATATGTAAAAGTATTAGCTGTTACCACTGATAAAGGATCAGATAAACAATATTTAGATAATAAAAAGGATGATAAAGAAAAAGAGCTTCCATCTACAGTAACCCTTTTAGCAAACAGAACTCAATCAAAATTATTAGCAGAACTAGAGGAAAAGAGTAAAATGCATGTGACTCTTGTTTATCGTGGGAATGAAGAAATAGCAGAAAAATTTATAAAAGAGCAAGACAAAATTATTAAAGATTCAAGTATAAACACTATTGCTGATATCAGAGTTAACGAAACACAACAAGTTCAGGGAGGAATGTAAATGAAAAGTAATCAAGTTCTTGCTGTATGGGGAAATTCTAACTCTGGTAAAACAATTACAAGCATTAAGATTGCAAGAGAATTATCATTAAAAAAGAAAAATGTAATTATTGTAATGTGCGATACATTGTGTCCACAATCTATGTTAGTTTTACCTAATGCTAAGTCAGAAAAGAAATCTCTAGGAAGTATATTATCAGCACCTAATATTAGTCAAGAGGATATTTTATCTAAGTGTATTACTTTGAAGAGAAACAAGTATATAAGTATTCTAGGATATGAGCAAGGAGAAAATATATTTACATATGCACAGTATTCAAAGGAAAGGGCAGTAGATTTATTAATACTGCTCAGGCATTTAGCAGATTATGTGATTGTAGATTGCTCTAGTGTTTTTACTTCTGATATTTTATCAACAGTTGCACTTGAAATGGCAGATAAAGTTATAAGACTTACAAGTGGAAATT
>JAVBVX010000083.1:0-45134 GCA_036677665.1 Clostridium sp. | reverse complement strand
TATAAGGTGATTCCATAGTGTATACGAGCTTCTTATTATCTAGGCTATCATAAAAGCTAATGCTTTTATCTTCATTCAATTTTGCAGTTAAATTCTTAGCTTTTAAAATAAATTCAAAGTTAGGATTGTCTATTTTTTCATTTAAAACTATGGATTCTTTAACTTTTTTAGATGTAACATTATATTCAAGATTTACTTTATCTTCTATATTTTCATACTTAACTTTTGAGCTTATGTTCTTTAAATTTTTTTTATCTTCATCTTCGTCTTTTTTAGTTAAGCTAAAGATACTTTCCTTTGGAGCTGTCTCCACTACTTCAGCTTCTACTTCTTTAATAAGACTTTCTTCTAGAACAGTACTTTCTTCTTCCTCTTCATTCTCAGAAACTTCTGTTTTCTGTTCATTTAATATATCATTTTCTCCGTTTTCCTCTTTAACTTCTTTAAGCTCTTTAGCTTTTTTCACTTTGTCATAGCTATTTTTGCTCTTACTTATTTTCCAGGATATTTCATATTTATCTTTGTTTATGCTTACTAGTTTTTCTGAATTTGACTTTTTATCTATTTTAACCTTAAAGTCATTTTTCTTATTTTCAAGGAGACTATTACCTTGTTTATCCTTAGCTTCAACTAATGAGTTATCTATATCCTGCCACTTCCCATTTTCTTTGTAGTGAACTGGATCCTCATATATCACCGCTTCATATGTATTATCATCTAGCAGAAAATGCTTTATGTTTTCTTCTCTTTTTTCTTCCACCTCTTTAAGTATTTTAGGTGGATTTTTTGCTTTACTAGCTTGTACTTCTGTTTCACTTAACTGTGGTTCTACATAGGCTTGTTTACTTTGACTATTTAGTGTTTCCGCAAGTACCTGGGTGGGGAAAGCGGTAACAATAAAAACAGCTATAAGTAGCCTAGATATTAATCTTCTGTAACTGTTCACTATATTTCCTCCTCTTTAGTTAAATATTAATAATTTATTAACTAAAGTTTATTACGAAATATACGCCTACTTCAAGGAGTAATATATGTCGTGTTAGCTACTATGTTACAGGACATTATTATAGTGTTATATGTTCCTTGTTATGTTAATTTACTTTTGATAAATTTAACCTTTTACCCCGGTATCAGGTCATTCGGTAAACCTTCCACCCCTACTCCTAGAGGGAATTTTAAAATCATTAATAGAGCCATAAATCCTGGAGGTCCTTTTGGGGTGCGCTGGCTAGGATTATCAAAACCTGGTTATGGAATTCACGGAACTAATAATCCTTCTTCTATCGGAAAGGCTATATCTAATGGGTGTATAAGACTCAGTAATGCTAATGTTCTTGAGCTAGCTAATTTAGTTCCAATTGGAACACCTGTGAGGATTGTATAAATCTTTTTAAACAGTAAAGGCTGAAAAGGAAATTAATCTTATTCCTCTCCAGCCTTATTTAAAATATCTTCATACAGCTTTGTACTAATTCTTATATTAGATTCTATTAAAGAATCAAGTATTACTCTTATATTAGTAATAATTCCTCGGTCTTTAGCTTGTATTAAAAGACCTAACGTACCTGCAACATTTATATCCATCGATTTTGCTACTGTTCTACCCTTTTTCTCATCAATAATTAATATATCACTATTCAATTCTTCAGATAAAACTATGGCTTCACTCTCTCCCAGATCTAATCCGAGATTTTTTTGAATTAATTTTACTGCTAATTCATTCTTTATAGTCACTACTTTTATATATTCACATTTATTTATAACCTGAGCCTCTTCCTTAAAAGCATTATTACTGATTAGCTCTTCGTAAACTCCTTTAGGAATGTATACTTCTCCAAACAATTCCTTAAGGATTAATAGCTTATCTATCTTAACTAGAGTAATTATTGGAGTAGTATTTGATACTATAATCATTAATTTATTCCTCCATAGCTTTATCTAATGCATCTATATCTTCTTCGATGTCCTCATATCTAGAATCGAAATATGGTATACCTAACTTTCCTAAATCAGTTATTAAGTCTATTTTATTTATACCAAGTATCTCTGCACCTTTTCCAAAAGATATTTTCCCTTCATTTATTAATGCATAAATCATTAATTCTCTAACTCTATTAGCATATAATTTATCATCTTTTGAAACATAATTTAATATTTCCGAAGGCATTTCAAATTCCATTCTTACAGTATTAATATTACCCACCTCTTTTCATATTTTATTATACTTACTTTAATAATATTTTACCATCTAACATTTTATTATTCCATATATCCATTTTAATGTTATACACAACTTCCCATTAAAACTATCCACAATTTACAAACTTCATTAATAAGCCAAAGTGTTATAATTAACTTGGGTAAATTATTATACACTCTACTGGCTATAGCTTAACTCTGATATAAAAATTAAAAACTAATGTTAACTAAATATTTAACTTACGAATAAAGCACTTATGATATTTTATTTTCTGCGCACTCCAATAGATAAGAGTTCATAATAATATAGTTTATTATCATGAACTCTTATTTTGGTATTTTCACTGCTTCTTAGTGAACTAAATCCCTTGGATAGCTTTTATGATTCATAATACCATATTCCAACATTAATTCATCTGTAAGATATTTTACCCCTTTACAGTGTAAATCTCCCACACCTTCACTTATCAATTCGTAGGTCTGCGATTTATAAAAATAGTCCATACTTTCCTCTAAATCTTTACCAGTCTTTCTTGAGAACTCTAAAATTATATTTTTATATAAAGATTGAAGTAATGTTTTATTAGCTAACATTTTCTACACTTCCTTACTTTCTTCATATTTTATGCACTTATCAATAATTTCTTGGTTAATAATACAAATTTGTTGATTAGGTTTATAATACTGCAATCTTTTTAAAGCTTCATCTTTTTCTATTAAACCATCTTGATAAAGTTCTATTGTATTATAAACTCTATCATCAGCTATTCCACCTATTACCATATCATATTCTAAATAAATATGACTTCCAGCTCTGCAGTATAGTATAAAGTCTAACCATTCTAAATCATAACTTGAAAATTCCTTTACTTTATACTTTCCCACTGCTTTATCTATGTCCAATTTATATATATTTAAATATCCATTTTTACCTCTTCTCTTAAACTTGCTTGTCCAACTAATTGCCTGCTCCTTAATTTCTGTTACATAAAAACCTTTTCCAAAATCTAAAGCATCTCTTGAAAAAGATATATATGGATTATCTACTATACAGTAAGAGCCATGATATACTATCAATTTAATGCTCCCCTTTCTTTTAATACCTCAGTTAAATCTTCTACTATATAATGTTTACTTTGAGAGTGTAATGGTTCATAGCAGGGTATTATATAATCATCCAAAATATTTGTATCTTTAATTAGTTTATATACTTTTTTAGCATCCATTTTTAAGCTTTCAGCCAAGCTTTCAATGCAGAAAATAGTAAATTCTAACTTTCTCTCGTCCATTACAGAGCCCCCAATCTTACTCATTTTATTCTATATAATATCTATATTATAACCTTTATTCGTATATTTTAAAATACAACTATTCCTTTAATTAAATTTCAACATAATGTTATATTCACTGCACCTTACTCAGGTATCATGTCCTTCGGTAAACCTTCCACACCTACTCCTAGAGGGGATTTTACTATTATTAATAGAGCTGTAAATCCAGGAGGTCCTTTCGGGGTACGATGGCTAGGTTTATCAAAACCTGGTTATGGTATTCACGGAACTAATAATCCATCTTCTATAGGAAAGGCTGTATCTAATGGATGTATCAGACTCAGTAATGCTAATGTTCTTGAGCTAGCTAATTTAGTCCCAATTGGAACCCCTGTGAAAATTGTCTAAACTAATAAATAATGATTGTATCCTTTTATAAACAAAAATGAAAATGAGTTCATAATAATGTTGTTTATTATCATGAACTCTATTTTTACTAAATTATTTAGTTATATATTTCTCTTTGATTTTCTTCAATTTCTTATATATCTAAATTAATCCCTTCATTATATAACACCCATGCTCAATATGATTTTTATCATATTAGTTTGTCCAAGATTAAGATATTGCCTTAAGTATCTTTGCCCAAACTAATTTTTCAACAGGTATTGTTGAATGTTTTTCTACTATAGCTAAAAACTCGTCTAAACCTTCTGTATCGTGTACGTACTCTGTTGAAATACAAAATTCTATTCTTCCATTACGTATTTTCATAACAGAAAATTTATCAGCTTCATTATTAGTTGCACATAGCTCTACTCTTAAATCTTTGTCCTGTGAAAGTATAGCTAATAACTCAGACATATCACCTTTATTGGTTTCAATAGATCCCCATAGTATTCTATCATTTTCTTCTATTGTTTTAAATGTATCTCCGTAGAATAGAATATCACATTTTCTGATTCTTTTATCTGATAGGATGCTCTCAGCACAACCTGTTTTTAATATAGATATCACTTCATCTCTAAATGTATGTACATCCTCTACACTTCCTGCTATTTTAAATAAGTTTTTACACTCTGCTCCCATTATATTTCTTCCTCCTTTTATATTCTGTGAAAATACCCACATATACTGCATCGTTTTTGTCATACCCTCTAATTATTACTAATATACCATATTAGTTTGCATGGTTACATACTTTTTCTAGTTCTCTTCTATGAATTTCTTTTGTCTCTTTTAGCTCTTGTAATTCTGGCTCTATGTCAATATCTTGGACACAAAAAGTTGAACAACTTATACCCATTTTTCATTGATATTTTTAGTTTCAAAATCTCTTTTGAGCACATTTTCTTGTTCTACTATTTTATGTTTAGAATATGTAGTCCTGCATTTCTTTACAATTACAGATCTTACTCTGTGTGTACAATATTATACTAACACCAATATATAAAAGTTATTCCGTTTATGCATAGATTTAATTAAGATATGAAAATATAATAACATATTATGGAGGTGAATAAGTATGGCACAAGTGATATTATGGTTTACATTTATTGTACCCTGGTTTGTATTATTCTTTCTAGACATAAAAAGAGTAAAACGGTTTTTATCAGTTACATTTTTTACGATATTTTTGACTTCGATTTTCTGGCAGATTGCTGAAAAATGGAATTGGTGGACAGTAACAACTAATTTATCTTTCCTTAAAAATATTTCAGCCTTCAATTATGGACTGCTTCCTGTTGCTACATTACTTGTATTTTATTTTACATATCCAAAGATTTGGTTGTTTTTTGGAACTAATATAGTTTTTGAAGCAATTCAAGCATTTATCATCAGTCCCTTTATTTTTGAAAGAGTTGGTCTTTACAAGATGGTTAACATGAGTAACTTTGGACTTTTACTTATGCAATTCGGTTATGTTCCAGTTATTTATTTTTATCAGAGATGGTATGATAAAGAGTAATAAAGTAGGTAAAGACTGTGAATTATTCGCAACATTCTTATAAAGTGTCATAAACACTAAAAGTTTATGGTGCTTTTTTTATGTCATAATGATACTTACCCAGTTTATTCTACTTCTAACTCCATCATATCAATATATTATTACCTATGCCATAGGAATAAAAAAAGTCTGTTTTGATGAACAAAACAGACCTTTTATTAAAAAACCTTTAAACAGTAATAACTTTCCCTATTCTATTGCTGTATTTAATTATTCTATAACTAATTTTACTGTGCAGGAGAAGCTTGATCTTGCGGTACTATTGGTCTCTGTCCTCTTTGTTCTCCCTTACCTCCACGACCTCCTCCTGGCATAGAGCTTTTAGCAGTTGTCACTCCTGATTCATTAAGCCAAGTTACTGAACTTGAAATAGTAAAGCTTACTACTTTAGTTCCATTTTCATACTTAGCATTAGTATAAAGTCCGTCAGTTGCTGTTGTTGTTGAACTTCCACCGGAGTAAAGTGTATAACTTTCCCCTTTTTTAAGTTCAGGTGAACTAATAATTACAGCTTGATAATCTTTTATAGGTGCAAAGGTTGCAATAGATTTTCCTTTACTGTTTTGTAAGTTTACAAGAGTTCCTGCTGCCTGAATCTGTGGGTAAGTCATTTCTATTGAGTATTGAGTTGAACTATCTGAAGGTGTCTGTATCATTCCTGAACTACCAGCAGCTACTAAGAAACCACCAGTCATATCAAATGTTCCATCATAATCTAAAACTCCATTTCCATTAGATGTTGGTCCATATGCAACTACTGTTCCTTTAGTCATATATATTGAACCATTTGCATCTAAGCCATCCCCACTAGCATTAATTACAATATATCCACCATTTATATTAATCTTATTAGAGCCATCAGCTCCTCCAGCAGCATTTATACCGTCATCACTAGAGGTAACATGTATATCACCATCTGAAATTGTTATTACAGCGCTCTCTATGCCTTCATAACTCTTTGTGATATTTATTTTTCCACCCTTTATACTTAAAGTTGCATCGGCATGAATTCCATCATCACCAGAAGTAATTGTAAAATTACCTTTCTCTATAATAGCATTGTTATTACTGTGTATAGAATCATCTGCAGAATCTATATTGAAAGTGCCTCCCGCAATCCCTATATCACTAATAGCTTTTATTGCTTTTTTACTTTCAGTTTCTGTTTCAGCAGTAGCTGTTTTATCGGAGTTAGTATTATCATTTTCTGTAGGAGGTGTTCTATTAAAATTATTATCCTTGCCACCCATCGGGCCTCTTGCACCTCTCATATTCCCTTCAGCCTTTTTAGTTCCATTTACACTTCCACCACCGGAATTAATATTAAAAGAACCATCAGCTATAAGTACTGCTGTTTCTGCTTGTATTCCGTCCTTTTCAGCTTTTAGATTAAAAGTTCCATTTTCAATAGCTATAATCCCTTTAGTATTGTCTTCATCATTAGAAGATTTTATTGCATCTCCACCAGCTTCTATGGTTATAGTACCCTTTTTAACTGCTAATATGTCACGTCCCACTAAACCGTCATCAACTGAAGTAATTTTAATATTTCCTCCCGTAATTTTCAAATCATCCTTACTAGTAATTCCATCGTTATAATTTGCCTTAACAGTTAATTTACCACTTCCATTTATAACTAGATTATCCTTACTAAATATTGCTGCACTAGGCTCATCAGTGGAAGAATCCTCTAAAGTATATTTCGTTCCGTCTGTTATAATATTTTCTGTACCAGCTTCAAGAGAAATAATTGTCTTTCCCGCATTCTTTACATAAATAGGTGCATTATCAGAACTCTTTATTTCCGCTCCATTTAAAACAAGCCTAACTGTTCCTTTATTCTGAACATCAACAACTATTTGTCCATTCTCTAGTTTACCACTAATTACATAAACTCCTGCAGCAGTTATAGTAATTTTACCCTGCTTTGCCGCTGCTCCAGAGCCCTTTAAACTAGCATTAGTTACACTTAATTGAATATAATTGGGATTCCCATTTTTCCATTCAGTATATGTGTCATCATTATCATAGGTAATCACTTCACTTATAGCAGTCTTTACAGCTTTATTACCAATAATACTTGCTTTGACCTGTTCAGCAGAAGTATTATTTTCTGATACTGAGCTTTGGCCGCTACAACCATACAAAAATGCAGTGCAAACAAATGCTGTTGTTAATTTATAATATATAGATTTTTTATTCATAGTATATATCCCCTTCTTTACTAATTCATTTATGTTTGTTTTTATAATTAGAGTGTTGTTTTGATATCTTCATTGTATATAGTGAACCTTAAACAAACCTTAAATGAATATATATTTAGTTTCTATTAAAATGTCCTCCTTCAGATCTTGGTCTTTTACCATGGGAACCACCCTCTTTAGGTAAATCATTAACAATAGCTTCTACATTCTTTCCACCTGCATTTATTAACGCATTTGCAACAGCTTCTTTTACTCCCATTGAAGAGTAAGTCGCTCCAGATACCGTATCCACATCTGCTGTCTGCGAAGAAATGATCTCAGAAGCTATAGTACTATAAGCCCTATCGAACCATTTAGCATCATCTATTGTTTTAGTAACTTCAATCTTATTAATTTGCTCCTCTTTTATAGTGACTTCAACAGACATTTCTCCTCTAAATCCTGTGCCAGTTCCTGTATAAACTCCATCAGCTATGCCTGCAGCATCCCCATATTCTACTGTACTATCTCCAGCAATAGCCATTGATTTATCATTAAAAGCACCAGATAATGCACCTATATTTAAACTGCCATAATTAATATTACTGTATATAATAAACGTAAATATTGACAAGGCACCAATAATAATTATAGGAAGGACTATTTTTTTATTTTTTCCCTTAATTGGTACTATACCTACAGTTAAGGTATTACTAATAGGACATTCCAAAACACATTCCATACAATTAACACACTGCAAGGATCTCACTTGTCCATGGGAAGACACATCTATATTCATAGGACATGCTCTGTTGCATTTCTCACAATTAACGCAGGAATTTTCATCTCTAATGATAGTTATAGGCCTCAATGCGCTCACTAAACCATATTTAGCACCTTCAATACATAGATAATTGCAAAATGGTCTTTTAAAAAATAAAGATATTCCAAGAAATATTCCAATGACAATCCATCCTATTACTGTTAGACTATTGCCTGTAAGAACCGCTGATAGGTTGCTACGAGGATCTAATTTAAACAGACTAAAAATAAAATCAATACTAATAAATGTAGTAATAAGCAGCAATACATACCGTGAGCATACTAAAACTTTATTTAGACTTTTAGGGACCATACATTTTTTAATTCCTAATTTATCTCCTATTATTCCAAAGAAATCTTGTAATGTACCAAAAGGACAAACCCATCCACAAAAGACAGGAGCCATAATAAAGGTAATAACTAATAAAAGCGCTTTAGCTATAGGATAACCTGTAAAAAGTCCAATAATTGTAAGCAGAATACCGAAAGCTTGCACAACATAACGTATTTTTTTCACCTTTTCTCTTTTTATATTCATCTTATTCCTACCTTTCAAATCCATATTTTAAATTTATGATAACGAAATCTGATATCATAGTAGAGAGCTGAGCTATTGATTTAACTTCTCTTCCTTTATTATTTTTAAAAGTTTTATTGCTTAAGGTTTATTTTAAAAGTCTAACCTTAAATAAACCTTAAATATATTTGCTAAATCAAAGTTTTACTCTTAAAACAAGTTAACGTAGATAAATTCTATTTAAGGTTGATTAAAGGTTTCTTATGATATAATTAAATGAATATATCCGGAAGGAGAATTTATCATGAGAATTTTGTTAGTAGAGGATGAGCTTCCCTTAGCTGAGGCTCTGACACAAATATTAAGAAAAACCAACTATACTGTTGATGCTGTTAATGATGGTGAAAGTGGTTTAGATAATGCTTTAAGCGACATTTATGATTTAATAATTTTAGATATTATGCTACCTAAAATGGATGGCATAAGTATTCTTAAGCACATTAGAAAAGAAGGGCTATCTACTCCTGTAATACTATTGACTGCAAGAGGAGAGATTTCTGATAAAGTAATAGGTCTTGATAGCGGTGCTGATGACTATTTAGCAAAACCTTTTGCAAGTGAAGAACTGCTTGCTAGAATAAGAGCTGTATCCAGACGAAAAGGGGAAGTACTTCAAGATAACTCCTTAAATTTTGGTGACTTACAATTAAATATCTCTACTTTGAAATTAACTAAAGAAAATAAAGAAATCAAGTTAATACTTAAGGAAGCTGAGCTTTTAGAACTCCTTATTACAAGAAAAAACTTGACCACGTCAAAAGAGCTTATAATTGAAAAGTTATGGGGTTTTGATTCTGAAGTTGAACATAATCATGTGGAAGTTTACATTTCTTTTTTAAGAAAGAAACTGGCTCACTTAAGTTCAAAAGTTACTATAAAGACTATACGAGGCGTTGGGTATATATTAGAAGATTCAACCTCCAAGATACCTATTGAGAATTCATAATTGGAGTATCCTTTTTAATATTTATTGAAATTTTCTTTATAAAAAAGTCCCCAAATCATGGGGACTTTCACACTAAAAATCTTCTCTTACAGCATCTATTAAATTCTCTCTTTGTATCCTTCTAAGAGGTGCTTGAACTGAAATGTATCCAATAATTATAGCACCTAATACCGCAATGATTATTGAGTCTATAGGCAATCTATAACTTTGTTCTCTCACATCACTTAAACCCTTATAAATAGCATAGGATAATGCAGTTCCTGCTATAGAGCCATATATGCTACCCATAATACCATAAAGCATTCCTTCAAGGGTTATTATTTTTCTAAGTCCCTTTTGAGTAAGTCCAATACACTTTAAGGCTGCAAATTCTCTTCTTCTTAATATTATATTTGTAGTTAGTGTGTTTATAATATTTACACTACTTATTAAGGATACTACTATAATAAATCCAAACAATAAAATTTTAACCATGAGTATAGCAGACTTTGATGTTCTGTTTCGCTCAATAATGTTTATAAGGCTTAAATTTTCTGTATCACTTATTATAAGCTCTATACCCCTCTTAGCTGAGTCCTCTAGTTTTGTATCTTTTATCTTTACATTTAATACTGTTGGTTTTATACTTTTACCTGTTAATTTTTCAGCTACTGTCTTTGTAGTTACCATTTTAATAACTCTTCCATATCCCTGGTAATCAAATGGATCGCCTTCAAGGACAGCCAAAACTTTAACCTTTTTAACCTCTTTACCACCAAATTTAGGGTCTTCTTCTAAATCAAGGCTATCATCGTAGTTCTGAAGAAGTACTTCATCTCCAACTTTTAAATTCGCTATAGGTCCATAAAAATTCTTTTTAGTATTCCCATTAAATATTTCATTTTTTCCTATTATGATTACTCCATTTTCACTATTTAAATCCTCTGTATTTATACTTCCTTCTTTTAAGTACTTCTTTGCAACTTCCAGTGATTTCTCATCATAAATTGTTAGTGACGCATTTATTAAAGTCTTGTTTTGTCCATTATAGTTTGTATCTTTATATATACCCCCCATATCTTTTATGTCATTTAACTCTTTATTCTTATCTATAACTGATTGAAAAAGGTGCTGATCATATGACTTATATACAACTTCAGTTTCAGGCATGGTTTCTATATCTTTTATAATTTCTTCATCAATCTTCTTTGGCTTGTTGGTGCCATCTTCATCTGTTGTTACTAAAAAATCTATCTCTTTAGACTCATTCATTTCTTTATAAACATTTAAGGACATATCTATAAAAGCCTTAAAGGTTATAAATAAAGTTACACTAATTATTATCGAAAATACTGTTGTTCTATATCTTTTTCTATTTCTCTTTATATTCTTTGAAGCTAACTCTCCTTCAAAACCGAATAATTTACCTATAAATAAACTTTTTCCCTGTTTTAACTTCTCCTTTGATATAGAATTTCTACTGCTGATAGCAACTAGTGGTGATATTCTTCCCGCGAATATAGCTGGAAGCATTGCAGATATATAAATTGAAAGTAATCCAATAATAGTGCTGATGATTAAAACATCTGCGCTGATAGTTGCTTTAATGAAAACTAGCTCTCCCTTACTTATAATTTTAAAAGCTAAATCTATTCCATAGAGAGCAATTACTCCACAACAAAGTCCTATAGGAATACCTATAGCAGCAAGAATGGTAGCTTCCCTTAATATAATGTTTCTTATTTGTTTTGGTGTAGTTCCAACAGCTCTTAAAAGTCCAAACTGTCTAACCCTCTCAACTACACTTATTTGAAAAGCATTATATATAACAGCTATAGTTGCAATCATAACAATTGTAATTATTACAACAAGTGTTCCAAATAACCCCTTGGGTAATCCTTCTCCTTGCATTGCTAGCAAATCAACATTTTTCATTACTAATTTTTTATCTGATAGCCCTGCAAGTTCATCAAGCTTTCCTCCTAATTTTTTATCAACCTGTAACTCTGCTAGTAAAACTCTTTGATTTTCATCTACATGAGAACTATTTGTAATTACTTCACCTATTTTTGAATTCTGAGTCTTAAAGGTATCCTTTAGTATTCCAACCAAAGTATATTCTTTGTCTACTATTTTTATAGTATCTCCAGACTTTGCATTCCTTTTTATCCTATCAAGAAGCCAGTTTTCTATAACTACTTCCGTGCTCTTTTCAGGTAGTCTACCTTCTTTAAGTGAATAGGGTAAAAGCTTTGCCCCTTCATCTGTTACAAATATTTCTTTTGCTCTAAGGTTGCTATTTATATCAATTTCTTTTCCTTCTGCATAGGTACCACTTCTCAAAACATTGGGATTGCTCTTAATCTTTGTAATAAGCTCATCGTTAGCTTTAAGATATCCAATATGCCAAGAACCATAAGTATTTTTCATATCTTGTATCTGTGCCTCTTGCATACTTTTTAGAAAAAATCCTATGGAAGATACTAAGGCTACTGATAATATAATTCCGATTAAAGTAAGTATAGTTCTTTTTTTATTTGCTTTTAAATATTTACCTGTTATTTCCTTATAGCTTGTAATCATATTTTTCACCCCTGACTATTTTAAATATTTATCTGAAACTATACTGCCATCCATAATTGTTATTACCCTGTCAGCACTTGAGGCTATATTTACATCATGGGTAATTAATATTAAAGTTTGATTATATTTTTTTGCAGAAAACTTTAAAAGGTCAATAACTTCCTTAGAGTTGCTGCTGTCAAGATTTCCAGTAGGCTCATCTGCAAGTATTATAGATGGTTTATTAAGCAAGGCTCTTCCAATAGAAACTCTCTGTTGTTGTCCCCCTGAAAGCTCTGAAGGGAGATGATGTTTTCTATCCTCCAAGCCTAAAAGCTTAATTATCTCAGCTAAATATTCCTTATCCACCTTGTCATTATCAAGAAGCGCAGGTAGTGCTATGTTCTCTTCTATATCTAATACCGGTAGTAGGTTAAAAAATTGAAAAATGAATCCTATTTTTCTTCTCCTAAATATAGCAAGCTTTTCTTCTTTATACTTATAAATATCCTCTCCATCTATAATAACCTTTCCTTCACTTGGTCTATCTAAGCCTCCTAGAAGATGAAGAAGAGTACTTTTCCCTGAACCAGAGGCCCCTACTACAGCTACAAATTCACCTGTATTTATACTTAAATCCACACCTTTTAGTGCTTCTACTTTATTTCCTTCTTTTCCATAAATCTTCTTTAAACCTTGAACCTTCAATATCTCCATTTCCATACCTCCTAATATTCTAAGTATCTTTAACTATCTTTCGATTATCTTCTACCAATGATGTTATTATAGTCTTCTTTATGTTAATGCTCCATAACAGTACCCTTACAAAGAAAAAGATTATCTTACAGTTTAGTAAGATAACCTAATATTTTAAAAATGTTATTATAAAACTTGTTCCATAAACAACACTACTTTTTACTTCAATATACCCTCCATGTCTTTCAATTACTGACTTAGCTAGCGCTAGCCCAATACCTATAGAATCACTCTTTTGTACTCTTTTACCTTTGTAAAATCTTTTAAATATATGTGGTAAGTCTTCTTCCGGGATGGATTCTCCCGTATTATTTATTATTATTTTTGTATACACAGGGTTAGCTTCTATGTTAATGTCAATCCTTCCATCTTCTCCAGCATGTTCTATTCCATTCTTAACCACATTGATTAATGCTTCCTGAAGCCACAGTCTGTCGTGATTTAAATATACAATATTATTTTGAGCAAATTCTACTTTAACCTTAGCCTCTATAGCCTTACTTTTTAGTGTATCAATAATTTCTTCTATGGTTTCATTTAAGCTCTGATTCTCTATTTCAAGTTCTATAGCGTTGGCATCTATTTTTGCTAACTTTAGCAAATTTAAAATAAGCCAGCTCATCCGATTAAGTTGATCTTCATTATTCTTTAAGAAAAGACTTTGCTTCTCCTTGCTCAAATCTTTACTTAACAAAATATCATTGTACACAATCATTGTAGATAGAGGAGTCTTTAACTGATGAGAAATATCCGAGAGTAAATCCACTAAAAACTTTTTCTCCTTATTTAGCTCAAACATATTTCCTCTAATAACTTCTCCCATAGAGTTAAAGGACTTTGTCAGCTTTGATAAATCCCCTTCTTTTTCTTCGCTAAGCTTTAGATTATAATCTCCCTCTACAATTCTTTTTGCTGCTGAGCTAAAAGCTCTAATATTTTTATAAAAATATCCGTATTGTAGATAATTAAGCATAAACAGCAGAATTGTAAGGACAATCCCTGTGCATAGTATACTTAATTCCATATTTTTAAAATTACTCTTTAAATATGGAAATAGGTTGATATCTAGATTTTTACTTAATCCATATTGTCTCAAAATTTCCTTACCCTTTTCCTCTTCCTCAATACTAACTTCCTTAGTCAGGAGGGGTACTATTTCTTTTTCCATCTTAGGCTCAACTTCAACTATCTTAGCTGTAACACTAGCAAAAGCCTTTATATAATCATTTTTTAACTTTTCATTATGTACCTTTATCACAATATAATTACACACTAAAAAAATTAGCATTATTAAAATAAGATTAGTAGAACTTTTCTTTATCTCTGGGTTATTAAAATATCTCTTCATAGCATTACTCCTTAGTTACTTCTTTGTTCCACTTATAACCTAAACCTCGTACAGTTACAATATACTGAGGCTCTTTAGGGTTTTCTTCTATTTTTTCTCTTATTCTCTTTATATAAACCGAAAGAGTATTCTCATCAAAGAAAGCTCCAGCCCCCTCCATTAATTCTTCCAATATTTCTTCTCTCTTCATTACAACTTCTGCCTTTGACATAAATATCAAGATAAGCTTATACTCCTGTGCCGTAAGAGCAATTTCTTTATCATTCTTTTTTACTATCGCTGTGGATGTATCAACAACAATATCTCTACTGATTAACTTATTTTCTTGGGAAGTCGTCTTAGAATTTCTCCTTAGAATAGCTTTTATCCTTAATAATAGCTCTTTTACTCTAAAGGGCTTAGTTATATAATCATCTCCACCCATTTCAAAACCCACTACCACATTAACCTCTTCATCTAAGGCAGTCAAGAATATTACAGGGGTATCCTTTTTTGTTCTAATATACTTACAAAGATTATATCCATTACCATCTGGTAAATTCACATCTAATATTATTAAATCAAAATTTTCATTTTCAAATAAATCCTTACCCTCGTTGAAGGTAGATGCAGTTAACACCTCATACCCCTCATCCTTCAGTGTAAATTCTATCCCCATTGCTAAAGCCCCATCATCTTCTACTAATAATAATTTATTCATCTATACTTATCTCCACCTTTTATTATGTTTCATCTCCAAAAACAAATAAGAGTTCATAATAATGTAATTTTATTATCATGAACTCTTACTTTAATTTTAATTCATTTTTCTATATTTTGAAATAAAACTTAGCTTATGAATAAAGTCTATTTAAAGCACTAAATATAGCTTTGACAGATGCAAGAGTAATATTGCTACTAACTCCAACACCAAAAGTTTCCGTGCCATTATCATTTCTCTTCATATGAATATATGCTGCGGCATTAGCTTCTGACCCATTTCCTAAAGAATGTTCTGAATAAGCTAAAACAGTAGTATCAGCTAATGAAGCATCTGAAAGAGCTTTTATTAATGAACTTATAGGACCATTTCCTGTTCCTGTTAACTTCATTTCTTTTCCATTATAAATCAAGTCTACATTAACTATTGTGTCTGAACTATCATCAGTACTATCTGGAAGCTGAGAAACACTACATTTTATTAATTTAAATATGCTTTCATTTTTAAGATATTCTTCTTCAAATTTATCCATAATAGTTTGATGAGGAATTTCACCAATCTTTTCTGATAATTTTTGAATTACATCTGCAAACTCTTTATGCATAGACTTTGGAAGTGTGTATCCAAAATATTTTTCCATTACATATGCAATTCCACCTTTACCAGATTGACTATTTATTCTAACTAGAGCTTCATATTCTCTTCCTATATCATTAGGATCTATTAGTAAATATGGAACTTCCCAATATCCACTGTTTCTTTTTTCGTACTTAGCCATTCCTTTATTTATAGCATCCTGGTGAGATCCTGAGAAAGCTGTGAATACTAATTCTCCTGCATATGGATGTCTTATAGGAACTGGTATTTTGCAGCATCTTTCATAGACATCAATTATCTTTTGAATATTTTCTAAGTTTAATTCAGGATTTACTCCTTGAGCAAACATATTATAAGCAACATTTAATATATCTAGATTTCCTGTTCTTTCTCCATTACCTAATAAAGTTCCCTCAAGTCTATCAGCTCCTGCAAGTAAAGCAAGCTCTGCTGCTGCAGTACAAGTTCCTCTATCATTGTGTGGATGAACACTTACTATAACTCTTTCTCTATCTTTAAAATGAGTACACATCCACTCAATTTGGTCTGCATATACATTTGGAGTATCCATCTCCACAGTTGATGGAAGATTTATTATTACTTTTTTATCCTTAGACGCTCCCCAAGCGTCACATACTGCTTCACAAACCTCTAAAGCATATTCTACTTCTGTACCAGTAAAGCTTTCTGGAGAATATTCAAGAGTTATTTCTCCTTCAAATTCTGATGCATATTTCTTTACTAAATTAACTCCATCTATAGCAATTTGCTTTATTTCATCTTTGCCCTTATTAAATACTACATCTCTTTGAAGAACTGAAGTAGAGTTATACATATGAATAATTGCTTTTTTTACACCTTTAAAAGCTTCAATTGTTCTTTTTATTAGTTCAGGTCTAGCCTGTGTAAGTGCTTGAACAGTAACATCCTCTGGAATTAAATTGTTATCAACTAAAGTTCTTAAGAAATCATACTCAATTTGTGATGCAGAAGGAAATCCTATTTCAATTTCCTTAAATCCAAGCTCAACTAAAAGCTTAAACATTTCTAACTTTTCTTCTATTGTCATTGGATTTATAAGTGCTTGATTACCATCTCTTAAGTCTACTGAACACCATATTGGTGCCTTTGTTATTCTTTTATTCGGCCATGTTCTTTCCCCAAAACATATTGTCTCAAATCTTTTATATTTTTTATGATTTAACATTGATAAATTCCCCCTTATGCTTAGCTATTTTAATGAATTATCCTATATATCACCCCTAAAAAATTGTATAAAAAAACCGCCTAAACACTCCATGTTTGGAGCGATTAACGCGGTACCATCCAAAATTATACTTAATTATACTAACGACATATACTGCCGGAAAGACTTTACTCTCTCAGCTCATGAGCAAGTTCAAAAGGGAACATCTGCGGGTTTTCACCATATCCCTACTCTCTATAAAACTTCTTCCTTTTTACTACTCTCAATCTCTGCTTTTAATTATTAAATTGTTATTAATAGTATCAAAGTATTTATCTATTGTCAATAAGTAATTTGCAAAAATAAATAATATATTCTTTTACATAAATGTATTATTTTATATATACTTAAAAACTACTACTTTACATATCTCCTCAGTAGTAGTTTTTAAATATATAAGAGTATTTTTTATAAGTTATTAGCCTATATACCTTTTAATCTAATTATAATCCTAGTGAAGCCATTGGAATTACAAGTGCTGCTAATACTATTATAGGGATTATTATTTGTGTAATAGCTATGTCAAAGTATCCCTCTTTATGAGTAAGCCCACATATTCCTAGTAATGTGATTTGAGCCCCTTGATAAGGAAGAGTATCTAACGTTCCAGATGCAATTACGGATATTCTGTGTACATATTCTAAGTTAATACCCATACTTACATAAGTGTCTTTTAATGCTTCATACACAATTCCTAAACCACCTGATGCAGAACCAGCTACACCTGCCGCTATAGCTGTTGTTATTGCTACGAAAGCCATAGGAGAAAGTGTTAAGTTTTTCAATCCACCTATTACTTTATCAAATCCTGCTGTCACCTTAACTACTCCTGCAAAACCTACAACTATAGCTGTATTTAGTATTGCAGTTGCTGAATTTACAGCTCCTCTATTTAACGTACTAATCCATTCACTAGCTCCATTTTTTTGTTTCCATAGTAGCGCTAAAGCTGAAACTATACCTATAGTTACTGCTGCTTCTACTGGAAGTTTTAATATATTGAAAGTTACTAATATTAATATAACTGGTATTGATGCTATCCATGCATTTGGTAGTGGTGCCGCTTCACTACCTGGTACTATATCAAGTTCTTTTAATGGTGGTAAAGATGTATCATTAAAGTCGCATCCCTTCTTACGTAATGATTTACCTCTATATTCAAGCCATAAGAATATTAAAATCAATTGTCCTAAAGCCCCTACAATGGCTGGTGCTAATGCTGCTGTACTACTAGTGCCTAAATATCTCATAGGTATGATATTCTGAATAGCTGGACTTCCTGGTCCACTCATGGACCATGTCCATGCTCCTGCTGAAATAGCTGCTGGTATTAATCTTCTAGATAGATTGGTATTCTTAAAAAGCTGAAGTGCAATAGGGTACATTGCAAAGAATACAACGAATCCACTTACTCCTCCATAAGTTAAAATACCTGTTATTATCATTACTACTGGTGCTGCCCATCTTCCTCTTGTAATTCTTACTAGTGAACGAGCAATAGATTCTGCTGCTCTTGACTCATCCATTATTGCTCCAAACACAGCTCCTACGAAAAAAACAAGGAAAAACTTTTCAACGTATCCTGCTGCAGCCTGCATATAAGGTCCTAGCATTGATTCAAACATTGGAAGCCTTGCAGCTACAATTACAAATATTGAGATTACTGGACCTAGTATAATAGCACTGACTCTCTTAAATGCTAACACCGAAAATAATATTAATGCAACAATTAATATTAATATGTCAAACATAATATCCCCCCTATCCTCTCTTTAACCCCATGGGTTCATTGTAAAAAATCCTTTCATCCATTAACTTTGGTTCACCATCCATCTTAGGTGTGAAATCCATTAAATTTAATACATCCTTTTGAAGATCTATTCCTGGGGCAATTTCAGTTAAATATAGCCCATCTTCTTTTAGCTCAAATACTGCTCTTTCAGTTATGTACATAACTGGTTGCTTGATCTTCTGTGCATATTCTCCGCTAAAAGTAATTTGCTCTACTATATTAATTAACTTTTTAACCTTACCCTCTTCTTTAATAATTAACTTTCCATTATCAACGTCTATCTTCAAACCACCAGCAGTGAAAGTTCCACAGAAGAATACTTTCTTAGAGTTTTGTGTGATATTTATAAACCCTCCACACCCTGCTATACGAGGTCCAAACTTACTTACATTTATATTACCTTCCTTATCTGCCTGAGCTAATCCTAAGAAAGCTAGATCTAAGCCACCTCCATCATAAAAATCGAATTGATATGGTTGATCAAGAATTACTTCTGGATTGGTAGATGCTCCGAATGCTATTCCTCCTGCTGGTATACCACCTATCGGCCCTGCCTCCACAGTTAGAGTCATATATTCACCAATTCCCTCTTCTTTTGCAACCATTGATATAGCCTCTGGTATACCAATTCCAAGATTCACAATAGCATCTGGAATAAGCTCCATAGCAGCTCTACGACCAATGATTTTTCTTTCATCTAAATTTATAGTGTCACTACTATTTACAGGAACTCTTATCTCCCCTGTGTAGCTTGGATTATATTCTTTTCCGAATACTTGTTCATGTTCTTCTGGCTTTGTTGCTACTACAATTGCATCAACATAAATTCCAGGAATCTTAACTAGTTTAGGATCTAGTGAACCTGACTGAACTACTCTTTCTACCTGTACGATGACTTTTCCACCAGAGTTTTTTACAGCTTGAGCTATAGATGTGGATTCATGAGTAATAGCTTCTTTTTCTAAAGTTACATTACCTTTTTCATCAGCACTAGTTCCTCTTAGAAAAGCAACATTAATTGGACGTGCATTGTATAAAAGTCTCTCTTTACCAGAGATATTTACAACTTCTACTATATCTTCTGTAGTTTTTTCATTTAGCTTTCCACCTTGCAGTCTAGGATCAACAAAAGTTTTTAGCCCTACATGGGTAATGGTTCCTATCCTACCAGCAGCTGTATCTCTAAATAAATGTGAGATTACTCCTTGTGGTAAATTGTAAGCTTCTATTTTGTTTTCTACGGCTAATTTCCCCATCTTAGGAGCTAGATTCCAATGTCCTCCAATAACTCTCTTAACAAGTCCTTCATGAGCAAAATGATTTACTCCCTTATCCTTACTATCACCTTGTCCTGCTGCATAAACTAATGTCAAATTTCTAGGGTTACCTGTATCAAGAAAACGTTTTTCTAAAGTAGCTGCAAGAAAGTCAGCAAAACAGCTCCCTACAAATCCACCTGTAGCTATGGTATCTTCATCCTTTACTAGTTTTACAGCTTCTTCAGCTGACATAACTTTAACTGGCATGTTTATCTCCTCCCCCTTCCAATTACAGATTATAATTTCTTAGCAACCCTTAAATTCTGCTTTACGTTTTTCTACAAAAGCTGTCATTCCTTCTTTTTGATCTTCAGTTGCAAAGCATAGTCCAAATATATCTGCTTCGTATTTGTATGCTGATTCAGTATCCATGTTCATACCATCATTTACAGCTGCTTTTGAAAGACTAACTGCTACTGGTCCTCTACTCGCTATCTTAGATGCCATTTCTATAGCCTTAGGTAGTAATTCTTCTGGGCTATAAACCTTATTTACAAGTCCAATGCGGTATGCTTCCTCGGCATCAATCATGTCTCCAGTAGAAATCATTTCTTTCGCTATACCTTTACCAACCAGTCTTGGTAATCTTTGTGTACCTGCAAAACCTGGTGTTATTCCAAGGGTAACTTCTGGTTGTCCAAACTTAGCTTTAGTAGAAGCTAAACGTATGTCACATGCAGAAGCAAGTTCACAACCTCCACCTAATGCAAATCCATTAACAGCTGCTATAACCATTTGTGGCATATTTTCGATTGCAGAAAAGGCTTTTTGTGCAAGTCTAGCAAGTTCTTTTCCTTTTAAAGCATTTAAATCTTTCATTTCTTTAATATCAGCACCAGCTACAAAAGCTTTTTCTCCTGATCCAGTGATAATAACAACTTTAATTTCCTTACTCTCAGCTACTTCATTTATTACATTTCCTAATTCTACTAAAGTCTGACTATTGAGAGCATTAAGAGCCTTTGGTCTATTTATTGTGATAATTCCTATTTCGCCCTCTACTTTGTATAATACATTTTCCATTTTTCATATCCCCTTTCATAACCCCTAAATTTTTAATTGATTTAGATTAAATTCTTTAATGTTTAATCCTTATATTTATGTTAATATATAACCAAAATGTAATCGATGCACTATACTGTCATTACATTCACAATTCAGTTCATTGTTTAAAATGATTTTTTATATTGCTCTTTTTATATCAAAAAAATAAAAAAAATAGCACAATTATGCTGTGCTATTAAATAAGTATCTAAATATTACGATTGTACAAAAAACTTATTACGATAATCCTTTGGACTTACCCCTGTTGTTTTCTTAAAAACTCGACTAAAATAGTTAGGGTCTTGGTATCCTAATTTGTATGCAATTTCTTTAATATTTAAAGATTCATCTGAGAATAATTCTATAGCTTTTTTTATACGAACTTCTGTAATAAAATCTACAAAATTTATATTCTGATGTTCTTTAAATAATTTACTAAAGTAAAATGGACTTAATGAAAACATTTGAGCAGTTTCCTCTACAGAGAGTGGCTGATAATAGTTTTCATTAACATATTCTAATACTTTGTCAATAATAAAGTGTCTTTTACTATTCTGTTGGTCCTTCACTTGTTTAAATATCTTCTCAACAAATCCCTGGGCAAACTTTATAATTTCATGAAACTCATCTAATCTAATAAGAGGTGCCAAATCATTTAAACTTGAAGAAGTATATTCTTTTCCTAAACAACTTTTAGTTATGGATGATAGCAATTCAATTATTCTAACTTTTAAAGTCATTTGTTCATTACTGTATTTATTCTTCAAAAAATTAAAACTTTCTAATAAAATATCAATTACTTCGCTCTGATTTCCCTCTCTAATTTTTTTTACAAGTAATTTCTCATAACAATCATCATTATCCTCATTCTTCTGGTCTTCCACATTGTATGCATATACAAGTTTATTGTTAGATGTTTTTTTCTTGTTTTTTATAGCACTTAGAGCTTCTTCATATGATTTACTTAAGTCCTTAACTAAAAGATAGTTTCTTCCCACACCAGCTTTTATAGTTAGATTGGCATTTCCTTGTATGTATTTCACTATACTAGAAGATATATCTAAAGCAGTCTTATAACTAGTTTCCTTATCTTTTTCTCTTAAAAATAAAAACGTAATTATATTTTTCCCTTGTATCCCAGAAATATACTGAACTAAAGACTTTTTCATAAACTCATTAATATAATTGCTAATTTTATTTAAGTAGAACTTTTCATCAATATTATTTTCTCTTAAAAATGTGTTATTTTCATTTTCTAAATTAAAAAGTATACAAACTCCCCAATGATAAGAAATATCTAACATTGAAAAATAACCTTCTATATTTTCTTCTAATCCCCCGTAAGCCAAAGATATAGCCATATCCTTTTTCATAACAGAAATCCAATGTTCAAGTTTTTCTTGTGTCTCTTCTACATTCCGTTTGTTCAATTCACGTTTTTCAATATATTGCAAAAATTTATTTATAGCTTGATTAAAACTATCTCTCGAAGGAGGTTTTAATATAAAGTCATTTACACCATTTTTTATGGCTTCTTTAGCAAATTCAAAATGATCATAAGCTGTAATAATAATAACGTAAACATCAAGTGACTGTTTACGTATTCTTTTAATAGCCTCAATTCCATCCATACCAGGCATTCTAATATCTATTATTAATAATTCAGGTTGATTTTTTTCAAATTCACTTATTGCTGCTTCTCCATTATTTGCTTCGCAAAATTCAAATTTTTTTGGGTATTGTCTTTCTAATAAAATTTTTATTATATTTCTTTCCCTTGCCTCATCATCTACTATTAATACTTGATACATTATTTCACTCCTCCCTTATCTGGTCTTGGAAGTACGATAGTGACACAGGTTCCAACATTAATTTCACTATGGATTAATAATAAATTATCTTGTTCAAAATAGATTCTTAGCCTATCATAAACATTCTTTATCCCTATACCAGTTGTATGACCAGTATGATTTCTCTGATTATCTTCATCAAATAACTTGTCCAAAACTTTTTTATCAATACCTATTCCATCATCTTTAATTTGAATAATTAAATTTTCTTTTTCTTCTTTTAATGTTATTTTAATTGTACCGCCTTCAACTTTTTGCTCTAATCCATGTATAATAGCATTTTCAACAATGGGTTGAATAGTCATACATGTCATATATATTAATGGAATATTTTTAGGTAAATCTATTTCAAACTTAATTCGATCACCAAAACGTTGAGATTGCAAATATACATATCGCTTTACCATCTCTAATTCATCTTCAAGCCTAACTTCTTTATGAAAGCTAGTTAAACTATATCTAAGCATTCCAGATATTTTTTCTACCATACTAAGAGTTTTATCCGCTCTCTCTATAAGTGCAGATTCTGTAATTATACTTAAAATATTAAATAAGAAATGAGGATTTACTTGTGCTTGTAATGCCTTTAATTCTGTTTCTTTTAATAAAGCCTTAAGTGCAGCTTTATCTTTGATCTCTTTTATTAGTCTTTTAATATCATGTATCATTTGATTAAAAGCCATGGTTAAATATGCTATCTCGTCATTTCCTTTTATTTCGATATCATTCATTTCAAGCTCACCACTTGATATTTTTATTGCTTGTTCTGATAGTTTTTCTATTGGTTCAGATATTTTTCGAGCAATAAAAATTATTATTGTAAATCCAATTATCACTTCTAGAATTACAGTAAGTATTAACACATATAGTATGTTTTTAGCACCTTTATTAAAGTCTTCAACATATGCTGTAGCATTAACTACCCAATTCCAATTAGCATCCCTTTCAGAATAATTAATTTTAGTACCAATTTTATTCGAGTTTGGAAATATCCAACTATAATATGTAAAACCTCCACCTTTATTAGCCACTTCTATAGCATCTCTAACAAAAAAATAACCTGTCCTACTATAATCTTCTGTATTCCAAATATTTTGACCTTCTATTCTAGGATGTGCGATTTCTAATCCATCTTGACCATACACAACAAAGTATCCATTTTTGCCTAAATTCACATTATTCTCTATGTTTCGTGTACCATCTTTTCTTTTTTCTCCTAAAATATACTTTTTAATTTCTTCTTGTGCTTCTTCTAAAGAAATCATACCTCGTTCTACTTCCTTATTTTTTTCATCTATCATACTTATAACCATTTTTACACTATTTTGCAAAATTTCTTGTCCCCTTTTATCCAGTTCATTTTTCGCATAATAATAACTTATAATCCCTAAAACAATCATTGGAACTATAAATAATAGAGATGTAATAAGTATTAGCTTTTTTTTAATATTCCATTTAACTTTCACTAAGCTCCTCCTTTTATTAAATCCATAAAAATATATAAAAATATTCTTTATAAAAACATAGGATTAATAAATTCTAATGTTATTATTTATAACTAGTAAATATAATCTTCATATATACTAGCGTTTTCATTCTGAATTCTCATATTTAAACTATTCATTTCATTATTAATATATATTTTCATTACTTTTTTATTTGATTCAACTTCAATATAATTAATAAAAAATTTTACAATATGTTCTATAAAACAAAATCTCTTGATAAATATAGGTTTTAATTCATTTTTTAAATATATTTCATACTGAAAATCTTTTTGAAAGCGAAGTTCTAGTATAGATAAAAACGTTTCCATTTTTTTAATCTCTTGACTTAACATTACCATATCTTCTTTGCTCTGAGAAAAGTAACGTGTTAAATCAATTACTTTATTTAATACATCTAATGTTAATTCGCTCTCTTCCATTAATGTAAACTCATATGCAAGATTTAAACTAGATAATATCATCTGAAAATATTCTTTCTGCATTTTATATCACCTCTTCTTATGATATTCATAATATAGAGTATGTTCTCAAAAGTTTAATTATAACTATTCCAAATACTATGTATATATTAACACACAATTGTTAATATTCAAATAATTTCACAAAGCTTCATAAATAATAAAAGTAAGTACTACTGACTCCGATAGTGGTTACATGGTTAGAGAAGGTAAACCAGATAAATGCAAAAGCATTTATAAAAGAAGAAAAGAAAAAATTGAGCGAAGCTTTGCTGATTCAAAAGAATTGCATGGGCTTCGCTATTGTCGCATGCGCGGAATCAAAAAAGTTTCCGAGCAATGCCTGCTTACCGCAGCAGTTCAGAATATGAAAAAGATAGCCTGAGTGTTATCTTAGTTATTTTTTATTTACTCTAAAACTAGATATTGCTTATGATTGTAAAAATTCGGTATTTACCCAAATGCTATCTCATTATAAAATACAAGAATTATAAAACCCTATGCATTTGCATAGGGTTTTTGAACAATCTGGTAAAGTAGTTTTGTAACTAATTTCCTTATCCTTCTCTGTTAAAAATAGAATTTTTCATCAATGCTACTTTCTCCTAAAAATGTGCTACTTTCATATTCTAAACTAAAAAGTATACAAACTCCCCAATGATAAGAAATATCTAACATTGAAAAAATAACCTTCTATTTCACTCCTCTCTTATTCACCCTTGGCAGTACAATAGTAACACAGGTTCCAACATTAATTTCGCTGTAGATCAATAATAAATTTTCTTGTTCATAATAGATTCTTAGCCTATCATATACATTCTTTATCCCTATCCCCGTTGTATGGCCAGTATGATTTCTATTATCTTTTTCATCAAATAACTTGTCCAAAACTTCTTTATCAATACCTACCCCATTATCTTTTACTTCAATAATTATATTTTTTTCTTCTTCTCTTAGAGATATCTTAACTGTACCACCTTCAATCTTTTGCTCTAAACCATGTATAATAGCATTTTCAACAACTGGCTGAATGGTCATACATGTCATATACGTTAAAGGAATATTCTGTGGAAAATCCAGTTCAAATTTAATGCGATCACCAAAACGTTGGGACTGCAAGTATACATATCTCTTTATCATTTCTAGTTCATCCTCAAGCCTAACTTCTTTATGAAAACTAATTAAACTGTATCTAAGCATTCCACATATCTTTTCTACTATATTAAGAGTTTTATCCGCTCCCTCTATAAGTGCAGATTCTGTAATTACACTTAAAATATTAAATAAAAAATGGGGATTCACTTGTGATTGTAATGCCTTTAATTCTGTTTCTTTTAATAGAGCCTTAAGTGTAGCTTTATCCTTAATCTCTTTTATTAGCTTCTTAATATCATGTATCATTTGATTAAAAGCCACAGTTAAATAGGCTACTTCATCATTTCCCTTTATTTCAATATCATTCATTTCAAGCTCACCATTTGATATTTTTATTGCTTGTTCTGATAGTTTTTCTATTGGTTCAGATATTTTTCTAGCAATAAAAACTATTATTGTAAGCCCTATTATAATCTCTAGAGTTACAGTAAGTGTTAATACATATAGTATATTCTTAGCACCTTTATTAAAGTCTTCAACATATGCTGTGGCATTCACTACCCAATTCCAATTAGTATCCGTTTCAGAATAATTTATCTTTGTACCGATTTTACCTGAATTTGGATATACCCAGTCATAGTATATAAAGCCTCCACCTTTATTGGCCACTTCTATAACATCTCTAACAAAAAAATAGCCTGTCCCACTATAATCTTCTACATTCCAAATATTCGTACCCTCTATTCTTGGATGTGCTATTTCTAATCCATCTTGACCATATATAACAAAGTATCCATTCTCACCTAAATTTACATTATTAGTCATAGCTCTGGTTCCATCTTTTCTTCTTTTCCCTAAAATATATTCTTTAATCTCTTCTTGTGCATCTTCTAAAGAAATTACACCTCTTTCTACTTCTGCATTTTTTTCATCTATCATACTTATAACCATTTTTACACTATTTTCTAAAATCTCTTGACCTTTCTTATCCAATTGATTTTTCGCATAATTATAACTTATATGCCCTAAAACAATCATTGGAACTATAAACACTACGGATATAATAAGTATTAGCTTCTTCTTAATATTCCATTTGATTTTCACTATTCTCCTCCTTTTGTTGAAGTTATAAAAAGTATATAAAAATACTTAATTAATAAACTGTAATATTATCTGTAACTAATAAATATACTCCATATCACCTCTTTTTGTGATATCCACATTATATATATACTTATATACATAACATTTAATACCTAGGTAACCTTCTGAAATGAATAAAAAAAAAGCCAGATTTTCATCTGACTTTTACATTTTCTATTCTCCCGCTTTAAAATTATAAATAGGCTTTATAACTTTCAGTATTTCAGCAGTATCATGAATATTATTTATAATCTCTTCTATAGGCTTATAGGCCATAGGTGCTTCATCTAGTGTGGACTGATTCACTGATGTAGTGAATATTCCTTCCATGGATTTTTTATAGTCTTCAAGTGTTAGACTCTCTTTAGCTTTACTTCTACTAATAAGTCTTCCAGCTCCATGTGGTGCAGAATAATTCCAATCTGGATTACCCTTTCCAATAGCAACTATACTTCCATCTCTCATATTTATTGGGATTAATATTTTCTCGCCTTCATAAGCAGAAATACTTCCTTTTCTTATTATATTATCCTTAAAGTTTATATAGTTATGGATAGTATGGAAGTAACTATAATCCTTTATCTTTTTCCCTAATAGTTTCTCAAGGATAGTATTTGCCATTGTTTCTCTATTTAACAGTGCATACTCTTGACAAATATTCATATCATGCAAATATTTTTCTTTATATTTTCCAGTTAAAAAACATAAATCTCTTGGATAACTTGGTAGCAATTTATCATATTTTGATTGAAGCTCTTTTAATGCAGTTTGAATATGATTTCTCTTACCTTCTTTTTTATACTCAGCAATGATTTTCTCTCGTTGTTCAAAGTAATCTTCCTTACCAGAGCATAGATCAATAGCAAGCTTTTGATAAAACTCTGCTACCTGCTTACCAAGATTTCTGCTTCCAGAATGAATTACAAGGTATACATTATCTTCATCATCAACATCTACTTCTATAAAATGGTTACCCCCACCTAAAGTACCTATGCTTCTCTCAATTCTCTTTGTCTGAGTCAACTCTCTATAACAGTGTAATTCTTGAAGCCTTGGAAACTTTACAGCTCTTCCTTCATTAACCTGCATACCTGAAGGTATCCACTTTCGGATAATTCCATCTAATTTCTTTAAGTCTATATTTATTTTTCCTAGCTCTACTGCTGTCATTCCACAGCCAATATCAACACCAACTATGTTAGGTATAACTCTATCGCCTAAATTAGCAGTAAAGCCTATTACACAACCTTTTCCTGCATGAGTATCTGGCATTATTGCAATTTTGCTATCCTTACAGAATTCTTGGTTACATAGTTCAATTACCTGTGAAATAACCTCTGGCTCTAGCTTATCTGTATAAACCTTAGCTGTATTATATTTTCCCTTTAACTCTATCATTGTATTTTCATCCCTTTTACTAAAATTATCTATAATCTTATTTTACTTTAATTATAAATACTTGAGGAATTAAGCCACCACTTTCAACTTTTATAGTATCAATAACCTGAAGATCCTCATTACCTACTAAACTCTTCTTAAGTAAATTGCTTTCAACAGTATAAAGAAATACCATTCCACCCCTTCTTATAAGACTTGGAATTCTATCTACAAAATCACGATATAATCTTGTATTAAAATCACCAGATCCACCCTTACTTTCAAAAGGCATATTTGATATCATCTCGTCGAAAACATTATAAGTCGAATACTCTAGTATATCTTCAGGTATTAATTCCATTTTAATATTAGCTAGACTAGAGTTTGTGGTCGCTGCTGTAATAGCTGAACCATATATATCTACTCCAGTTAAGGTTTTAAATTCTTTTAGCTTAGCTCTTTCAATTAACATAGTTCCTGCTCCGCAGAAAGGGTCTATAACTTTAGCATTAGGTTTTAGCCACTTTTCTATAGCTTTCATTACAATAGCTGCAGTTACAGGATTTATTGATGCTGGTACGCTTTTTTCTCTATAATCAAATCTATTATCTTTTACTGTATAAAGCTTTATAAATACACTATATAATCCTTTATTTTCAATTATTCGAATCTCAATCTCATAGGAAGAAGGACTATTTCTTAACTTTCCACCTGAAATTTGGTCCAATTCTCCTGATAAGTTCTTTACAAATTCTGTTCTTTCTTTATTATAATCATTAGTTTTAAATTCAATTCTGTACCAAAATGGAGTATTACCTTCACCTGCATGACACTGATTTAAAAATCCTACAACATCTGCCTTTATAATTGAACTTGCTATTGCCTTATAATCCATTTTTAAATTACTGCAGGAATCTATTGGGTAAAGAAGTTCATAGAAGGTTCTACAGCTATTAACCTTTTTTAGATCCTTCTCTTTAATAAGTATACCTTCAGTAATTAGTTTACCCTTAATGGACTTTTCTTCAAGATCCGTTAAAGTAACTTGAAACTGACCATTCATAGCTGTTAAAACCATAGGTACAGGGTTTTTAAAGCCTATAAATTCATGATGCACTGGAGGAGATAATTTAGCTATAGCTTTTGTCAGTGCAAGTCTCTCTTCCTTACTATGCTTATCCTCCTGCATAGATTTACTTTTTTCCTCAAGTATTTTCGTAAGTTTTTCTGCATCTAAAACTCCACCACAGTTTCCTATTGCAAGTACATATGATGATTTTACAAATAGTTGATCCTCAGAATCATAAGCACTATATAAAGCTTCTAAATATTCTGGATCACCTATTTCCCCAATAATACCACATACATTCTTTCTAACCTTAGGATCTGAATGTTTTAAGAAGTCACCAAGTTTTTGCTTAGAGTTACCCATAGTTCTTTTGAATATTCCTCTTGGTTTTTCTTTCTTTATAATATCTCTTATTACAGAAAGTATTGATCTTGGATTCTCCTGCTCTAATGCTTCTAACCATAATAATGGCATTGCATTATTATAATCTCTTGAGAGTGTATCTATTATCTTAGCCCTCTGTTTATCATCTGATGTTTTTAAATCTTCTATTAAACTTGTATAATCTATATTTTTCATTTGCTTCTCCTCTTACATCTAAATTTAATAACCCTTATTTATTAGTTCCTATAATTATAACATATAATAAAATTCTCTCTTAAACATTAAATTATATACTTAAGCAGAAATCCCAAATTTTAAGTAGATTTCCTAAATCTCTGATTTAGTTAAAGTCACTTACACAGATTGCTGATTTTGCGATGATAGTCATGAAATAAAAATAGGCAATCAAGACCACATAAAGTCATCTTGATTGCCTATTCTAGTTGATTTTATTAAAAGTAATTAAAACCTTAAATAAATCACCATCTACTATTATATCTAATTTTCCTCCTTGAATCTCTACAAAGCTTTTAGCTATAGCCAGCCCTAACCCTGATCCTTCAGTATTTCTAGCTTTATCTCCTCTTACGAATCTTTCCATAATTTCACTTACATTAAAGTTTATTTCGTTTGAGGCCATATTTCTTAATATTATTTCAACCTTATCACTACTATTAATAATATCTATATAGACTCTACTGCCCTCTAGAGCATATTTTGTTATATTTATTATAAGATTCTCAAAAACTCTAAACATTCTCTGACTGTCTAAAGGAAGTATAACCTTTTCTTCTGGATAATTAGTTTTTACTACCAAAGATGCTTTTGATATTTTATCATCCACTTCTAGTAGGGTTTGTTTCATTAGTGATACAACATCCACACTATCTATATTTAAGCTTATGTTACCACTATTAGCTTTACTTACTTCAAATAAATCTTCAATTAAATCTTTTAATCTTTGAGATTTTCTGTCTAAGGTATCTAAATATTCTCTTCTTTTATCTAGTGAAAGTTTCTCATCTTTTAATAGATCTACATAGGTAATAATAGACGTTAAGGGAGTTTTTAAATCATGAGAAACATTAGTTATAAGCTCCGTTTTCATTCTTTGACTTTTTACTTCCTCATTAACTGCCTTCTTAAAACCATTTTGAATATTTTGTAGTTCTAATTTCAAGTCATTAAATACTCCTAAATCCTCCTCAACATTAACCTCTAAGTTACCTTCTGCTATCCTATTTGTAGCTTCAAAAAGCTTGTTATATTTGTCACTTATATCTCTGTAATGCTTTGTTATTAATTTAAATAATACTATAGTATAAATTATGGCTATAAATATTCCGAAAAACCATACTGAACTCATTATACATAATATTAATAAATTTATACCTAGCAATCCTGCAAGTTTTTTATTTTCCTTATTTTTTAAATCTATATTTATTAAATAGTTATAGATCTTTTTATTACTTCTCCAAATACTCCTTAAAATCTTGTATGTCAATGAACTTTCTCTTATATACTGTCTGATTCCAATACTTAAAATGTGCTTTAAGAGAACTGTTGCAATAAATATTACTCCAAAGCTAATAATCCAGAAAAGAATGTTTACCATGATTTCTAAGGTATTAATAGTTGCCTCACTTACAACAATTGGGGCAAGATTAATTAACTCATTTTCTAGTGTACTGCTTACCATATAGTAGGTCATTTCATTCAAAGTAACAACTACTGTACAAATAAATATAATAGAAATTATTTCTACAGGTATTTTCTTAATTTTGTCGAATCCAATTAACTCTTTTGACAGCTTATACGGAATTATTAACCCAATAATAAGTACAAGAATAATAGCTGGATTTACAAAATCTGATGAAGCCATATTATATGAATGGATTTTGCTTTGCATTTTATAGCGAGATATAGAATCCTCGTATTGTAATTCTCTCGGAATAGCATAAATATATGTCATATTTTTAATAGGTTTTATCTCTGTATTATTATATGAATTATCTATTTTATTATTTTTAAGATTATCAGTTACAATTAGTTTATCTGACCCGTAGATATTTTTAATGCTCATGTCTCCATTTTCATTATAGTCAATAACCGTGTAAAAACTATATTTATTATTTAGTTGTTCAATAATATTACTATCAGGATTATTAACTAATAAAGAACTTATACCTTGATTATTTCTCTCTTTAACTAAATTGTTAGCCTTATTTATAGCATAGTAATCTAAATTTTTTAATCTTGAATCTAGAGCTTCTTGATACCTATAAATATTTCTGTCAAATTCTTCTTTTATATACTTTATATTCTCTTGCGTACTGTCATCAGATTTTCCTTCTGTATCTATAAGTACATCTGAGGGCTTTAGAGTATTATTTTCTTTATTCTTTAAGGTATCAAAGTATATACCATAATTGCTAGTATTTAAATCACTTAGAAAGCTATCTCTTTCAAAAATATTATACTCATATTTTTTTGCTTGTTCTTTTATAAATGTATATGTGGAATACATTCCCACAGCTAAAGCTATTAATAACAAAAATATTGATGCGTTTATAATATACTTATTTTTATTGCTTTTCAATTTTATATCCAACACCCCACACCACCTTTAAATATTTTGGATTTTTCGGATTTATCTCTATCTTCTCTCTTATATTTCTCACATGAACCATTATTGTATCAGTATTTATTGCCTGTTCATTCCAAACTCTTTCATAGATTTCTTCCGCTGAGAAAACTCTACCTGGATTTTTTATAAGTAAAGTAAGAATCTTAAATTCAATAGGAGTAGTTTTTATTAAACTTCCGTCTACTGTTACTTCTTTTGTATCTATATTAAGCTCTAAACCACCTACTATAAATATGTTATTATTTATCTTGTTTTCCTTTACCATATTTAAGAACTTACTATATCTTCTCAGCTGAGAATTTACTCTGGCTAAAAGCTCAAGAGGTTTAAAAGGTTTTGTTACATAATCATCTGCACCTATATTAAGTCCCATAATCTTATCAACATCTTCAGATTTTGCAGATAAGATTATTACAGGAAAATCATTATCTTCTCTAAGCTTCATTGTAAAGGTTATTCCATCCATTTTAGGCATCATTACATCTACAATGGCTAGATGTATGCTCTCTCTTTCTACTATCTCTAAACCTTCAATACCGTTGCTTCCAATAAAAACTTTGTACCCTTGATTTACTAAATAAGCCTCTATTGCAACTGCTATATCTCTTTCATCTTCGACAACTAAAATATTATATTCATTCATCTTATTTACCTCTTTCTACAAGCATATCTATAGGATTCCAATCCCAATTATATAATATCATAGTTATTTAATTACATTAACTCACTCCTTCCCCCTTTCTTGTAGTCTTTAGAATTCATCAATCACCAAGCTATATTTCCGTATCTTATGTGTCTAAATTAAACTAATCTATGGAATATCTATATACTACTCTCAATTTTTAAAGATAATATGGTAGGAATTCTAAAGATTTTCTTAAGACATATATTATATAATCCTGTGCTATATCTTTTAGAGAAATTTCCATGCAATTTTTTCATATAAGCCATATAATATTATTAGGGGATAAGTACATGCTATCAGGAGGGGGATTCATGACTGCGTTAATTTTATACGGAACTGCATTAATTCTACTTTTACTTTCATATATGAAAGATAAAAATAAAACAAAGCTAGCACTAAAAAAAGGTTGGAAGTCTTTTGAGAATATAATGCCTCAATTTTTAGGCATTATTTTTATAATTGGAATAATCCTAGCTATTCTAGAACCAGCATTAATATCTAGAATAATAGGAGGAGAGTCTGGAGTACTTGGTGTTATAATTTCGGCTATAGTTGGTGCTGTAACCTTAATGCCTACATTTGTGGCCTTCTCTACAGCAGACATGCTTCTTAAAAATGGAGCTGGCTATGCTCAAATTGGAGCTCTTATATCTACACTAACTTTAGTTGGTCTAGTAACCTTTTCACTTGAAGCTAAATACATAGGAAAAAAGGCTGCATTTTATAGAAATTTTATAGCTTTCTTATTTTCTTTTGTAGTAGCATTTGTTATTGGAAAGGTGGTTGGAAGATAATGATTACAAGAATTCTGAGAAGATATAGATTTGCTGTGTGCTGTCTAATTGTAGTACTAATTATAACTATAATTAATAAAGAAACAGGTTTTAAAACTTTTGCTGTAGCAAAGTCAAGTTTTAAACAAATGATATCTGTACTACCTCCAATTATGGTTTTACTTGGACTTATGGATGTTTGGATTCCAAGAGAATCTATGATTAAATACATGGGTGAAGACTCTGGACTTCTAGGCATCGGACTTGCTATGCTTATTGGTTCTCTAGCTGCAGGCCCTATGTATGCTGCTTTCCCCTTTACTGCAGTACTTTTAAGAAAAGGCGCTAAGTTTAGCAATATAATAATATTTATGAATGCTTGGTGTGTAACTAAAATAGTTACACTAATGTTTGAAGTTACTTACTTAGGTTATGAGTTTACACTGACTCGGCTTCTTATTGATATACCTGGAGTAATACTCATGGGATACTTAGTTCATAGACTTATGCCAAAAGAAGACCTTAATCGTATATATTTACATGCAGAAGAGCTAGAATAGATAAAGAGCCGTAATATTATAAATGTTACGGCTCTTTAAAGTATATTATTTAAGATATTTTTTAAAAATTTCTCATTTTTATAAGGGTAAGTTGTTTTCATACTCCCTATCTAACTTCAATTTTTTCATTAAATAAAAGGAATAAAATGTGCACACTATAATTGTTATAACTACCATATATGTTTCCATCTTTAGATTGCTATTTGTAATAGTTCCACCAATATTAAAAAGCATATGATAAATGACACAAGGAATTATATTATCTGTAACTGCAACTAATAGTGCTAAAACAATTCCAATAAAAATCCCAATTACAATCTGATTAATTTGATCAGAAATGGAGTAACCTCGTAATAAATTTACAATGTGTCCTATACCAAAGGTAACCCCTGAAATAATTATAGCTCTTGTCATACCACTTTCTTTCAAAATCCCCTGGTATAAAAATCCTCTAAATAATAGCTCCTCAATAAAACCTACACATATCATAAGCACAATCCCAAGAAAAAAACCTCTATATCCAAGTTCTTTGTTTATGCCTCTAAAGTAATGAATGAATATAGTCATTATAAGTGGCATATAAAACAAAGTTTTATAGAAATCAGCTTTCTTCATTTGTTTGAATCCATATATAGAAAACCAGTTATTCTTCTTTAAGTAAAGCAGTAAGGCAATAGAAAAAGCAACTAGTAAAATTACTGTTACAAAGTTTTCTCCTCCTAGAAATCCTGAAATGTTATCACCAATATTAACAATTAAAATATACATAAGAATCCAAGTCACAGCATGCCGTATTGGTTTATGTTCTTGCAATTTTTCCATAGATATCCCCCCTGTAAATTATATCAATTTATATTTTCTAATATATTCTTTATCTTATCAGAATAAATTTTATCTAAATTTTTAGTTGTATATTCAAAATTCTTCATACTAGCTACTTTAGGTATACCCATATCTACATATTCTTTATCAAGTTTTTCAAGGACAAAACGAGGATCACCATTATCTTTAGTCCCACCTACTTCATTATTTAAATCAATTCTAACTCCATCATTTAATTGAATAATATAATAGAAATCTCCCTTTGATTGTATGGAAGGAAAAGACTGTTTTTTACCATAAATCCCTGCTTCAATCTTTACTATATCTTTATATGTGTATTCCTTACCACTTGGTGATAAGAATGTATAGTTTATTATCTTATTACTCCCTATAACTGTAACATTAAAAAGTATAGTGTATATTAGAACTATATTAAGTACTGTAAAAACAGAAATAAATATTATTTTATGTCTTTTAATAAACCCGTTTTTTGAATTAACAACTTCTTTTATAATCCATCTTAGATCCTTACTAAAAATATACGAAAATCCAAGTACAAAATATAACTCATAAATAAATATTAAACTAGAAAATGGCGACTTGAAAATCCACAGTATATACTCCTCATGAAGAAACATTTTTCTCTGAATAGCAGATATTAATGCAAAAAAACTTATTGTTAATATAAATATGGCAATTATAAAAAACAACCAAAGCACAATCTTTTTCAATATCTTCACTCTAACAACTCCAGTATTCTTCTATAATATATTTAAGAATTAAAATTAAATTCCTTAAGTAATACTATATTTCTCTTATATCCAAATTTATATAATAACAATACACCAAGTACTACTAATATTAAGTCATATACGATGATATTAAGTCCTTTTGTGGTATAGTTTGCTATTGAATTAAATAATTCTGTAACATTAAAATCAATTACATTATTAAAAGACCATATCTCAAAACATATTCCTGTAACTATTACATAAAATACTGGAAATATATATGATATAGATTTCTTTTCAATAGCTGTTGTAATTCCCAAAACAAAGATTGAAAAAGCTACCGAAGATAGAGCTATAACTAATAATACTACTATGATATATTGTATTTTTGAAATCTCATATATAGCTGCGAAGGCACCACTACTAATATCTTTTACAACTATATTATTTACTCCAAATTTAATAATAAAATATAAAATTAAGATACTATGGCTAACTGCGAAAACAATAAAAGTTATTAAAACATTTACTGCCAATTTAACTTTAAAATAAGTTTTTAAATCTATAACTTCTAATAACTTATTTATAAATCCAGACTCCTTATCCTTAACTATTGATGAAGAATAGATTAACCCTGCTATCATTGGTCCTATAAAACCTATGGCGGAAAAATGAGAAATTCTTATAAAGTAGTCTACTCCATCTAATCCTGGATATGGAAATCTCATTTCTTCTAAATAAGGTATAGTTAATAATGATAAAATTATTAAAACACAAATTATAGTTCTTCGAGAAAATATTGCTTTTTTAAATTCTAATTTAAAATATGAATTCATAAATGATTCCTCCGTTATTAATACTTATCAGCTACAGCTCCTATGGTAGCTGCCCTAATAAACTTTTTATTCTTCAAGACTTCTAAAGTCTCCCTATCTCCACTTACAACTACTCCTACTATCTTTAAATCTTCTTTTTGAATCTTATCTTTTCCACTACTTAAAGTATTATAAAGACTTTGAAATCTGCTACCATAATCCTGATTTACTTTTCCATTTATTAATGCATTTATAAAATTCTTCTCAGGATTCTCAATTGGATTGCCTTGTTCATCTAACGCTTTTATTCCATATACATCGTACTCCTCAAGTATTAATTGACCTGAATCATATTTACTGTTTTTATCCAACGAATTTATCCAATACCAATTTAAAGTAACGTCTTTTGGTATTATAGCCTTAACCTCATCTAAGTTATATTCCTTATCAAAAGATAATGATATTTCCATTAATTTATTGCTACCTATTTCATTAATATTTTCTAAATCATTTATATAACTTTCATATTTTATTGATGGATGATAAAACTTCATGATACGTTTTCCTGCTTTATTATACTTTGTAACTTTTTCTAAGTCTTTTGATGATTCAGCACTGCTACTAAATAAATGATATCCCAGGTCACCATAAATACCATTAATTAAAGGCATATATGTAAATTCCTCTTTATAGCTTCCATCAGTTATAGGCTTATTCCCTAAAAATCTGTATCGAACATACTCTATTTGCCCAACCATAATTCTGTCATCATTTTGTATATTCCCTACATAAGCATTAGGCATAGCTATATTGAACCACTCCCTTAAATTGTTCACATTTTTATTACTCATTTTATTTAAAATACTAGCATTAGATACTAGTACTATAAAGCTTACAATAACGAATATCATTAAGCTTATTATTGTAGTTCTTATCAATGATAAAGTCTTAGCTCTTTTAATAGTACTATTAAAAGTATTGTCAAAAGTATCTTTTTCTTCACCTTCAAATAACTCTCTTAACTTTTCATCATCATTTTTCATATTTATCCCTCCAAACCTTTTTGAATTGTTCTCTTGCTCTAAACAGATATGTTTTAACTGTATTTTCATTTATATCTAATAGTTCTGCTATCTCTTTATAAGACAAATTCATATCGTATTTAAATAACAACAAATTCTTATGCGTATTGCTAATCAAATTTAGTATTTTAAGGATTTCTTTCTTTTTTTCTATGTCTAATATAAAATCTTCAACTAGCTTGCTATCTGATAAACTTTCTTTGAAAATTTCTTCATCAATATTTAAATAAACATGTCTATTATTTTTTCTACATAAATCATAGTATTTATTAATTGCTACCTTAAAAAGCCATGAGGATAACTTCTCTGCTTGTATACCATCAATGTATTTTAATGCTTTATAAAAAGTATCCTGAATTATATCTTCAGCATCATCCTTACTACAACCAAGCCTAATCAGGTATTTATGTATAATAATCATTTTTTGCCGAAACATATCATTTATTAATTCATTGCTCATCATATCCTCCTTTCATAAAGTAAATTACTATCTTCAGTTTTCAATCACTTCTGTTATTATGACGTTTTAAGTATGAATATGTATACAGTTGTATTACAATAAGGATCTTTTCGTAAAGATTGTCACTATAATAAAAAATATACTCCTTAAGAAATTTGTAAGAATTGAAAGCTCTTTTGTAAGATTTATAGCCATAAGTTCTTAAAAAACATCTTATATAATTGTTCTTGTAAGACAAATTATAAGATTAGGAGAGGTTACTTATGAAAAAGATTAGATTTATACTAATAACTTTAAGCTTACTATTACTAACAATTTTAGTTCTTGATAATGTTACTATCACTAAGGGTAGTCAACAATCTCAGTTACGTGAGCAAGTATATCTTTACATGAAAAAGGAGAAGAATCAAGAAGAGGTATTTAGTGCTGCAAAAGATTTAAATGATGGTAGGTCTTCAAATGCATGTGTTTACTTTGTCTCTGAAGTACTAAGAAGAAATGATGTAGATATCCCTAATAGCACATGCAACAATGCTCAAATCATTTCACTATTAAATAAGAAGGGCTGGAGGAAAGATAGAGATTATAAAAATTTAAAGCCTGGAGATATTGCCTTTACAACAGATGCTAAAGGAAATAAATTTGGTACTCCTACTCATACTTATGTGTTTATGGGGTGGGTAAAGGAAGGCAGCTATGATTATGCATATATAGTTGATAATCAAGCAAAGGATTATGAAGATCAAATCTATCATATCAGAAACATTAAAGATGAGGATATTGTGAATGGAATAACTAAAGACGCCTTCAGCTTCTTTATGACAGAATCTTAATATATATTATAGATTAATGATATAATATACTCTAGAAAGGGGCGATAGAATGCTTGAATACAATGTACTAGTGGTTGATGATGATGATGCAATAGCTGAATCTATTGAAATATACTTAAAAAATGAAGGAATAAGAGTAATAAGAGCTAGTGATGGATCAGAAGCTTTGACCCTACTTGAAAAAAATGAAGTTCATCTTATTGTAATGGACATAATGATGCCTAGAATGGACGGCATAAAGGCCACCTTTAAAATTAGAGAAAATAAAAACATTCCAATAATAATGCTTTCAGCTAAATCTGAGGATACTGATAAAATACTTGGACTTAATATAGGGGCAGATGACTATATCACAAAACCCTTTAACCCTTTAGAACTAGTAGCTAGAGTTAAATCTCAGCTAAGAAGATATGTGAATTTTGGCAATTATAAAGATGAAGATGAGATTAGCGTAAGAGGACTTACTTTAAATAAAAATGCTAAAACTGTTACTGTAAATGATGAGGAGGTAAGCCTTACCCCTATTGAATATAAATTATTAGAACTTTTAATGGAGAATACGGGAAGAGTCTTTTCTATTTCTGAAATATATAGCAGAGTGTGGAATGAACCATTTTTAAATGGTGAAAACACAGTTTCAGTTCATATAAGAAGAATACGTGAAAAGATTGAAATAAACCCAAAGGAACCTGAATATCTTAAGGTGGTGTGGGGAATTGGATACAAAATTGAAAAGTAAAAATCTATATGTACTATCTTTTATATTAAGTATTTATATACTGTCAATTTCTATATTATCTTTTTTTGATTTAGCGAGAAATAGAGCTTATCTCGTAGCGGAACCCTATTTTAATAGTTACTCCTATGAAAATGATTTAAGAAGATATTTTGAAAGTGTTCAGCTTTTAACTTATGATATTAGGAATTATCCTCTGAATTCAGAAATTAAAATGATAGAGTTAAATAAATCAATGAAATATTATCTTAAGAATAAGACTACCGGAAAAATATATAGCAACTTAGAAAACCCGCAGAACCTAGATGACTATATAAATAAAGAAGCTATTCACGTAGATGAATTCCCTAGAAATTCAGCAAAAAATAATTCTCTTCAAGACATTAACAGTTGGTTCCAGCAAAATAATTTTGAAGGTAAATTTATATTTATAAAGAATGCAAATGGCTTTAATCAAATGCTGGAAAATTATAATTACTACAATTCAAAGCGATCCCGAATTGTTAAGGAAAGTATTATTGGTATTATCTCCTTACTAGTGGGGATATCCTTACTAGTATTTTCACAAATTAAATTTAAATCTAAATTTGTAATCTTCGATAAAATAAAAACCTTGTACTGGAAAATACCACTAGATTTAAGAGCATTTATATTTATGATATATTCATTTTTAATGCTAGTGTACTTATATAAAACAACATTTTTTTATCTTCCTTTATACATTACCCATTTTGGAATGCTTACTGTAGTCTCTGCTTACACTTTTTATCTTGTACTTAACTTGGATATGATATTAAGATTTATGAGAGATAAGGAAGAGTTTTTGAAACACTTACGTAGTAGCTCATTGTATCAGCTAGGGTATCTTACCAAAGAGAGTTTTAAAATTAAAGATACGTTATTAAAGGAATTCTTTGTATTTATACTTACTATCTTTTTCGGAATGTCCTTAATTTTAGCATTGTTTACTGTACATACTAAAGAACTTTTCTTATTCTTTTTCATATATATATTTATTTTCTTAGCATTTGTTCCTACTTACATTTTAAGAAGAATTGTTTCTTTAAAGAAAATAATTGAAGGAACTGACGCTATAGCTTTAGGAGATTTAGATCATCTTATAGAGGAAAGTGGAGATAAAAACTTTGTACAGATAGCAAAAAATATAAACAGCATGCAAGGTAGCTTTAAAAAATCTGTAGAGAGTCAGGTAAAAAGCGAAAGACTTAAAACCGAGCTTATAACTAATGTGTCACATGATCTTAAAACTCCGCTAACTTCTATAATAAATTATATTAGCTTATTAAAAAAGGAAGACGTATCACCAGAGGAAAGCAAAAAATATATACACATATTAGATACTAAGTCCCAAAGACTTAAAGTGCTTATAGATGATCTCTTTGAAGCATCTAAAGTTTCAAGCGGAGCTGTAGAATTGAATATTGAAAAAGTGGATATTTCAGCTTTATTAAGGCAAACTTTAGGAGAACTTGATGAGAAAATTAGTACTTCTTCCCTTACATTTAAAGTTAATATACCTGTTAACCCTCTATATTTAAATCTAGATGGCAAAAGAACTTGGAGAGTATTTGAAAACCTTATAAATAATGCAATAAAATATTCTATGACTGGTTCTAGAGTCTACGTTGACCTTATAGAACAAGATGATAAGGTTATAGTTATTTTAAAAAATATTTCTTCCTATGAAATGGACTTTAATGTTGATGAGATTTTCGAAAGATTTAAACGTGGAGATAAGGCTAGAAATACGGAAGGCTCAGGCCTTGGACTATCAATTGCAAAAAACATTGTTGAATTACAAGGTGGAAGGATGAACATTGAAATCGATGGTGATCTTTTCAAGGTTACTGTAGAGTTCATTAAATAGTATACATCTTTAATTAGTTCACCTATAAAGTTGATTAATTTATGAAAAGGTGTTATTTTAGTTTGTATATGAAAACTAATTAACAGAAAGTAGGTGAACTCTATTTGAATTAAATTGAGTTATAACTTAATTAATTTGAATTGAATAATTATGAACAGTATTAAAAAATTTATCAGCTATTATAATCCATATAAACATTTATTCTTTTCTGATATGTTTTGTGCTTTAACCTTATCCGGAATTGATCTTCTATTCCCTCTTGTTGTAAGGTATCTTCTTAATGATGTTTATATTATGGAAGATAGAAGTAGAATACTTCATTACGTATTAATAATAGGAAGTGTTTTGTTTGTATTATATATAATTAGATACTTCTGTCAATACTTTATAACTTCTTGGGGACATATAATGGGAGCGAGAATGGAATCAGATATGAGAAGAGATATATTTAATCATCTTCAAAAATTATCTTTTTCTTACTATGATGAGCATAATACAGGAAAGCTTATGTCAAGAATAGTTACGGATTTATTTGATATATCTGAACTTGCTCATCATGGGCCTGAGGATGTATTTATATCAATTGTTAAAATTACAGGCTCATTTATAATACTTTTTAGCATAAATGCAAAGCTTACCTTATTATTACTTTTCTTTACAATTGCAATGCTTCTTTTCTCATATTCATACAATAAAGTAATGAGAAATGTCTTTAAAAGAAATAGAGAAAAAATAGCAAATGTTAATGCTCAAATACAGGATAGTCTCTCTGGAATAAGAGTAGTTAAGTCCTTTGCAAATGAATCTATAGAATCCTTTAAATTTGGTAAGGGTAATGAAGAGTTTTTAAATACTAAGGAAGAAAGTTATTTTATAATGGGTAAATTCTTTAGTGGAAATAGCTTTTTTCAAGGAATTTTATATCTTTCCGTTATACTTTTAGGAGGAATTTTTATAAGCTTAGGTTCCTTAAAAACTTCTGATCTTGTAGTTTATATTCTTTACATAAACATATTTTTAAATCCTATAGATAAACTTATAAACTTTACTGAGCAATTTCAGAAAGGTATAACAGGATTTGAGAGGTTTTTAGAAGTAATGAATACAAACCCAGACATTGAAGATGATATAAATGCTATTGAGCTTATAAACCCTAAAGGAAATATAGTATTTAAGGATGTTTCTTTTAGCTATAATGATAAGTACGATGTATTAAAGAATGTAAATATAAAGATTCCAGCTGGAAAGACTATTGCCTTAGTAGGTCCTTCTGGTGGTGGAAAAACTACCTTCTGTAGTCTTATACCTAGATTTTACGAAATTAATGAAGGAAGTATCACAATAGATAATCAAGATATAAGAGATATAAAATTAAACTCTTTAAGAAATTCTATTGGAATAGTTCAACAGGATGTATATATGTTTGCAGGGACTGTAAAAGAAAATATTGCCTATGGAAACCCAATGGCTTCTGATGCGGAAATATTTGAAGCAGCTAAAAAGGCTAATATTCATGACTTTATTATAAATCTTAAGGATGGCTATAACACCTATGTAGGTGAAAGAGGAGTAAAGCTTTCTGGTGGACAAAAGCAGAGAATGTCTATTGCAAGAGTATTCCTTAAAAATCCTCCAATACTAATATTAGATGAAGCAACCTCAGCCTTAGATAATGAAAGTGAAAAGTTTATACAAAATTCTCTTGAAGAATTATCTAAGAATAGAACTACCCTAGTTATTGCTCATAGATTAAGTACTATTAGAAATGCAGATGAAATAATTGTACTTACTGATGAAGGGGTTCAAGAAAAAGGTACTCACAAGGAGCTACTAAGTAAGGATGGACTATATGCTTATCTTTACAATATGCAATTTGAAGATATTTTAGAGTAGTTAGTGCTAGCACTAACTACTCTGTTTTTTTACTCTAAGGAATCACAGTGTGAGATAAGTTAAGTTTTTCTCCACCACCATAAATAAAAATATTATAGCTTCCTGGAACAGTCTCTGGACTTACAATCCAATTAAAAGTTGTTTGACCACTATCTCCAGTAATACGCCATTGAGTTACATCAACAACTCTATTACCCACTTTAAAAGAAGATTTTAGCGTGTATTTTGTTTTAGCCTTACCTTGTATAGTAATATACCCAACACTTCCATGCTTGAGTGTGGTCTGTGAATTAACTACCTTTAAATTGGCTGAAGTTGCTTCCCCTTGAGTTTGAATAGCTGCTAATTTTTCTGTATTAGAAGCTATATCAATTTTATTACTACATCCTATCATAAATGTAGAAACGAGCAAAATGTATAACAATTTAGATTTCACAACATCACCTCATTTTATTGTTATACATATATTGCCCATTATTAAATCCTAATATTACAAAAAATAAGGGCACTTTATACTTATCAAGAGTAAATTTATAAAAAGTATCAATATATATAACTTCTAACATACTATATATGTATAATATGTTACAAAAATAAGAACTCCAACAAAGTCGTTGGAGTTTTTTATTTAGTAATATAATAATTGTGGATAACCTATTGATAAAGTTATTTATAACATTTGGTTCGTCATATAAGAAGTTTGCGAAATAACTTAACCTATTATTATGCTCATAATGTATTCTTACTTTTTTTCTTTTTTAAATACAAATACCATTATAGAACCAAATCCACCTACACACTGAAAGTTAACAAGTTCCCAACCTTCTTTTCCATGGTGTTCAAGGACTCTGTTACTTTTCATCTTTAAGCTTTTTTCCGTATCAAAAAGACTATTAAAAGTTACTGTTGTGTATTCCCACATAACTAACTCCTTTCAATTATATAAATAATATTCAGTACACAATCAATTACAATT
>JAVBVX010000082.1:0-3649 GCA_036677665.1 Clostridium sp. | reverse complement strand
TATGAGTTATATAACTTGTCCGGATTGTGATAAAAAAATAAAACTCTTTAATGGAGAAAATACAGATAAGTTTTTAAAGGAAATGAATTTAAAACTTATAGCAGAGCTTCCAATGCTAAATAGTATAAATAATTTATCAGATCATGGATATGAAAGTGAAAATGAGAGTCTTAAATTAATTTTTAATCCTATAGTAAGAAATATTATTAAAGATTTGGAGGAATAAAAATGAAAATAGCTATTTCATCAACAGGAAAAACTACTGAAAATTTACTAGATGTAAGGTTTGGAAGGTGTGAATATTTTCAGATTCATGATATTGAAAATGGAGAAATTAAAATTTTAGAAAATGAAGGTAAGGATGCTAGTGGTGGAGCAGGTATTGTTGCATCTAATCAATTAATTGAAGAAAAGGTAGATGTTATTATTACAGGAAATCTTGGACCTAATGCTTTTGAACTTATTGAAAAAGCGGAAATTAAAGCATATAAGTGTATGGGTATATCTATAAGTTCAGTACTTGAAGAATATAAAAAAGATAAACTTGAAGAAATAAAAACGTTTGGTCCTGCACACCATGGAGGAAACCATTAGATTGGAGATGAATATGCAGTGAACATAGCAGTACTTAGTGGTAAAGGAGGAACAGGTAAAACCACAGTTTCAACTAATCTTGCTCTTGCAGTAAAGGCAAATTATATAGATTGTGATGTGGAAGAACCGAATGGTTTCTTGTTTTTAAAGCCTAAATTAGATACAGAACAAAAGGTTATGGTAGAATATCCTGTTATATATGAGGATAAATGTATTTCATGTGGAGCTTGTGTAAGTGTATGCCAATTTAATGCTCTCGCAAAAGTAAAGGATGATATTATACTCTTTCAAAAGTTATGTCATGGCTGTGGAGCTTGTGAAATTGTATGTAAATATAATGCTATAACTTATGGTAAAAGAGAAATAGGTAAAATTGAAAAGGGAAAAGTAAGAGATATAGATTGTAGTAGAGGAATTTTAAATATAAGTGAACCTATGGCAGTACCGATTATTATAGAATTACTTAAAAATTTGCCAGAGGAGATTAATTTAATTGATTGTCCACCAGGTACTTCTTGTAATGTGGTAAATGCTTTAAAATATGCTGATGGAGCTATACTTGTTACAGAACCTTCAGAGTTTGGACTTCATGATTTAAAAATGGCTGTAGAACTTGTGAAAATGTATAATATACCTTTTGGTATAATTATAAATAAAGATGATGAAAAAGATAATATAATAAAAAAATATTGTATAGAAGAAGAAATAAACATAATAGGTACTATACCTTACAACAAGGATACGGCAATTCTTTATTCCAAGGGAGAAATACTATATGATGATTTAAATCACAAAACAGTATTTGATAAGCTTTCTAAGGAAGTAAGGGAGGTATTATTTTGGAATTAGTGGTCTTGAGTGGAAAAGGGGGAACGGGTAAAACTACAATTGCAACAGCATTATCAGAACTTGCGAGTGATGTAATAAGAATAGACTGTGATGTAGATGCACCAAATCTTTATCTGTTTTACAAAGGAAAAGATATTGAAAAAAGTGAATTTTTAGGCGGTAAAAAGGCTATTATAGATGAAGCACTTTGTATTAAGTGTGGTAAATGTGACCCTATATGCAGATTCAATGCTATAGAGAACTGTACAATAAATCCCTATGCCTGTGAAGGATGTGGAGCATGCACATTAATATGCCCCCAAAATGCTATAAAATTAATTGATGAAAAAACAGCAGATACATTTATTACTGAACTAGATAAAGGAATAATTTCAAGGGCAGAAATGGATATAGGAAGTGATGGCTCTGGAAAATTAATAACGCACCTAAGAAAGAATGGTAAAAGATTTAATGAGAATGATAAATTAACCATAATAGATGGTTCACCTGGAATTGGATGTGCTGTTATAGCTTCAATAACAGGCAGTGATTTGGTATTGGTGGTTACAGAACCTACAAAATCAGGTCTTGAAGATTTAATGAGAGTAGTAGCCTTGTGTGAACACTTTGGAGTTTTTACTATGGTTTGTATAAATAAATATGATATTAATGAAGAAGTAGCTAAAGAGATAGAAAGTTTTGTTAAGGATAAAGGTTTAAAATTAGTAGGCAAAATTCCATATGATGATATTGTTATGAAATCTATAAATGAATTAAAACCTATAACTTGTTATAAAGAGAGCATAGCAGAAAAAGCTATTGAAGATATGTGGAGTAATATAAAAAGTTTTATGTAAAATTATACGAATATAATGCTTATAGCTAAAGAATAAAAGGAGAATGCAAATGACACATGTTTTAGAGTATCATAAACAAGGATATAATTGTGCAGAGTCTGTTATAAAAGCAATAAATGAAGAGAAAAATTTAAATATACCAGTTGCAATAGCAACTCCCTTTGGTTCAGGTATGAATGTTGGAGCTGCTTGTGGAGCAATTACTGGAGCGTTGATGGTTTTAGGAGCAGTGAAAGATAGAAAAATAAGTGAAAGTCCAAATGAAGTAAGAAAGATTACTAAAGAAGTAATGAATAAAATAAAAGAAAAGTATGGAACATTTGAGTGTATAGAACTAAAGAAAAAAGGTGTATCTTGTGATGAAATAATAGAATATGCCTATGATGTTTTAACAAAATCTATTAAATAAACAATATATTAAATTTAAAATATTAGGGAGGAATAAAAATGAAAATATCAATTGCAAGTGAAGGAAAGTACGTAAGTGGACATTTTGGACATTGTGAAGGTTTTACAATATATGAAGTAGAAGAAGGTAAATCATTAAATAAAAGTTTTACTCCAAATCCAGGACATAGACCAGGATATCTTCCAGTTTTTCTAAAGGAATTAGATGTAAATGTTATTATTGCAGGTGGTATGGGAGAAACAGCACAACAGCTATTTAATGAAAATGGAATTGAGGTAGTAGTTGGAGCGCAAGGATTTAGTGATGATATAGTACAAAAATATATAAATGGTGAATTAAAATCAACAGGTAGTGTTTGTACAGAACATGAACATGAAGGACATTGTAATGAATAAGTCTAAAGGATGATATTATGAAAGGGAATTTATCACATTTTAAAAATCTTTTAGAAAAGAATGGGTATGAGTTTACAATACAAAAACAAATAATACTAACCATAATTTTAGATAGTAATACTCATTTAAGAGCAAAAGAAATATATGAAAAAGTAAAAGAAAATAATATAGGACTTGCAACAGTATATAGAGCTTTAAAGACATTTAATGAGTTAGGAATAGTAAAAGAAATAAATGTTAATGGTATAAGTTACTATGAAATGAAAATATTTAGTGGAAAACCTCTGCATATTCATTTTAAATGTTATAAATGTAATAGTATAATTGATATAGATAGTCAAAGTTTAAACTTTGACTATCTAAAGTTAAATAAGAAAATTGAACAAGAAAATAACTTAGAAATATATGATTCCAATATTATGTTTGTAGGATTATGTAGAAAATGCAGGGAGGATTTAAATTGTCAAGACCAACAAAATTTAGAAGAGTAGAATTTTTCCCCAAAAATACTTATTTTGTTCCATGGGGAAAACCTAAATGTGAGATTAAAGAGATAGGTTTAAAGG
>JAVBVX010000081.1:0-7943 GCA_036677665.1 Clostridium sp. | reverse complement strand
GGACACTGAACAACTAACTTTTCTCCGAATCCCATTTGTTCTGGCGTAACTCCTTTTCTCGCAGCATATATAAAAGGAAAAAAAGATTGAACTGCCATAAGACATACATTAGATGTTTTATCCATATTTATTAATGCATCTTCTATATATATCTTATCTCCTGCTCTATAGTGACTACACTTACTTTCAATTACTTCTACAACTATATTTTCCATACAACACCTCTATAAATAATATTAAACTATAAACACTGTCCAATAGTTTCTTCAAGCACATCCATTCCATATTCTACTTGCTCATCTGTCATTATGATAGGAGGTAAGAAACGAATCACATTTCCAAGAAGACCTGCCCCCATAAGCAATACACCTTTTTTATAACACTTATCTATTATTTTTTTAGCTATTTCAGCATTAGGCTCTTTTGTATCTCTATTTTTTACAAACTCAACACCTATCATTGCACCTAATCCTCTTACATCACCTATTACATCATATTTTTCTTTCATAATACTTAATCTTTCTTTTATATATAAGCCAAGCTGTACTGCCTTAGAGGATAAATTATCTTTTTCAATTTTCTCAATAACTTTAAGTGAAGCTACACATGCTAAAGGACTTCCGCCATAAGTACCCCCTATACCCCCAACACAAGGAGCATCCATTATCTCAGCTTTTCCTACCACTGCACTAAGAGGTAATCCATTAGCAATTGATTTTGATAAAGTCATAAGATCTGGTTCAATACCATAGTTTTGATATGCAAACATTTTTCCAGTTCTTGCAAAACCAGTTTGAACTTCATCTACTATAAACACAATTCCATTTTCATTACATATAGATTGAAGAGCTTCCATATATTCTTTAGGTTGAGGTATAAATCCACCCTCTCCTTGTACAACTTCAACTATTAAGCATGCTATCATCTCAGGAGATACAGTTGTTTTTAGCATAGTTTTTAACTTCTCTGCACAGGCTATACCACATTCTGGGTACTTGCATCCAAGTGGACACCTATAACAATAAGCACTATCAGCTTTGTATGTTTCTACAGCATATGGTCCAAATCCATTTTTATATGGCTTATATTTGCTTGTTATAGACATAGTCATATTGGTACGACCATGAAATGAACCTTGCATAGATATTATGCCTGTTTTCTTAGTATAAGCTCTTGCTATTTTAATAGCATTCTCTACAGCTTCAGCTCCACTATTTGAAAACATAACTTTTTTTTCATAATTTCCCTTTGTTAGTGTACTTAGCTTCTCTGCTAATTCCACATAAGGTTCGTACATAGTTACATGAAAGCAGGGGTGAATGTATTTATCTATTTGGTTTTTTACTGCCTCTATTACACCATCATCCCCATGTCCTATATTCTGAACACCTATTGCGCCAATGAAATCAATAAATACATTTCCATCTATATCCTTAATAAGAGCTCCTTTAGCTTCATCTATAAATAACTCTGTTGCACTGGCAACTCCCTTTGCTACATATTTATTTTTCTTTTCTAGAAGTTCCCTAGAATTTGGGCCTGGTATTTCAGTTACTATCTTTGCAATTCTTTCTTCAATCATTTTCATTACCTCCATTTTTTTAAACAAGTTATATATTTTAAAAGTACTTTTAATATTTTCAATTTTTCTCACATTTTTTCTATCCTACATATTTTTCTTATAATTCTAAACATTCTTGTACATCTATATATTTTTCTTCCAATAATTCTTGTAAATAATCCGCCTCGTTAATTCTAGCTTTTTTATTAGATACCTTAGCCCAAGCATAAAATACTATACCTAATGCACACCAGAACATAATCATTGCCCATTCATATGGCCATACTAATGCTGCTGGTGCTCCTGGCAAATACATTAGCGTTATTCCTAAACTTAAAGCTATAGCAGCAATACCAACAAATGTGCCATTTTTAACTTTATATGGTCTTGGCATATTAGGTTCTTTCTTTCTTAATACTAAGAAAGATATTGATACAATTAAATAAGCCACAACTATTGTTAATCCACCTGCATCAACAAGCCATACCAACATTTTTCTTCCGAAGAAAGGTGCTATAGATGATATTACACCTACTAATAGAACTGCATTACATGGCGTTTTGTATTTAGGATGTAATTTTCCTAAGAAAGCTGGTAACATATTTGATTCAGCCATAGAATATATAGCTCTGCTTCCACCAACATAAAAGGAATTCCAACTTGTTATTATTCCAGCAATTCCTCCAATTATAAGAATTTTTGGAGCTATTGAACTACCATTAAACACCTTTGCCATAGCATCTGCAGTAACTAATGTAGAAGTACTCATTTCTGCATCTGAAAGTGCCAATGATACTGCAATTATTATAATTACATACCAAATAACAGCCATAACAACTGATAAAATCAAAATTTGTCCAATTTTCTTAAATGGAACATTAATTTCTTCTGCTGCTTGTGGTATAACATCAAATCCTACATACATAAAGGGAGTCATAACTGCAACTGCAAGTATTCCTTTACCCCCATCTACAAATAAAGGTTTAAAATTTTCAGGGTTTCCAGTTACTAATGATCCTGAAAATAATGTTAATCCTATAAGTGCTATACATATAGTTAAGACACCTTGCAAGAAAGCTGCTGGCTTTACTCCTACGTAGTTAATTACAGCTATTGCAATTGAACTTATAACTCCAACAAGAACCCATGTAAAGTAAACATCAAAACCTGCTATATTATACATAAGTCCCTTTGGATATGCGGGAAATAGATATTGTAACACTGTTGGAAAAGCTACTGCCTCAAAGGCTACAACTGATATATAGCCTAAAATAATTGCCCATGTACATATAAAGGATGCATTTCGTCCTAATGCTCTATAACTAAAAACATGCTCTCCACCACATTTAGGCATTGCTGAAGTCAATTCTGCATAAGTAAGTCCAACAAATAGCACCATTATGCCACCTAATAAGAATGCTATAATAGCTCCAAGTGCACCTGCTTTTGTCACCCAATCTCCAGCAAGTACCACCCAGCCCCAGCCAATCATTGCTCCAAAAGCAAGAGCAAAAATATCTTTTTTACCTAAAACTTTTTCAAATTTTTCATTACTTTTACTCATAATAATATCCCCCTTTTAAAATTAGAATCACAAACTTTTCATATAAAGTTCTCTTATTTCTTCTGATGTTGCTACCTTTGGATTGTTATTTATTGCATAAATCATTGTCTTTAATGAATTGTTAACCAACCATTCTATGTGTTCTTCTTTTACTCCAAGGTCAGATAAGGTAGGTGTTAATTCTACTTTTTCAAGAATTTTTTCTATTGCAATAACACTCTTTTTAGCTGTCTCTTCTAGTGGTAATCCTTCTATCTCCTCACCTAATGCTTTTGCTATATTAGAAAACTTCTGCATTGATGAACTATAACTAAATTCAGCCCAATTAACTATTATTGCTGCTAAGCCTTCTCCATGAGCTACATTTAAAAGTCCACTTACAGGATGCTCAAGTCCATGAGCAAGAGCTACCCCTGACGCATCTATAACCATTCCACCTAATGTATTTGCTAATGCCATAGCACCCCATGCTTCAATATTATTTGGATCTTTATAAACTTTTTCAATATTTTCACTTATAAGTTCTATAGCTTTTAGTGCCATTATTTCACTGATAGGATTACTTCTTTCAGCAACATAAGCCTCCATTGCATGACATAAAGCATCTATACATGTTGACGCTACTATTCTTTTGGGAAGAGTAGTCATAAGCTCAGGATCTATAATTGAAACTTTTGGATAAGTGAATGGTGTTTTTAAAGATTTCTTATCATTATTTTCTGGATTTGTAAGTACTGCCAAACAGTCTGCTTCACTTCCAGTACCTGCGGTAGTTGTTATTGCTATTATGGGAAGAGCTCCCATAGCCTGTTTTCCGAATATATACTCTGATATATCACCTTCATTTTCAACTAATAAAGCAATTGCTTTGCCAGCGTCTAATGCACTTCCTCCTCCCAGTGCAATAACTACATCGCAGTTTTCCTCTTTTGCAAATTTTGATCCTTCTTCCACAGTTCCAATTAAAGGATTAGATTCTACCCTATCAAAAACAACACTTTCTATACCCTCTTCCTCTAAACATGCTCTTACTTTATCTAGAACTCCTGTCTTCTTTGTACTACTCCTTCCTGTAACTATTAGTGCTTTATTTCCATATTCTTTTGTTATCTTTCCTATCTGCAAAACTTTTTTAGCACCAAATAAAAGTTTTGTTGGCATATAATAATCAAAATTTATCACTGTATTCCCCCTCCTCACATTTCTTTATCTAATTATCAAATATTAATTATTTCCTAGTTTTATTATCAATTCAATAATTAATAATATTTTTTATTATTAAATTAATAATTATTATACTAATAATTTACCATATTAAAAAGGCAATATATATGTCCCAAAGGGACAAATATATTGCCTTTAATTTGTCTTTTTATATACTTTTTAAAAATTTTCCTATTTTCAATGCTATACTAAAATTAAATAAATGTTTTATATTTCTAAGATCACATCCTAATATTTCTTCTATTCTTTTAACTCTATACTTTACTGTATTTTTGTGAATAAAAAGTCTCTTTGATGTGCTAGTTAGATTGCCACCTTCCTCTATATATGCTTCTAAAGTATCAACGAGATTAGTTGAATTTTTCAAATCATAATTAATTAATTCATCCAAAGTTTCATGATAAAGTTCTTTCATTTCTTCGTATTTATCTATTTCAAAAAATAATCTATATATGCCCATGTCACTATAATTACTTATGCTATCTTTTTTTTCACCTATTTTTAAAATTTTCAAAGCTTTTTGTGCCTCATGAACACTTTTTCTAAAATCCTTTAAATGGCTCCAGGGTCTTCCAATGCCTATATTTACAGTGATACCTTGTATTTTCATCCTAATATTATTTACTATTTCTTCTGCAATAGAATTAACCTTATCTTTTTTATTTATTGGAAATATAAGAATGACAGACTCTCTTCTTATTGTATAAATTGATTTCTTGTTCCATCTATTCATTATATCTATTATAATATGTTGAATCCGTTGCTTAATTTGCAAAATTTTCTCTTCTTCAGCTATTTGATTATTTTTAACAAATGTTTCAAAATTATTAATGCTAATAAAAAATGAATAATAGCTTTTTTCAGGTTTATACCCATAAAGAATAGCTCTATTTAAAACATCATCTGTAACAGTTGAATCTGTATAAATAATATCTTCAATAAAGCTTTCCATTGATTCTTGCTCTATTTTACTCATAAAAATAGCTCTACATACACTTTGACTTATATCTATAAATTTCACCTCAAAGGGCAGTTCAAAAATTGGAAAATTAAGCGAATCTCCTAAATCTATAACTTCTTTTGGTACAGATTCAATATAAGGTCCTACATTTATAACTACTCCAGCAACATTCCTAGAATGTATATCTTTAATAAAATCTAAAAGAGCTTTTAAATCACCTTTAATATTTATTCCACTTATTAAAAGTAGTTCTCCTCCCTTTAACCATGCAGAATGTTCAGGGTTTTCTACTACATGAACCCAGCTTATAATTCTATCTAATCCATCTCTACCTGCCACAATCTTCATTCTTTCTAAATGTGGCAATGTTAAAATATTATTGCAAGTGATTATCATAAACTCTCCCTCATTTCATATTTTAATTCTTTATAATATCATACTAACAACATTGAAATTTCATCTCCTAAAGCTTCTGCCTCTTTAATATCATGGGTTACTAATATAATCGTTCTCTTATCCTCATTGTGAACTTTTAAAAACTCTTCTATTATTTCATTTTTTAATTTTTGATCTAATCCTTTAAAAGGCTCATCCATTAATAAGAGCCTGCTTTTATATGCAAAAGCTCTAGCAATTGTAACTCTTCTTTTCATTCCTCCACTTAACTCTTCAGGAAGCATATCCTTATATTCCATTAGTTTAACTAGATTTAAATATCTATCTGTTATTCTTCTAGTCTCTTCCTTACTCATTGTGGATTTCAATACAAAAGCTACATTTTCAAAAACTGTAAGGTTGGGTATAAGTCTATCTTCTTGAAATATGTAAGATATACTGCTATCTTTTAAAATTACTTCTCCACTGTATTTTCTTTCAATACCACTAATAATATTTAGCAACGTGGTTTTTCCACAACCTGAAGGTCCTAAAAGAACAGTAATTTTATTCTTTATAAAATTTATATTCAAGTTATCAAAAACCACATGAGTTCCATAGGATTTATATAAATTCTTTATCTGTACTTCATAATCATTTTTAACATTCATAAATATCACCTTAATTAAGTCTATTTGTCCATTCTTTTTATATATTTTTTAAATACTGTTTCAAAAATATAACTCAATAAAATTACTACAATGGTCCATGCAAAAAGCTCAGCTGTCTCTAACATGGATTTAGAATTTAATAAATTTAGGCCTATAGAATATTTAGGTGTACTTAAAACTTCAGAGCTTACTGAAACTTTAAACCCTAGTCCTAAACACATTAATATACCTGAAACTATATAATGCTTTATACTTGGCAGGTAAATATCTTTTATTATATATTTTTTCTTTACTTTATATATATTAGCCATTTGAATTAACTTTATATCTACAGACTTTATACCTTGTAATACATTTGTATATATTATAGGAAAGCATGTGAGTATTGTAGTAAATACAGATACATAATCAGACTTAAACCATACAAGAGCAAGAATTATTATTGACATAATTGGAGTAGCTTTAATACATATAATTAGTGGATTTAATAGTTCTTCTATAAACTTGTTAAGCCCTGCAGCAATTCCTATTATTATTCCTATAACTATAGATAAAAAAAGTCCTAGTATAACCCTAGCCATACTATAAAAAACACTTTTCCAAAAATAAGCATCTCCAATAAGACTCATCAAAACCTTAAAAACCACAAAAGGAGAAGGAAGAAAAAGAATTTGATTAACAAAAAGGGAGCAGAGCTCCCAAATAAGTATCCAAAATATTAATATAATTATTTTTCTACTTTTCTTTATAATAGAAATTTTCATCTGGAAGTTTTCCTCCAATGGATTTAGGGTTGCTATCTTTTAAAACACTGTAAAATTCATTCAAAGATTCTTTTCCCTCTTTGGCACTTATAAATACTATATTGCATTTTGGGATAGCCATCTCTGCTACTTTAGCTTTTGGTAATATTCCATTCTTCTCTATTAGTTTTCCTGCTTCTACTACATTTTTATTTACAAAATCTACAGAGTCTTTGTATTTAGTTAAAAACTCATCTATTTCATCTCCTCTTTTGTCTAAGAAGTCTTTTCTAAATACCAATGTTCCCATTATTAACTTACTAGTATTATTTGATGCCTTTTCCCATTCTTTAGTTAAATCAATTGCTATCTTTAAATCTTTATCTTTCATTTGGCTTGTTGTTACAAAGGGTTCAGGTAAAACAGCAATTAATGCTTCTTTTGATGCTAATAATGAAGCTACATCACTGTGTTGTGCTTTGAATTCAATTTTAACATCTTTATTTGGATCTAATCCATTTTGTTTTAATAAATAATTTAAGACAAACTCTGGGGTAGCACCTTTTCCACTTATATAAATTGTTTTACCTTTTAAATCTTCTATATTTTTTATAGTATCACCATTTTCAACAATATAAAGAACTCCTAAGGTATTAATTCCAACTAGTTGAACTTCCCCTTTAGTCTTATTATATAAAATTGGTGCTAAATTAGATGGTATTGCTGCTCCATCTACATCTCCATTTACAACTTTTGATACTATTTGATCAGGTGAATCATATAAGGAAATGTCATAACTCTCTTTATTCTCTTCCATAAGCTTCACTATTCCCATACCTGTAGG
>JAVBVX010000080.1:0-100840 GCA_036677665.1 Clostridium sp. | reverse complement strand
TCTTTAAGCTTTTTTCCGTATCAAAAAGACTATTAAAAGTTACTGTTGTGTATTCCCACATAACTAACTCCTTTCAATTATATAAATAATATTCAGTACACAATCAATTACAATTACGACTTAGTTTCTATAATTAATTATACCATAAATTTCATAAAACTATAATTGATTGTAAATATCAGCATAATTAACTTTAAGCTGTTCTTTAAGTTTTTTATTTTCTTCCTCAAGTCTTTTTATTTTTCTCTTTAAACTTGCTATAATAGCGTCCTTATTATTCTCATTCATTTCTCTTTTAACCTGTGATGGAGTAGGTACTTGTGATTGTTGATGTCTAAGTACCTCTATACTCTCTCTAATCTCCTTATTATCATAAAGTGTTTTTTTAGTAATTCCACTTTCACTTGCAACACTATTAAAGTTAACAGATTTTTGAGCCTTTATAAGTCTTTGTATTGCTATATCTACTTTTTCTTGAGTTATAGCCTTACGTTTACTATGTAACTCTTTTAAATGCTCTGTACGGTTATAATTACTCATTTAATCCACCTTCTTTTTTAACTTATCTAATCTACTATAAATCATACTTCCTTGTGATATTTTAGAATAAATATCTTCATATAATTTTAGTAACTCTTCATTTTCGTTTGCCATTTCAGTTCTGTTATATATTTTAGCATTTTCAATCATATTTTTAGTTGAATTTATTAGTATTTCATACTTAATCGTATCACCTTCAAATGCTCCAATACATAAGTCTTTACAAGGACTTCCATTATTGCAAGTTAAGCAAGGTGGTTGTTTAGCGTAACTACACTTTCCATTTTTTCTTTGCATACAAGTACCATAAGGTGTATCAATAGCATTTAGCTTGTGGCTGGTATAAAGCATATCTATAATATCAGAAGGTATTTCTCCATCATTTTCTTCTTTTAATTTATCACTTTCATCAAAACTAAATACTCCTTGCTTTACTGCATTATCAAATACTTTTCTTTTGGTGTCATCAAGTAATTTAGCATATCTCATAGTCATTTCAGGTGAGGCGTGAGCCAATAATTCTTGAACAGTAAGTATATCAGCACCACCATTTAACATCTTAATAGCATAAGTATGTCTAAATGAGTGATTTTTAAAGTGATATCTCTTTCCAAGTTCATCACTTATATTGAGATTTTTAGCCAATTCATTTAGTCTATCTTGAACCCATCCTTTACCATATGGTTTACCTTTTCGATAACCTTTGTATCTAACAAATACATAATTTTCAGGGTTATTATCTTCATTACTATAACTTTTAGCATTATCAACTAAAACTGCCAATATATTAGCAAGTTCATCATCAATGGGAATTTTATGACCTTCTACATAAGTTTTTTCGATATCTGTTTCCACCCAAAATTTATTATTCAGTTTAACTAAGCAATCTTGTCTTAACTCTAAAACATCTGATATTCTAAGTCCTGTCTTAAACATTATATAAACTACTGGAATAACTTCTTTATGAAGATTATTTATGTTATCAAATAACTGCTCTAATACAAAGTCGGGGACATAGTCTATTTGGTCTACGGGCTTCTTGTGTATCTTAGGTTTATCTTCAGGAAGTATTAAGATTCTAACATTTTTTATAGGAGCAATATCATATTCTCTTATTTGAATATCAGATAAAAACTTTTGAATAATAGTTAATGATTTTAATATATAATGTTTTGAATTAGCATTTTTATTAGTTAAATTATTTTTAGAATATATATTTAACCATTCTATATATTTTAATATATGATGTCTTTCTAAACCTTTTAAATCATTCCAAGTAGGCTCTAATTTACAAATAAAATTCAAAAAATCTGGCAATTGATATATAAAGTAATTTCGTGCAGTTCCAAAAGAAAACTTATTATTGGCAATCAATCTTTGTTTTATATATTTCTTTGCTTCTTCTCTGATTTTAAGGTTATTTATTTTACTAAAATCAATAAAATAATGAGTGGTTGATTTATTATAGGTTATCCCGTATTGCTCTAAGTTTCTAACGTCCCATATATCTTTTTCCCATTCTTCTCTTTCATCAGTTAAAGTGTTAAATGAATTCATTATAAATTCTAAATAATTAGCAACAGAAGTTTTGTTTTCATACTCCTTATAAAGCGCCTTTGACGTTGAAATAGTTTTTATATTTTTACTACTTAACCAATCTATCCATTGAATACTTGTTTTCTCTAATTCTAATTCTTTAAATGAGTTTATGTTAGGATATTTTTCATTAATAAACTCTGCTAATCGTCTAATAAACTGCATTTGACTCATTAAAACTGATTGTAAACTCCATTCATCAGAAAACAATTTATTATATACTATAAATTTTATTTCTTTATTTATATTTTCATTGTTAAATGGAAATGAGATATTCTTATTAGGATATTTGTAGTTTTCAACATTCTCTTTAAATTGTTCTATACCAGCAAAAAACTCTATATGCCATTTATTGTTTTCTAAAAAGTAAGTTGTAGGGATTTCTGTATATGTTACTGATTTATCTTTGTTTACTTTCTTTTCAATATACTTTGATAGCGTTTCTGTTATTTTATCATTAGAATTATTTACTGTATCTTGTCTAAAAATACTTGTTACATTACTTGTCATTAGTACCTCCCTTAGTTATCTTAAATGATGGTTGTGCTATTTCCCAATTAGCCCTTATATCTTCATCAGAAGGATGTAAATACATATTCATAGTAGTTTGTATTTGAGAGTGTCCTAAACGCTCCTGTACTTGTTTTATATCTTTGGTAGTTTGATAATATATAGTAGCGTGAGTATGCCTTAAAAGATGTGCGTGAACGTCTATTCCAGTTTTCTTTTTAAGTCTTTTGAATAAATCACTAACATCTTGATATTCTAAAGGTTTGCCTTTATTTGCACCTCTTAATTTTACAAAAATAAAATTAGTATCTATCTCTAATTCATCTAAAATATCATAGGCATAATCATCAAATAAATCTACCAATTCTTGTGATATATGTATCTCTCTTTCTCCTGTTTTTAACATTGCTCCATTAGGAAGTTCCCCTCTATCCACTAACTTAATTCTATGTCCTTTGTTATGGTCAAATATAATATCTTCTATAAATAAAGATAAGGCTTCGCCTATTCGGAGTCCCGTTTCAAATAACAACTTTATTAAAAATTCATCTCTAATGTTAGTTGTTGCATAATATACCTTTTGCATTTCTTCTTTTGTTAGAATTTTAACTTTACGTCTTGGTTCTTTTATTTTTAATATATTCTTACTTGAAGGCTTATCTTTGTTTACATGATAGAGAAAATCCTTATAATGTCTGTTACCACCAGTAAATACTTGTTTCACAAGTTTATCAACCATATCGTTGTCTATTTCTTCTGTTCTATACAAATAATCATAGAAGTTTGTTATAACTGTAATAGTTAAGTTAACTGTTTTTTCTGTTCTCTTTGCTTTAGTTGGCTTTATATTAACTACCTTATCACTTTCATATGGATTTCTAAGCCACCCTACAAAGTCTGAAAGTATGTTTATATTAACATTCTTATAATCTACATTTATCTTTTTTAGATATTTAAAATATAGTTTTAATGAGTAGCAGTAAGTCTTTTGAGTATTAAAACTCTTTTCACTATTATCTATATATTTTAAATATCTTGCTACTGGCATTATTGGTAATCCATCATCACCAACTAACAAATATCTTCTTTGGTTATTATCCAACTTTACTTCTTGTACCCTCATCTTTGGTTCACCTTCCTCTTACTTAGTTTATTCTATCTACTCAACATTATACTACACTTATTATACTATTTATATTAACTATATTTAGTAATATTCCTATATAAAAAAGATATAGGAATTAGTAGTAATTTATACTAACTATCCTATATCTATAATACTATATTTAAGTATAAAGTCCCCTTATTTTTTATCAATATTATACTTTTTTAATATTCTCTACCCTTCATAACTCTCATAGAATTAAGTACTGCAATTAATGCAACACCTACATCTCCAAAGACAGCTTCCCACATTGTTGCTATACCAAACGCTCCTAGAAGTAAAATGACTCCTTTTACTCCTAATGCAAAAACTATATTTTGCATTACTATTGTTTTTGTTCTCTTTGCTATTTTAATTGCAGTTACAATTTTAGATGGTTCATCTGTCATAATAACTACATCAGCAGCTTCAATTGCTGCATCTGAACCCACTCCACCCATAGCTATTCCAATATCTGCTCTAGCAAGTACAGGCGCATCATTTATTCCATCTCCAACAAATATAATTTTTCCCTTTGAAGATTTTTGACTATCTATCATTTCTAGCTTTTCTACTTTTTCATGTGGCAGAAGTTCTGAATAGATTATATCTAACCCTAAGTCTTTTCCTATCTTATCTGCTACCGTTTTATTATCTCCTGTAAGCATGACAATCTTTTTTATTCCTATGTCTTTTAGTCCTTTAATAGCTTCTTTCGAATCTTCTTTAATTTCATCTGATATGTTTATATATCCTGCATATTTTCCATCAATGGCTAAATGTACTATAGTTCCAAGAGAACTTGTATTGCTATAACTAATTTCTTCTTTATCCATAAGCTTGTAGTTACCTGCAATAATCTCTTTTCCTTCAAGCTTTATCTTGATTCCATATCCTGAAAGTTCATCATAGCTTTCTATTTTCTCTTTATTAATTTCTTTTCCATAGGCTTTTAAAATAGATGTAGCTATTGGATGATTAGAATAACTCTCCACAAAGGCAGCATATTCTAGTAAAAGCTCTTTACTTATATTCTCTTCTGGAACAATCTCAGTAACCTTAAAGACCCCTTTTGTTAGAGTACCAGTCTTATCAAACACAACTGCCTCAACATTATTTAAGGCTTCTAAATAGTTTCCACCTTTAACAAGAATACCATTTTTAGATGCTCCCCCAATACCTCCAAAGAATCCAAGAGGTATAGACACTACTAAAGCACAAGGACAAGATACAACTAAAAATACTAGAGCTCTATATACCCATTGTGAGAAAGTTGCCCCACTTATAACTAATGGTGGAATAAGGGCAAGTGCCGCTGCTATTATAACTACAGCTGGAGTATAATACATTGCAAATTTTGTTATGAAGTTTTCAGTAGGTGCCTTCTTTCCACTTGCATTTTGTACTAAATCTAAGATTTTTGCTACTGTAGACTCTCCAAACTCTTTTGTAACCTCTATATTTAACAAACCATTTTTATTAATAAATCCACCTAGAACAGCATCTCCTTTTTCTACTTCTCTTGGAAGAGATTCTCCTGTTAGCGCAGAGGTATCAAGAGTAGATGTACCTTCTATTATATTTCCATCTAGTGGAATCTTTTCTCCCGGTTTTACTATAATAATATCCCCTATATTTACTTCCTCTGGAGAAACAACAATTACTTTATCTCCAACCTTTAAGTTTGCGGAGTCTGGTCTAATGTCCATTAAGTCTTCAATAGACTTTCTTGATTTATTAACTGCCACATCTTGAAAAAATTCTCCTACTTGATAGAACAGCATAACTGCTACCCCTTCTGGGAATTCTCCAATTGCAAAAGCACCCACAGTTGCTATACTCATCAGAAAATTCTCATCAAATACTTGTCCCTTACCAATATTCTTAAGAGCCTGTAATAAGACTTCTCCTCCAATTAATATATAACTAATAAGATGTAACGTTAATTCATATTTAAAGGAAAGTTTAAATATTGATGCAAAAGCAAATATACCTACTCCCAAAATGAACTTAATTAAATCCCCTTTACTTTCTAATAAATTCCCATGCTCATGACTATGATCATGGCTGTGTCCATGATTATGGTGATGATCATGATTATGCTGGTGGTCATGATCATGTTCATGGCTATGCTCATGTGATCTTTTTTTATTCAATTTAGTATTTATTTTTTCCTTCACTATTACGTCAGATTCTATACTTGTTACTACTTCACTTATAGCTGTAGTATATTCATTTATTTTATCTTCATCTATTTCTAAAGATAAGGTAGTTGTTACAAAGTTAATAGACGCATTACTAACTCCATTTAGTTTATTTAAGCCTCTTTCCATTTTTGCTGCACAACTTGCACACCCAAGTCCCTCTAATATAAACTCTTTTTTATGTGTTCCCTTCCCCTTACTATCCATACCCAACCTCCTAAAAGCTAAAATTTAATGCTACTTTTCAGTTACATGTATAAGTCCTTGATCAAAAATTTGTTTTACATGCTCATCGTCTAGAGAATAATAAACAACCTTTCCTTCTTTTCTATTTTTAACTAGTCTAGCTTGTTTAAGAACTCTAAGTTGATGAGAAATTGCTGATTGAGTCATTCCAAATAATGCAGCAACATCACATACACACATTTCAGCTTCAAACAAGGCGTACAGAATTTTAATTCTTGTGGTATCTCCAAAAACCTTAAAGACCTCAGCTAAATCATATAAAGTCTCCTCTTCTGGAATACCTTCTTTTACTTTATTAACTATATCTTCATGTATTATAGAGCAATTGCAGCTTTCTGCTGTAATTTTATTATCTTTCATTTCATATCCTCCTCATTTGAATATATGAACATATGAATCATTGTTCATATATTATTATATGCTTTCCCATGGAAATGTCAACCTATTATTTTAAAGAAACCAAAATTATTTCTAGGCCAACAAAGCATGGAATTCTTTAATAGTCTCAAAAAAATTAGCCCATATCTTAAATTACTATGTAAAATAAGATATGGGCTAGTTATATATCTAATTAACCTACAACATTAATTGGATTTCCTTCAGTAAATGCTTTAATATTATCAGCTAAAAGCTGTAAAAGTCTTTGTCTTGATTCAAAACATCTCCATCCTATATGTGGAGCCATGATTACATTATCCATATAAAACAAAGGATTATCAAGTTCTGGTGGTTCTTGCTCTTGAACGTCAAGACCTGCACCAGCAATCTGACCATTCTTTAAAGCTTCGATTAAATCAGCTTCTTTTATAATAGGTCCTCTTGAGGTATTAATAATAAAGGCAGTTGGCTTCATTAAACTTAATGTTTCCTTATTTATAAGATGTCTTGTGCTTTCAGTAAGAGGGCAATGGATACTAACAAAATCACTGTTCTTAAGTAACTCTTCAAGAGAAACAGATTTTATATTTGGATTATCCCAAACCTTTGGAGTTCTATTATATACAAGTATATTCATTCCAAGAGCTAAAGCAACTTGCATTACTTGCTGGCCGATAGTACCAGATCCAATTATTCCAAGAGTCTTATTTTGCACCTCAACATGAGGTACTTGAAGATGTTTCGTAAAATTATCGAAATTTTTAGCTTTAATCATATTTTGCTGTATTGTCATTGAAGAGCATAAATTTAGTATGAATGTAATAGTTAGTTGAGCCACTGCTTCAGTGCTATATCCTGGAATATTACAAACTATAATATTTTTTTCTCTTGCAGCATCCATATCTATATTATTATAACCTGTACCTGCTTCACAAATTAGCTCAACTGAATCTGGAAACTTTTCTATTAAATTTCTACCAATAGGCAATTCTTTAGTTATAATAATATTTTGTCCTTTAACTCTTTCCAAAATCTCTTCATCATTACTTGAATCATATTTAGTAAAATTCGTTACGTTAATTAGTGATGAAAAGTCTAACTTGTTATCAAAGTCCACTTTAGCTGAGTTTAAAAATACTGTATTTTTCATGGCTACCTCCCTATATTTAGATATTTATATATTAAATTTTCTTCTGAATCCACACTTCCTACACAATTCTTCTACCACTTCTTTTTTTGAGAAACCATTGTAAATATTGTTGGCTCTATCACTATTAATTATTTCTGAAAAATTCATATCATGAACATTGCCTAGGTTAATTACCCCTTCTCCATCGAGACAACATGGAATTACTGTTCCATCTACTAGTATAGCAATTTGATTTCTAAGTCCATAACAAAAACCTTTATCATGATCCTCTTCCTTATCAAGTGCTGGCCATTCAAATTCATGATCTTGATTTAAATATAGTCTCTCCTCTATTTTAATGCCTCTACCGGGGCTAATTTTCTCTTCAATATTATAAGGCAAGTTAAATTCTCTCTGAATCATTCTAAGTATGTCTAGATTCTTCTTCCTCTGAAGATTTGTCACATTATCTTCATCTAGGTTCCATAATCTAAAAGATATTATAATATTAGTTTCTCTTAAGGCTTCCTTCGTAAAAGATATGATATCCTTTACATAGTCTTCCTTATTTCCATTCCCTTCATTTCCATCAAAGCTATGTAATGAAAAATTAATTTGCCTAAGGGCAGGCTTTGTAATTATCTTTTCTTTAACTTTATTTATAAGGGTTCCATTTGTTGTTATATTAACCTTAAGTCCTTTTTCGTAACTTAAGTCTAGAAATTTATCTATTTCAGGGTGAAGCAGTGGCTCCCCTTTTACATGAAAATATATATAATCTGTATATGGTTTTACCTGGTCTAATATTTTATCAAATTCTTCAGACTTCATAATTTGTGAAGTCCTTTTTGTTTGCGGGCAAAAACTACATGAGAGATTGCACATATTAATTATCTCTATATAGAACTTTTTAAATCTCTTCATTGGCTAATACCTCGATATCATTGTATATATATAATAATAAGTCTTAATTTTATTTTAGTATACATAATTTATTACTTTACAATAGAACTAGTTTTTTATATAGATAAGAGATAGATATTTCCTATCTACCTCTTTTATTAGTTATACTGTTTTTTTAGGAGCAAGAATCATAGTCATGTTATTTCCTTCTAATCTAGCTGGCTTTTCAACGATTCCTGAATCTCCAATCTTAGAAAGAAATATATCAAACACTTTAGATCCTATGTCAGTGTAATTATTTTGTCTTCCTCTGAATCTCATAGAGACTTTAACTTTATTTTCACCTAATAGGAACTTTCTAGCGTTATTAGCTTTAATCTCTATATCATGCTCTTCAATAGTAGGACTTAATCTTACTTCTTTAAGTTGAACAATCTTTTGATTTTTTCTATTTTCTTTTTGCTTTATAGATTGTTGATAAAGAAACTTACTATAGTCCATTATTCTACATACGGGAGGATTAGCTGTAGGAGAAATCATAACTAAATCTAAATCTCTATCAAATGCCATTTTAAGAGCATCTTTAGTATTAACAATTCCTTCTTCTTCCTCTCCTATTAACCTAATTTCCTTTTCTTTAATGTCTTCATTCATTATTAAATCTTTATTAATAATATTGCACCTCCAAATTTTCTATTTTATGGTCTCATAGTATAAGTATACTCCAATATTTATAATACTCCAAGAATTTTATTTTATCAATAACATAAATGTATTTTATGTTACAATAAGGTATACAAATTTAATCCATATTAATCTATAAGTAAGTGTAATAAACACTACATATAAAAAGGAGTTGCAGAATAATGGAAAGACTTTATTATGAAAATCCCTACCAAATAGAATTTACTGCTGAAGTTATAAATGTAATTGAAAAAGATAACAAATATCATATTGAACTTGACAAAACCTGCTTTTATCCTGAAGGTGGTGGTCAGCCAAGTGATACTGGATACATAAACTCTATTCCAGTAACCTATGTATACGAAGATAATAAAACAGTATATCATGTAGTCGATGTAAAACCTATAAAAATTCACAGAGTTAAATGTAGTATAGATTGGAGCAGAAGATATGATTATATGCAACAACATCTTGGACAGCATATTCTATCTGCCTCTTTTTTTGATTTACTAAAAATAAATACTATTGGCTTTCACCTTAGTGAAAACTATACGACTATTGATATTGATAAAATTATAGGAGAGGACGAAATTAAAAAAGTAGAAGAAACCGCAAATAAAGTAGTATTTGATAATATTCCTGTTGAGATATTGTATCCAACTAATTCAGAACTTAAAAAACTTCCTCTTAGAAAAGCTATTCCAAAAACTGAAGATCAAATTAGAATAGTTAGAATTGGAGAATTTGATATAAATGCTTGTTGCGGAACTCATCCTAAATCAACAATTGAAGTACAAATTATTAAAATTGTGAAGTGGGAAAAATATAAAAATGGAACAAGGATTTATTTCTTATGTGGATCAAGAGCAATTTCTGATTACTGTGAAAAACATTCAGCAATAAATAGGATGTCTAGTATTTTCTCCTGCAGTACTGAGAATGTACTAACCGAAGTAGAACGTCTTAAAGGAGAGCTTAATAAAGCTCTTACTGAAAAATCCTTTTTAAAGGCTGAGATTACTCAATACCAAGTTAAAGATATGCTAGACTCCTGTGAAAGTATAAATGATGTAAAAGTTCTTAAAACTATATATGAAAGTGGAGATTTAAAAGACATTAATAGCTTAGCATCAAAGCTATCCGCATTTGAAAATGTTATAGTATTATTTGGATTAAAGTCTGATGACAAGTCACACCTAGTATTTATGCGTTCAAAGGATTTAAAGGTAATTAGTATGAATCTACTTTTAAAAGATGCCATAACCTTAATTGACGGAAAAGGTGGTGGAAGTGATTTTTCTGCACAAGGCGGTGGGAAAAATAACAATAATTTAGAATCAGCTATAGACTATGCATATAAGAAAGTTAAGGACTCTATACTAGCTAAATAGAAATAATAATATTTAAAAGCTGAGAAGTTTAATTTATAGACTTCTCAGCTTTTTGATCTTAGTCTTATAGCTAGTTTTTTTACTCCAAGTGTTACGTAAAATCCTATAACACAGACAATAACATAAATTGGTACATACATAAGTCCTTTAATATTATACTTTATCACAATAGACATAGAAAAAGATATTATTGCTATTAGAGTAGCGTAACCTACCTTTCCTATTACACCTTCTGAAAGAACTCCTGTAATAAAAGCTGATATTGGGAAAAATACAAACATCATATAAGCTATTTGCCCAAGATCTAACTCTGTAGCTTTATATGCTATTGGGATAAAAAGGTAATTCATTATAAGTGAAATTATTAATACAACTATGCTTTTATTTAAATCAGTTTTAGCTCTCATAATTAACCCTCTTTTTCGCAAGTTTAATATCTTATTACTTTATATACGAAAACTATTATAGAGAAGTTCGTTTCTTTACATAACATTTAATTCCTCTAAATCTTTTATAAACTCTTTAAAAGTTAATATTCTTGAGTTTTCTATTATGGATTTTGCACTATTATATAAATTTCTGTCCTCTGTGACTAGAATATATTTTTTATCTTTTCTACAAACCTCCATAAGCCTATAATCATTTCCTGATATCTTATTTCCGTCCATATGGTAAATATCTTTTCTCGCATCATATTTAATATTAGTATTTATACCTATATCTTCATCTAGAGTATCCTGAACTTCCTTTTCCCCATTGCTGTCTTTTTCATCTATTATATGATTTAATAACTCTAGAAACTTACTTGATAGAACTGATATTCCACCTACCACTTTAAATTCTTTTACTGATAACTCTTCTGCTATAGGTCTAGATATTTTAAAATCAATTCCTTCCGCATGTTCCATAGCCTTAAATAATCCAGGGTATTTATTCCAAATCTTTATAACTATATTTGCATCTAACAAGTACTCTTTATTGTCCATATAATTGCACTCCTTTTATAGTTATATAGCTGTATCTATATAGAATATAATATTCCTTAACTCATATAATTCATTCCTATTCTCTTGTGTTTTTAAATCTTAAGCATTTCTAATAAATTATATTTTACTTATCTGTTAATAACACATTAGATGCATGAGTAAGATATACCTTTCCATTCTTATCTATAATCTGTATTTGATCACTATCATCGTAATCCTTCCATTGTGCTACTTCTAATTCTATCACTTCATTGCCTATATATATCTTAGCCTTATTGAATGTATATTTAGTATCTAGTACTGTCTTATTTCCACATCCAGTTAAAATAACAGTTCCAAATAAAATCATCCCTATAAGTTTCTTTTTCATTCTTTATTCCTCCGTATATGCTTTGTATAATTATAAAACCGTATATTGATTTTATCATATTATACCATTTTAATTCTTAACAGCTTCTTCTCCCACAACAAACTTTTCAAATCTATTAAATGGATAGACTATAAGTTGTAAAACTCCTCAAATACTCTAGTAACATAATAATGGTCTTTAACACCTGAAAGTTCCCTTATTGAATGCATTGCAAGCATTGGTACTCCTATATCAACTGAGCGTATATTTAAATGAGTTGATGAAATAGGTCCTATAGTAGATCCTCCTTTTTCATCGGATTTATTTACAAACTTTTGAACTGGTACCCCTGCTTTTTCGCATAGTGCTACAAATACAGATGATGAGTCAGCATCTGAAGTATAACTTTGGCTAGCTGCGATTTTTATAGCAGGGCCTTTATTTATAACTGGTCTATTTGTAGGATCACCTTTTTCTCCTCTATTTGGATGTGTAGCATGTGCTGCATCAGCTGATATTATAAAGCTTTTTGAAAGAGCTCTAAAAAAGTCTTCTCTATTGCCACCTAGTGATAATACTATTCTTTCTAATACATTTGAAAGCATTTCAGAATCTGCTCCTTGCTTTGTTGCACTTCCTACTTCCTCATTATCAAAACATACTAGTATATTTGTAGCCTTTGATATTCTTGAGTTTATTAAAGCATGAAGTCCAGCATGAACAGCTTCTAAATCATCTAGTCTAGATGCGGATATAAACTCATCCTCTACGCCTATAACATTTCCCTTATCATATTCGTATAAAAATAAATCAAAGTCTAATATATCTTTATAGTTAATATTTAGCTCCTTAGATATTAGTTTTATTAGATAGTTTTCCTTTTCAAATCCTTCATTAATTAAAGCCAGTAGTGGAAGCATATCCACTTGCTTATTTAGCTCAATACCCTCATTTACTTTTTTATTCATGTGAATTGCAAGATTTGGTATTATCATTATAGGCCTTTTAATGTTTACAAGTCTTACATCTGGGTATAATAAATTCTCTCCTCTTATGATTACTCTTCCTGCAAGTGATAGAGGTCTATCTAACCAAGTATTTAATATTGGTCCACCATATACTTCTGTATTTAATTTAATGTATGTATTTTCTGATATCATTCCTGAATTTGGCTTAACTCTAAAGCTTGGAGAATCTGTATGTGCTCCTATTATCTTAAATCCACTCTCTTGAACTTTCTCCGGTCCTACTGTAAAAGCTATTAATGCTGAATCATTTTTTGTCACAAAATACTTAAATCCTTTGTGTAGTGCCCACGAATCTTCTTCCCTTAATTCCTTAAAACCATTTTCCCTAAATATATCTTTTACATTTTTTACTGCATGAAAAGCTGTAGGGCTATCATATAAAAAATCTATCAATTCATTAGCGAATTTTAATTCCTTTGTCATAAAATCCCTCCAAAATTTAATTTCTATATTAGAATATACAATATCATTATTAAAGTTACATAACATGCTTATGTATTTCTAAGTATAAGGTACATTAATAATATATTTTTACTATACCAATAATAAAAAGTCTTGCTATAATCCTAAGATTTATACCAAGACTTCTATTATTCTTATTAACTTATTACTTAGCTGGTGTTTCTACTGTTTCTGTAGTTTCTATATTTGATACTTCTGTAGTTTGAACCATCATATCAGCTAAATCTATTGAATTCTTTTCATTAACTTCTGGCATTGGAGATATTTTAATATCTTTATTTATATTTGTTATATTTGAACCAAAGTTTATAGTTAGTGTATATATTGATTTAGTATCATTTGTTTGTCCTGGTTGTACTACTCCCATTAAAGCTGCAGCTTCTGCTGAATTTATTGTGATTTTAAAGCTTCCCTTTTGATAAGAAACAAAACCTTCCTTATCTACACCGCATACTACAGATAAATCAAACTTAGCAACTTTGTTGATCATATCTAATGCCGGTAACATTTCATTCATCATTTGATCAAAATCTTCATCACTAATTTTTTGTCCACCTATAGCTGGATTAGTAGCATTTATGATATTTATGTAATCCTTTAATGCCTTTTTCATTTCTTTATCTTGTATAGAAAGTTTAATTAACTGCATTAGTTTATCATTGTCTAAATTAACATTATAAACTTTTGATAAATTTTTAGCTGTTTCAGTATCTAATTTAGTTAAATCTCCCTTTGATATAATGTCAAGCTTCGCATCAGCTATTTTTAAAACATTTTCAAAGCTAGTTGTAAATTTTGTATTAAAGCTTTGTGCCATATTCATTATACTGCTAAAGTCCGGAGTAACTGCACCAGCAGGTGTTGACATAGCCATTAACTTCTCTAAATCATAAATAAGATATTGCTTATCTTTTAAACTTGGATCAGACATCTTTGCAAACTCTGGAATTTCAATTATCATCTTCATCTTTGGCGTAGTTCCAGTGAAATCCATATCTGCCCAAATGTCCATGTCCATAGACATACCCATCATGTCAAACTTCATATTTCCATCTAGTGAAGCCTTCATATTATTATCACTTGCTTTAGTTTTGGCAGTTACATCTAATTTAAATGCATTTACTATTGGAAGTATTCCAGCTAAAGCTGCTTTTTCTTCATCTGATAAATTTTCTCCAGCTAAATTTGCAGTAAGTCCAAATTTTTGTTCACTTGAAACTATACTTTGATTCAATTTAGCTGCAAGGAGTAGTTCATCTACTGCAATAGATGGTTTTACCTCACTTCTACTTACATATAAATCTAAAAGATAAGTATAAGCTGATTTATAAGTTGGATCTGATATGTCAAATAGTAATGTTCTTGCCTCTTTAATTTTCTCTTCTGTTGGGTTGGCTTTTATCTCTTGTAGTACATCGTAGGCTTGTTTCTTTAGATTTTTTTCTACATTTTGCACTACTTGTCCCTTATCTTCTGTTGCTGCCATAGCTTTAACTGGTGTAAATCCTATTCCCCCAATTAACATCCCAGCTGCTAGTGCCATAGAAATGATTTTTTTATTTCTCATTCTTATTCCCCTCTCCTGATATTTTTACAATTTATCTTCTATATGGAAAATAACCCATATTATACAGTTTACTATATTGAAAATTTTTTATCAATCTTGTTGCCCAAAATTTATAAAGTATTAATATTTTATAAATTTTATATATTTGCTTAAAACTTCTATGAGATGATTATACTATATTAATATCAAGGTTTTATATTTACTTAAAAGCATTAATAAAAGAACTTATATTTGATATAAATAAATATTGTGTTAAAATTACTTGTAAAGTTTTCTAACTATAATTTGGAGGAAAAGGCATGTTATCTAAATTTTTAGTCTCACGTTTTATTAAAAACCCTGAAAACATAAGCGATAGTAAAGTTAGAGATTCTTATGGTTATCTAGGTGGAATAGTAGGTATAATTGTAAATATAATATTATTTGTAGTTAAAATATCTGTAGGGCTAATAGTGAAGAGCATTGCTGTTACAGCTGATGCTTTTAATAATCTATCAGATGCACTATCTTCTATAATTACTATAGCAGGATTTAAATTAGCCTCAAAACCTGCAGATGCAGAGCATCCCTTTGGTCATGGAAGACTTGAATACATCTCAGGACTTATAGTAGCCTTTATGGTTATATTAGTAGGTTTTGAATTTATTAAATCATCCTTTGATAGAATAAGGGATCCGTCAGCCATAACTTTTGAGCTTATACCCTTTGTTTTAATCGTTTTATCAATTTTTACAAAGATTTGGCTTAGTCGATTTAATAGTTTTATAGGAAAGACTATTAATTCTTCAGCTCTTCAAGCATCTTCTTTAGATGCTTTAGGAGATGTGATAACATCTAGTACTGTTGCACTTTCCTTACTACTATCTAAATGGATTTCCTTTCCTATAGACGGATATATAGGAGTTCTTGTGTCTTTATTTATTTTGTACTCTGGATACTCTTTAATAAAAGAGACCATGAATCCTCTTTTAGGAGAGGCTCCTGAACCTGAGTTTGTGGAGGAGATTAAACGTGAGATATTATCTTATGATTGTATAATTGATATTCATGACTTAATAATTCATAACTATGGTCCTGGAAGACGCATGGCTTCACTACATGCGGAAGTTCCTTGTGATTTGCCTTTTGTGAAAATTCATGAGGTAATTGATAGGGCAGAAAGAGAAATTTCAACTAAACATAATATATTCTTAGTAATACACATGGACCCTCTTAATACAGATGATGAGGAACTCCAAGAGGCTATGAATGAAATGAATACTATTTTGAAAAAGTTTCCTGAAATAAAATCCTTTCACGATTTTAGAATAGTTGGAGAGGGAGAATGTAAAAATATACTCTTTGATATCGTTGTAAATATAAATAAGAATTTTGATATAAATAAAGATGGCTTATACCTAATAAACGAAATTGATAAGGAATTAAAAAAACTTCATCCAAACTACAATGCTATGATTACAATTGATAGAGATTTTTCTTAAAGCTAGTTATAATTAAATACTTAGACTAAAGCGGAGTTATCTAATTTGATAGCTCCTTTTTTATTTTGAAATACTAATTTTAAAACTTATGTTAAATTTATGGCAATTAAAATCAAACTCAATAATATACTATACTAGATATATAAAAATAGGAGTGTGATTTAATGAAAGGTGAATTTAGACATTTCTTTCCTGGTGGAAATACATCTAAAGGATTTTATTCTTTCTATAGATATATTCTATCACAAGAAACAGCAAGAAGAATAATTTGCATTAAGGGTGGTCCAGGTACAGGCAAGTCTTCTCTTATGAAAAGAGTTGGTCAATATTTTAATGAAAAAGGCTATGATATAGAATATCATCATTGCTCTTCCGATAATAATTCTCTTGATGGTATAGTTATAAAGGGATTGAATGTAGCTCTTCTTGACGGGACTTCGCCTCACATAGTTGATCCTGTAAATCCTGGAGCTGTAGATGAGATATTAAATATGGGTGATTGTTGGAATGAGCAAGGTTTTAAAGACTATAGAAGCACTATTATTTCTATAAATAAACAAGTAGGAAAAACCTTCAAAAGAGCTTATAGATATATAGGTGCTGCTAAAACTATACATGATGATTGGAGTTCCTACAATTCTGAAGCTCTCAATCTTTCCAAATTAAATCTTTTTAAAGAGGAATTTAAAAATGATATATTATCTAATATAAATGTATCTTCAATGGGAACCGATAGACATTTATTTGCTACAGCTTTCACTCCAAATGGAATCGTTACCTATATAGATTCTATTTGTGCTAACTACAAGAGAGTTTATGTATTAAATGCTGGACCTGGTACTGGTAAGACTAACTTACTAAGCTATATATCTGAAGAAGCTCTAAGAAGAGGTTTATTTGTTGAGATTTATCATGATCCATTGATACCTGAAAGAATAGAGCATGTGCTAATACCATCATTAAGCATAGCTATAATCTCTTCTAATGAAATAAACAAGAGAAATTTTGTTGGAAATCAAATCAACATGGAAGACTTCTTAAATAAGAGACTTATTAATAAAAATGCTGAAGAGATAGCAGTTGCTAAAGAAACCTTCTATTCATTACTAGACAAAGGTTTATCTATAATTGCAAGCGCAAAAAAACTTCATGACGAATTAGAAAAATCTTATATTCCTAATATGGACTTTGATAAAGTAGAAGACGTATTTAATAAAATCATACTCAAACTATTAAAATACGAAAAAGAAAGTAAAGATAACGTAATACTTTAAAAAGAATCCCCACTGGGGATTCTTCTTTATATTTATTCAAAACATAATTCCTTCACAAAATTCTCTAAAACTTTTGTACATCCATTACTTTCTTCAACTACACTTACAATAGCAGAACCTACAATGACTCCATCTACATAATCCTTTAGTTTATCTATATGTTCTTTATTTGATATTCCAAAGCCCACAGCTATAGGTAAATCAGTACAAGCTCTTACCTCTTTTAAAAATTCTTCTATCTCACTGTGAAATTCTCCACCTCTTCCCGTTACCCCTAATGAGGATACACAATATACAAATCCACTTTTATTATCTAGAACCTTTTTTATTCTTTGCTTAGATGTAGGTGCAACTAAAGGAATTAACGCAACACTACTTCCCTCTAAATGTGGCTGAATCTCATCCTGCTCTTCTATTGGTAAATCAGGAATTATAAGACCATCAATACCTACCTCTTCACACCTCTTTATAAATCTTTCCATACCGTAAGCAAATACAGTGTTGTAATATACTAAAAATACTAAAGGTATATCTGTATTTTTTCTTACTCTCTCTACTACGTTAAATATCTTTTCTAAATTAGTACCTCCTTTTAGAGCTATTTCTCCAGCTCTTTGTATAACTGGTCCATCTGCCACTGGATCAGAGTAAGGTATACCAATTTCAATAAGACTTGCTCCTCCTCGCTCCTTCGCATATATCAATTCTTCCGTTTTATCAATAGACGGGAACCCTGCTGTAATATAGGTTATTAAAGCCTTCTTATTTTCTTTTTTTAGTTCATTAAATTTTATATTTATTCTATTCATAATTATCCCTCCACAATTTCTTTACCTAAATATTTTCCTATGGTGTGAACGTCCTTATCTCCTCTTCCAGAAAGATTCACTATTATAATCTTATCCTTATCCATGGTTGGAGCTAGCTTCATAGCATAAGCTATGGCATGAGAGCTTTCTAGTGCTGGTATTATTCCTTCCTTAGTACATAAATATTGGAAGGCTTCTACAGCTTCTTTGTCTGTTATAGGCTCATATTTAACTCTTCCAATCTCTCCTAAATATGCATGTTCTGGTCCTACACCTGGATAATCAAGTCCTGCGGAAATAGAGTAGGCTGGCTTAATTTGACCCTCTTCATCCTGCATAAGTAAAGTCTTCATTCCATGAAGAACTCCGACTTTTCCTTCAGCAAAGGCTGCTCCATGCTGTCCTGTTTCTATACCAAGTCCTCCTGCTTCTATTCCATACATCTTAACTTCTTTATCATCAATAAAAGGATGGAATAGTCCCATAGCGTTACTTCCTCCACCTATTGCTGCAATAAGCACATCTGGAAGTCTACCTTCTGACTCTAATATTTGTTTCCTCGCTTCTTCTCCAATTATCTTTTGAAATTCTCTTACCATAGTTGGATATGGATGAGGCCCTACAACAGAACCTATAACATAAAAAGTATCTTCTACTTTTTTTACCCATTCTCTTATTGCCTCATTAGTTGCATCCTTTAAGGTTCCAGTACCTGAGGTTACAGACTCTACCTTTGCCCCTAGAAGCTCCATTTTAAATACATTTAATCTTTGTCTCTCTATATCTTCTTCTCCCATGAATACCGTACATTCCATTCCGAATAGTGCTGCTCCTGTTGCAGTTGCAACACCATGTTGTCCTGCTCCTGTTTCAGCAATAACTTTCTTTTTACCCATTCTCTTTGCAAGAAGTATCTGTCCTAAAACATTGTTTATCTTGTGTGCTCCTGTATGGTTTAAATCTTCTCTTTTGAGATAAATCTTAGCTCCACCTAAATCTTCAGTAATCCTTTCTGCTAAGTATAATGGTGACGGTCTCCCCACATATTGTTTTAGATAATACTCATATTCTTTTTTAAATTCTTCATCTTCACTATATTTTATAAAGGCTTCTTCTAATTCCTTTAATGCATTCATTAATGTTTCTGGAACATATTGTCCACCAAACTTACCAAACTTTCTGCTAATACTCATATCTCTTTACCCTCCTAATGAATTCTTTTATTTTTTCTTCATCTTTCTTCCCGTCGCTCTCAACTCCTGAGCTTATATCTACTACATGAGGACGTACTGTTAAAATTCCTTCCTCAACATTTTCAGCTTTCAATCCCCCTGCTAGAATAGTAAATAAGTCATTTGAAATTCCCTTAATAAAATCCCAGTTGAATTTTTTCCCACTTCCCGCCTTTGCTCCATCTAGAAGTATTCCTGAAAGATTTTTATATACCTTCACTTTTTCTATATCCACATCACTAACTACAGCTATACCCTTCCATACTGGATAATTTATCTTATTACACTCCTCTAGACTTTCATTTCCGTGAAGCTGTGCTATATGAAGTCCACAGTATTTCATTATTTTATTTACTTCCTCAGGCTTTGTGTTTACGAAAACCCCTACCCCTTTTATATCTTTTCTTAAAGCACTCATCATTTCTTTTACTTCTTCTATAGATACCCTTCTTTTACTAGGAGCGAATACAAAACCCACATAATCTACTTCATATTTATTCACACTGTGGATATCTTCTAAGGTTTTAAGTCCACATATCTTAACCTTAGTATTCATAAGCCTTTTTAAACTCCTCTGCCTTTTTAGCTATACTCTCAGATTTCATAAAGCTTTCTCCTACTAAAATTCCATCTATAGCTGCTTCTTTTAAGAATCTTATATCCTCTTCACTGTGAATTCCACTCTCACTGACCACTAAAACTTTCTTAGGTATAAGTTTTCTAAGCTTTAAGGTATTATTTAAATCTATAGAGAAATCATTCAGATTTCTATTATTAATTCCAATTATCTGAGCACCAGCCTGAAGAGCTCTTTCTACTTCTTCCTCTGTATGAACCTCAACTAGAGAATCCATCTGAAGCTCTTTAGCTAGCTTTATATATTCCTTTAACTGTTCATCTTTTAATATTGAAGTTATTAAAAGTACACAACTTGCTCCAAGTACTCTAGCCTCATATATCTGAAATTTACTAATTATAAAGTCTTTCCTTAGTAGAGGATTACTTACCACTTTACTAACTCTTCTTAAATATTCTGGACTACCCTTAAAAAAATCTTCCTCTGTCAAAATAGATATTGCATCTACAGCCTTTTCATATTCTAAAGCCACCTTTTCAGGGTCTAAATCTTCTTTAATTAACCCTTTTGATGGAGAAGCCTTTTTAATTTCTCCTATTATAGATAACCCTTCTTTGGATATAGCCTCATAAAAACTTGATGGCTTTAACATACTCTTTATCTCTTTTTGAAATTCACTTATGCTAGAATATAGCTTTTGTTCCTCAACTACCTTTTCTTTTCTATGAACAATTTCTTTTAGTATCATGCTAACCTCCTAGTATAATCGATATACTCCTCCATTTTTTTTCTGGCTAGTCCCTTATCAATTATGTCCTTTGCAAGATTTATGCCTTCCTTAATTGACTCTGCTTTCTTGCCAAGATAAAGGGCTGCCCCACTATTTAAAAGAAGAATATCTCTTCTTGGTCCTATTTCTCCTTTAAATAGATTCTTAATTGTATTTGCATTTTCTATAGCATTTCCCCCTATAATATCCTCTTTACTTCCTCTATAAAGATTAAAATCTTCTGGACTTATAGTGTAGGTATTTACTCTATTATCCTTTAATTCAGTTATTTTTGTTTCTCTTGTTATAGTTATCTCATCTAGACCATCCATCCCATGAACTACTAATGCATGCTCCACTTCTAAATTCTGAAGTACTCTTGCTATAGGCTCTGTTAGAGCTTTATCATATACTCCAACTATCTGAGTTTTTGCCTTTGCTGGATTTGTTAGAGGACCTAAAAGATTAAATATGGTTCTAAATCCCAGCTCTCTTCTTGAATTAACTACATTCTTCATAGCCTTGTGGAAACTAGGTGCAAACATAAATCCAATTCCTTGTTCCTTTACGCATCTCTCCACCTGTTCTGCTACTAACATAATATTTGCACCTAAAGCTTCGAGAACATCTGCACTTCCACTTCTACTAGAAACTGACCTATTGCCATGCTTAACCACAGGTATTCCTGCTGCTGCACAGATGAAAGCAGATGCCGTTGATATATTAAAAGTTCCTGCCATATCTCCCCCTGTTCCACAAGTATCTAAGGTATATAAAGATTCTAAGTTTACTTTTTCAGACTTTTGTCTCATTACTTTTGCTCCACCTGTTATCTCTTCAATAGTTTCACCTTTAATAGATAATGCAGTTAAAAAGCTTCCAATTAGAGTCTCTGAGGCTTCTCCATTCATGATTTCCTCTAAAGCAATTATCATTTCCTCTTCTCTTAAATTTTCACTTTTTATAAGCTTATTTATAGCATCCTTTAACATATCTCCATCTCCTCTCCAACAAAATTTTTAATTAGCTCTCTTCCACAAGGGGTATATATTGATTCTGGATGAAATTGAAGTCCTATAAGTGGGTGATACTTATGCTGTATACCCATTATTTCTCCATCTTCTGCAATAGCTGTAACTTCAAATTCATCAGAAAGTGTATTTTCTTTTATAGCTAGTGAATGATATCTTGCAACCTCTATCTCTTTTGGCAAACCCTTGAAAACGCCTTTCCCTTTATGTTCTATTTGTGACTGTTTGCCATGACATAGTTTTTTTGCATAGCTTACTTCTCCCCCAAAGGCTTCTCCAATACATTGATGTCCAAGACATATTCCTAGTATTGGAATCCTTTTATAGAAAGCCTTTATAATTTCCATAGAGTTACCAGCTTCTTTAGGAGTCTTAGGTCCTGGTGATATTACTATTCTATTTGGTTTTAACCTTTCAATTTCATTTATAGTAATCTCATCATTTCTAAAAACCATAACCTGATCATATTCTCCAAGATATTGATAAAGATTGTAGGTAAATGAATCATAATTATCTACTAGTAAAATCATCCTATATCTCCTCCTAATATTTTAATTAGTGCCTTTGCTTTATTTTGAGTTTCTTCATATTCATTTTCTGGTACAGAGTCAGCTACGATTCCAGCTCCTGATTGTATATAAGCTTTTCTATTTTTCACAACCATCATGCGTATTGCTATACACATATCCATATTTCCATCAAAGCCAAAATACCCAACTGCTCCCCCATATAGTCCTCTTTTTTCTCTTTCTAACTCTTCAATAATTTCCATTGCTCTAATCTTAGGTGCTCCTGATAAGGTACCAGCTGGTAAAATAGAGGATAAAATGTCAAAGGCATTCTTTTTTTCATCTCTTTCTCCTTCTACTGTAGAGACTAGATGCATTACATGAGAATAATTTTTTACCTCCATAAACTCACTTAACTTTATAGAACCAATCTTGCAAACCTTGCCCATATCATTTCTCGCAAGATCCACTAACATTACGTGCTCTGCCTTCTCCTTCTCATCACTAAGTAAATCTTCTGCTAATAATTTATCTTCCTTAAAATCTTTACCCCGCTTTCTAGTGCCCGCAATAGGACAAGTATAGACTCTATCTTTTTGCATTTTCACAAGCATTTCTGGTGAGCTTCCTAAAACCTGATATTCTCCATAATTTATATAGAACAAGTACTGTGAAGGATTAAGTTCTCTTAGTCTTCTATATATTTCAAAAGGATTTTCTTCACTTTCTATTTCCCATCTTTGAGATAAAACTACTTGAAATATATCCCCCTCGTAGATGTATCTTTTAGCTCTTTCCACAGATTTTATATACTCTTCTTTAGAGACATTACTTTTCACTATACTTTTCTTGCAATAATCCTCTAAAATAAAATCTTTTATATTTAACATTGAATTTTTTATCTCATTTTCAATAAAACTAAGCTTTTGTTCAGCCTTTTCTCTACCAAGATCTCCCTCTTCCTCTAAGACTAAAAGTATAATCTTACTATGGTGGTGATTGTATATAACAAGTTCTGTTGCTATCATCAAATTTACATCAGGTAAATCTAACACGTCCTTGTTTTCATTAGGTAGCTTTTCATATTGACGAATGATATCATAACTGATACTACCTACAGCACCACCTACAAAAGGGTACTCAGTGTCATTATTAATTTTATATTTATCTAAGTAATCCTTAACTATATCAAGTAATCTTCCATTTTTAACTTGTATAGTATCTTTTTCTATTATTGTCATCTCATTGTTTTTTCCTTGCAAAATTGCACTAGGATTTTTAGAAATAAAAGAAAATTTATTATTTTCAGCATCGTAACTTTCTAATAAAAATCCTTTATCCTTTTCTACATACTTCTTAAACAGAGTTATTGGTGTTTCGGTATCCCCAGATATTACCTTTGTATATGGCACTAAACTTTTAACTTTCATATTGCTGCCCCCTTTTTTGAATAAAAAAATACCACTTCAATCCCAATATGGGACGAAGTGGTATAGTCGTGGTGCCACCCAATTTTAGATGTGCTTTTATCCTAAAAATAAAAGGCATTCTATCTGAATAAGATAAAATGCCTGTAGTCTACTAAAAATAAAACACATGCTCTCTTTTCAGATACGAGTAAATTACTTTACTGTATATCCTACCTCTGTAACGTGAGAACACGGCATCAGCTACTAATCATAATTAACATAATTTTCGCCTAGCATCTCATGGACCCATTCATTTTAAGTCTTGTTATCGGGCATCGCACCAAACCCCGACTCGCTTAAACAAAATCAAAAAACTACTCTTTCCAATCAGTGATTTTAATATATAAAATTCTATTACTAATAATTTATACTAAGATGTTTAGTTTGTCAATATCTTTTTTTTACCATCTTCTATACATTATACACATATAGCTCATGTAATGCCCTCGTAGCCATTACATAGGCCATCTTGTCTTCTTCAGCATCTTCCTGTGATTTTACCACTATTACAGCATCAAATTCTAATCCTTTTGCAAAATAAGAAGGTAGGGCTACTTCCCCTTTATTATAGATAATATCTTCTCTATCTATGACCTTTAATTTTGTTCTCGATTTAATTGATGCTGCTATCTTTTCTGTTTCCTGAAGATTTTTACATACTATTGCTATACTTTCAAACCCTTCTTTAGTTAAGGTTTGAAGATTATTATAAATCTCCTCTAATAATGCTTCATGACTTGAGAATTTTTTTTCTATAACATCTTTTCCATTTCTAACAATAGGAACTATTTTGTCTTCTTTTAAAAATTTATTAGCATATTCCATAATTTCTTTAGTAGATCTATAACTTTTATTCAAATCAAAATGTTCTACATCAGCAAATACTTTTTCAAGTTCCATTATTGGAGAGTTACCTTCTATTGGTATCATTCTTTGATTTTTATCTCCAACAATAGTATATCCTCTACACTTAGTAAGCTCTTTAATTACCATAAATTGAAGTAAGCTATAATCCTGTGCTTCATCAATAACTACATGTTTAATATCTTCATCTACCTTTAGTCCTTCTAGCTTTATTTTTAAATATAAAATAGGAGCTAAATCATCTATGGTAAGTTTTTTATTTTGATTTAAACTATTGTAAATTTCAACACAGCTTTCATTATTCATCCATTCTAAAGAGTTCTTTGCTTCTATAACCTTCTCAATAACTTCTCTAATCTTAATTCTTCTTCTAAAGTTTAAGTCACTTTCTTGAATGTTTTTTTGTTCCTCATTTAGACTAGCTATAGTATCTTTGTACCATTTTTCTATTTCTCGAACTTCTTCATCTCTTTTATCTTTAATCTTTGCAAATAAAATTCTCTTTACCTTTGCGCTTCTTCTAAACAAAGGCATATCTTTATAGTAGTCAAATAATTCCATTATTGCTTCTTTTGGAACTATTTTTAAATCTCCAACAAAAAGATCTTTTGCGTTGAAATATTTAGCATTTAAAGTAGCTATAAATTTATCTAATTCCTTAATATATTCTGTAGAAGTTTTAAACAAAATTTCATCAATAAATTCTTTATCTTTGCTTATCACTTTTTCCATATAATCTTTGAATTCCATGATATTTCTTAACTCTAAAATATCTAAAGCAAATTCTGTAAAGGTCTGCTGTCTCACACCTATTTCACCTAAGCTCGGAAGAACTGTTGATATATATTCCATAAATATTTTATTAGGTCCTAATATCAAAACTTTATCTTGAAGAATTTTCCTATAATTATATAAAAGATATGCAACTCTATGAAGAGCAATTGTAGTCTTTCCACTACCCGCTATTCCATTGACTACAATTGTCTTTTCTCTTGGTTGTCTAATAATACTGTCCTGTTCTGCCTGAATAGTCATAATTATATCTTTAAGTTTCTCTCCAGCACTTTCACTTAAAACCATTTGCAGTATTTCATCTTTTACATCTACTTCTGAATCAAACATACCTTTAAGTTGCTCTTTTTTTATTATAAATTGTCTTTTGCCTAATATCTCTGTAGGTACTTTACCCATAGGAGCCTCATAGTGTGCATCTCCTAGCTTACCTGCATAAAATAAAGATGCTACCGGCGCTCTCCAGTCTACAACTATAGGTTCATATGCATCATCTGGTGTAATTCCAAATCTACCAATATAAACTTTTTCTTCATCATTATAGGCAACTTCCTTAAAATGGACTTTACCAAAATAAGGTGAAGGTTGAAGAATAGTAAGCTCTTTTAGCTTTCTATCTATAGCCCTATAGCTCTCTTCACTTACATACCTCTCATGATCAAAGTATTCTATCAGCTTATCTTCATCATCCCTGTAATCTTCTAAATTTTTCTTTCTGAAATCAATTAAATTCTCTGTTAAGGTAGTTCTTTTATCAATATAATTTCTGATTTCACTCTTTATTGTTTCAACAGTATCTTCAAGTTTTTGCTTCTCAGCCTCTAATTCTAATTCTTTTTTAATTTCTTTTTCTAATTCCATATTAGACATTTAAATCATCCCTCTTCTCATTTCTTACCATATCCATAAATTCTTCTCCCATAAGGGTTTCTTTTTCAATAAGTCTTTCTGATATATTAGTTAAAAGCTCTTTATTTTCTTCTAACATTCTTATAGCTTTACTGTGAGCTGCTTTTATAATTTTTAAAGTTTCTTCATCTATAACTGATGCTGTTTCATCACTACAATTTCTAATGAGTTTACCATCGAGGTATCTATTAGATACAGACTCTAATGCCATCATATCAAACCGCTCTGTCATACCATAAATAGTCACCATATTTCTCGCTGTCTGAGTTGACTTTTCAATATCATTTGATGCTCCTGTAGAAATTGAGTTAAACTCTACTTCTTCTGCAGCTCTTCCTCCTAACATTACTGTTATCTTATCTAGCATTTCTTCTTTGCTAACTAGATATTTTTCCTCCTCTGAAAGCTGCATAGTGTATCCAAGCGCTCCCATGGTTCTTGGAATAATAGTAATTTTATGGACAGGATCAGTATTTTTAAGTAGTGCTGCTACTAGAGCATGCCCCACCTCGTGAAATGCCACAATTCTTTTTTCTTTATGTGACATTATTCTATCCTTTTTCTCTTTACCAGCTATTATAATCTCAACAGCCTCTTGTAGATCCTCTTGAATAACTAATTTTCTTTTCCTTTTAACCGCAAAAAGTGCAGCTTCATTTATTATATTAGCAAGATCTGCTCCTACTGCTCCTGGAGTAGCTTTTGCAATTTCCTCAAGATTCACATCCTCTGCCATTTTAACACCCTTTGAATGTACTCTTAATATAGCATCTCTTCCTTTTAAGTCCGGCGTGTCCACAATAACTCTTCTATCAAATCTTCCTGGTCTTAATAAAGCCTTATCTAAAACTTCTGGTCTATTGGTTGCTGCAAGAATCACAACTCCCTTTGAAGAATCAAACCCATCCATTTCAGCCAAAAGCTGATTTAACGTTTGTTCCCTCTCATCATTTGCTCCACCTATACCATTATCTCTACTTTTTCCTATAGCATCTATTTCATCAATAAATACTATGCAAGGTGCTTTTTCTTCTGCCTGCTTAAATAAGTCTCTCACCCTTGATGCACCCATTCCAACAAACATTTCTACAAAGCTTGAACCTGAAAGAGAGAAAAATGCTACCTTGGCTTCTCCTGCTACTGCCTTTGCAAGTAAGGTCTTCCCCGTACCTGGTGGACCAACAAGTAACGCTCCCTTTGGTAATTTAGCTCCTATTTCTGTATATTTATCAGGATTATGTAGAAAATCTACAATCTCTACTAAAGATTCCTTTGCCTCATCTTGTCCCGCAACATCATCAAAGCTTAATCCAGTTTCATCTTCAGCATAAATCTTAGCATTGTTTTTTCCAAAAGACATTACGCTTCCGCCCATTCTTTTTTCCATGGTTCCAAATATAATTCTTCCAATAAATATAAATAATATAATAGGAAGTATCCATTCTATAAGAAGCTTTTTCATAGGGTCATTACTATTATCTTCCCCATCATACTCAACATTACCTTCTTTTAATCTCTCAATAAGAGGTCTTATATTTTCCTTTTCAATATTCGTTGTATACTTTATTTTTTTATTGAACCCTGTTCCTTCTTTAGGCACAATAACTATTTGATTATCAGTTATCTGAACTTCTTTAATTGTTTTCTCTTCTATCATTTTTTCAAAAACGCTATATTTTATATGTTCCATTCTTGCACTTCTTATAACATAATTTAATATCAGAAGTAGTGACATTACTCCCGTAACATAATATATTAAATAGTTAAGTTTTTTATTTTTAAACATTTCACATCCTCCCAGCAGAAAATCAAAATTTTTAATATAATATCAATAATGTCTATTTTAATGAATACATATATATCTATATTATTATTGACATTATTTTCATAAAATTTCAGTGATTTTTATAGAAATTATTAATTTATTAACTTCAAGTCACACTTTATACAGAAAATAATTATACATTATAATAAATTATATTACATTTAAATTTTTATTAATTATACATCTAAATTAAGCCTTTATAATAATTTAAAATACACAAATACTTTTATTGACATTAAAATAAACTGATAATACAATATAATTGTAGAAATTTACTTTTATAAACAATAAGCTATACATAGAATGAGAAATCTTGCATTTCCCTCCCACATCTATGTATAGTGTTTTTTTTATTCAAATGAAAAGATACCAATTTCATGGTATCTTAGTTATTTACTGACTGTAATGCCTCTTCTCCAATTTTAAAGTTTCCAAATCTATCAAAAGGAAATACCACAACTCTAGCTTTGCCTTTTATATTTTTCTCTGGTATATAGCTCTGTTGCCAATATCTGCTATCCCATGAGTTTGCTCTATTATCCCCCATAAAAAAGTAATGTCCTTCTGGAACCTTAAACTCGCCACCTTTTCCTCCATTATAAACAACATAAGGTTGCTCTGTTTTTTCTCCATTAACATATACGTCTCTATTTTCATCTATTTTTATTTCGTCTCCTGGAAGTCCTATAAGTCTTTTAATTAATGTCTCCTGTAATTCCTCTGAATAAAAAACAACTGTATCTCCAGTTTTTAATTTCTTTTTATCATAAAGTCTAGTTACAATAATTCTATCTCCAGGGGCTATTGTTGGATACATAGACTTTGTAGGAACTGAGACTTGGAAAAACAAAAATTTATTTATTAAAACTGCAAGTATAATAGCAGCTCCTATGGGAACTATCCATTCCTTAAAAAATGCTTCAAATTTCATATGTCAATCTCTCCTTCAATATGTAATACATAAAACAATTTTACCATAAATATTATAAGATACCAGTTTTATTTTATAAAAAGTTAGTACCTTTTATGAGCTAATGAATAGATTATATTGTGAGCAAAATTATTGAGGTGAAAAAATGGCTTACTCTGATAGAGAGTTATTAGCAAGAATGATAAAATGCGAAGCCGGTGGTGAAGGTGAAACCGGAATGAAAGCCGTTGCGACTGTTATAATGAATAGGGTAAGAGTTCCCTTTGGGGAATATCAAAGAATTGGTCAAGGAAGTGTAAGAAAAGTATTGTATCAAGCAGGTCAATTTGATTGTATGCGTTCTGTTCTTAATAATGTACCTAATCCTCAGACCATTTGGGCTAGTCCACCTGACCAGATACATTGGGATATTGCAGATTGGGCTTTAGCTGGAAATCGTACTTTTAATATTGGTTATTCTTTATGGTACTTTAATCCTTTTATACCTACTTGCCAATACTACTTTCCTCGTAATCGTTCAGGTTCATTCCAGATTAGAGTAAAAGAACATTGTTTCTATAACCCTACTGAGCTTTATTCTCAAACTTAAGCTATAAATTTTATTTAAATATATATTAATATTATCAAGGAGGACATTTTAATGGAAGATTGGTTAGATTTCGACTATAGACAAATGCCGGAGGTTCCAAACCCTATGTTTGGTCCAATGATGCCTTATCAACAAATGCCAATGATGCCTTGTCAACAAATGCCAATGATGCCTTATCAACAACCACCTGTAGTATCTCCACTAGAGGCTCCGCCTTCACCTATTCCTATGCCTATGCCTATGCCTGGTACAGGTACTGGTACTGCTGCACCTGATTTCCAAATGCAAGTTGGAACACCAGTTCAACGAGATAGAAATTATCTTCAAGGATATTTAAGAACATTAATTGGAAAGCCAGTTAGAGTTGAATTCTTAATAGGAACAAATATACTTACAGACCGTGTAGGAACCTTAGTAGAAGTTGGAATAGATCATATATCATTAGTTCCTTTCAATTCAAATGACCTACAAATATCTGATCTTTATTCTATCAAATTTGTTCAAGTATATGGTGGTGCTGATGAATTGCCTGCTGGTGTTAAAAGCCAAACAGTTTCTATGACTAGATAATTAAATTATAAAAATACCCTGGGAGAAAATTTTACCCTCAGGGTATTTTTTTACGTTTATTTATTTCACTATAATTCTACATTTCCTAATACTCTGATGACTCTGCCCGCATTGATAAAATAATATTTAAGTTACCATTTCTGCATCTCAATGAATCCAAAAATTCTTTTTGACTTATTTTATCATCCATGGTTATTGTATAAACAAGTTCAAACAAACTACCTAAATCAGTAGTCTTTACCTTTATAAGTTCATGTCCTTTTGTATATTGTGTAAATAAATCATCAAAGGCACCTTCATAATCTAAATCCTCTGGAATAGTTATCTTAAGTAGCTTCTGTGAAACTTTTTTTGCACCAATATTAAATAAACTAAGGATAAACATGAGTAGGCAAAGAAATATTGTAAAAAATGCTGCATATCCAAAAAGTCCCACCCCACACGAAAGTCCTGCTGCCATAGAAAATAGTACATATGATATATCCTTTGGGTCTCCTGGAGCACTTCTGAATCTAATAATTGAGAAGGCACCTGCTAAACTAAAGGCTCTTGCAATATTGCTTCCTATTAAGAGTACAATTATTGCTATAACTGTAGTTATAATAATAAGTGTTAGAGAAAAATTCTGTGAATAACCTTTTTTATTGCATGTCTTCATATAAGTAAAACTTATAATTCCTCCTAATATAAATGAAATAACTATTGTTAATATCGAATTTTCTAAAGATATTGATGCACCATTTGAGGTTGTGCTAAATATTGTGCTGGATATTGTTTCATACATTCGCTGATTTCTCCTTTCGCTTTTTTATTCTTTGATAACATTTTTTTATATTCATTTCCATACTTTGAAAAGTTTGATTTATATATCTTATATTCTGAAAGCAATCTTGAAAGCCATAATGGTATATTCGTCTCTGCCTTTACCTCTATTAGTACCTTTCCATCTTCTAATAATTCTTCTCCATAACTTCCTGCCTCAAGCCTTAAATCATACCTTCTTGTTATAATATTTCTATCAAAAGTTATCCTTAAGTCTCTATTATCTCTGCTAAACATAGCTTTCCTGTCATAAGATAAATAAACCTTAGGTTCAAGATTATATATTTTAAAAACGTATTCAATTTCATTTAGGACCTGTTTATTCATGTAGTTCTTTATCTCAGGTTTCTTAGCAGTATCAGCAAATTTATAGGCTTCATTTAACGTTAACTTTGTTCTCCTTTTACTTCCCACTCCACAAATTTTTTTCTTAATTTCAAAGTACACCTTTTCATCTTCACTTGTTGGAACTCCATAAGCTCTAATTCTAAGTTTCTCTTTATATTTAGGTTTAGCTAATGAATTTCTAATTAAATAGTTATCCTTTGTATCATAATAGATATTAGTTATGCTATAAAATTCATTACTTTTATTATATTCATCTAGTTCCATGTATTCCAAACACCTAGCTTCAATATCCTTACATACAGATTCATCAATTAAATATTTATTCTCATGACGTTTAAATACCTCAATAGCCATCATAGTTCCCCTTTCCTAATTGCAATCTTTTTCTCTATGACTTTAATTTTACAGTCTAAACCTTAAACAAACCTTAAATAATTTACATGACTTTAACAGTTCATAATCTATTCATATTTAAGGTTCATTAAAGGTACTTATGATATAATTCAGTTAAGGAGGGTAATTAAATGTTTAAACAGCTTAGAAATAGGTTTCTCATGCTTAATTTAATAATAATATCAATTATGATGATTATTGCCTTTTCTACTATCTATATAATAACCTACAGTGATGTTCGTAGAAATATTGATTTAGAATTACATAAAATATCAGACTTTGATGGTAAACCAGATGGTAGATCAAATGAAGTTCCTAAAGAGATTAGGTCTAATCCTAATAATTTAGATCCCCATCATGATCGTTCACTTTCTTTTACTTTAATAACTGATGATAACGGCTCTATAGTTAGCTCTTTTTCTATATTTGACATGGATCTTGAATTCTATGAAACTGCTAAAAATATAGCATTATCTAAAACAAATGATAAGGGTAAATTTAAATTAGATGGTGACTACTGGGCTTTTATAATAAAACCTTCTGTAGAAGGCTATAAAATTGTATTCTTAGATATAACATCAAGACAAGGAATTCTAACAAATCTTATTTACACCTTTTTAATCGTTGCTGTTGTGATGCTTATTGTGATTTTCTTTATAAGTAGATTTTTTGCAAATAAATCTATACAACCAATTAAAGAAGCTTTTGATAAACAAAGGCAATTTATTGGTGATGCATCTCATGAATTAAAAACGCCGCTAGCTGTAATTAATACAAATGTAGATGTATTATTATCTAACAAAGAAGATACTATAAAGAATCAATTAAAATGGCTTAATTACATTAAATCTGAAGTAGAAAGAATGACTAAACTTACAAATGACCTTCTTTATCTAACTCAAATAGATTATTCAAATACAAAAATGATCTATTCTAATTTTGATTTAAGTAACGCAGTTGAAGATGTAATCTTAACTATGGAAGCACTTATTTTTGAGAATAATATCTCCTTAAGTTATAATATTGACTCAAATTTATTTGTTAAAGGCAATAGTGAACAAATAAAACAAGTAGTTATGATACTTTTAGATAATGCACTAAAATATACAAATACTAAAGGTTCAATAGATGTAAGATTAAAAAACATTCACAACAATGCTAATTTATCTGTAACTAATACAGGGGAAGGAATTCCGGAAGAGTATATAAATAAGATATTTGACAGACTTTATCGCATTGATAAATCTCGGTCTAGTAATAGCGGTGGTTATGGTCTTGGTCTTTCTATAGCCAAGGCCATTATAGAACAGCATGATGGGGAAATTTCTGTTAAAAGTGTTCTTAATGATAACACTACATTTATTATAGAACTTCCTTGTAGTAATTCTTAGTATCAATATTAAAATATTATACCCACAGTGTTTTAACAAAATTTTATTCACATATTTAAAATAAAAATCCCCAATTTTTTATACAACATAAATATGTTGTATAAAAAATTGGGGATAACTTTTAATCTTTAATAAATTCTTACCTATCAATAAACTATTTTATTAGTACTTATTGTCCTCGATTAGTACTTCTCATAGGTCTTTTAGGTGATGGTACAGCAGCCTTATTATTGCTTTTAGCTCCCTGTCCTTGACCTTGTCCATTCTCATACTTACTACTGTTTGATTTAAAAACAGGCTTATTTTTAGCCATAATCTCACCTCTATTATATATGTATTTCTTATTTAATACATTATATAATATCATAGGCATATATACAATATTTTATATTACTTATTGTATTCTCTTATAGGTTCATATTTAGATTTATTTTTTTCTGATGGGTCAATATATTCAAAGTTACCCTCCGAGTTTTTTCTTATCCCTAGTTTAGCATAGTCCTTACCTTTAACTTTTAACTTATTTGCCATTAGTATCACCTCTAATGGTTATTATCTTCAATCATAAAATAATTATTTAAACAATATAGTAGACCCTTGAGGATAAAACTTTATCCTCAAGGGTCTACTTAAAATTAAGCACCAAGATATGCATTTTTTACATTTTCGTCATTTAAAAGATCTGAAGCTTTTCCTTCCATCTCAACATGACCATTTTGTATTACATAAGCTCTATGGGCAATCTTAAGTGCCATAGAAGCATTTTGTTCTACAAGTAAAACTGTAGTACCAGTTTTATTTATGTCCTCTATTATTGAAAAGATTTGCTTAACAACTAGAGGTGCAAGTCCCATAGATGGCTCATCTAGAAGAAGTAACTTAGGTCTTGACATTAATGCACGCCCTATAGCAAGCATTTGTTGCTCTCCTCCTGAAAGGGTTCCTGCCATTTGAGCTTTACGCTCTAATAATCTTGGGAAAGTTTCAAATATCTTTTCGTAATCCTTTTTTATTTCTGCTTTATCATTTCTAGAATAAGCACCCATTTCTAGATTTTCCATGATTGACATGTTATAAAAAATTCTTCTTCCTTCAGGTACATGAGACATTCCAAGCTTAACCATGTCACTAGCATTAATTTTAGATAAGTCATTTCCTTCGAATATAACTTTTCCTGTCTTTGGTTTTAATACTCCTGAAATTGTCTTAAGGGTTGTAGTTTTTCCCGCTCCATTTGCCCCTATTAAAGTAACAATTTCTCCTTTGTTTACCTTTACGCTTATACCCTTTAATGCATGAACAGCTCCATAATATACGTTAACATCTATCATTTCTAACATGCTTCGTCGTCACCTCCAAGATAAGCCTTAATAACCGCAGGATTATTTTGTATTTCTACTGGTGTTCCATTTGCAATAAGCTTTCCATAGTCTAATACATAAATTCTATTACATACAGACATTACAAGAGACATATCATGTTCTATAAGAATTACAGTAATATCAAATCTATCTCTAATCCATCTGATAAGCTCCATAAGTTCATTTGTTTCATTTGGATTCATACCTGCTGCTGGTTCGTCAAGTAATAAAACTTTAGGATTCGATGCAAGTGCTCTTGCGATTTCTAATCTTCTTTGATCTCCATAAGGTAGATTTTTTGCAAGCTCTTCTCTTTTTTCATGAAGATTAAATATCTCTAAAAGCTCCATAACTTTTTTAGTGGCATTTTCTTCTTCTTTATAATAAGAAGATCCTCTAAAAAGAGAAGGAATTAAGTTGTATTTGATATTATTATGAAAACCTACTCTTACATTTTCTTCTACTGTCATATCACTAAAAAGTCTAATATTTTGAAAGGTTCTAGCTATACCTGAAGATGCTATTTCATAAGCCTTTATTTTATTTGGATAAACTTTTTTATCAAAACTATAAATTATTTCACCTTCTGTTGGTGTATATATACCTGTAAGCATATTGAAAAATGTAGTTTTACCTGCTCCATTTGGACCTATAAGACCAATTATTTCTCCATGCTCTATTTTCATATTTACATTACTTACTGCTTTTACTCCACCAAAAGTCATTGAAATATTATTTACTTCAATCGCCGGCATTATTGAGTACCTCCCTTTTTAAAGAACTTAAATTTATAGTTACCCATAAGTCCTTGAGGCCTATAAACCATTATTAAGAAAAGTATAACTGAATATATTACCATTCTAAGTTCAGGAAATCCTTGAAGTAAAAGAGATATTACTGAAAGTGCTATAGCACCTACAACTGATCCCGTAATACTACCCATGCCTCCAAATACTACTATTACCAATATATCTATCGATTTCATAAATCCAAAAGCATCTGGTTTAATAAAGTAAAAGAATCCTGAATATAATGCTCCTGCAATTCCTGCAAAGAAAGCTCCAACTCCAAAAGCAAGTACTTTATAAAAAGAAGTATTAACTCCCATAGACTCAGCTGCTATTTCATCTTCTCTAATAGCTATACAAGCTCTTCCATTTTTTGAGTCTATAAAATTCTTTATTAAAATAATAGTAAGTGCAACCATAAAATATATCCATGTCCAGTTTGTATACTGTGGTATATCCATTAGTCCACTAGCTCCACCTAAATAATCATTGTTAAGGATCACTATTCTAACGATTTCTCCAAAACCTAAAGTTGCTATAGCAAGGTAATCCCCTTTTAATCTTAAAGTTGGAATTCCTATTATTATTCCTGCAACTGTTGCTGTTACTGCTCCTATAATCAATCCTATTGGGAAAGGCATTCCAAGCTTTGCTGTAACTACAGCTGATGCATATGCACCAACAGACATAAATGCTGCATGACCTAAAGAAAGTTGCCCTGTAAATCCTGTTATAAGATTTAAGCTTACAGCAAGGATAACGTTAATACCTACTATAACAAGATTAAGCATAATATAAGAATCTATTATACCAACACTTGATAATACCATTCCTAATACATATAAGGAAAGGACAAAAACTGTCGTTAATATATTGCTCTTATTAAATATCTTCATACTGTCCCTCCTACACTTTCTCTTTTACGTTTTTACCTAAAAGACCATTAGGTTTTACTAAAAGTATTATAATTAACACTGCAAAAGCCACTCCATCCTTATACAGAGAACCACCATAAGCACTAACCATAGTTTCTGTCATTCCAAGGAAGTATCCACCTAAAACTGCTCCTGGTATAATACCTATTCCTCCTATTACGGCAGCTACGAAGGCTTTAAGCCCTGGAAGCACTCCCATTAAAGGATTTATTGAATTGTAATATACCCCAATAAGCACTCCAGCAACTCCTGCTAAAGCTGAACCGATAGCAAAAGTAAATGATATTGTCTTATCAATACTTACTCCCATATATTGTGCTGCTTCTTTATCCATAGCAACAGCTCTCATAGCTTTACCTGTTTTTGTTTTATGTATAATGTATTGAAGTAGTACCATTAATACAGCTGTAATAGCTATTATGTATATATCTATAGTGTTTAGCATTACACTACCACTAAAAAGTTTTATCGTTTCATTTGCAAGTACTGGGGGAAAAGTTCTAGTTTCTGCTTTAACAAAATACATAGTTCCATATTCTATAAATAATGAAACTGCTATAGCCGTAATTAATGCAGCAATTCTAGTTGAGTTTCTAATTGGTTTATACGCTATTTTCTCTATTCCAATACCAATAAGTGCACAGGATACCATAGCTACAAGAAGTGCTGGGATAAAACCAAGATCAAGAAATGTAGTAGCTGCAAAGCCTATGTACGCTCCTAGCATATATATATCACCATGAGCAAAATTTATAAGATTTATGATACCATAAACCATAGTATAGCCTAACGCGATTAGTGCATAAATACTTCCAAGGGAAAGCCCATTAATTAATTGTTGTAAAAGTTGTTCCATTCTTCTCACTTCCTTATCAAAATATATTAGAGAGCACAAAAGTTTTTAATTCATAATGTACTCTCTAAATAACAAATATATAATTAAATTATTATTTTGGATCTAATTTCTTTAAGAATGTTTGTTCTCCATCTTTCATTTGAAGAATTGTTATTGATTTTACTGGGTTGTGGTTTTCATCTATAGATATTTTACCTGTTATTCCTTTAAAATCTTTAGTAGCTGCAAGAGCATCTTTAAGCTTAACAGAATCTACTTCTCCAGTTCTCTTTATTGCATCTGCAAGGAAATATGCTAAATCATATCCAAGAGCGTTAAATGCATCTGGTTCTTTGTTGTATTTAGCTTTAAATGCTTGTTGGAATTTTACAACTTCTGCTGCATCGTCTTTAGAAGAATAGTGGTTTGTGAAGTAAACTTCATTTAATGCTGTTTTTCCTGCAAGTTCAGCAAGTTTTGGTGATTCATAACCATCTCCTCCAAGTATAGGAGCAGTAATTCCAAGTTCTCTAGCTTGTTTTACAATTAAACCTACTTCTTCATAATAACCTGGAAGGTATATTACTTCTGGATTTAAACCTTTTATTTTTGTAAGTACTGCTTTAAAGTTCGTTTCTTTTGCTTGGTAAGCTTCTTCATTTACAACTTTTCCACCAAACTTTTCAAAGGTTTCTTTAAAGCTTTTTGCAAGACCTTTACTATAATCACTTGTGTTATCTACAAGTAATACTGCGTTCTTTTTACCTAAGTCTTCATATGCGAAGTTAGCCATTATAACACCTTGGAAAGAGTCACTAAAACAAGTTTTAAATATAAATTCTCTAACCTTTCCATTGCTATCTACAGTAACATCATCTGCTGTAGCAGAAGCTGATATTAGAGGCACTTTATTTTGAACTGCAATTGGTGCTGCTGCCTTTGTGTTACCTGAAGTTGCAGGTCCGAGTATTGCAACAACTTTATCTCTAGTTGCTAATCTAGATGTAACATTAGCTGATTCAGCTGCTTCTGACTTATTATCTGCTTTTACAGCTTCAATTTGCTTTCCTAAAACTCCACCTTCTTTGTTTATCTCTTCAAATGCAAGTTCAATACCTTGTACTAAACCTTGGCCATAAGTAGCCACTCCACCAGATAGTTCATAGTTTAGACCTACCTTTATGTTTTGAGCTGAAGCTGATGTTTGTGCACTTTTACCACATCCAGCAAGTGTACCTGTAGTAAATAATGCCGCCATTAATAATGCTACTTTCTTTTTCATAAAATTTCCCCCTTTTAATTAGAAACCTTGTAGATTAATAAAAAAAGCCTCTACATGTGTTAGAACACATGTAGAGGCGCTATTTACGCTGTACCACTCTACTTCACTACTCCCTTGCAGGCATAGCCTTTTTAGGTTCTTCTATTAAACCATGGCTTTTTAACGCAGCCTCGCGGTATAGCCTACTTTATTTCGACTATACAATTCAGAAGTGATCATTACTACCAAGTTAATCCGGTTCTCAGCTTGCCCGGTTCTCTGTAATTAACTTGATGGTAGCTTTGTTTTCGTCATAATTTTTAAATTATATATTATATTGTCAATCAACTTTAAACTCTTTATAAACTATAAATGATAGTATCATATACAAATACTCATGTCAATATGACTAAAAGATTTGCATAATATTAACTTTTGAAACTATAATTTAACTCTTTATTCATATTATTTATTTTATTTTATGTATTTTTCATATAGTTATTATAAATTTAATATCCTTCTTATATTATACAGGAAAAAAATTACTACTACTATTATTTATTTTAAAGTTATATAATAGTTATTAAGTAGTTATTACTATTTTAATAAAATTATTTTGAACGTATTTAATTATCTTTAAATTTAAGGAGTGTGTTAATAAGTGAGATTTACTTTTAATCACAATAATATTAATGTTTTAGACCTTGAGAAAAGTATTGAATTTTATAAAGAGGCCCTAGATTTTCAGGAAGCTAAGAGATATAATCATCCAAATGGAGATTTTATTTTAGTATACTTAAAAGATGGTGTTACATATTATAATCTTGAACTTACATGGTTAAGAGATAGACATGAACCTTATAATTTAGGCGATAATGAAATTCACTTAGCTTTGACTGTTGATGACTTTGATGCAGCTTATGAACACCATAAGAGCATGGGATGTATATGTTATGAAAATAAAGAAATGGGAATTTATTTTATAGCTGACCCTGATGGATATTGGATTGAGATTCTCCCAAATCATAAATAATATTTTTTTATTAAGAAAGGAGTCTTTATATGGATAAAGTAAAAATTCATTATTTATACCATGATGGATTTATTGTAGAAACAGCTTCGCACATTCTTATATTTGACCACTATAATAATACTAATGATAATACTAATGTTAGTGGTGTTAAAGCAGGGATAATTTCTGAGGATATATTTAAAACTGAGAAATCTATATATGTATTTGTATCTCACACTCACGAAGATCATTTTAACCCAATTATATTTGAATGGAAAAACATAAATTCTAAAATTGAATATATTTTAAGTAGCGATATAAAAATTAAACCTAATTATCCTAAGCACAGTATAATTTCTGAAGGAGATACTTTAAAGTTCGAAAGTCTATCTATTGATGCTTATGGTTCTACAGATGCAGGAGTCTCTTTCCTTGTAAATGTAGATGGAATAACTCTATTTCATGCTGGTGACTTAAATTGGTGGCATTGGTATGATGAAAGTGATGAAGACAATCTCGCTATGGCAAAAGCTTTTAAATCTCAAATAGATAAACTTAAGGAGAAAAATATAGATATAGCTTTCTTTCCAGTAGATCCTAGACTTAAAGAGCATTATTATTTAGGTGGAGAATACTTTATAAAAAATTTGTCGCCTAGTCTATTTATTCCGATGCACTTTTGGGATTTATCTCAAATTACACAAAGCTTTGCTGAAAAACTAAAAGATAGTAATACTAAGATAGTAGTTATTAATGACAGAGGACAAGAAATATTATGTTAATAAATAGATTGCTTGTTGGAGAAAAAATCCGGTTATCTTCTTTTAAGGAAGAATATCTACCTACCTTTGAAGCCTGGTATAATGATACAGGCTTTCTTAGATTATACGATGTTATAACCGCATTCCCTAAATCCCAACTGCAATTACAGGAAATGTTATTGGATACACAAAACTCAAGCGATAAATATATATTCGCTGTGAAAACTATAGAAGAGAATAAATTTATAGGAGTTACTGGTTTTGAAAATATATTATGGAACAATGGTACAGCAGTCGTATACATAGGTATAGGAGATAATACTTTTAAAGGTCAAGGTATCGGTAAAGAAGCTTTAGCTCTTACTTTGGAATTTGGCTTTCAAGAATTAAATCTTCACAGAATTCAACTTACTGTTCTATCATATAATAAACCTGCTATAGCACTTTATGAGAAGTTAGGTTTCAAAAAAGAAGGCGTCTATAGACAATTTATTCATAGGGATGGTAAGAGATATGATATGTACCTTTATGGAATTTTACGCCATGAATGGTGTAATAATTTATAAAAAAGCTTTTTCAATTCTAGTACTAAACTATGAGAATTATATCTACAAGGAGAGTGTTTATGCTGACATTTAATCCATTAACTATTAAAGATAAACATATCCTGGATAAGTACTTACAAGATTATAAGTTTAATACTAGCGAATATTCTTTTACTAATTTACTTATCTGGAGAAAGGCCTGCGATATCCAATATGCTATATATGAAGGTGTACTTATAATTAAAAAGAGAGATTTTAAGAAAAACTATCACTTCATGCAACCTATTGGATACACTAAAGAAAACCTAAGAGAACTAATTGAAAAATTAGAGGAGTATAAAGAACAAAATAATATGGAATATCTTTTTAAAGATGTTGAAAGTTTATTTCTAGAAGATCTTAAAGATATTTATGGAGATACACCTTATATTGAAAAAGATATAGATAACTTCGATTATATCTATTCAAAAGATAAACTAATAAGTTTATCTGGTAAAAAACTTCATGGAAAAAAAAATCATTATAACTATTTCATAAAAAATTATAACTATACTGTAAAGGATTTTTCTGAACCTGGAGTAGTTGAAGATTGTATTGCTCTAGCTGAAATATGGTATAATGAAAACTATACTAACGATATTTATTTATCCTATGAATTAGAAGGCATTATTGAAACTATAAATCATTCCGATGAATTAAATTTAAAAGGTATGGCAGTTTATGTAGATGATATAATCTCATCATTTACAATTGGTGAGCGTGTAAATGATGAGATGGCTATAGTTTATTTTGAAAAAGGAAGAAAAGACATTAATGGAATATATGCCTTCACAAATAGGACCTTTGTTGAAAGATATCTAAGTGAGGTACCATACATTAATAGAGAACAGGACTTAGGTATTGAAGGACTAAGAAAAGCGAAGCGCTCCTATCAACCTATAAAACTTGAAGAAAAATATTGTGTAACTTTATAAAAAATACCCATGGGATTAAAATCCATGGGTATTTTAAATTAATTATATTATATATTTTATATCTTTATTTTTAAATTTATTATTTAATTCTTCAGTAAAGAAATCCTTCATCTCTTGTAATTGTTCTTTTGTGTATACATATTTACCATATCCAAACTGGCCATATTTAAATTTCCTCTCTTCATCCTTCATAGGTAATGTAGTTTGAGGGAATATTTGTACTATAGTATTTTTAGCTTTAGTTGTATATCTATGAGAGATTATTTCAAATCCGATTGACTCTTCTATCTCTTTCGGAAGAGTATTATATAACATATCTAAAAGGTCTTTATATTCTTCCCTCCAATTTTCATACATGAATACCGGTGCAATTATGAATCCTATTGGATATCCATCTTTTGCAAGCTTTGCAGCAGCATCTATACGCAACTTTGCTGATGCAGTAGAATGCTCATATTCTTTTATTATTCTATCTGTATTTAAACTAAATCTAATTTCTGTATTTCCATTATGTTTAATATTTAATAAGCTATCAACATCATTATATTTAGTAACAAACCTAAATCTAGCAAGCTTCTGATTCCCAAAGTATTCTATGCACTTTTTCAGTACATTAGTATAGGGTTCTACTGGAACTGGATCAGAAGTGGCAGCTCCCTCAAATATAGTTATATCTGGACTTCTTTCTGTTATATGTTTTTCAGCTTGATTTAATATTTCATCTACATTCACATGAACTTTTACAAAAGGTTTATCCCCTAATTGAGTGTTTAGATAGCAATATTCACATTGTCCCATACATCCACTTACTAAGGGTAATTGATAATGAGCTGATGGTTTACAGCTTTGAAATTTCAAGCTTTTTTTAATACCAACAACTAAAGTATTTTTGCCAGATCTATACTTTTCATATATATTTTCTCCTGGTATACATGAATTAATCTTATTTGATGATAACTCTATGATTTCTATACTACTATCAGCTTTAAACTTATCATAAAGTTCTCTTCCTAACTCATAGTTTAATGATACTTTTTCAAATATAACTCTTTGGGGAATGAACATAATATATCTCCTTATTTTCTTTATTATTATTTTATAATTTATCATTAATAAAGAAAATATACTTATAAATATAAGAGTATTATATATGTAGGTGATTAATATATAATATAATAACTAAAAATATCTTCATATCATATTTAAAATACTTAATGAAGATGTATACTATTAATATAGTAAGTTTCTTTAATAATTCTATACTTAGGCGGTGGTATTAATGAAAGATATAACTATGCTTATAACCAACTGGTGCCCTCATTGTAAAAAAGCAATCAACTGGATAGATGAGATAAAAAAAGAACATCCAGAGTACAGGGATGTTAAGGTAGATATAATAGACGAGGAGAAAAAACCTGACATTGCAAAACAATATGACTACTATTATGTCCCTACTTACTTTGTCGGTAACAATAAAATCTATGAAGGCGCTACTACTAAAGAAATTATTTTTAAAGCATTTGAAGAAGCCTCTAAATAGGCTTCTTCAAATGCTTTAATTTTATCCTAATTGAATAATTTAAGTCAATTTAATTTTCTATATATGAACAACAATAATCCACAATTTCTTTTACAATTAATTTGAAGCTAGAATTAGATGGTACTTCAAAGGCATCTCCTGATTTATATGTTTTCCATTCTTCACTACCTTCTAACTTTACATCTACATCACCTGCAATAATCTCCATTAGCTCCTTACTTCCTGTACCAAACTCATACTCCCCTTGAAGCATAATTCCTAGTGTTTTCTTTTCACCATCTTTAAATATAACTGTTCTACTAGTTACTTTTCCATCAAAGTAAATATTCGCTTTCTTAACTACCGATACATTTTCAAATATGTCCATAATCATATCTCCTCTAAGTATATAAAATAATAGTATAATTATACTTATATATTGAATATTATTCAATAAAATATTAGTGAATATATTATTCCTACTTTTGTTTCTAATCTTTATTAAAAACTAAGCTTCTCAATAGTGCTTCATCTTCCTGTAGTACCCACTTTTTTTCTTACTTTTAGTTTTATTAATACAAACAATACAAAAGGCAATACCACTTGAAAAATTGGAGCATATACTGGCCATATATTACTAAGGAAATATTTAACCTCCATAGAATTTAGATAGAATACATATCCTAAATTCACAAATAAAAAAACCACCATTGTAGATATTATTCTATAGTCTTTTATATTAAATATATATCCTATCCCCCTAACTGTAGCTATTAAAAATATAGAAATTTTTACAAATATAGTGTATACAAAAGTTAGCAATGTAACCATTTCTACTCTTTCAAAAAATTCACCTACTTTTAGTCTTCTTAATGCTAGATAAGTAGGTAAATATGCATTATAATAATTCTTTTCTCCTATTACAAGAATTGTTGTAAGTACAATAATAAATAGGATACTTACTCCCCAAAATACTCCCTTCAACAGAACCCATTTAAATTTATATATATCTTCTAAACCATCAAATACCATAATAAAAATAAAACTTTGAGTTATAGGAAAAGATAGAGTTTCCTTTACACCGCTAATAACAGGTCTTATTCCTTCATACATAATAGGAAATATATAATTTCTTTTCATTTCAGGTATAAAAAATGGTATAGGAATTAGTAATATAACTACTATCATCGGCAATACAATAATACACCATCTCCCAAGCACATTCATTCCAAAATATACGGAAAATACACTAAGTAATCCTAAACAGATCATATTAACGACCATAGGAGTTTCTTGAGGTCCAACAAGATATATAAATTCTCCCAAAGTTCTAATCATTACCGCCATTGATATAAAGGCATGAAATGTAAATAATATGATAAAAACTTTTCCTATAAATTTCCCTAATACTATTTCACATATTTTAAAAATATTCTTTCCTGGAAATTTTTCTAATATTGTAGAATAAATTAACGCTATTGGAATAAATAGTATATACGATACTATCATAGCTATCCACACATCTGCTCTAGCGCTACGCCCTGGATTAAATACAACTGAAGTTCCTAAGATAAATATTAATACTATTACAGTTCCTTGCTTACTTGTAATCTTGTTTTTCATATAATTCACCTATCTTCACTTTAATAGCTTAATTGAATTTTCTAATACTTTAAAAAAGTTTCTAGGTATAATATTAAAATAGATCAAATTACTAACTATTATTAGTAGGAAATAAAGAAATATATAGATATATATTTCTTTATTTCCTATTCCCTTCTTATACCAAATTATTATTTCAATTATTCCAAATATAAAATAAAATATTACAATAGGAAATATCAAATTATATCCTCCTACTCTATAATATTAGTATATAGCGCACTTCCTTTAAAATTAACCTCTACATTTATATTTACATTTATATTAGGAAATACCTTATCCCAATTATACTCCTCTTTTTTCCATACACTTGGGTACTTTATTTTTGTCAATTGTCCAAATCCTAATAAGTCACTGTTTAGGTCTCCTTGAATTTTTGATAAAAGTTCTCTGGATTTACCTTTTATATTTTCCTCTAAGCTCTCTTTTATACATTTTCTAATATCTTCATCCATAAAATTCAATTTATAATTCATAACTTCTGCAATAAAAACATCTGCTATAATATATATATTCATAGTAATCTTTCCATCTTCATATATAGGTTTTATTTTCGCCTTACTTTTCTCTATTTCATAACTTATTTTTGAAGTTTCATCCTTCGAAACTTCATCTACTCTGATTCCTCCTCTCTCGTTATTAGATAACAGTCTATATGTTTGAACTTCTTCTCCTGTTAAAGTTCCTATCATCTTTTTTCCTTTAAAAACTGCACTTTCTAAGTCAACAACTTCACTTTTTTCAGAAATATTTTCACATGATATAATAGGTAATATAAGCTCTTTTCCATCAATAAGCATAAAATCAAGTACTTCATACATTTTTGATGGATATACTTTTGAAAATCTATCTGAATGAGTCATAATATCTAATATACGAAAAGATATAGGTTCATTTATGAATTTATTCTCTTTAAATATATCCATTGCTTTATCTTTAGTTACTATAACCATTGCCTCTGCTCTTACTTCAATGTCTCTATAAAGAAAATCTAGTACAGAAATAATATCCTCCTCTGCTATTTCCTTATTAATTATAACTAATTTTATATTAGCCCAGTAAAGAAATCTACCATTCTTAACTATTAATTTTCTTATAGCATCAAATATAGTCTTACCTGTTGTCTGTAGTACAACTGTATTTATTTCTTTTGTACCTCCTATAGTTTCCGAAGTTTTTAATATCTCCGTTGTAAGCATATATTCTTCATTATTAATTTTATCAATTGCAGCTCCAACAACAATTGGTGAATCATTAATTTCTCTATATCCCCAGCATCCTGATAACCACACAACATTTGTCATTAAGAGAAAAGTGCATAATATTTTCTTTAACATATATCTACACCTTCCTCTTATTTTTAAATTTTGCTCTAATTATATCTTTAGATAACAAACTAGGTCTTCTATTCATGTATGGCCAAGGCTTTCTTAAAATTAAATCATTTTGGTTATTTATATCAAGATAGCTACTATATTCCATATAATTTACTCCAAAAGACTTAATAGAAACCAAATACATAGATATTCCTATAAGACCAAAAGTATATCCAAACAATCTAAGACTGCTAGTTAAGGCTAATAAAATAATTCTCAATATAATTGTGGTAGTAATTAAACTTGGATTAAGAAATCCAGAAATGCCTGTCAAAGCAACAACTATTACCATAGGCGCACTTACAAGTCTAGCATTCACTGCTGATTCTCCTAATACTAATGCACCTACTATACTAACAGCCTGACCAATCTGTTTTGGAATTCTTGCTCCAGCTTCTCTTAATATTTCAAAAGTAAATAACATTAATACGGCTTCAAAAACAGTAGGAATTGGTACTCCTGCCCTAGCTTGAGCTATACTAATATAAAGACTTGTAGGCAGTATTTCTTGATGAAAATTTACAACACCTACATATAAGGCTGGAACACTAATTGATAACCAAAAGCCTATTATTCTCAATATCCTATTTAAACTAGAAATTGCATAACTATTATAATAATCTTCGCTAACTTGAAAATGTTCTATAAATAAATATGGCAAAGTTAAAACAAAGGAGTTATTATCACATATAATTGCCACTCTGCCTTCTAGCAATTTAGATGCAACATTATCTGGTTTTTCTGTATTTCCAATGGTTGGAAAAATAGAAAGTTGGTTGTCTCGTATTATTTCTTCTATATACGAAGATTCTAAAACACCATCTATTGATATATTCTTAACTCTATGCTTTACTTCTTCTACTATTTTCTCCGGTGCTAAATCCTCTATATAAGTAATACATACCTTTGTCTTTGTTCTAGAACCTATCGTTAAAAATTCAAATCTCAAATTATTATTATTAATCATCTTTTTCAAAAGTGTAGTATTTGTAATAATGGATTCAGTAAATCCCTCTCTAGATCCTCTTAATACATTTTCTGAAGATGGTTCAGATATCTCTCTTTCATTTATTTCTCTTGTTTCTAATATTAGAGCTTCATCACTATCTTCAATAAATAATATAGTCTGACCCCTATTAATAGCTTCTGATACTTGATCTATTAATCTTGTTTTTTCAACTTTACTAGTCTGAATTATGCTAAACCCTATGTAATCTGTAACATCTTCTTTTAGTAAATATCTATTTATTGAAGATAATGCTAATGGCTTTATAATATTTTCATTAATAGTTTTTATGTCTACCATTCCATCTGAATAAATAATACAATATCTTTGTGTAGTACTTTTATCCCATATATCTCTAAAGATTATAGTGTCATTTTTGCAAAATACTTCTTTCATTATATTAATATTTTTCTTTAAGCTGAAGTTTACTTTTAATTTATCCATAAAGTTATCCTCTGCATTTTTTATTATAATATTATGTTTTACATAAACTTACTCTATTATGTATATTATAAATAACACTCTAAAAAATGTATTAAGCTCCTCATTATTCTTATTCATGCTTTCTACTAAAATATAAGTTCTAAAACTTCATCACACATTGCAATATTTCCTGATATCATAATAAAAAAATAGAAATTTATTATTTACTAAAAGAATACTAACTGTTTAGATAATTATTTTAAAAAGCCACCTTCAAGTAAAGTATCTTGAAAGTGGCTTTTATCTATACCATTATCTTACATATGTTATTTGTAAATTCTACTGGATCATTAATTGGAAGTCCTTCAATAAGAAGTGCTTGATTATATAATAAAGTTGTATACAGGTTTAATTTTTCTTTATCTTTTTCATAAGCTTCTTTTAATGTTTTAAATACATCATGATTTATGTTTATTTCTAAAACTTTATCTGCTTTTATATTACCACTATCAGGTATAGCACTTAATATTTTTTCCATTTCAATTGAAAGTTCTCCATCTGTTGATAGGCATACTGGATGATTTTTAAGTCTCTTTGATGCTCTAACATCTTTAACTTTATCTGATAAAATGTTCTTCATATTTTCAAATAATTCTTTGTTAGCTGCATCTTGCTCCGTAGATGATTCTTTATTTTCATCTGCTTCTATACCTAAGTCAGCACTTGATATAGATTTGAATTCTTTTTCCTTATATGTCATTAACATTCTTATAGCAAACTCATCTACATCATCAGTAAAGTATAATATTTCATATCCTTTATCTAAAACAACCTCTGTTTGTGGAAGTTTTTCAATTCTTTCATTTGATTCCCCTGTAGCATAGTAAATATATTTTTGCTCTTCAGGCATTCTAGAAATATATTCTGCTAAAGTAACCATCTTATTTTCTTTTGATGAATAGAACATTAATAAATCTTGTAGAACATCTTTATTACTTCCAAAATCGCTATAAACTCCATATTTTAATTGTCTACCGAAGGCTTTATAGAATTCTTCATATTTATCTCTATCATTTTTTAATAAGTTCTCTAATTCACTTTTAATTTTGCTTTTTATATTCTTAGCTATAAGCTTAAGCTGTCTATCATGCTGTAAAATTTCTCTAGATATATTAAGTGATAAATCTTCCGAATCTACTATACCTTTTACAAAACTGAAGTAGTCCGGTAATAAATCTGAACACTTATTCATGATTAGAACACCACTTGAATATAGCTCTAAACCTTTTTCATATTCTTTAGTGTAAAAATCATATGGAGTTTGCTCTGGAATAAATAAAATAGAATTATAGCTTACAGCACCATCAACACTAATATGAATATGTTTTAATGGTTTATCAAAACCATAGTGCTTTTCAGAATAAAACTTTTCATAATCTTCTTGAGTAAGTTCATTTTTATTCTTTCTCCATATAGGTACCATACTATTTACAGTTTGTTCTTCTGTATACTCTTCGTATTCACTTTCACTGCCTTCTTTGAGTCTACTCTTAGTTATATTCATTTTTATTGGATATCTAATAAAATCAGAGTATTTTTTAACAATATTTTTTAGTCTGTGTTCTTGTAAATATTCATCAAAATTTTCATCTTCTGTGTTTTCTTTTATTTTTAATATAATATCTGTACCAATTGAGTCCTTCTGACAAGATTCAATAGTATAACCCTCTACCCCTTTTGATTCCCATTTGTATGCTTCCTCACTACCAAAAGCTTTACTTATAACAGTAACAGTCTCTGCTACCATGAATGCAGAATAAAATCCTACACCAAATTGTCCAATTATATCATATCCATCTTTTAATTCATTTTCTTTTTTAAATTTTAAAGACCCACTTTTTGCTATAACTCCAAGATTATTATCAAGGTCTTCTTGTGTCATTCCAATACCAGTATCAGAAATCGTAAGTGTTCTATTTTTCTTGTCAGGTACTATTCTGATATAATAATTATCTTTATCAAAGTTTAAAGAATCATCTGTTAATGCTTTGTAGTAAATTTTATCTATTGCATCACTTGCATTAGAAATGAGCTCTCTTAAAAAAATCTCCCTATGAGTATAAATTGAGTTAATCATAAGATCTAGTAATCTTTTAGACTCTGCTTGAAATTGTTTTGTTTCCAATTAAATCTCTCCTTCCAAAATAAAAACTATGTATTCTTTGTTAGCACTCTCACGTACCGAGTGCTAAACCCTAATTTTTATATAACATATTTTTTTTACCATGTCAATATATTTTTCCCACATATTCAATTATTATGGATATGTTGATAGCCTTTGCTCATTATCAATAACTACTTTTTTATATTTAATAAATCCATCTTCTATACTTAAGTCAATTAACCCTTCTTCGCTTAAGTATTCAACATAAGACCTTATGATTCTTTCTATTTCATTATGTTTATCTATACTATTTACTGGAATACCAAATTTCTCAACTACAGTTTTTGTGATGGTTTCCATTGTCATAGAATCTCCTATAGCTTCATATACCCTTAAGGCAATATCTTTATAAAAATCTATATTATCAGTTACAAGCTTTGTAATATCGTCATATATACCCTTGTGTGCTACTACATACTTGCTACATTTTAAATCTAAAAGCTTTTCTTTGCTTTTTAGATCCTCGCTAAGTATATATACATATGGCATTTTAGCCTCCTCTATAACCTCATAGCTTATTAGAGCATCTGCTAGATAAGCAACATCATCTGGGGTCATAATGCATATATGCTCTGGAGTATGTCCTGGGGTAAAAAGAATTTTAAATTCAATATCACATATATGTATACTATCTTGATTATCCCAAATCATAATATCCGTTTCGCAGACCATGTGACCAAATCGCTCTATTACATCAGTTAATGCATGATTTCTAAAATAAATCTTTAAATTTACCGTAGAGTTAGAAATAAGAGCCTCATAAGCTGGCATAGCAATTATACAATTGTATTTGTTTTTTAAATATGCATTATTTCCTGAATGATCTATATGAGCATGACTACATATTATAGCAACAACCTTTAGATTACTTTTGTCCAATAACTGGTCTATACCTTTTTGCTCCCTTTTAGCCCATCCTGAGTCTAGCATAATAATCTCTTCCTCATTAACTTTGTAAAAAGGTATGTATGTCATTCCAGTATCAATACAAAATGTATTTCCCTTAACTTTTTTTATTTCCATCTAACATTATCTCCTAGTTTTTTAAATTTAAAACGTAATCCATCGTCTTTCTTTATTACTTTGTTCTGCTAATTCAATAATCTTTATAGTATTTCTTGCCTGCTGAGGCTTTACAATAAGTGCCTCTTTATCCAAAATAGCCTCATACACATTCCTATAAAACTCTCTGTAATCACCTATCTCACTTTCTACTCTACCTACTATATGTATACCCTCTACTTCAGTATTAATTTTACCCCATAATCTTTCTGGCTCTTCCCCCCATCTTTCTATGTGTTGAGGAAAGATTCCTCCTTTTAGGGCTTCTTCTTGAACATCAAGACCATATTTAATAAAAGAACCTTTTGTTCCATGTATTGCAAAACGTGGTCCAGGTTCTCTTACAAGCATTCCTGCTTTAAGAGTTACTTTAAGCTTTGAGTACTTAAGTATTAACTTAAAATTATCAACTGCTTCACCATTAGTTTTTTGAATTTCAAGATGAGAAAATACTTCTTCTGGGAGTCCAAATAAACATTGTGCTTGATCAATTAGATGAGATCCTAGATCATATAAGATTCCTGAACCAAGAACATTTTTCTCTCTCCAATTGTTTTTAAATTCAGTCCTAAATCTATCATAATTAGCTTCGTAATCTACAATTTCTCCAAGTATATTACCTCTAACGAGCTTTTCAACTGTTTTAAAGTCGCTATCCCATCTTCTGTTGTGGTGGACAGTTAGCAGCTTATCTTTGAACTTTGCAAGCTCAATGAGCTTATCCGCTTCTTCAGAAGTTACTGTAAATGGTTTTTCCACCACAACATTTTTGCCTCTTTCTAATGCCTTTTGAGTTAACTCATAGTGAAAGTTATTTGGTGTTGCAATAACAATGAGCTCTACACTTGGATCATCTATTATTTCATCAACTCCAGCAACTATTTCAACGTTCTCATAATTTTCTTTTAAATGCTTAATATTTTCAGGCTTAGTTTCGTAAACTTTATACAGATTTAGACCAGAAACACTATCTATTATAGGTGCATGAAAGACTCTACCTGCCATCCCATACCCAATTAAACCAACACGAATCTCTTGTTTCACAGAAATCTCTCCCTTTAAAAGTTAATCTTCCCATTATGAATCATTATTGCTACATTTATTACCTTTATATTATATCAGTATTTAACATCTTTAACATATTAAACTTACTTAAATCTGATTTATACTATAAATCCAATGTACGATAGTTGAGTTAAAAACAACAAAAAAAGACGCCAACAAGAAGTTTACGTCTCCTTTTAAAATTCTTGTATATCCTATATAAAGTCTTCAGCCGCCTCCTACTGGTGGAAATAAGGCTACTACATCTCCATCTTTTACTTCTCTGTCTAAAGAACCATCAATTCCATTAATAAGTCCAATAGAAATCTCCTCTGGTTTTATTCCAATTTCCTTCACTATATCTTCTAATGTACTTGCTTCTTTAAATTCAACATCTTGACTTTTCCATCTTCCATCTCTAAAATAAGCAAAAAGTCTTACTTCTACTTTCATTTGTAGTCCTCCTTTCTCCTCAATATGAGAAAGAATGAACCTTCTTTTAAAAGTTCATTCTCCCAATAAAATTATATCTCTTGATTTGATGCTGCCTCATTCTTTGCAATATATTCTTCAACAATTCCTGCATATTCTTCAAGACCAAGTTTTGTTAAAGTTTCCTTTGTAGGAATTCCGTTTTTATCCCAGCCTCTTGCTTCATAATATTTTGGAAGCAATTCACTTAATTCATGAACATGCCCTACTGAAGGTCCTTCTGGTATAGGTGATTCTAACAATCTATCTGGAAGAGTATCCTGTGTGCTATCTATTCCAGCTCTTAAGTTAAATATCTTCTCTAGATTCCAAATTCTCTCTCCTGCTTGAAGCAACGTTTCTACATTATAAACTTCTCCACATACTGTATTATACATATCTACATAGTCTTGTGCACCTAATCCAAATGTAGTGAATAAACATATTCCCATAGAATCAATTACAGCTGTTAAATCGTGAAACACCTTTGTATATGCTGGTTTTCCTTCAAGGGCTAAACGATCTAATTTCTCAGGATATCCTAATATTTCTGGATTAATCATATATCCTTTTATATGACATCCTCCTCTATTATTTGTTGCATAATTAATACCATGTCCCTTTACTCCTCTTGGGTCATATGCTGGAAGTTCTTGCTTTTTAACAGTCATAGCGTATTCAATATGTCCATAACTTTCACATAATCTATATGAACCATCTGCTAACTTATCTCCGAATCCTTCTCTTAATCCCATCTTTCTAGTCCATTCAATTATAGCCTTTGCATCTCCCCAATTTAGAGATACCCCATCTGCTGCTAGTTCTTCATCCTTAATAATGCCCTTTTCATATAATTCCATAGCTGCCGCAATAGTAGCTCCAGCTGAAATAGTATCTAATCCATACTCATTACAAAGCATATTAGCTACATTTATAGAACTTAAATCATAGTTATCACAGTCAGAACCAAATGCCCATAGTGTTTCATATTCTGGTCCTCCACATTCTGTACCGTCCTCCATTTTAACCCATCTTCCACAGGCAATTGGACATCTGTGACAAGCACTTTTTCTAACAAGAGTCTGCTCTGTCATAGCTTCTCCACTAATCTTATCAGCCTCTTTTGTGTAAGCCTTTTGGAAGTTACGAACTGGGTGAATTCCACTTTCATTTATGATATTAACTAATACTGCTGTTCCATATGTTGGGAGACCATTTCCTGCAACTGGGTCATCTCTTAGGATTTTTGTTTTTGCAAGTCCTACTGCTTGAGCTTCTTTGTCATCTGGTAATTGAACTTTACCGCTTCCTTTTACTGAAATAGCTTTTACATTTTTAGAACCTAAAACCGCACCTACTCCTCCACGACCTGCTGCTCTATCTACATCATTCATAACCGCTGCCATAAGCGATAGTTTTTCTCCTGCTGGTCCAATACAAAGTACTTTTGCTTTATCATGAACTTCTTGGAGAGTTTTTGTTGTTTCTGAAACAACTTTTCCCCATAATCCTTTTGCATCTTTTATCTCTACATCTTCATCTGTAATATTTATATATACAGGACTTTCAGATTTTCCCTCAAGGATTATCATATCGTATCCTGTTTTCTTCAACTCTGCTCCCCAATGTCCACCAGAATTAGAAATTCCTATTGTACCTGTTAGAGGTGCTTTTGTAATAACCATATATCTTCCACTAGTTGGCATTGGTGCTGCTGTTATTGGTCCTGTTGCTATAATAAATTTATTATCAGGGCTTAGTGCATCTACTTTAGGATCTATTTCATCTATAAGTGTCTTAACCCCTAATCCTCTAGCCCCAATATATTTTTGAGCTACTGCTAAATCTAGAGGTTCTACTTTAATACTTCCTTCACTTAGATTAATTCTTAGTACTTTCCCATTGTATCCAAACATTATAATACCCCTCCCTTATATATCTTGTCTTTCTAAAATACTATAGCAATTCTCATACCAATACACAGTTCATATTTTCATTAAATTTCAATTTTTTAAGCTAGTCCCATAAAATTAATGTTTTCTTGATATTAATTTTATTTATTTATAACTATTCTACTACAATCAAATTACATCACTTGTTCTATTTAAGAACAATAATCCCCTTTATTATAGTTCTATTTCAGAACATCGTTCCACATTAGAACAGCACTCTGTACTTTCAAAGTCTGAATTACCTAAATTAATTTTATATTTTTCTATTTTTCTGTATAAGGTATTACGTCCAATTGCCAATGCTTTAGCAGATAGCGATACGTTATTATTAAATTTCTTTAGTGTTTTAATAATATGTTGTTTCTCGTTATATTCCAGTGTTAAACACTTATCTTTTTTATTTAAAGGTATAAATATTTCCTGTTTCTCTTCTCCAGGCACATGAACCCTCTGAGTGTTAATCATAAGTTCTACTATATTCTCAATTTCCCTTATATTTCCAGGCCAGTAATATTCCATAAACTTAACTTCGTAATATGGTGGTATTTCTAACTCTTTTTTATTAAGATTCTTCGATATACTTTTCATAAAGTATTCTATTAAAAGGGGTATATCCTCTTTCCTTTCTCTTAATGAGGGAAGTCGTAAAGGCAAAACATTTAAGCGATAATATAAATCTTGTCTAAAATTTCCTTCTCGTATCTTTTTTTGAAGATCTTTATTAGTAGCTGCTATAATCCTAACATCAATTGGTATATTCTTAATACTTCCAACAGGATTAATTACCTTCTCTTCTATAACTCTAAGAAGCTTTGTCTGCATGTCAATAGGCATTTCCCCTATTTCATCTAGAAAGATAGTTCCACCACTGGCAAGCTGAAACTTACCTATAGCTCCTCCTAATCTTGCACCAGTAAAAGCACCTTCTTCATATCCAAAAAACTCCGACTCCATTAAATTTTGAGGAATAGCCCCACAATTAACTGCTACAAAAGACTTATTTCTTCTACTACTATAATTATGAATAGATTGCGCAAAAACTTCTTTTCCTGTTCCACTCTCTCCAGTAATTAAAATAGTAGATCTACTGTCAGCAATGTTCTTTGCATAATCAATTACTTCTAAGAACTTTTCACTTTTTCCTATAATCTTGTCAAAGTTATAAATAGCTTGTCCAGATGTAATTCTATTTACTAATTTTCTATCCTTTTTTACTTCTTTAAATATAATTAAGACTTTCTCTATTTTACTCTCTCTATTAACTAAGGGATGAGCATTAATTTGAAGATAAGAAACATTTTTATTAATGCATACTTTAAGTTCTTTAGAAAACAAAGCTCCAGACTTCGCTTCATTTAAAATATATTCCCATTCTCCTATTATGTTAGATACCTTCATTTTTCTTAGGTCTAACTTCTTATATCCAAGCAAATCAGTAAGTCCTTTGTTTACTGTGTCAATGTGTCCTAATAAGTCGCATATCATAATACCTTCTGAAATCTCTTCAATAAAGCTTATCATATGTTCTTCTCGTAAAATAGATTTCACCTCCCTATTAAATCTTAAATTATATCAATATTATCTCCCTCTTTAATCTTTCCTCCCTTTATTACCTTCGTAAATATTCCCTCTCTTGGCATAACACAATCTCCAACTAATTCACGAATAGCACATCCCATGTGACACTCTTTTCCTATTTGAGTAACTTCTTGAATGGTTTCTCCTATTTTAAGCATAGTTCCTACAGGAAGCTCCCAGAGAACTATTCCTTCTGTAGTTAGATTTTCTGCAAATTTCCCTGTACATAACCCTTCTGCACCCTGTGATTTCATCTTGTCCATACTTTCTAATCCGAGTAAACTAACCTGTCTATGCCATTTTCCAGCATGTGCATCTCCTTCAAGTCCAAAGTCCTCTATAAAATTCCCTACTGGAATCCCTTCCTTTGGAACTCCCTTTTTCTCACTTATATTGATTGCTATTACTCTACCCATTTATATATTCTCACCTCTTCTTATAAATTCTCCTGATTTTCCACCTATTTTCTTAACAAGCCTTATATTATCAATAACCATCTCTTTATCAATAGCTTTGCACATATCATAAATAGTTAAAGCAGCTATAGAAACAGCACTTAATGCCTCCATTTCTACTCCTGTTTTACCTGTTGTTTTTGCTTCTGCTTCTATAATAATAGATGATTCTTCTTCGTTAATTTCAAAGCTTAAGTCTACTCCATTTATTAGTATATTGTGGCACATTGGAATTATATCACTTGTTTTCTTAGCTCCCATTATTCCTGCTACTTGAGCAACAGCTATAACATCTCCCTTTTTCATCTGCCCTTCTTTCACTTTAATTAGTGTTTCTCTATTCATTTTTATAGTTCCTCTAGCAATAGCAACTCTCTTTGTTTCATCTTTTTCTCCAACATCAACCATTTTTGCTTTTCCATTCTCATTAAAGTGCGTAAAATCCATATTATCCTCCTATTTGTACCATTTCTCTATTTATAGGGTTATAGTTCTTTTCATTCATATGGTGCTCTTTAGGTTTAATCTTTACAGCATTAACAATAATAGGTAAGATATCTCTCTTTTCTCTTAAGTCAGTCTTTATATCAACTTCATCATTTGAATGAAGACAAGGTTTAATTTTACCATCTGCTGTAAGCCTTATCCTGTTGCAACTTGAACAAAAGTGTGAGCTTATTGGGTTTATAAGACCTACTCTTCCCTTTGCACCCGGTAACTTATAATGCTGTGCTGGTGCTGACTTATCCTTATTAATTATAGGTATTAAATTAGGATATTTTTCTAAAACTATGTTATTTGAAATACAGTGCTCTTTTGACCAGTCTCCATTATCACCAATAGGCATAAGTTCTATAAACCTTATATCATATTCATTTTCTATAGTAAGATTTATAAAGTCATCTATTTCATCATCATTAAATCCCTTAACTAATACTACATTAAGTTTTAAAGGTGTTAACCCGACTTCCTTAGCAGCTCTAATTCCTTCAAGAACATTCTTAAGTTTACCACCATTTGTTATATACTCATATCTATCCTCTTGTAGAGTATCAAGACTTATATTTACTCTTTTTAAACCCGCCTTCTTTAAATCTTTAGCATATTGCCCTAGAAGGGTTCCATTAGTCGTTAATGCTACTTCATTAATTCCTGGTATCTCTGATATCTTTTGAACAAGTCCTACTATACCTCTTCTAACTAGAGGTTCTCCACCAGTTAACCTTACCTTATTTACTCCTAATTTAGTTGATACCTTAACTATTTCTTCAATTTCTTCCATACTTAAAATATCAGAATGGCATTTTTTTATTATGCCTTCCTCAGGTATACAATATCTACATCTTAAATTGCATAAATCCGTTACTGATATCCTTAAATAATTTATTTCTCGTCCTTCTCCATCTAACACGAACTTCCCTCCAATCTAAGGTATATCTTTTAAATGTAAATTATTTCACCTGGGCTGTCTAGACGATATCCACCTATTTGTTTAAGCTGAGTTTCTAAATCTTTTGATTTAAGAATTCTTATAAAGTCCTTAACTTTGTCTTCTTCTAAAAAGCTTTTCTCAATTAAAAAGTCATAATCTTCCTCACCAATGGCTATAAAATCAAGATTCATGGTTCTTGCAACGGACTCTATCCCCATACCTACATCTGCTGTTCCAGATAGTACAGCAGTGGCTACTGTCATATGAGTAGTCATCTCTCTATCGTATCCCTTTATATCATCTGAATCTATGGATAATTGATTTAATTTATAATCTAAAAGTACTCTAGTTCCAGCACCCTTTTGTCTATTTACAAATACTATATCTTCTCTCATTAAATCTTTAATGGAATTAATATTCTTAGGATTGCCTTTTTTAACCATAAGTCCTTGAATTCTTTTAACTCCTTTTAGTAAAGCCATTTCTTTATTAACTAAATACTTTTTAACATATTCTATATTATAAACTCCAGTTTTATGGTCAAGAAGATGAATAGGTGCTATGTGACATTCCCCTCTTCTGCTTGCCATAATTCCTCCTAAACTACCTACATGAGCCGATGACAAGCTGCTTCCTCTTGATTTCAAACTCATTTCATTAGTTATAATATCTATTATTATGTCGTGACTTCCTATTAAAACTAAAGTATTCTCTATACCTCTATAGTCTTTCAAAAGCTCCACTTCAACCTTTTCTCCTGCCTCAATACCTTCTACTGTTTTAGGTATTTTAAGTACTCCATCTGCTCTCACTAGAGACATAGTAACACCTGCCCCTCTATTTAATGGGGTAGCAATTAACTTTTCTCCTATTTTCCCAAGCTTTACTCTCACAAACTCAAGATGTTTTAGAGAAGACATTAATCTACTTGATAAAATAGCCTCTACCTTCTGCCTGCTCTCTTCTTGTATTTTTAAATATTTAAAGATTAAAGGCGACACAAAGGAATCAAAGACAAAGTATGCAGATACAGGATATCCCGGAAGACCAATTACAGGTTTATTATTAACTTTCCCTAATATAGCTGGTTTTCCTGGCTTTATAGCTATGCCGTGAGCAATAACTCCGCCTAATTCCTCTATTATTTTTGAAGAATAATCTTCACTTCCTGCTGATGAACCAGCATTTATTATAACTATATCGTTTTCATTTGCTGCCTTTATCATTGCACTTTTAATTAGTTCATAGTCATCTATAACAGGTTTATATCTATTAGCTTGTCCTCCACATTGTACAACTAGAGCTTCAAACATTCTTGAGTTAGAATCTATAATCTTCCCTTCTGATATTTCCTCTTCAGGATTAATTATCTCAGTCCCTGTTGGAATAATTCCAACTTTAGGCTTTTTAATTACTTTTATCTCTAAAATTCCTCCACTTAATAATGATCCTATATCAACCGGAGTTATCTTATGAAAAGCAGGTATTATCATCTCTGAGGCTACAATATCTTCTCCAACTGGCCTTACATGTTGCCATGGTGATGCTGCTCTTATTATCTCAACGGTGTAATCATCTATCTTTACTACATCTTCTATCATAATAACTGCATCAAAAGGATCTTTTATAACATCTCCTGTGTCTACATATATAAAATCACTACCTATTTTTAGCCTTATAGGGTTAACCTCATTGGCCCCAAAAGTAGATTTATATATAACTGCTATACCATCCATAGCAGAAGCATTGAAATACGGGGATGATATCTTTGCAAATATAGCTTCTGAAGTAACTCTATTTAAAGCATCCTCTACTCTTAGAATTTCTCTTCCTAATCCATTAATTCCTTCTTCACATTCTCTAAAAAAAAGTTCCTTTGCCTCTTCTAATTCTAAATTAGATAAGTATACATTTCTTTGAAAGCTACTCAAACTAAATCACCGCCTTTATTAAAATAAATCTACTCTAATTTTTTCTCCCTCTTTAATCCCTTCCTTATCTTCATGGATCTTCACATATCCCTTAGCTTTTGACATTAATGTTATCATTCCTGACTTCCCATATACTGGACGTGCCTTATACTGATTATTTTCCTTTTCTAAATAAACCATCTGATATGTTTCTTTACCTTGAGCTGAATGCACATTAGTCATCATTGTAGCTTCAATAAAACTCTCTTCATATTCATCTAGATTAAAAATCCTCTTTACAAAATACTCTACAAAAACCTTGAAAGCTATCATAGCTGAAACAGGTTGTCCTGGCAGTCCAAATAAAGGTTTATCATCTATCTTTGCTAATATGGTAGGTTTTCCTGGATTCATAGCGACACCATGAACAAATACTCCTGGCTTTCCTATCTCATCAATAACAATTGTAGTTATATCTTTAGTCCCAACCGAACTTCCTCCTGATAGTAGAACAATGTCACTTTTTTGCATGCAATCTCTTAATATACTTTTAATAAGCTCTTTATCATCCTTTACTACACATCTTTCAACCACATGAAGTCCACTTTTTTTTGCCATAGCTGATAAGGTATATGTATTTATATCCTTTATTTTTCCTAGTTTAAGCTCTTCCTTTGGATCAGTAACCTCATCTCCTGTTGAAATTATAGCTATAGATGGAATCTTAAATACACTTACCTTATCTATTCCTATAGAGGACAGAACTCCTATATCTTGTGGTCTTAATCTCATTCCCTTTAGTAGAACCTTTTGATTCTCTTTTATATCATCACCTATATCAACTACATTTTCTTTAGCTACAACTGATTTTGAAACCGTAATATTTGTATCATCTAAATTCTCCACATATTCAATCATAACTACAGCATCTGCCCCTTCAGGTACCATCCCCCCCGTTGGCACATAAACTGCTTTATCTGCAGTGACTTTCATATTTGCCACTTTTCCCATCTCTACTTCCCCTATTATTTCTAAAAACATAGGTAAGCTTTCACTAGCTCCATGTGTATCCCTACTTCTAACTGCATATCCATCTACAGTAGATCTTCTAAAATGAGGTACATTTAACTTTGAGTATATATCTTCTCCTAATATTCTATCAACAGCTCCAAATATATCTACTTCTTCTATCTGAATTTTAAAATCTTTAAAGTTTTCCATAAGTTTTTCTCTAGCAGCTTTAACGCTATGAACCTTGAACATTTCCATAGTGAATACCTCCATTTAAGTAATTGTATTCAAAATCTATAAATCCTTTAGCTTCTATGCTTTGTGGAGAAGTTAATATCTTTTTTGTATTCCCAATTTCTATTAATTTTCCATCTTGCATGAATACTGTATTATCACAAATTCTACTGCATTGAGCAATATTGTGAGTTACTATTAAAATAGTTGTTTCCCTTGCTTTGTTTAGTTCTATTAAATTTCTTTCTATTATTTTTGTTGAGTTTGGATCAATATTTGCAGTTGGTTCATCTACTATTAGTAACTTAGGTTCAAAAATCATAGCTCTTGCAAGAGCAACCTTTTGAGATTCTCCCCCTGATAATTTAGTAGCTATTTGATCCTTCAATTTATAAATTTCAAACCTACCCATAATTTCATTTACTTTGTCATGTATTATATTTTTACTAACTCTTCTAATTATTAATGGATAAGCAATATTTTCAAAGACTGTCCTTCTTAAAAGATAAGAGCTTTGTTCTGAATAAGTCATAAATTTCATTATTTCAGGATTTAATTGTAATCCATTATATGTAACTTCTCCGCAGTCTCTCTCTTCAAGTCCAGCTAAAATTTTCATAAATGTACTTTTACCTGAACCATTTGGGCCTAATATCCCATGAATCTTACCTCCTTCAAAGTTTAAATTATCAATATTCAATACTACTCTACTTCCATAAGATTTCCTAACATTTTTCACCTTAATATTCATCTTCATCACCCTGAATGTATTTATATAAAAAAGAATTAATAATAAAAGAAATAGCTAGAAGTACTATCCCCATAGCAATTGAAGCTGAATAATCACCCATGGCATTATTCATTGATATATATGTAGTCATCACCCTAGTATGACCCTTTATATTTCCCCCCACTAACATTACAGCACCAACCTCAGATATAGCTCTTCCAAAGCCTGTTACTATTGCTATAAACATATCTATTTTTGTTTCCCTAATCAATAAAAATAATGTATGATATTTATTTCCTCCTAAAGTTAAGCATAACCTGCTTATCCTTTTCCCAGCTTTTTTTGTATTATTAAAAATTATTCCTGTAATAATAGGAGTAACTAAAAGTGCCTGGGCAATTATCATTGCTGTAGGAGTATAAAGGATTTCTAAAACACCTAAGGGTCCTCTTCTTGAAAAAATTACTGAAACTATTAAACCGAGAACAACTGGTGGAATCCCCATACAGGTATTTAAGAGTTTCCCATATACTCTTTTAAATTTAAATTCTTTCATAGAACTATATATCCCAATAGGCGCTCCTATTAACGTTCCAATTATAGTTGCAATACCAGAAACACTCATAGACAAAAGAATAATAGAATATATCTCCCTATCTAGCGAAAAGAGAAGCTGAAAAGCTTCCTTTATACCGTTTAAAATGTATATCATAATATCCCTCCAGTTGCATTTCTAGTAAATACTCTTAATCTATTTAGATCTAGCATTAGGATAGAACACTTGATCCTCATGTCCTAAAATTTTAAAAGATTTAATTAATTCTTGAGTCTCATCTGATATAATCCAGTTTACAAACTTTTTTGCCCCTTCTGAATTTATCGTATGATTCTTATTAGGATTTACAGGAATTATTCCATACTGATTAAGTAAGCTCTCATCACCTTCACAAATTATCTGTAGATCTACATTATCCTGCATTTTTATATAAGTAGATCTATCTGATATTGTATATCCTTGTTTCTCATCTGCTACTTTTAATGTCTCACCCATCCCCTGACCTGTTTCCATATACCATTTCTCTTTGCTTGGATCTATACTTTTTTCCTTCCAAATAGATTTTTCTTTCTTATGTGTCCCAGAGTCATCCCCTCTAGATAAAAAGGTTTGTCCACTATCCGCAATTAACTTTAATGCTTTTCCCATATCTTGCCCTGCATTCTTACCGATCTTTACTGGATCGCTTTCAGGTCCTAAAAGAATAAAGTCATTATACATAACATCATATCTAACTGTTCCATGCCCTTCTGATACAAATTTCTCCTCATCCACCTTTGCATGAACTAGAAGTACATCAGCTTCTCCATCCTTACCCATTTGTAATGCCTTACCTGTACCAACAGCTACAACTTTAACTTCTATACCCTCTTTTTTTTCAAAATTAGGCAATAAGTATTCTAATAATCCACTATCTTGTGTGCTTGTTGTTGTAGCTAAAATAATGGAACCCTTTACATTATCCTTTTCCGCATTGTTAGGATTTACTTCTGATTTTCCTGAGCATCCATATAAAAAAACAGAACTTAGTACAACTAAAGTTACAATTATGTTTATTAATTTTTCTTTCATTTTCTTTTCCTCCTTAAATTGTTTATTAAATTATACACTAAATACTACTTTTACAATAATAATATCTTCGTATTGATTTTAAATCTTTTCTATATTAATCTTATAAGTAAGTAAAATAAAATCTAATAATATTTCTAGAGGTGGTGCTATTCTTGTTTAAAGTAGGTATATTGACTGCTAGTGATAAGGGTTACGTAGGTCAACGTGATGACAAAAGTGGCAAAGTTATTGAAGATATAATGGTAAAAAACGATTATGAAATTATTTATTATAAAATTCTTCCTGATGAAAGAGAACTTATTTCTAAAGAACTGATAAAAATGTGTGATGATTTATCTTTAGATTTAATATTAACAACTGGCGGGACAGGCTTTTCCCAAAGAGATTGGACTCCTGAGGCCACTTTAGATGTAATTCATAGACAAACTCCTGGTATATCTGAAGCTATGAGACATCACAGCTTAAGCATTACTCCTAAAGGAATGTTAAGCAGAGGGGTATCTGGAATTCGTAATACTACTCTAATTATCAATCTTCCGGGAAGTCCAAAGGCTGTTAAAGAAAATTTAGAGTACATATTACCCGCATTAAAACATGGACTAGAAATTTTAAAAGGAACAGCATCTGAGTGTGCTAGCAATTAAAATAGTATTAGACGCCAAATATGGCGTCTAATACTATTTTAATGATAACTATTTAAAACCTAGTCGCTTACTTATTCCCTTTTTCTTAGTTATTATGGCCCCTTCTGGACAAAGTTCTTGACAACAGAAGCATCTTATACAATTGCTATAATTCCACTTTGGTATTACCTTATTATTATATTTTGCAAAGGATATTACCTTAGATTTTTCCGGACATACCTCATCACATTTCCTACAACCTATACACTTTTCTTCAATTACAACTGGGTCAGGTGCAGTCAAGGATGCAACAAAGTTATTTAATGAAGGACTTATAAAATTAAACACCTTAGCACCTCGTGAGAGTTTAAAGTCTTTACATTTCATATCCTCTACTTTTTCACCGAGAACTTCTATTTCTTCTGGGCGTACTGCTCCCCACTTTGTATCATGAGCAACCTTTAGAAATGGCACAGCAAATACATTGTCATATCCAATTAATCTTACAGCTGTAGAATCTACTGCAGTAAGACTTTTCCCCATAATTATAGTATCTATCTTTTTAGGGGTTCCATTTCTAGGTCCATTTCCTTCCATAGCGATTATTCCATCAAGAATTGCAAAATTGGTTTTAACAACAGTATTTAAATCCAAAAGCATTTTACTAAAGTTAACTGGATTAGGCAATTTTGTGTGCCATGTTGCTTTTTGTGTACCAGGTACACAACCAAATTGATTCTTAACTGCTCCTGTATAGTACATCATAGCATGAGTTTTAAGCTTTGGTAGTGTTATAACTACATCAGCTTCATGAGCTGCTCTAGCAACATTCCAGAACTTATACATTAAAGGATTATCAAGCTCAACATGTACTTCATCATTGAAATCCACGAACCTTACTCCATATCTTTCAGCAACCTCAATTAACCCTGATTTCTCAGCAGCTTTTCTTGTATCTCCCAGACCTGGTGAGTCACCGAATGTTATATTATTACTATATTCTTTGACAATCCTTATAACAGCTTCAAACACTGCGTAATGAGTAATAACTGGTGATCCTTTTTCAATTATGCTAAGAAGATTAGGCTTTAATAAAACCTTACTGTTTTCAGGTATAAGAGTTCTCAAAAAAGAGTCCCCTCCTAAAAGTTCAAAACCTTCTCTAAGTTTTTTTTCAATATGGTCAACATCGTAATCTGTGCATTTTAATAAAGCGACCTTTTCCATAACACCTTCACCTCTACATTTAGGTATATTACTGCATTTCTAAATTATACATTTAATGAAGTGTGTATTTCAATAAAAATATAGTGTATTGCCTAAAACACAGGTTTATTAAAAGCTAAAGACTTCTATTTACCAACGAAACGGTAACCAATACCAACTTGTGTAAGGATAACTTCAAAGAATCTTTTATTTAATCCAATAACATGAGTAACTGCCTCACTAACAACATCGTCAAGTACTTCAATCTATTTATTAATATCTAATCTATTATTATCAATTCTTGTCATATTTAAAATATTTTCCACAAGTGTTGTCAACCAAACTGCCTGTTCATTGATATCCTCTGCTAAACGCTCAATACTTTCGCGATCCAATGCAATTCCCATAATAGGAAGCTCTAAACTTTTTTCATTTTCTTCTGGAATAAAATTATCACTTGTATAGATTTGTTTTGTTTCATCTAGACTAACTATACTATGGTAACCTAAGTTTTCTTTGATATATCGTATTCCATGATCAATAATATTACCTTCGCTAGTTACCTTAATGAAACTATGAGCTATCTCATGCAGTAGTTTTGCTGTTTGCTCATTTTTTTGAGAAATAAGTAACTGTCGTTGAAATCTTGTAGTTAAACTTGAAAATATTACAGATGCTACAAGAAAAAAATAACATAAGTAATTTTTTCTCTCATGAACATGCTCTCATTTTTTTCTATACCATATAGTTTCTTTCCAATTTCACACAATACTATATTGTCCACATCATTTTCTGATAAAGCAAACAGATAATGAAAATTTTGTTTCTGTTCCAAGAGGAATGGTTCAGCTAAGCTCAATACATAAATCATATCGCTTTTTAAAAGTTCATTAATCTCTTTAGCAATATCAGTTCCTCCTAATACAATGGCACTGGGATATATCTCATCATTCTCATTTATTAATCCCCCTTTTGCCAAAAACTTGTCCAATCTTGAAACAAGATAGCCAATATATACAAAAGAAACTACCAAGCCAAGAATTATTAATATCCCCATATATTCACCTTCCTATAAATCAACATATGGTACTATTCTATTATTTTGGATATTAAGATTGTATTAATATTGAATATATTGATATAAGGAAGATGTAAAGAATATATATAAGCTTATTATGATTACATATAAATTCTCTGATAATAAATTATATTAAGTTTATTATCAACTTAAAAAATCAGTTAGCAAAATATATTTGCCAACTGATTTTTTTATCTATTTTTTACTTCTATCTAAAATCCATTTTGCTATTTTAGGAACAATTTCTTTCTGTGAACGAGAGCTTGCTACAATTCCTGCATGCCCTACAGGGTAAGAAACCATTTCTTTATCCTTGCTTCCTACTACATCATTTAATGGTTTTGATGCGGATGGTGGAATTAAATTATCCGCTTCTCCAAAAATATTTAATAATGGCATAGTTACATTCTTAAGATCAACGCTCTTATCTCCTAACATAAACTCACCCTTAATAAGCTTGTTTTCTTGCCATAAATCCTTCATATACTTTCTATAGGCTTCCCCCGCTTGTCCTGGGCTATCAAAAATCCACTTTTCCATGCTTAGAAAATCTGCTAATAATTTAGGATTATCTAGGCTATCTACCACTCCTATATATTTATCCACTAATAAAGTATAAGGCTTTAAAGATACAAAAGTCATATTTAGGAACCAACCTGGTACAATCCCATAAGCATCTACAAGACTATCTACATTCATATCTTTAGACAATTTAAACAAAATTCCATCATCAATGTCAAAATCTATTGGAGATGCAATAGTCACAAGACTATTTATTTTCTCTGGATACAATGATGAATAAATAGTACAGAATGTTCCTCCTTGGCATTTAGATAAAATATTTATTTTTTCTACTTTATTCTTTTGTCGTATACAATCTATTGCATTTCCTAGATATCCTTCTATATAATCTTCTAGAGTTATATATCTATCTTCTGCTGTAGGATATCCCCAATCTATAATGTAAAGATCTAGTCCTTGTTCTAATAATTTTTTCACAAAACTCTTTTCTTGCTTTATATCCATAATATAAGGTCTATTCATTAATGCATAAACTATCAGTGTTGGAACACTTGTTTTTTTCTTTACCTTGGGAATATAGTGATATAATTTCATCTTATCTTCTTGATAAATTAATTCTTTTGGTGTTTTATCATGGTCCTCATATTCGATATTCATCAAAATATCAATTCCATTTACCATCTTTTCTTGATTTTTTAATATCTTATCCATATATTCTGTATACATATTTGTTTTAAAAATATTATTCAAGTAAATTCACCTCTTCATTTTTAGCATACTAATTTATAATTTATTTCAGCTATTAGTACTACTTACTATTTGTTTACTCTTTCTCTACTTACTTTGTTTATTTAAAAGAATTTTCAGCTCCTCTATTTCCTTTTTCATACTTCTAGTTTCTTTTTTTATATCATATACAGTTTTATACAAACTGTCCATTTCCGTTTTTTTTGGTACTGGTATAAAGGACAGATATTCCTCCCACAATTTATCTGACTCAATTTTAAAATTGGTCATTGCGTCTAACATATGTCCTACTAATTTGCTAAACTCATCTGAAAAGAATAATTTATTAAAAGCGTTATCCATTTCTTTAGTATAATATTTATAAAATTGTTCAAAGGTCTGTGGCGCTACTCCTTCTTTATACATTTCCATATAATCTTGAAAAATCTTTTTCATAGTTTCTTGTGTCAAATTATAAATATTTGCGCAAAACTCATTAACAAGTACACTAAAACGAATAAATTTATCAAAACCTTCTGATTGCTTTTCTAAAAATTCTCTATCAATTCCCATCATTGGTGTATTAATAAATTTACTAAAAGATTTATCATAGTTATCTTTCCATAGTTTAAAATACTCTACATATCCTGATGGATTATTAAAATATCCTTTATAAAAAATATCTTTTAATTCTTCTTGGCTACTTATCCAAGGCTGCCAAAACTTATTTGCTGCAACTTTATAAGATTCCATTATACCTATAGAATCTTCTAATATTTTTTTCATAGGCTCTGGAACATATGGAATATAACTTTTTTTCATATATTCCATATTTTGTTCTGACCATTCTTCATAAACTTTTTTAATAGTATCTTCTGTAGGAATAAACCCAATTTCTTTTAACTTTTTCCAAACTTCATAAATACTTTCGTATATACCATTGCTTTGATTTATTTTTCTATATATTTCACAGGGGTCTCCTGTATAACTCGTAAATAACTTAGAATTAAAAGCCATTACTTCATTAAAATAATTCATCGGATTATAATTACTTTGTAAATTTTCATTATCTTTTGATTCTTCTTGTATACCAAACATATTCTTCCATGATTCAAACATATCTTTCTGTACATCTAAAAATTCATTAAACATATTAACGTTATTCTTCATAAAACTTCCTCTACCCCTTCCCGGTCTACCAATTTGTATTAAATTTATAGTTTTTTAAAGCAGCGTACTTTTCTATTTATATTCATCTATAATTATATTTATTACTAAAATTATTTAAAAAATAAAAAATCCGATTAAGGAGGATTTTCCCTAACCGGAATAACAATATTTTATTTTAAACTTTTCTAATATTCCATTTTATAAATTTAACTACTCCTATGCTGAAAATAAAAGTTACTATTAAAATGTTGTATAAAGTTAAATTAATTTCTAATAGTTGTCCATATATTAATTGACCCGGTACAATACTTACTGTAGCAATAGCGGTAGAAAAAGCACTTACTTTTCCAAGCATCTCTTCTTTTATTTCTTGTTGAATATAGGTTAACGATATGATGTTGGATAAAGCTAAAGATAACATTATTCCAAACCCACCTAGGGAATAAAGTCCTAAAATTAAAAATTTATTTTCTGTATTTAAATAAGTAGAAATCCCCATAATTATAATTGCCATTACCATGGGATACATAGTTTTATGCATTTTTTTTATTTTAAATAATTTAGGCTTAAATGTGATTAATGCACCTCCTATTATTATTCCTAAAACAAATATTGCTTCTACAAATCCATATATAGCCGAAGACATATTTAACTCTATTTTAATAAAATAAGGAGATATAATACTTAGAATTGGCACTACAAATATATTAGTTAATGCATAAGAAACTATAATTCCTAATACTATTTTCTTTTTTTCTTTTAAGTATTTAAAACTTTTTTTCATTTCTCTTAAAGATTTTGAAATAGGGTTTCTAAACTTTTCTTTTTGTTCTAGATCTGGAATATTTAAAAACATCTCTAAAATAGCGGATATTAAAAAGCTGACAGCATTTAATATAACTATTACTTTTATTTCAACAAAACTATATAATAATCCAGCAATTATAGGTCCAAGTAAGTTAACTATAGCTCCAACTTGTTGAATTATTCCATTAGCGGTGGCTAAGTTTTCTTTTTCAACAATTTGTGGAATACAGGCTGTAACCGCAGGGTTATATAAAGTATAAATGATAGATAGAATAAACATAACACTTGTTACTATTATTGTATTATCTTTTCCATTCATAAGTATTACTGAGTATATGATCATTAACCCAGCACTAAGGAAATCGAGATAACTCATTATTTTTTTTCTATTTATTGTGTCTGCTAGTAGTCCTGCAATAGGTGCACATAATATATATGGAATAGTCGATATTGCTAATATTCTAGAGAAAGTAACAGCACTTCCTGTTACATCTAAAATATATAACGACATGCTAAATCTTTGAATTGCATTTCCAAATAAGGATATTATCTGCCCAATAACTACTATAACAAAGTTTTTATTTTTCATTTTATCCCCTTATAAGTTCAAAATCTACGCAGATTGGATAATTTTTATTTTCACTCAATTGTAATTTAGCATCAATTCCATAAATCTCTCTTAAATTTTCTTTAGTTATAACTTCCCTTGGAATACCCTTACAAATAATTTTACCTTTTTTAAGTCCAATAATATTACTTGCAAATCTACAAGCATTATTTAGTTCATGTAATACTATAACAATAGTAATATCCTTTTGTTTATTTAACTTTTCTAATACCTCTAATACTTCAAGTTGATATGATATATCTAAGTAAGTAGTTGGTTCATCTAACATAATTATGTCTGTTTCTTGTGCCAGAGTCATTGCAATCCAAGCTCTTTGTCTTTGCCCTCCAGATAAATTTTCTACTTGTCTATCTGCAAAATCCTTAAGTCCTGTCTCTTCTATTGCCCAATCTATAATTTCTTTATCATGTGTTTTAAGTCCACCTATAAGTTTTTGATGTGGAAATCTTCCAAAGGAAACTAATTCTTTTACTGTAATACCACTTGGACATACTGGTCCTTGAGGTAAAAAAGCTACTTGAGTTGCTATATGCTTCTCTTTTTGACTTTTTATATTTTTTTCATTTATAAAGATTTCTCCACTCCTCGGCTTTATTACTCTTGCTATACTTTTTAATAAAGTTGACTTTCCACATCCATTTGCACCTATAATAATACTTATCTCTCCTTTTGGAATTGAAAGATTCATATTATCTATTATTATGTTATCTTCATATGCTACCGATAAATTCTTAACACTAATGGCTTCCATCTATTTCTCCTTCATCATTAAATAAATAAAATATGGTACTCCAAATATTGAAATTGTAATTCCAACTGGTATTTCAATTGGAGAAAATAAATTTCTTGAAACTGCATCTGCAAATAAATTTATTATTGCACTTATAATTCCAGATATAATAAGAACATTTTTATGATAAGATCCAACTAGTTTTCTTGCTATATGAGGAGATATGAGTCCAATAAATCCTACATTTCCTGCAAAAGCTGTAGCAGCACCAGCAAGAATAACTACATAAGATAAAAACTTTTTTCTTTCTTTATTTAAGTTTAAACCAAGTGAAATTGCGTGTTCATCAGATAAATTAAGAACATCTAACTTTTTATAATTGAATAATACTATGATAAACATTAAAACAACTAGTGGAATTATTATTTTTGCATAATTCCATCCTGCTCCCCAAAGACTTCCAGAAATCCAAATTAATACTCTATTGTAATCACTAAGTCCACCTCTAAAAGTAAAAAAAGTAATAAATGCATTTAGTCCTGCGTTTATTCCAAGTCCTATAAGAAGCAATCTCTTTGGTCTAACTCCATTTCTACCTGATAAAATGTAAATTACAGAGGCAGAAATTCCTGCACCTATAATAGCCATAAAAGGTAATACATAAATAGATAATGTTCCTAATGTACTATAATAATTTGCTGTTTTTAATGAAACAAATATAACTGCTGCTACTGCCGCTCCTGCATTTATACCAATTATACTTGAGTCTGCTAACTCATTTTTTGTTACTGTCTGAAGTAGTGCTCCTGCTGTAGATAGCGCTATACCAACAGAAATTCCAACTAACATCCTTGGAAGCCTAAGACTTAAAATAGCTGCACTTTGAAATTTTGTTCCCTTCCCTAATAAAGTTTTTATGCTATCTAAAGGAGATATTTTATAAGTTCCCCAACCTAAATACATAATTAAGGACACTAACAACAAAATAAGTAATACTAGAAATATTGCTTTAAATCTTCTTTTCATTCTAGTCTCTCTCCTTTCTTGCCATAACTATAAAGAATGGAACTCCTATTAAAGCTGTAAATATTCCAATTGGAGTTTCATAAGGATTATAAACCATTCTTGCAGCTATATCAGAGTAGGTTAAAAGCACTGCTCCCAGTAAAAAAGAAAAAGGTATATTCTTTCTATAATCTTCTCCAAATATTTTCTTTACTATTTGTGGAACTATAAGTCCAACAAAGCCTATATTTTTACCAACAGCTACTGCTGCTGCACACATTGGTATCATAACAAGAAAAGTTACTAACCTTATTCTTTCTGGATTTTCTCCAAGGCCAATTGCTACATCATCACCAAGACTTAGTATATTTATTTTCTTTGATAGTAACATGGCTATTATTAAACCTAAAATCCCAAATACCGCAACTAATTTAAAATCTGACCAAGTTTCATTTCTAAAACCTCCAGAAACCCAGAATGCAATAAATTGAGATCTATTTGATAAAAGCCCTACTATAGTTGTTAATGAAATAAAGAAAGTACTCATAGCTGTACCTGCTAAAAGTATTTTTGCAATAGAACTATTTTTTGCTTTTCTAACTGTAAATCCTATAACTATAATCCCACTAAATATTGCTCCGATTAATGAGGCTATCATGACATTTGTAGTATTTATTGTAATTTCAGCAGCATAAAATATGGCTACAACTAAAGTAGCTCCTTGGCTTACACCAAGAAGAGAAGGTTCTGCTATTGGATTTCTTGTAACTCCTTGGATCATAGCTCCGGTTGCTCCCAAAATCCCACCTGTAAGTAATACACAGAGAACTCTAGGAATACGAACATCCCTAATTAACATAAGTTCAAGAGTTTCACTATAGTTAAAAATGCTATTCCATATTTCTAATATTCCAATATGGGTTACTCCTAGACTTACCGCTAGGAATAACCCAATTATCAGAATCAAAATACTACAAACCATAAAAGTTATTGTATTTTTATTATTTTGTTCCATTTAACATCTCCATTACTTCATCCAAAAGCACTTGTCTACCTATTGAACTGTATCCTTGTACAAAATAAGGTGATGCTTTTAGATTAATAACCTTACCTGCTTTCACTGCTGGTAGACCCTTCCATATTGCATTTCCTTCAAGTACCTTTAAGTCTTCATCTGTTGCAATAACAAATATATAATCAGATTTTATTGAAGCAAGTCCCTCATAATTTACAACTGGCAAACTTATATCACTTTGTGCTGGCATGCCTTTTGGCTTACTTAATCCCATATCTTCATATAAAACGCTACCAAATCCAGCTTCATCAAATACGTAGAATTGACCACCACTAGCTAAGAAAGATAAGTAGCTTGTGTCTTTTCCATAAGTTTCTTTAATTTTATTTCCTACTTCTTGTGATTTTTTAGTATAGTTTTCTAACCAAGCATTTGCAGCTTCTTCTTTATTAAATACTTTAGCTAAAGCCTTAACATCTTCTTTCCAATTTAGAGCTTCTAATTTAATCATTACTGTTGGAGCTATTTTACTTAATTGATCATACATTTTTTCTTGCACTGTTGATATTACGATTAAGTCCGGATTTAAATTCATTATAGCTTCAACATCCATTGTATCTTGCATGCTATATCCTAATATTTTTGCACCTTTTAATGTCTCTTCTAAATACGTAGGGAACTTTGTATAATCATAAGCGTCACTATTAGCAGTTCCTATTACCTTATATCCTAGAATTGATAAAATATCACTATTACCACTTAAATCAACTATTCTCTCAGGTTTTTCTGGAATTTTAATTTCTCCTCTAACATCAGTTACTGTAATAGTTTTACTTTCTTCTTTTACAGTTGAAGTATTTGAACAACCAACAAAAAGCATTAAAGACATACAAGTAGCTAATACTGTTTTTAGTATTGAATTTCTTTTCATTTTATATCTTCCTTTCAAAATTTAAATTGTTTATATTCTTAACAAGACTTATTGTATATGATTATCATTATCATTTCAATGCTTGCACCTAATTTAATTATTTTTGCATCTTTATTCAACATTTTCTTGAATAATTAAGGGTTATTTAATATAATTTTGCTCATGCTAGGAGGTGTCTTATGATAGTAAAATCTAGTGAAGAATTTAAATCTATATTTTTAAATAAATTATCTTTTAGTAAAATTGAAGATAAAAACTATACTTTATATACAAATAAACTTAGACCTGATCTTGGTCATTTAATTAGCTACTCAAGAGCTGGCTATTATAATTTAGGTATAGCAGACTATACCATACCTGAGGATTTTTCTATATCTTTTGATAATCCTGAATTTTTAATGCGTTTTGGTATAGTTTATAAAGGTATTACTGCTTTTGAAATTGAAAATAATCCCATATCATCTTTTACTCCCTCTTCTTTCTTTACTATTGAAAAAGATTTAAAAGGCAAGCAAAACTGGAAAAAAGGTCAACACTTCCATGGAACTGAAATAACTATATTTGAAAACTATTTTACTGAGATAATAAAACCTAATTTTCCAAATATACTAGATTTTGATTCCTTAATTAAAAATTATACTTATACCTATCTACCTCTAAAAGTTATAGAAATCATTCATCAGTTGCAAAGCCTAACTTATGAAAATTCCTTAAATAGAATCTATCTCGAAAGTAAGATTTTAGAGTGCATAGCTATTTTAATAAACGAAGTTACTGAGTCTTCGGAAAATGCTTTTACTAATCAAATTAACTATGGAAATATAAATATTGGCAATAACAGAATAATAAAATTAACTTCTTCTGATATCCATGCTATTCAAAAGGCTCATGATATTTTAGAAAAAAACTATAGCAATCCTCCTAATATTAAAACTTTAAGTAAAATGGTATTCTTAAATGAACAAAAGTTGAAGGCAGGATTTTCAAAACATTATCATATGTCTATTGGTGAATATACAAATCATATTAGAATGAACGTTGCTGCAAATCTTTTATCAACAACTGATTTAAGTATTAAAGATATATCTTGCAAACTAGGCTATATTTACTCTACAAACTTTTCTAAAATGTTTAAAAAGACTTATGGAAAAACTCCATTAAAATTTAGAAAAACAAAATAAGAAAGACTTTAGAATATTTATTAACTTTCTAAAGTCTTCTTTATTTAAACTAATTTATTTAATTTATTAAACATACTTGTATATATCACAGTATCTTTTCTACTTCTTTAATTTTAGCTCCAAATGGTATAGCACCCATAACAACTTTTTCCCAAGGAGTTTCTATTACAGGCTCCATAATAACTATTGAACCTTTGTCATCTTCTGTCCTAATTAATCTACCACATCCTTGTTTTAATTTCAGTCCCATCTCTTGGTAATCTACTGTAGTTACTGGGTCTAATCCCTCTTCCTTTGCCTCTTTACGTTGTACTTCAATTAAAGGATCTACAGATGGGAAAGGAAGTTGCCATACTACAAGCAGTGATAGTGATTCCCCTGGTACATCAATCCCTTCCCAAAAGCTAGCACCAATTAATACAGATGACACTTCCTCTCGAAATCTTCGAATAAGGTATCCTCTCTCTCCTCTATCTTCCCATAGAACCTCAAAAGGTAGAACATAGTCCTTAATTCTCTCTCTAATTCTTCTAACTTCTTCTAATGAATTAGCTAGAACTAAAGCCCTTCCTTTATTTTGCTCTAATAAAGAGACTAATTCTTTAATCTTAGATAAAAATTTATCCTCTTGAGTATTCTTTTGTTTACAGTTAGATAAATAAACGACAACTTGTTCATCAATATCAAAAGGACTTTCAACCGTAGAATGAGACGGATTCTTTAATCCAAGAGTTCTAGTAAAATAACTAAAGTCTCCTTCATTACTTAAGGTTGCAGAAGTAAATACCACCGGTAACTTATTATTAAATAAATGTGTATCTAGCATTTTACTTAAATTACGTGGAACTACCCAAAAGGTGCTATTAGCTTGTTCTACCCAAGCTATAACATCTTTACTTTTATTCCTAATAAATCTATCTAGTGCTGACATTGTTCTTTCTATTTGAATTTCAAATATTTTTAGCATACTTACCGGTACTGATTCTATGTATAGTTCTTGCTCTATTTGTATCTCTAAAAGTAGACGGTCTAAAACTTTATTTAAAGTACTAGCTACTTTAAATAACTTATCATCTATACAGATTGCTAAGCGATCTGATTCTTCATCATTAATAGTACATTGATTGAGTGTTCCAAAAAAATCAGAGGAAGTTTCTTCCAAAGCCATTATAATTGAAATGATAGAAGCTCTCGCCCCTTGCACTTGTTCAAAAGAAAAAATAATGTTATCTATATCTTCTTTATTAATATATTTTCCTGCTCTCATAGCTGCTGGTAGCATAACTTTATGCCCCTCATCAAAAATCACTAATGAGTAATTCGGAATAATAGGTAACCTACCATCAGAAATTCGTTCTTCTCGTGTCCATAAATCCTCAAAAAAGATTCCATGATCAGCAATAATTAAGTCCCTAGCAGGCCTGTAATGTTCTCTTGCCTTAACAAGTTTGCAAAATCCACTACTTGAACATGTATCACAGTTCATAGATTCATCCCATGAAATCTGTCTCCACATAGAGTCGGGTATAAGTGGCATTTCTGAGCGTTCACCGTGTTTAGTTTTTTCTAACCATTCATTGATCTCACTGGAGGATATCTTGTCTCCAAATAAACTTCTTAATCCATTAACTCTCTCATCGCAGACATACTGACGTGGGTCCTTTGCCATTCTGGCATCTATCTCTAACCCAAGTAGCTTAGAAAGCTTTTGAATATCTCCATTTGGCCCTGCTAGTTGTTCTTGGAGTGCTGTTGAAGCACATGCAATCACTACAGGTTTGCCACTGAATCGAGCATAGGCAATTGCTGTAAGTAAATATGCGAAAGTCTTACCTGTACCAAGACCAGCTTCTGCTAAATGAACTTTTTTATTACAAACTGCATCTGCAAGTCGAAAAGCAGTAAATATTTGTTCCTCACGTATCTCATACCCATGTTCTGGAAGGATATCGTAAAAAACCTGACCAATCCAATCAGCTAATTTAATTGGAAATTCTTCTTTTGTGCTATATTCAAAGGGCGCTTTAAACCTTGTAGACATACTTTTTTCCTCCTGTTTAATACATACTAATCTAATAAGTAATTACCAATAAAATTATACCCCCTAAATTAAGGGGGTATACTCTATATATTTATCTACTATTTTATAATAATACTAACTGTACAGAAAGTTTTAGTATTACTTTATTTTAATTTGCCTTATTAAGTGAATTTTTTAAATCAACTTCTGGAGTGGTAATTAACTTTATATCAAAGGTATCTATTAAATATTGTAATACATTTGGAGATAAGAAGGCTGGTAAACTTGGTCCTAGATACATTCCTTTTATTCCAAGTGATAACAATGCTAATAAATCTGCTACAGCTTTTTGTTCATACCATGAAAGTACAATAGTCAGCGGAAGAGAATTAACATTTGTTTCAAATGCATCTGCAAGAGCTATTGCTATCTTAACTGCTGAGTAAGCATCATTACACTGTCCTACATCTAATAACCTTGGTAATCCTGCCACTGTTCCAAAGTCTAGTTTATTGAATCTATACTTGCCACAGGCCAAAGTAAGAATCACACAATCCGCTGGAATCATTTTAGCAAATTCAGTATAATAGCTTCTTCCTGGTTTAGCTCCATCACAACCACCTATTAAGAAGAAGTGTCTTAGTGTTCCTTCCTTAACAGCATTAACTATAGCCTCAGCATGTGATAAGGTTGCATGATGTCCAAAGCCTACTAGTATTTCTTTTTCTTCTTCACTTTCTTCGAAACCACCTAATTCAAGTGTCTTATCTATTATTTCACTAAAATCCTTAGTTCCATCTTCAGCTGCTCCAATATATTTTACTCCATCCCAGCCTACAACACTTGTTGTAAATATTCTATCTTTATATGTTTCTCTTGGTCTCATTAAACAGTTAGTAGTCATTAACATACATCCTGGGATTCCATCGAATTCCTTTTGCTGATTTTGCCAAGCAGATCCAAAATTACCTACTAAATGCTTATATTTTTTAAGCTCAGGATATCCATGAGATGGAAGCATTTCACCATGAGTATAAATATTAATTCCTTTACCTTCTGTTTGGTCTAGAAGCATTTCTAAATCCCTTAAATCATGTCCTGATACTATGATAAACGGACCTTTTTTAATATTAATATTTACTTTTTGAGGAGAAGGATTTTTATATTTAGTAGTGTTAGCTTCATTTAAAACTTTCATTATTACTACACTCATTTCCCCAACTCTCATAGTCATATTTATCATCTCTTCAAGTGTTAAAGCATCATTTGTAGTAGCTTCTAATCCTAAGAAATAAAATTGATCTACTTTATCATCATTATATCCAAGAATTCTCGCTTGATGACCATAAGCACTTACCCCTTTTAATCCATATAATATAGTTGATCTTAAAGATCTGATATCCTCATTAAGATTCTCATTATACATAATGCCTGCTTTTGGTGAATCCTCTAATATTTCTTCTTTAGTATCACTTAAATTATATGTAGCAGCATCTGGATATTTTCCTTCAGGAGCTTGCACCCTTATAGCTTCTTTTATCACTTGTGATTCTTTTAGTAATCTTATATGAACCTCTGGATTAAAGTTTACGTTTGTTAATGTTGTGAAAAGACCATTTTCTACAAACCCTACTACCTTTTTATCAATAACTTTTCCCTGTTCAATTATAGCCTTTGCATAGCAAGAGATTCCTTTTAACTGATATAACAATAAATCTTGCAGGTTTGCAATTTCCGGTGTCTTTCCGCAAACTCCACCTTTTGTACATCCTTTTCCCCCTGCCGTTTGTTCACACTGATAGCAAAACATTAGGTTTTCCATTTAAGTACCTCCTCATATAATGTAACTGCTTGGACATTTTTTTTAACTAGTAATCCTAATTTTAATTTTTCTTATATAACTCTATACCACCTTCATTAATATTCATATAATACCAAATAATTCATAATAATTCAATTATATTAGTTTATATATACAACTGTGCTTTATATTATTTATACTTACTTATTTATAATAGCATCAATGTAATCACATTTTTTAAAGATAAAACATATGTTAATATCGTAGTCTTCTGAAAGGAATGAATAATATGTATAATTTTAAAAACAACTATCCATGTCCATATTATGCTAACATACCAATGTATAACTTAGGTAATATGTATGATTTGTATAGAACGTATCCATACCCTTATTACTTTGACACTCCAGTATATGATTTAGACTTTTCCATGGAATATGCCGATAACTACATTTCTTATAATGATGAAATAGATTATGACTCAGACTTTGATTTTTCACGTTCATCCAATGATGATATTCCAATGGAATCAAAAGATTATGGACCTGAGCCATTTGTAATTAATATAGATGAAGCCACTAAACAAAATACTGCTTATCGTACTGCTTTATGGACAGGAAGCCATTTACAAGTTACCTTGATGAGCATTAGAGTTGGAGGAGACATCGGTTTAGAAGTTCATCCTCATCTTGATCAATTTATACGTATTGAAGAGGGTCAAGGACTTGTAAAAATGGGAGATAGAGAAGATATGCTGGACTTTGAAGAAGAAGTATACGATGATTTTGCATTCGTTATACCTGCTGGCAAATGGCATAATCTAATTAATACTGGTGATGTACCGATTAAGTTATACTCTATCTATGCACCACCTCAGCATCCGCACGGTACAGTTCATGAAACTAAGGAAATTGCTGAAGCTGCTGAAGAGCATAATCATTAATAAGTTAAAAGTTACTACAGGGATACATCCTTGTAGTAACTTTTAATTTATATTTATATTATATATTTTTTAATTACAGGCTCTTATCAACACCATGTAACTTTAATTTTAGATTTACTTTGTCTGGAATTATGATCTCACCAGATTTTTCTAAGGCAAACTTAGCAGCAACAGGTCCTATTACTGAGTATATAAATGTAGAACATAATATAATTGTACGAATTTGCGCTGCATATTCGGGTACAATATTTCCAGCAACTACAATTAATCCTAGTGCAACTCCAGCCTGAGGCATAAGTGTAGCTCCCAAGTACTTACATATTTTTTCATCTTGTTTAGTAACTTTTCCACCAAGCCAAGCACCAGCCATTTTTCCAATAATACGCATGCTAACATATAGAAGTCCAATCACTCCAATTCCACTAAGGGCAGATACTTGAAAACCTGCTCCTGAAATAACGAAAAACACCATGAAAATCGGAGGGGAAAAGGCTTCAGTAACTTTAATGACGCTCTCAATATCTTCATAGATATTAACAAATACGCCCCCAAGTGCCATACAAGTTAACAATGGTGAACCATGAAGTATTTCAGCCAACCAATAAGTTGCCAATATAAATGCAATAACTATACAAAGTCTATTTGATGCTTTTTTGAAATGTTTAAATATTAACTTCATAAGAATACTTGCAATACCACCTATAATAAAGGATATAACTACCTCATATATAGGAGTTAATACTGATATAAAGATATTAGCATTAAGAGTTGATGACATCATTTTTACTATAGTAGCTGCGAATCCGAATCCTATAAGAGCAACAGCATCATCAATTGCAACAACAGCCATAAGCATTGATGTTAGTGGTCCTTTAGCTTTATATTGATTTATTACCATTATTGTTTGAGCTGGAGCAGTAGCTGCTGCTATTGCACCTAAAAGTATTGAAAGCTTTATATCAAACCCAAAAATAATTAAAGCTACAGTTACTATTATAATGGCCCCAAAGGACTCAGCTATAGCTATTATAATGGGTGAAATTCCAACTTTTTTGAAATATTTCAGATTAAATTCACTTCCAATTGAAAACGCAATAAAACCTAAGGCGATGTCTGATATAACAGAAAAAGCGCTGACTGTCCTAGCAGTAAGAAAGTTTAAAAATGATGGTCCTAATAAAAGTCCAGCAACAAGATAGCCTGTCACATTAGGAAGTTTAGCAAATTTAGCAAGTCTGCCACAAATTATTCCTAAAAATAGCATTATAGAAACTTCAATAAGTATTGTATTTTCCATTTTATCTAATTCCTTTCGCAAAATCTATTGGTATACTAAATGCAATACCATTATCCTTCTCTGAAAGATCACCAACAACTGACTCAATAATATTAATAGCTTTCGAAAGTTGCTCGTCTTGAATAACAGTGAGGATCATTTTACTATGTTCTCTCTCCGGGTGTAAAAACATTCTAAGGGATCCTAGAAAAGGAATTTCATCTTCATCATGTTCATTATTTAATAGTCTCGCCATACCCATACTGTCTATAATCGTTGCACCACTAATATTACCGTGTGCAAACTCAGTTAAAATCTCGTCCAACTTTTCTTCTTTATTTAATATAAAAACCAATAACTTCATTTTTTCCTCCTTTATTCTTTATTAAACACATTTTTAAGTGTTGTCAATATATTTATTATAGTACTCTAATAAATATTATGCAAATTAGTGACACCTGTGTCACCTATAAATATATCATTGTACTAGCCCATTTCTTCCCTATACTTAAAATAAGGTCAACCTATTTTTCGACAAAGAGATGATAATCAGCTGTACAACTAAAATTCCCCAAAAATATACACCCTCCTAAACACAAGAAGGGTGTACATTTTTTATTATTTTACTATTCTTTTCTGCACTCTAATGGCAGTTCAATATGTACAGAGGTTCCTTTACCGTACTCACTATTAATTTGAAGTGTCCCTCCATACATTTCAACAATACTTAGGATAATGGCAAGTCCAAGTCCTGCTCCAACAGATTTAGGATTAATTTTATAAAAGGATTTTAATACATCCTTTAAATTTTCTTCTTCAATCCCCATGCCTTTATCCATAATTTCAATAGCTACATTATCCTTATTAATTGACTGTACAACATAGACTTGACTATTCTTATCTGAAAATTTAATAGCATTATCTAGTATATTAAGTATAACTTGCTTTAATTTATCCCCATCTGCTGTAATAGTTACAGGGACTGTTTCAACTATAATCTGGATTTCTTTTCTTTCCGCCTTCTTTTGAAGCTGAAGAGTTACCTCCTTTAGTGAAAACCTAAAACTCATCTTGAAACAAGTAAAAATTTGTAGGTGAAAAAACTGTTTTCTCTTTAATATCCGTATAAAATACAGTGTCCTTAGTTTCTCTTAGCTTTATCTTAGGAACATCAAAAGACTCTTTATTTATCCATTTTACCTGGAATAAAACTTTTTTATCAATTCTTCCATCATTATTTATATCATCTATAAATATAGACTGTTTTTCTTGGACTTTCTTAGGAGTTACGTACTCTACATTAACTGGTAAAAGCTTATCTAATACTTCCTTTAACTCCTCATGCTCCTTATTTGTAAGTAATGGACTTTGTAGTAGACTAATATTATTCTCTACAGTTCCACACCCTACTAAAACAACTGTTGCAGAAATAATTAGTGCACTTATAAATTTCTTAAATCTTATCATCACCCTACACTCCATTCTTCCAATATATTTATTATTTTTGTAAGCTATATATAAAATTATACTGGTTTTAAAAATAGAATGCGTTACAGATAAGTTACAGTTTTAAATTATATTTTTATCTGCTTCCCTGTATAATTAAATAAATAAAATCAAAACTCTTTCTTATAAAATTGAAAATATCGTATTGATAAATTAAAGTATTTAAAATCACAATGTATAACATACAAATTATTTGCAAATAATTAATATAGAATAATTGGAAAATATTAGAGTACCAAAGATAGTAAAGTTATATACTAAGTCCATAGTTTAAGGAACAACAGTAAGTAACACAGTTTTTTACCACAATTAACAATTAAGAGGATTACCTAATTAATAACTCACCAATTCAGAGGAGTAATTATGTTTAGCTATATATTTAAAAAAATGCGATTTTAACAAATACGGAATCACTGCCAAAAAGAAGAAACTATCCATGAACAAAAAGTTCAATTAGAATTTTCACAAGATCTTCAAAAAAACCTGGATACCTTAAAAGGCATAATAGGCAACAGCAGCGATATTATTATACGTAAATTTACCTTTGGCTCTAAAAAAAGGATTCAAGCTGCTCTAATCTTTATAGACGGTTTGATTGATAAATCCTTAGTAAATGAAAACATAATGAAACCGCTGATGTTCAACATTCATTACATATATGAGGAAGCTGCTGTTGAAATAAATAATATTCATTATATAAAATCAAGCCTGCTTTCTGTAGGAGATATTGAAGAAACATCCTCTATAAATAATGCAGTAGACAGCTTTTTATCAGGAGATACTATTCTTTTGCTAGATGGTTCAAAAGAAGCTTTAATTATTAGCTTACGGGGCTGGAAAACCCGTAGTATAGAAGAGCCCAAAACAGAACCTGTTGTAAGGGGGCCACGGGAGGGTTTCTCTGAAACCTTAAGTATAAACACAGCTTTATTAAGGCGTAAGATAAAAAATACAAACTTTATGTTTGAATCTGTAGAATTAGGTGTTCGTACGAAAACAGATATCTACATAGCGTATATAAAGGATTTGGCTAATCCAAAAATTATAGAGGAAATCAGGCGGAGATTGAAGACGATCAATACAGATGCAATTCTTGAGTCAGGTTATATTGAACAATTTATTGAAGATGCTCCTTTCTCCATTTTTTCTACTATTGCAAATAGTGAGAAACCCGACAAGGTTGCTGCAAAATTATTGGAAGGGCGTGTAGCCATATTGGTTGATGGAACACCCATGGTGCTTACAGTTCCAATGGTTTTTATTGAAAGCTTTCAAAGCGCAGAGGATTACTATTCTCGTCCTTTTTTTGCAAGTATAATAAGAATGTTGAGATTTCTGTCATATTCAATCAGTATACTAGCACCTGCTCTATATGTAGCCTTAACAACCTTTCACCAGGAATTGATTCCTACCCCTTTACTGCTCACTATGATGGCATCACATGAAGGTATTCCATTTCCGGCTGTTATGGAAGCGGGTATAATGATGACTGCATTTGAAATTCTTAGGGAAGCTGGAGTTCGGCTTCCACGTCCCATAGGTCAGGCAGTCAGTATTGTAGGAGCACTTGTTATCGGAGAATCTGCAGTATCAGCAGGCCTTGTAGGAGCACCAATGGTCATCGTAGTAGCTCTTACAGCTGTGTCCAGCTTTGTAGTTCCAGCACAAACAGATTCAGGAGCTATTATACGTTTTGTACTTCTTCTTCTTGCTGCTGTTATGGGTGGGTATGGCATCGCAATGGGGCTTTTTGCAATATTTATTCATATGGCTTCCCTGAGATCCTTCGGAACACCATATTTGTCACCTTTAGCTCCCCTTAGTACGAGTGACTTAAAAGATACGTTTGTTAGAGCACCTATCTGGACAATGCTTAAAAGACCTAGAGATATTGCCTGGCACGATTCAGAGAGGCAAAATTTCAGATTAAACCCAAATCCTCCACAGGAGAGCAAAGACAAATCCTAGAAATATAAAAATTTTATTAACGAGGTTTATTCATGAAAAATCGTATTAGTATATTATTGAACACAGTAATTTGTATACTATTAATTGTAACTCTCACCGGTTGTTGGAGCCGACATGAACTGGATACTTTAGCAGTTGTACTGGGAATAGGTATAGATAAACTGATGGAATCCGGTAAAGTTCAGATTACTGCACAAGTTGTAAAACCTGGAGAAATAAAAACACCAAGTGGGGAAGCCGGAAGTGGTACTGAGGCTTTTTGGAATATAATTGGTACCGGAGATACTATTTTTAGTACTCTAAGGAATATGACAAATAAATCTAGCCGCAAACTGTTCTTTCCCCATAATCAACTTCTAATCTTTGGCAAGTCAACAGCTGAAGAGGGAATCCAAAAATATATAGACTTCTTTATACGTGATTCTGAACCTCGTATGAATGTATGGGTTCTAATTTCGCAGGGGACGGCAAAGGAGATTCTGGACGTAAAATCTGAACTTGAGAAAGTGCCAGCTAATAATATTTCCAATTTAATTGAAGGTCATGCAGCCGCTACATCACAAATAAGAGCAGTAAAGCTCAAAGATTTAGTAATTGGGCTTATGAGTAGAACTACGGCATCAACTATACCTTTTATCAAAATTGTAAAAGATGGTGATAAAAAAGTTGCTATGATATCTGGGACTGCAGTGTTTAAAGGTGATAAGCTGGTAGGCAGTATGGATAAGATTGAAGGTAGGGGTCTTCTGTGGGTACTGGGAAACGTAAAAACTGGCATTATAGATGTAGAAGATTCCAATAATGACAAAGTCAGTCTTGAGATAATGCGTGCAAGTAGCAAAATAATGCCTGAATTAAATAATAACAAAATATCAATAAAGGTTAATATAAATGAAGAAGGAAATATAGCTGAACAAACTGGTCCGAAGAATCTAGCAGAGCTTAGAGAGGTTGCGTTACTGGAAGAAAAGAAAGCTGAAGTAATCAGAAGAGAGGTAATGGCAGCTGTGAGAAAAGCACAGGAGCTTGATTCAGATGTTTTTGGTTTTGGTGATGCTATACATAAGAAATACCCAGAACAGTGGAAAAAACTAGAAGATGACTGGGATGAAGTATTTAAGGATATACAAGTAGAAGTATATGTTGAGGCAAAACTTCGACTTATGGGCAGAATATCAAAACCAACTGTTCCAGAAAAGGAGAAAAAGTGATTTATGAAGCTTGAAAATGGTGAGATATCAAATACACAATTAATGTTATTAGTATTAAGCTTCTTGCAGAGCATGATTTTGACAATCAATTTTGTATATTCAATTACTAATTATGATACATGGATCGCAGTCTTGGTAGGTTACGTTATAGCAATTATCTTTACATTGCTTTATTTGGCAATCGGATTAAAATTTCCAGGAAAAAATCTAGTCGAGATAAATGATATTGTTTTTGGACCTTATTTTGGAAAGTTGATTTCTGCAAGTTATATATGGTTCTTTTTTCAGTATATGATTCACTATATGTATTTTTTTAATAGTTTTTGGATTACTTATATTATGACTGAAACACCACGTGTAGCATTTTTAATCATGTTTGTTTTTGTATGTAGCATGGCTGTAAGGAATGGCATTGAAGTTATTGCTCGATGTAGTTTTATCTTTATTACAATTGTAACGATAACGATTTTGACAGTTACCATTTTATTAATCCCTGACATGAAGCCTTCTAATTTGTTACCAATTTTAGAAGTAGAACCATTGAAATTTATTCAAAGTGTTCATATTATACTAGTTATTCCTTTCTGTGATATTGTAGCCTTTCTTTTTATCCTGCCGTATACTTCAAATAAACGGCAGGTGAGAAAGCCTGTACTGATTGGCTTGAGCCTAAGTGCCATCCAGCTTTTGATTGTTGTTCTACGCGATGCAACTGTATTGGGATCAAGAATGCTTATTGCTGCATCTGCTTCTTTTGCGGTATCACGTCAAATAGATATAGGAAATATTTTGACCAGACTTGACATACTTGTTGCCATAACAATGTTGATCACAGTCTTTATGAAGGTTACAATTTTTTACTATGTAACAGTACTGGGTATGGCTCAGACACTTAAATTGCACTCTTACAAACCACTTGTTGTTCCAATTGGTGCTATATCTATAGTTATAGCTTCTAATTTATATCCATCGGATATGGAACAGATGTATTCTGGACAATTTGTGTGGCCATTCAATGCATCCATAAGCGAATTCATAATTCCTCTTATAACAATAATAGTAATTGCAATACGCAGATTACCAAAAGGGGAAGGTGAAAAATCTAAATGATCTTTTTATTGATTGCAGTGTTTATATGCATCATACTATATGAAGTACCAGAACTTATCAGAAATAAATACTGGAGAGAGCTGACTGTCGTTTCATTTTTAATATCCATTGCATTTATAATAAGTCTGATGCAGATTTTGAAAATCGAAATACCAAATCCAGTAAGAGATACACAATATTTTGTTAAGGATCTACTACATTTAAGTTACTAATAGATCCTACATCAGTTTAAATAGCATATCATCTTATATCCCTTATTTTAAACAGGAGTTTCCAAAACTCAAGATTAAACTTTAAACTTTTGTATACTTTCCATTAATTCATTTGCCATGTTAGAAAGACTTTCACTAGATGCTGCTATTTGTTTCATAGAAGCAAATTCTTATTACCCTTTTTCTTTACCTTTTTTCAGTGAAAAAATTATGCACCTATCCACCACTTTTATTTTAGGCCATGTTGAAAAATACTATTGATTTTACAACATAAAAATAAGCCTTGCAATGTTGCGAATTGTATATTTATGGATTAATCGTATATTACATTTTTTCCTTCATCACTTAACTTTTTTAAAGATAAAAGCATATGATTTATTTCTTCATCGGAATGTCTTTCCCATGAACCTAATTCGGCTATTATTTTCAAAGGAGATTTAGACCTATAAGAACGTGTTGGATTTCCAGGAAATCTTTTGTCAGTTAAGTTCGGGTCATTTTCAAATTCACCTAATGGTTCTACAACATAAATTCTTTCTTTTGATTTAACTGTCGCTAATTCAGCACCCCATTTAGCAGCATTTAATGTTGCAGTAAAATAAATATAGTTAGATTTTTTATTTTGGTAATTTGATAAGTGTTTTGGTTCTAATAAATCTCCAATTTTTAGTTCCGCTTTAGTACCATGAAAAAAAGGACCATTATCTAAAACATCTTTTTTGTCATTCATTCTGATACACTCCTTTTATATTTGTATATTATATTTGTATATTATATTTAGGTGAATTAAATATCTCTAAAGTGATATCTGTTCCTATAATACACACAATAATCGTAATTTATAAGCCTATTATTTAAAAATTTCCTATGATATAATTAAGTTGAGGGAGTAATTTACTACAAGTACCCTGTTAAATACACATAAGATTACTTTTTAATCCATTGACATAAATAATTGTTGTCTATATAATTATAGATAAATATAGTCTTTAATGTCTTTAAGGAGGTTTCATTTTGAAATATACAAAAGCTACAAACTATGCACTGCATATTATTGCATATATGATTAAATATAATAAAAAAGATAATTTGAGCTTACAACCATTAGCTAGTCACTTCAATATATCGCCAACCTATCTTTCAAAGATTCTAACACAACTAGTAAAAGCTGGCATAATTCAATCAACTCCTGGTGTAAATGGTGGTTATGTTCTCAATAAAAATAAAGAAGACATTTCATTTATGGATGTAATTAAGTCCACTGAAGGAGCTGGAGCATTATTTAACTGTGACTCAGACGAGGAAAACAAGTGTCCTATTCTGAAAGTAATGACAGAGGCTGAAACTCTCATGGAAACATATCTGCAAAATAAAAAGATTTATGAAGTACTGTAAAATTCAATAATCAATAAAAATGTAAAGAATACATTTTTATGCTTTAATTATAGATATAAAGAGTCTTTAATATAGATAATACAAAATACATTAAAAAGGAGATAGAGATATGACTGAATTCTGGGAATCAAGTTTTATAGAAAAACAAACTATGTGGGGGTTGGAATCATCAGATTCTGCACACTTGGCAAAGGATTTTTTCCTTGAAAAAGGAGTTAAAGAAATACTAATACCAGGCATGGGATATGGTAGGAATGCAAAACCTTTTCTTAATAGCGGAATAGATGTAACAGGTATTGAAATTTCAAAAACAGCCATTGACTTGGCAAGACAAAATGATCTTAATATTAAAATTCATCATGGTTCAGTAACCGACATGCCTTTTAATGACAAACTTTATGACGGTATATTCTGCTATGCACTCATTCATTTATTAAGTAGTAGCGAAAGAAAAAAATTCATTAACGATTGTTATAATCAGCTAAAGCCAAATGGCTATATGATTTTCACTGCCATCTCAAAAGAAAACCCTATGTATGGAAAAGGAACTCAGCTGAGTAAAAATCGCTTCGAGACAATGAAAGGTGTGAGAATATTCTTCTATGATTCTGATTCAATAAAACAAGAATTTGAAAAATATGGATTAGTAGAATCTTTTCAAATTGATGAGCCCCATAAGAATACGGAAAATAAACCTCCATTAAAATTTTTGCTTATTAAATGTAAGAAGGAATAGTTGTAACACTCCCACCCCAAAATGTGGGATGGGCCACTATTCTTCTGCATTTCCAGTTATAAATACTAATAAGTTATTCATCTGAAAGATCGTCAATTGCTTCAATAGCTAGTTCCAAGGATTTAATTCGTCTTTCCAAAAGCGTTTTTTGAGGACTTCCTTCCTTTGACTTAGCATAAATGCTTTGAATTGATGGGAATAAACCGGTAAGAACATTGCGTGCTTCAACTAATTCTTCCTGGGTATAATCATGTTGTCTTTGATTCCAAACCTTTTCTAGCATGGCTAAGCCAACATAAAGAGCTTTCAGTCGTTTCTTTATTAAGGTAGTATTAGCGCCCTTTTCAGTCATCTGAGCTAAAGCCTTTTCGGATTTTCTGATTGATGATTGGAAGGATTTTATTGATTCTAATTTATTTATATTTGATACATTCTCCATATTTGCCCTCCTATATATTTCTTTTAATTAAACAGATTTAGTATTACAATCTAAGTATACAACATTATGCACTTAAAAACTTTTTAGAAATAAATACGCTTAGAATAAAAAATATTGATTATAAACCTTTACTGGAGATTTACTAAAGGAGTACATGAAAGGTAACAAAGATAAAACATTATGGATGCTCACTAAATCTCAAGCTGATTTGTATGCTGAAAAAATGAGATTAGAAAGAGTTATCCTAAATCTTATGGAACATCTAAATGATAAAAGCCATATCAGCATTTAATGAATTAATAAGTAAAAACTAATATTTCTATTACTGATGATAACTCTTTGATAGATTATATACCTTTTGCCAAAACGTATAAATCCCCTATCCCCTTGTAATAAGGAGATAGAGGATTTTCATATTTTCTCTTGAATCACATATGCATTTACTTTTGGAACAAGCCTAGTTTCATCTACAAGCTTACCACTTAACTAAAAAAAACCATCCATCACTGATTTACCTTAGTTTAAGTATATTAAAAGGTCTTTGATATCCATTAAATTACTCCTATCATTATTAGAAACTATTTTTTAAGATTTCTACAATTTCTTCTTTAGAAAGCACTTTATATCCACCCTCTAAAATAAACGATCTCGATGCAATACCATCCAACATATCCTCAGTAACGCCCAGTTCCCTTATACTCATCACAAGACCAATTTCTTTCATATACATCTCCATTCGGTCAAGACCTTCTTTGGCAATTTGTTCATCTGTTTTCCCTTCAGGATTTACATTCCATACGTTGATTGCATAACGTTTAAATTTTTGAATCCCATAAGGCATGATAAACCGATAATATGACAATGAGATGGCTGACAATGTCATTCCATGAGTAGCATCGGTATAGCCACCAATGGACTGCCCAATCATATGAACCATCCAGTCTGTTGATTTGCCTTTTGAAACAAAAGTATTAAGCGCCCACGTTGCAGTCCACATGATGTTACTCCTTGCTTCATATTCAGTAGGATTCTTAACTGCAATTCTAGAACTGTTAATCAAAGACTTTAATAATCCCTCCATAACATAGTCCGAGGTATTATCGTCTTTTCCAGAAAAGTACTGTTCTAGGATATGTGACATGATATCAAAGAACCCGGCTACCATCTGATAGTGTGGTAGCGTATAGGTAAATACAGGATTCAATATAGAGAATTTCGGAAAAACATTCTCGCCAAACACATGGCCAATTTTCTGTTTAGTAGCATGATTTGTGATAACAGAACCCCCGTTCATTTCAGAACCAGTACCTACCATTGTTAAAACGCATCCCACAGGAATGATTTTGTTATCAACATCCTTCATTCTAAGATAGTATTTGTCCCACGGATCTTCTTCACTATAAGCAGAAACAGATACAGCTTTGGCATAGTCACATACGGAGCCGCCACCCACTGCCAGAATTAAATCCACATTATTGTCTTTAGCTCTCGCGCAGCCTTCATAAAGCTTTTCCACTGTAGGATTAGGCATAACACCTGCGTCTTCAAAGATCTCTTTACCGTTGTCCCTGAGAATTTTTATAATCTCGTTATAGAGCCCGATTTTCTTAATAGAACCACCTCCGTAGACAAGCAGTACATTTTTTCCGTACTTTGGCAGTTCTTCATTCAAGAACTTTACTGAGTCCTCTCCAAAATATAACTTTGTTGGGTTTGAATAGCTAAAATTTCCTAACATTTTTGCTCCTCCTAACTTTCATTTTCTATAGTTAAAATTTTCTTAGTAATCTTAATCTTTTAAGTCCCTCAATTGAAGTTTTTGATTGATCATGTTAAACTGTTATTGACTTATTGAACTTAATTTTACAACTTAAAGTTAACTTTAAGTCAAGAATTTTTATAAATTTTTTTAAAGCCAAATTTGGAGGAGAAATTATGATCTATACCGTCGGTGAAGTTGCAAAAAAGCTCAATATTGCTGCTTCAACATTAAGATACTATGACAAAGAAGGTTTGCTTCCATTTGTGGAACGCTCCAGCGGTGGAATTCGAATGTTTAAAGATGAGGATATATCTGGATTAAAAACTATTGAATGTCTTAAAAAAACTGGTATGCCAATAAAAGCTATTAAACATTTCATGGATTGTTGCATGGAAGGCGATTCAACTATCAAAGAACGTCTTTCTATCATGAAATCACAAAGAGACAATGTCGTAGAGCAGATAAAAGAAATGCAGGAAATGCTTGATATGCTAAATTTTAAATCTTGGTATTATGAAACTGCAAAAGAAGCAGGAACATGTGCAATTCACGATAATATACAAATAAAGATTGTCCCCACAGAATACCATAAGTATTTACACGAAAAATAGTACTGTTAACAATAATACTTATAACAAAGGCACTCTGCGAATTCCAAAATTGGGATTCACAGAGTGCCTTTATCTCAATATATAATTCAACAGTAGGAACATATCCACTATATGCACATTATAAAAATACTTTGCTTCTACCTATATTTTAAATAATCTATAAATTTCTTTACCGCCAAAGATGCTGTATTTTTATCTCGTAAAGCAAGACCAATATTCCTGTATGCTGGCACATCCATCTCTTTTTCTACGATATGGTAAGGAACACGTTTTAGAATTAACTGTGGCAGAATACTTATACCAAGACCACTTTCTACCATGGACATGATTGCGTAATCGTCCCATGTTGTAAAATGAATCTTTGGTGTTAAGCCACACCGCTCAAATATCTCTGACACCTCGGCTTTTGCTCCTTTTTCAAGAAGCATAAAAGGATCATTACACAAAGCAGTGACAGGAAAACATTCACATTTTGCCAATGGATGATTTTCGGGCAGGATGACAAGCAATTTGTCTTGCTCTAAGAAAATAGTTTCTAGATCGGGATGTGTGGGCAACCTTAGAAAACCACAATCCACACGCCCCTCCAAAATCCATTCCTCGATTTCTGTATAGTCACCCAGGAGCAATTCATAGTCGATGTTCGGATAATCCTTTTGAAATTCTTTGATGATATTTGGAAGCCAATGTGTAGCCACGCTGGAAAAAGTACCAATACGAATTAGTCCTGATTGAAGTCCGTTCAACTCATCCACCTGCATTTGCAACTTCTGATATTCTTCGCAGACCCGTTGGGCATGTGGCAGAAGTTTCTTACCATCAGAGGTGAGCTGCACCCCAGCTCGACTTCTTTTTAAAAGTGATACTTTCCACTCTTTTTCTAAATCGTTAATCATCCGACTAATTCCAGATTGCGAATAATGCAACATTTCAGCCGCCTTTGTAAAGCTCCCATATTCCACTGTTTTAATAAATGCCATATATTTAAGAATATTCATATCCATTTTTCGTACCCTCATTATATCTTGTTTTGTTATACTATGTATGATAAACATTCGCTTTTGTTATCCTACGTCTTATGATATATTCTTTTTATGAATTTTTCAAGAATGAAAGGAATGATGTTAGCCATGTTTTTTATTAGTAATACTTATATAACAGCACCAGATCAGTTCAGCACTCCACTTCAAGAGAAAACTTACCAAGCATTGCAGGAATTACATATAATCTTTGAGCGTGTCGACACGGATGAAGCTATCACGATGGATATCTCCCGTGTTTCTTTTGCTCCTGCTGAACTAATGGAACAAATGTTCGGAACTAAAATCGGTGCGGCCACCGTATTCAGTGCTCTGCTGGATACAGAAAATGTGATACAAATTGTTTTCGACAAAGACGTTCTCGCAGAAGAATGTTATGGATGCAGCGCCGGGACGATGTTTGTTGGAAGGTGTTGACTATGAAGCAGACATATTTCAAGTACATCCTTGCCCTGCTACTTTTCGGCTCCAATGGAGTTGTGGCAAGCTATATTGGGTTAACCAGCTATGAAATTGTTCTTCTGCGCTCTCTGTTGGGTAGTCTTCTACTTATCGCTATTTTCTTTTTCACGGGACACAAGCTAACCGCACTACAGCATAAAAAGGATTTCTGTTATATTGCGCTATCTGGTATCACAATGGGTGCTGACTGGCTTCTTCTTTTCGAGGCCTTTGCTCAAATCGGCGTTAGTTTGGGAATGCTGATCAATTACTGTGGCCCTGCGATTGTCGTGGCACTTTCGCCCTTGCTGTTCAAGGAACGAGTGACCCGGCAAAAACTGACCGCTCTGATTACTACTCTTATTGGCGTGTTTCTTATCAGCGGGCAGGCGGCAACGAAAGGTGCCAACTTTTGGGGAATTTTCTGTGCAGGACTGTCGGCTGTCTCTTATGCCGCCATGGTAATTTTCAACAAGAAGTCAAAGCAAGTCACAGGAATAGAAAACTCCACCCTTCAACTATTTTTCGCTTTTGTGACAGTAGCAATTTTTGTCGGATTCAAACAAGGTCTCTATATGGAGATTGCCGCTGTGGATTGGTTACCCATTCTGTGGATCGGTCTAATCAACACCGGTATAAGTTGCTATTTATATTTTTCCTCCATCGGGCGTCTACCAGTGCAGACTGTAGCAATTTGTGGTTATTTAGAACCTCTTTCGGCTGTTGTTTTTTCCGTCCTATTTTTAAAAGAAATACTGCAGCCAATTCAAATTATAGGTGCAGTGCTGATTATCGGCGGTGCGGTATTTGCATAAGGGATATTCAAACTAAAAAATTACCAAATAACAGCTAAAAATAATAGTTGAATAATTACATCTTTTCTCTCTACTCAACCCTATATAATTTTAGCCTCATTTTCTGTCCAAAAAAACACCCTCGATATGTTCTCATGAACGCATATCGAGGATTTAAGTCGAGTAGATGGATTTGCTTTTATTTTTTACAAGCCTTGTATGGGTATAGTACTAATTACTTACTGCGTCACATCTTCCTTGTAAGTAAAGTTACGCTCTCAACGTGTGCCCCATGTAAGGCTAACGTATTTTTATATAATATTATATATCTTTATGTATCTTGTTAAGTTTGTAATGACATCAAATGTCAGCTTAACAAGATTTTTTTATATCATGGCTTGTCCTACTGAATTATTTTATAACTTGTACATGGTCGGAAGCAAGTAGGAATTTTATATCCTTCCGACATAAAGGAGCCTTAATTGGCTCCCTTACATTCATTTATTGCTCTATCAAATATTTTCATAATCATATCTAGTGTAATTTCACTCCACTTACTTTCACCATCTATGCCAAATATAGCACTTGCTATCTTTGGATCTATATCTTCCGTAAGGTGTCTTGTAAATATTTCTCTTAAATCCTCCATATATATCCCCCTTACTTTAAGATTAAGTAATCAATTCCTTTACAAACAACATTTAATGCCTTACCACAAACACTTACTGTACCCTTGCCTAAATTTACAACAGCATTTATAGTATTTACACCATCATTGTACCCTGTTAATCTTACATATAAATCTTTGATTTCATATTCGCTCCATTTATTTAATACTTTCACTACCATATCTTTAGGATAATGAAGGTTATTAATATAATGATTAAAAACATATTGATATTCTATTGAATTTGGATTAACTGCTGCATACACAGTACCACTTGTGACTACTAAAGATATAACTACAATACCACCTATAATTAACATCTTTTTATTTACTTTTGGTGGATTAAGTTTCAACTCAAACATAATATCATCATATTTATTTTGAATAGCTTTTCTTGGCTTAGATAAATCTATTACATAAAACATAATATCCCCCTACAAATCATTAATTAAATCTAATTCTGTATCAGCTTTTCTTCTAGATATTTTTCTAAAATCTTTATAGTCAGTAATCAATTCTTTTATTTCATAAGTTAATAATTTCTCAGGATCTTCTTCTTCCTCCAGGTAATCTTCTAGGGATAAAACCTCTCCATCTACATCATCTTCTAGTTTTAATCTATATAACAATCCATAACCTTGTCTTATTCTCTTCTTATCTAGTGCCATTACAAGAGTTTTAAACACACTATAGTCAACTATATCTGTATCCTTAAAAGCATACTTTAAAACCTCTACAATTCCAGCTGAGTCCATTTCTCTAATATCACAGATATAACAATCTTGCAATTGAGTATTATTATAATTGTCTTCACTTACTCTAATTTCTTTATAATACATGGTCCATAATTTCATTATCTGAATATCTATACTTGAATAAAAATTATAAGACTGTCTCTTATTACTCCATTCCCCTACTATATCTTTGTTGAATAAGCTTTCATCATATTCTTGGCTAAAAAACATACAGTGAAAATGTGGGTGATAAGTATTTTCTTTAGCATTATAAGTTATTTCTAACGACTTTAAAGCTCCTTCAAATTCCATTAATCTATCTTCAAATCCTTTTGTATTTCCAGTTAAAGAATAACTATAAGCTCCAAATAGCTTTTTAAATGCTTTATTCATTTTCTCTATTGTTCTCTTTAGGTCCTCACCTGTTACATTCGGAACTGTAAGAGTAACTAGATACGGATAATAACCTTGCATTAATAACTCATTTAGTGGCTTTCTTAAATTGTGTACTGCTCCAGCTAAATCCCATTTTCTACAATTAGGACAAAATCTATTGTTTCTGCATCTATTTACCTTTTGTAAATCCATTACTTTGTTTTTGTAGTATATATCCCATTGCCATAAGTTTAAGCAGCTACCAATCCTATTAGCTCTACTCTTAAGCTTTTTAGAATAAGATACTAAAGCATTTTTATACTCTTCACTCATTCCTAAATACCATCTTGCATATTGTCGGTTATAATTAAATTTTCTTCTTTGCATTTCCTCTAAAACTTCATTTTCAAAATCCATGCCTTCACAACTCCTTATTTTAAGCCATTCTTACACTTGTTTCTATAAGTATCGAGGTATATATGCGCCTTCGGCTGAAATCGTTCCACTATTTTTGATAAACCAAAAATTTTCAGCCTCGGCGCACTATATTTGAAATATCTTTCACAAAATTGTAATCTTGGTCAAAATAAGGACTTTGAAAGCGAATTGGCTTATTATGAGTTCCATCCATCATAATATATCCATCACCAGGAGTATAACTATTAAGCTCCAAGTTGTTAAACTCCGAACCAAATACCATAGAATAACCTGTTTTAGACATTTCTCCTAGTGCTACCCTCAACCCTAACTGGTCACGAATAGACGTTTTTATAACATCAGCATCCGGCCTTTGAGTAGTCAAAATCATAAATACACCAGCCTGACGGCCTTTTAATATAATTTCGCTCATTCTGTTATTTATTTCGCCAGCAGTTTTCTTATCTATAGCAGTAACAAATGCTGCCACCTCATCAAAAATTACAACTATAGGCTTATATCCATAATCCTTATAGTCCTTACCAAAACCATAATTCGATAATTCTTTAAATTGTTTATACCTTTCGTTCATTTTTTCGGCGACTTCTCTTAATACTCTTGCTATTTCTCCTGGAGAGCTGGCCACATTCTTTTCGAAGATTCTTTCTAAATATGATAAGTCTGATATTTTAGGATCTAATATCTTTATATCTGCCTTAATAAGAGAAAATACTTTTATAAAATATGCCAACAAATAAGTTTTCCCTTTACCTGTAACACCGCAAATTAAGGCATGCGGACACTTTCTAAAGTTCCAATATATTTTGTTATTAATAGGTACTAAATCGTTGTCTATGCTTTTAATTTTATTAATATAAAACCTCTCTGTAGATGTCCTATCTAATTTATAAAGTATATATCCATCTCCTTGCTCTTTAGATACACACTCCATTAAAAATAAGTCTTGTAGTGTATTCTCTAAATCCAAATATTTACCTCTCAAAAGACTTCCGTCTAGTTTTATTGCTATATCTAAATATCTTTCATCAAAATCATAATAAATTTTAGGTGTATAAATTATATCCTCGCCAATTTGTATATAAAATTCATTTAGCTTTATAAGTCTATATAAAGTATCTTTGATTAACCTATTAAAGGATAGATTCTTATTAGTCAAATTCTTATATGCTATAGCTCCACCTACTAAAACTACACCATTACAGAGCATAACTGAACCAGTAAACCCTAATAATACTGCTAATGAGGTTACCGCACCTACTGAATAATTAATTTTTTTCTCTAAAGGAGTCATATCTACAAATTCATATCTTTTTATACTTTTTTTATTAATTGGATACAAATTTTTAAGTTTTAATTTTATCTGCTCTAAATCTATAAAATTATATTTCTTTGCTATTTCTCCCAATCTAATCCTCTCCATATAATTGTTACAGGAGAGCTTATTGCTCTCCTACTAGTCTAGTTGACTACCCGGAACAAACTCTAATATTTCTCCGAGTCTTAATCCAAAATTATTTTGAGCTAATTCTATACGAACAGTAACTTGTTCTTGAAGATTTGCTTCAAACTTTTCTGCAAGTGCTTTATCCTTAGTATTGAAAGATATAGTTTTTCTTCTCTTATTGATTAATGCACTCATAGTAATGTTAGCTCCAAATCCGTTCTTTCCCTCGTAAGAGTTTACATCTTCTATTATTCCTATAATTATTACTGGCATATAAAGTCCCCCTTATTATTTAATATTTTTTATTCATAATAACTTTCGGCAGAGCACCGAATCATTAGTTTAAGAATTGAAATTTAGATGTGTTTTTCTTTTTCTTTAATATATAAGTATGACGTAATTATGAAAAAGTTTCCTATTTTTTAGAAATATTTTCTGTAATATAAAAATATTTAAATAAAAAAATATGGCATTACTCTGAATACCATATTTCTTCTAATCTTTTATTTAATTTATCTGCTATTTCAAAGCACTTGGCAATAGGTGGATTACTGCTTCCATTTTCCCATTGCGAATAAGTACTAATTGGAACTTCTAATAATTTTGAAAATTCAACAGAACTCATCATGTATTCTTTCATCCTTATTTCTTTTAGTCTATTCTTCACGTTCATAAAACCACCCCTATTAATATTATATTCTAGGTTGATTTTATTTTTCCTTTTATTTGAAATTTTTTCTTAATACTAGAATAAATTCCACCCCATTCACGAGAGGTAAACTTCAACCTCTCCCTCATGTAGCGGCTATAATTTTATTGATTTTTATCTTTTGATTGATTCCATATGAAAATATTAATTATAATGTCCAAAAAATAAAAAAGACCCCAAGCCTAAGCTTGAGGTAAAATATTATCTGTTAGTAGTATTCTTTTTTTCTATCCAAGAATCTACACCATTAATAATTAATTTATAAAATTCATTTGACTCATCTATAGCAGTTATTAGTTGATCTTTTAAAAACTCTTTAACAATACTAGGATTGTTATTTTCAATTTTGAAAGCAACTGCATCCTCTTTCATTTTAAGCGGTAATGGAAATTTAGGTTTAACAGGTACTGGACCACATATGCCATCTACTATGGCTTTTGCTATAGCTTTTGCTCCAACCTTTAAGTATTGTTCTGCATCAGCAGTATCTACAAAACAGACTTCTATAAGCATAGATTTTGCCTTAGTCTTTCTAACTACATATAAACCAGTTCCAGATTTAACTCCTCTATTTACAAAACCTAAATCCGAGATATTTTTACACACATCTAAAGCATCTTGATATTGTCTACCTTCATAAGTATAAACCTCACAACCTCTGCCTCCTCCTGCATTAAAATGTATGCTTATAAACCAATCCAAGTCTTGCCTATCAGCTTGCTTCACTATAAGATCTAATGCATTATTGGAAGAACTAGCATAGTCTATAGTACAGTTTATAGGATTACATCCTCTCTCTTTAAGAAGTTGTCTAACTATATTGCCTACTTCCCTTGTAACTTTACTTTCTGCTATTATACCTATTGCTCCACTACCTGGTCCACTTACAGTATGACCATCATTCACACCCATATTTGACATGATTATTCCTCCCTCTTATCAATAGTTTGTTTAAATAACTGGTTCCCAAATACAGTAACCCCTGTAACTAGAATTCCGTAGATAATTGCCTCTGTGCTAAGCCCTATAATTGCTATAGAGCCTATAATTCCACAAACTAATAATATCCAAGGGATGCACCAATCTTTTATTTGTTTAGTATTCTTTAGCATTAATCCAACAATATAAAGAGCAGCTACAACTATAAGTAACTGCTCTGGTACAAATTTTATTAAGTTATCCATGCTTTATTCCTCCTTTAAAATTCCATCTATTCTATGGTGTGCTGATTTTGTGCTTTCCTCTACCCTAGTAAGCCTTTCTGAAATATCTTTTATTTGTCTACTATGATCTTTCATATCTAGTCTAATATCATCTACACCTTTGCTAACATAATCAAGTTTAGCTTCAACTCTAGTGAAATCTCTACTTTCCTCTTTTGTTTCTTTTCTACTAGTTCTTGAGTAGGACCATATCCCTAAAGTTGCTCCAATAACAGAACATAGTAATCCAATATTAAATTGATTCATAGTGCACCTTCTTTACATAAAAATAGGCAAAATAAAAGAGCCTTTTACAGCTCATATTTTGCCTTTAAAACTTATTTAGTTGTGTCGTGCTTTGAATTCACCTATACTTAATCTCTATGTGATTCTAATATTATGCCATCGTCAATACACACATTAAAAAGATTGTTTTTAAAACTCACGTTATTTATATTTACTATACTATTAGTTATATTCATAGTTTTCATAAT
>JAVBVX010000079.1:0-36148 GCA_036677665.1 Clostridium sp. | reverse complement strand
TAGGCACGCCGCCAGCGTTCGTCCTGAGCCAGGATCAAACTCTCAATTTAAAAGTTTAATCTGTTACTCATTACTTAAAGTTTTTGACTGGCATTTTATTTACCTTAATTTCTGTTTAATTTTCAAAGACCAAGTTTTCTTTACTGCCTTTCGACAGCTTAGTTATTGTATCAACTTTAAGTTGTTTTGTCAACGACTTTTTTTTAGTTGAAATTGTTTTTTCTTCGCTCTCTCGAAGCGACAAGGAATATCTTATCATAACTACTTTTGAATAAAACTCCAATAAAGCTTATATTTTTTAATAAAATACTTATTGCTTCTATTTTCTCTTTATATCACCAAAATAAATATAGTGACACACAAGGATATGTATTCTTCAGCCCTTTCCACTATATAATTTTAGTTAAAGAGTTTTATTAAATATAAGTTTTCTCCCACTTCTAACCCTTTCTTTTTTTACAATTTCATCACAAATATATCATAGATTAAACAAGTCTTATCATTATAATAAGACTATAATAATTTTTAAAAAGGAGATTATATTAATGAAAAACAAGAAATTTAAATTTAGAAATTGGGTTCAGATATTTTTCTTCATACTTATTGCTTTTATTGCAATCAATCATACCCTTATTGAAAATGGAAGCGGTATATATTTACTCTCCAGCGCTTCACTTCATGCCATATGTCCATTAGGTGGCGTTGTAACTATTTATCAATACTTTAGTGATGGAACTTTTATAAAAAAAATTCATGAATCCTCATTCATTCTAATGATAATCGGATTTATTCTTGCCATGGGCTTTGGTCCTTTATTTTGCGGATGGATATGTCCCTTTGGAACTTTCCAAGAATGGATAGGGAAAATAGGAAAAAAACTTTTCAATAAAAAATATAACAACTTTATACCATATAAATACGATAAATATTTAAGATTTATAAGATATATACTTTTAGCTACTGTGCTTTATATGACTGCAATATCAGCTAAAATAGTTTTCTCGGATGTGGATCCATACTTTGCTCTATTTAATTTCTGGACAAGTGAAGTTTCAATAGCTAGTATAGTTATTCTACTAATAATAATAATTTCTTCAATGTTCATCGAAAGACCTTGGTGTAAATATGCTTGTCCTTATGGTGCTGTGCTTGGAATAACTAACCTATTTAGAATCTTTAAAATTAGAAAAAACAAGAATACATGTATATCCTGCAAAACTTGTGACAATGTTTGTCCAATGAATATTAAAGTATCAGAATATCAAGTTATACGTAACCATCAATGTATTTCATGTATGCAATGTACTTCTGAGTATGCTTGCCCTATAGGTGATACAGTAAATTTATCTACAAATGGAGGTAAATAAGTTATGAAGATAAAATCTCATGCTTTACCCTTAGTAATTATTGTTATATTATTTGGTGGAATAGGAGTAAGCAAGGGTCTTGGATTATGGAAAACAGAATCCACAAAAGTTCCTGCCACTATAACTTCCGGAAAAGCTGTTGGTAAATATAATCCTGCTGACATTAGAGGTTCCTATACATTTAAGGATATTAGTGTCTCTTTTAATATTCCTGTAGAGATACTTGGGCGAGCTTTTGCTATTAAATCTTCAAATTTATCCATTCTCAAGGTAAAAGACCTAGAAACAATTTATGGGAGTTTGAAAAATTCTGGCACAGAAATAGGTACATCCTCTGTAAGAATGTTCGTTGCTTATTATTTAAAACTTCCCTACGAGATTACTGAAGAATCCTACCTTCCTAAAGCTGCAGTAGATATTATAAAATCAAAAGCAAAGCTCAGCGATGAAGATCTAAAATATTTAGATAGTCACTCTATAGATGTAAAATAAATAATATTAAATAATAAAAAAACACTAAGCAAATAAGAGGCTACTGAAAAAGCTTCGCTTTTTCAGTAGCCATCAAATTAATAGAATTATAACTAACTTTATATAAATTTGCCCTTTAAATCAAGAACTTATTTTTCTGCTCTCTGAACTCTAACTTTCTTCCCTTTTATCGTTACATTTTGAAGCTGTTCAAGCACAAACTTACCTTTTTTATCTAATATATCAACATAAGTAAAATTATCTTGTACATTTATGATTCCAATATCATCTGCTGTAATTCCTTCAATACTTATAATTGCACCAACAACATCTCCCGGTCTAATTTTTTTCTTTTTTCCTGCGTTTAAATGCAATTTCATTATCTCTTTATTTAATTCATTACTCTTATCTTTTTTAACCTTAGGTTTTATCTTTATTTTTTCCTTGAAAATTTTCTTTCCCTGTTCTACTTCTTCTTCTGTAGGAAGTTCTTCTTTAGGTATTTTATATCCTATATATTCTTCAATTCTACCTAAAGAATATAACTCTCTTGGACTCACAAAAGTAATAGCCTTTCCTTTATTCCCAGCACGTCCTGTTCTACCTATTCTATGAACATAGCTTTCCATTTCTTTTGATATATCGTAATTTATAACATGAGTTATATCTTCTATATGAATTCCCCTAGCCGCAACATCAGTAGCAATTAAAAATTGAGTTGCTCCTCTTTTAAATTGTGCCATAGTATCTAACCTATCCTTTTGTTCCATGCCTCCATGTATAGCTAAAGCAGAATATCCTTTTTCTTTCATTTTTCTAAATACATTATCTACTTCTTCTTTTGTAGCACAAAATATAATACAGCTATCTGGTCTCTCTATATAAATTACTTTATTAAGTAAGGAAAACTTTTTCTCCTCCTCAATTTCATAATAAACTTGTTGTATTTTTTCAATAGCAAGTTCTTCTGACTTAATCTCTATATTTATAGGACTCATCATATATTTATTACATATGTTTTCAATTTCTTCACTCATTGTTGCTGAAAATAGCATAGTAATTCTATCTCTTGGCAATTTTTTTATAATATCTTTAACTTGATCTATGAAACCCATATTTAGCATTTTATCTGCTTCATCAATAACTAAATATTTCAATTTTGAAAAATCTACATTTTCTCGCTCTATATGATCCATAGTTCTTCCTGGTGTACCAACTACTACATGTACTCTCTGTTTGAGTTCTATCTTTTGCTCTTCCATAGGTTGCTTCCCAAAAACCGCAATACTTCTTATTTTTTTAAATCTTCCTATATTAGAGATATCTTCTTTAACTTGAAGCGCTAATTCTCTCGTTGGTGTTAAAACTAACGCTATAGGTTTTCTTTCCTCTATCTCTGCTTTTTCACATATAGGAATTCCAAAGGCTGCTGTTTTCCCACTACCTGTTTTTGATTTTACTACAATATCTTTACCTTCAAAAACAAATGGAATAGCTTTTTCTTGTACCTCTGATGGATTTTCATAACCTAATTTTTCTAAAGCTTTTAATATTTCCTCACTCAATCCTAACTCTCTAAAACTTATTCTTTTCATAGTATATTACCCTCATTAGTTCCTTAAATATTTTTTATATTATATATATTCTGCTCTTATCACTCTAATATTATATTACTATATTCAACTCTATTTCTTCCTTTTCTCTTTGCCACATAAAGAGCTTTGTCAGTTTCTTCTACAAAATCTTTATATGTATTCAAAATAGAAGGTGTTATGGATGCAACTCCTATACTTATAGTTACATGACTAATAGGCTTTGCATTGATATTAGGAATTCTTAAAGCTTCTATATTCATTCGTAACTTTTCCGCTATACTAATTGCTCCAAATCTATCTGTATTAGGGAGAACAATAGCAAATTCTTCACCACCATATCTAGTAATAAGATCATTTGGTAGCTTTACTGTTTCTTTTAATGTATTTGCAATAATCTTTAAACATTCCTTCCATCTACATCCTTTAATACAACTCCAACTCCTACATTTTTAAATATAGCTAATAATCTTTTATTAACAATTCTTAATTCTTCTTCGATTCTTTTACGCGAAGTAATATCTCTTGAAACACTTACAATCTCCTTTATGTTTCCACATTTATCTCTTACACTCTTTGATGATGTCTCTAACCATATATTATGTGCTTTTTAAGTCTCGATATATTAAATAAGCCTATCACAGAACATTCAATAGCACAAATAATTATGGCTACTGTTCCACAATATATTGCAGCTATAATAATAGCTAAGTGTCTTAAATCTATTATCATATTATTTTCTAGTGGAATAGAGTATATCATTAAAATTGTACCCGTAATGCCAGCAGCCAGACCCACATACATCTTGCTTCGCAGTGATATATCCCCATCTATAGGATTGTTTTTAACAATTTGTCCTCCTAAAAACAATGAAAATCTAATGATAAATAAGTTTATTAAGAGATTGTAGTACATCGGAGTATCCCCCTAGAATTTTTGGAAAATAATAATACTAGTTTAAATTATACTATACCTATCACTCTTACTCAATTTCAAAAAATAAATTAGTGTGATGGAATAGTCAATTATGCTAAAATAGACTGCTCATCACACTTCTGTATAATCTCATTTTTATTTTAAAATATATTCCGATAATACACTTAGTTTATTCTTTTGCATGCTTAAACATCTATTTATTAAGAACTTAAGTCTTTTCTAATCAGTAAGTAGCTAGTCTTCTAATAAATCTTCTATTTCCTTAACACTTTCTAGCTTTAAAACTTTATCTGCTAGTCTTCTCATATCTTCAAGTCTCAATGAATTTATAAGCTTTCTTGCTGGAAGTATAGATATTGGGCTCATACTAAACTCATCAAGTCCCATTCCAAGTAGTATTGGTATCATTCTCTTATCTCCTGCTGACTCTCCACACATTCCTACCCACTTTCCTTCCTTATGAGCATTATCAATTACTAGCTTAATCATCCTTAGAACTGCTGGATTAAATTGATTATATAAGTGGTGTATTTTCTCATTCATTCTATCTACAGCACAGGTATATTGTATTAAATCGTTAGTACCTATACTAAAGAAGTCCACATGTTTTGCAAGTATATCTGAAATCATAGCTGCTGATGGAACTTCTATCATCATTCCTACTTGTATTTTCTTTGAATAAGTAACACCTTCTGAATTTAGTTCCTTTTTAACTTCTTCTAGTATCTCTTTTGCAGCTAAAAGTTCTTCTAAGCTAGATATCATAGGGAACATTATTTTTAAATTTCCATACATGCTAGCTCTTAACATGGCCCTTAGCTGAGTTTTAAATATGTCCACTCTATCTAAACAAAGTCTTATTGCTCTATAACCTAAGAATGGATTCATTTCTTTATCCATTTGTAGATATGGAAGTTCTTTGTCTCCACCTATATCTAGAGTTCTAATTACTATTGGCTTTGGTGCCATAGCTTCAAGAACCTTTTTATAAGCTTCAAATTGCTCTTCTTCACTTGGAAGGGTGCCTCTATTCATATATAGGAATTCAGTTCTATAAAGTCCTACACCTTCTGCATCATTTCTTAAGAGGCCGTTAATATCATTTGGTGTCCCTATATTTCCTGATAGCTCTACAATATGACCATCTATAGTTTTTGATTCTGTTCCTACTAATAGCTTTAATTCATTTCGTTTTTTCTCAGCTTCTTCTTTTAATTTAATATATTTATTTTTAGTTTCTTCCTCTGGATTTATAATAACTTCTCCACTTTCACCATCTAAAATTACAAAATCACCATTTTTAATTTTAGAAGTTATATCTTTTAATCCTACAACGGCTGGTATCTCTAAGCTTCTAGCCATTATCGCACTATGAGATGTTCTTCCTCCAATGTTACTTAAGAAAGCTAGAACCTTATCCTTTGCCATAGTAGCCGTGTCTGAGGGTGTTAAATCATGACATACTAATACAACTTCATTCTGTAGGTTAGATAAGTCAATGCTCTCTTCACCTAGTATATTTCTTATAATTCTATCTGTTACGTCCTTTATATCCCCTGCTCTTTCTCTCATATACTCATCGTCTATAGACTGAAATATATCAATAAAAGAGTTTCTAATTTCATATAAAGCATACTCAGAATTTACTTTTTCATTTTTTATTTTTTCTAAAGTTCTATCCACTAGCTCTGGATCTTCAAGTACCATTAAATGAGCCTCAAATATTTTTGCCTTTTCTTCTCCTAGCTCTTTTAATGCTATATTCTTAATCTCTGTAAGCTCTTTTCTTGATCTTTCTATGGCATCTTTAAACTTTTGTTCTTCTTGCAATATATTACTTATGTTTTTACTCTCTATCTTTAACTCCTTATGTTCTAATATCAATGCTTTTCCTAATGCAATTCCTGGTGAAGCATTTGTTCCTTTTATCATATTAAGTCCCTCCTTATTTTTTTATGCAGAAATCCTCGATCTTAAGATCGAGGATTTCTAATTAGTTTTCCCCAAAGTTACTCTCAAATAACTTTGTAAATTCTTCTATTACTTCTGCTTCGTCTCCTCCATTTGCTATTATAGTAACTTCACTTCCCTTAATAAGTCCTAAGCCCATAACTGATAATAATGACTTAGCATTAGCTTTTTTATCTTTATACTGAATTTCAACATGTGAACTAAACTTATTGGCAATTTTAACCATTAACCCTGCAGGTCTTGCGTGAACTCCACCTTCATTTTTTACCAATAATATCTTTTCCATATAAATTCCTCCAATTAACTCTTTACACCAAGAGTCTTATATTATTATTTTCTATCTACTGTTTTTTTAAGCACATTTAATAATAATGCCGTTACAACCGCTCCAGCAAAAATTGAAACTAAGTACATTAGCCAGTTGTTAACTAATGGAAATACGAAAATTCCTCCATGAGGTGCTGGTGATGATGCCCCAAATATCATTGATAAAGCTCCTGCAATTGCTGAACCTGCAATTGCTGAAGGTAATACTGCTTTAGGATCTGCAGCTGCAAATGGTATAGCTCCTTCTGTTATAAATGACAATCCCATTACATAGTTGGCTTTACCAGCCTCTTGCTCTGACTTTGTAAACTTACTTTTAAAGAAAGTAGTTGCTAAAGCAATTCCAAGTGGTGGTACCATTCCGCCAGCCATTACTGCAGCCATTATATGTCCATTTCCTTCTGCGATTGAAGCAACCCCAAATACATAAGCTGCTTTATTTATAGGACCACCCATATCAATAGCCATCATTCCACCAAGAATCAATCCTAAAAATACTTTATTAGAACCACTTAAACTTGATAACCAAGCATTCATTGCATTATTTATAGCTGCTACTGGTGGATTGATACCAAACTTCATAACTATCCCTACAAGTAATACTCCAAATAGAGGAAACAATAGTACAGGTTTAATTCCTTCTAAAGATTGTGGTAAACCACTAAATAACTTTTTAAGTCCAAGTACTATATATCCTGCAATAAATCCAGCAACTAAAGCCCCTAAGAAACCTGACCCACCTGCTGATGCTAAAGCCCCTCCTACAAACCCTGGTGCAAGTCCTGGTCTATCAGCAATAGCTGAAGCTATAAATCCAGCAAGTACTGGGAGCATAAATCCAAAAGCCACTCCTCCAAGATCCATAAAGAACTTAGCTATTGGTGCACCTGATCCATAATTAGGCGCACCAGCATTGTTAAAATCTAATAGGAAAGCAAGAGCAATTAGTATCCCTCCACCAACAACAAAGGGAAGCATGTTAGAAACTCCATTCATTAAATACTTATAAACTCTTCTTCCACCTTTTTCTTCAATTCTTGCTTCTTCTTTTCCATTAGCTTTAAATACTTTTCCTTCTTTATTTAAAGCCTTATTTATAAGTTCTGATGGCTTTTTCATAGCTTCAGCAACTGGAACTTGAATAACAACTTTTCCATCAAAACGATTCATTTCAACTTCCTTATCAGCAGCAACTATAATTGCAGTAGCCTCTTTAATCTCTTCATCTGTAAGTCTATTTTTAACTCCAGTTGAACCATTAGTTTCAACCTTAATATCTATATTCATTTCCTTTCCTTTATTTTTAAGAGCTTCCGCTGCCATATAAGTATGGGCAATGCCTGTTGGACAAGCAGTTACAGCAAGTACTTTTCCTTTTATTTCAATAGCTTCTTGCTTTTCTTCTCCTGAAACTTCCTTTTCCTTTTCGTCTATAAGATTTAATATTTCATCTTCAGTCCTAGCTTTTGAAATTTTCTCCCTAAAATCTGAATCCATAAGTAGTGTTGAAAGCTTTGATAAGGTTTCCAAATGCTCATTATGAGCACCTTCACTTGCAGCTATCATAAACACTAGATGTGCCGGCTCTCCATCTAGAGAATCATAGTCTATTCCTTTTATTGACCTTCCAAAAGCTATAGCAGGTATTTTAACTGCCTCAGTTTTTGCATGGGGTATTGCTATTCCTTCCCCAATCCCAGTTGTACTTTGTTCTTCTCTTTTTAATATAGCTTTTATATACTTTTCTTTATCATTCAACTTTCCAGACTTATGAAGCTTATCTGCAAGTTCATTAAGAACTTCCTCTTTATTTGATGATTTTAAATTTAAAATTATAGTATCTTTCTTGATTAAATCTGTTATATTCATATTAATCCCCCCATAATTTTATTTAAATTTGTAATAACTACCTGATTTAATAGCTTTTCAACATTTTCTTTTGTACATAAATCCAAAGAGAAAGCCGTAGAGCTTCCAGCTGCAACTCCCCATTTAAATGCCTCTAATACATCTAAACTTCTCGAATATTCTCCAAGGAATCCACTTATAAGAGAGTCTCCCGCTCCCACAGAATTTTTAACTACTCCTTTTGGTGCTTCTGCATAGTAAACTCCTGATTTACATATTAGGATTGCCCCTTCTCCTCCCATAGATATAATTACATTTTCTGCTCCTAAATCTATAAGCTTTCTTCCGTAACTTACTACATCTTCCTTATTTTTTATTTTAACTCCAAAAATTTCCTCTAGCTCATAAATATTAGGTTTAATCAAGAATGGTTCATTTTTTAGAGTTGATGTTAAAGCCTCTCCTGTTGTGTCTATAACAATTTTTATACCACTTTTACTACAGTTTTCCTGAATTTCAGAATAAATATTTCGTGGTAGTGAACTTTGTACATTTCCTGCAAGAACTAAAAAGTCTTTTGAAGTTAAATTAGATATCTTATCAAATAGTCCTTTCAACTCTTTTTTATCTATTCTGGGACCTTCCCCATTTACTTCTGTTTCTTCATTTGATTTAATCTTAACGTTTATCCTTGTATCTTCTTTTACATTAATAAAATCTGTATCAATACCTTCGTCCCTTAAATATTTTTCAATAAACTCTCCTGTAAATCCTCCTACAAACCCTAAGGCCATACTCTCTATTCCTAATCTGTTAAGAACCCTTGATACATTGATTCCCTTACCACCTGGATATTTATAATTAGCTTTTGCTCTATTAACCTTACCTTGTTCAAAGTCATCCACTTGAAGAAAATAATCAATGGATGGATTAAATGTTACCGTATATATCATATTTAAATCACAACCTTTATCTCTGTTTTTATTTCATATTTTTCGTAATCTTCAGCTTTATTATTTGTAATAATTTTAGCTGCATCTAAATCTGCAACCTTAACAAAAGTAATCTCTCCAAATTTGCTCTCATCTGCTAAAATATATGTTTCCTTTGAAAGCTGGATTGCACTTTCTTTTAAAATAGCTTCTTCAGAGTCCGGTGTTGTAAATCCATATTCTAAATGGATACCATTAATACCAAGAAAGGCTTTATCAAATCTAAATCTTTTTAAATTCATTAGGGCATCTGAGCCTGCAACTACCTTTGTTTTCCCCTTAATTTTTCCACCAAGTATATATGCATCTATATTTTTTCGTACAAGTTCATCTACATGCTTAAGTCCATTAGTAACTACAATAATATCTTTTTTGTTAATGAAATTGATTATTTCAAATGTAGTAGTACCTCCATCTAAATAAATACAATCTCCTTCTTCTATTAACGTTGTTGCATATTTAGCTATTTTGGACTTTTCATTACTATTTTGTACTAGCTTTTCTTCATAACTTAGTTCATTATAGCTTCTTTTGAGTAAAGTAGCTCCTCCATGAACTCTTTTGAGTGCTTTTTTACCTTCTAATACAGAAAGGTCTCTTCTTATGGTTGATTCTGATGTTTTTGTCCATTCAACAAGGTCAGTCACCTTGATTACTCCATCCCTTTTTAAGATGGTCAATATTAATTCGTGCCTTTCTTCTGTTAGCATTACATCACCCTCTCCATACTTTTATTATACTGTATACATTTACACAAATCAATTATTTTCAATCAAAAAACTTCATTTGCAATCAACTTTTTTATGTCTTCTTAACTATTATTTACTAAAACTCTAAATCCACTCATAGAATTTACCTCAAAACAAAAATAGACATAAAAGATGAAGGCATCTTTTATGTCTATTTTATACTTCATATATATCTAAATCTTAATTAAATCCAACTATTCAATAGTACTTTTAAAATAATTTATAAATTGCTTAGCACTTCTTCCTGAACGACCATTTTGATTAAGTTCCCATTTCAAAGCTTCTTGATGAAGAGTATCAGCTGCAACCTCTAATCCATTATTGCTAGCAATACCTTTAACTATCTCTAGATACTCTCTTTGGTTTGGAGATGAATACATAATAGTAATTCCAAATCTATCTGATAATGACATTTTTTCATTTACTGTATCTGAAGCATGAATTTCCTCACCATAAATATCTTTATTATCACTCCATACTTCTTTTATTAGATGTCTTCTATTAGAAGTAGCATAAATTAAAACGTTACTTGGCTTCTCTTCTATTCCACCATCTAATACAGATTTCATTTGCTTATACTCAATCTCATCTTCTTCAAAAGAAAGATCATCTATAAAAATTATAAATCGCTTTCCCTTATCTCTTAATTTTTCTAAAATATCATTTAAATAAATAAGCTGTTCTTTCTTTACTTCAACTAATCTTAGTCCTCTTTTAGAGTATTCATTTATAAGTGCTTTTACAGAAGAAGATTTTCCAGTTCCCCTTGCACCTACAAGTAAAACATTATTTGCTTCAAATCCATTAATGAAAGCCTCTGTGTTTTTCATCAACAGCTCTTTTTGAGGTTTATATCCAATAATGCTATCCATACTTATAGAATCATAGTTTCTTACTCCTACAAGTCCCTTTTCATTATTCCATCTAAATGTAATATAGTTTGCACTTTCTCCAGCACCAACAGAATAATAGTATTTAATTATCTCACTAAGCATTTCCTTAACAGACTCTACTTCCATAATTCTTTTTTTATAATCTTCAAATTCAGTCATAGAGTCTTTATTTAATGTAGGAATATATTCTTCTATATCATTATCATCTAACCCTATTATCTTTTTTAAATAAGATATATCTAGATTTATTAATTCCTTTAAAATAACCATGTCCTTAATTGCAACATTGTATATGCTCTGCTCTATATTTACATTATATTTTTCACAAACTAAGCTAAAAACATTTTCATCCTTTAATATAGAATATAATACATAAGACTCTATTAAATTTCCTCTTAAGCCCAAACTTTCGGCTCTGTTTATAAGCTTAAAGTTCAGATTATAATATAAATTCTCTACTTCACTTATATCATTTTTCTCTTTGCTTAACATATTGATTAATGACTTTAAGTCATGGATAATATCATCCTTAAAAATATTTCTATAAACTACTATCTTATTTAACTTTATTGATAAATCATTATAATATTCTTTGCCCCTATTTTCTAACAATTTAACCCCACCTTTTAATCTTTTTGAATCATACAAAGAACTGCCTTAATACTCATATAACTTACATCCTCTGGAAGCTCTTCTTTTATAGTTTTAAGCTTTTCTGCTCCTACTCTTTTAATTACATTATAGATTTGTTCTTTATGCTCCTCTGGAATAAAGTCATTTAAATCAACATCTAGTCCTTCAAGTGAAGCCTTCATAATATGCTCTTGGACTGTGAGGATTTTCAAATCTCTTTCTTTACATATTTCCTCAAGAGATTTACCCTCTTTATACATGTTAAAAGTCACTATATGACTTGGATCTTTTTCAGTAACAGTTTTATTTTCCGAGCTTATTTCAATCTTATTATCCTCAATGTATTTTCTTATAGCATCTAAAAACTCTTCCCCGTATCTTTTTAGTTTTGATTCTCCCACACCTTTAATTTGAAGTAGTGCATATTCATTCTGTGGCAAATATTCACTCATCTCTCTAAGAGTAACATCTGGAAAAATAATATATGGAGGAACCTTTTCTCTTTCAGATATACTTTTACGAACTTCTTTAAGGATATTAAATAATGAATTATCCGTCTGTTTCTTCTGTACTTTTCTTTGCATTTTCTTAAATACTTGTTCATTTCCCTTAAGTACAGCAAGAGCTTTTTCTGTTAGCCTAACTACTGGATATTCACTCTCTGTAAGGCCCATATATCCTTCAGCAATTAAAACATTAATTATATTTTTAATTTCCTTTTCACTATACTGTTTCATAATTCCATATGTAGATAATTTATCAAATCCTAGCTCTACAACTTTTTTATTTTTAGATCCTTTAAGTACTAATGCTATAAGCGTTGTTCCATATCTCTGATTCATTCTAAATACACATGAAAATATCTTTTGCGCCTCTATTGTAATATCTGTAATTTCAGTATCATCTTTACAAGTGCTACAATTATCACACTTTTCTTCATATTCACGTTCTCCAAAGTATCCTAATATATATCCTCTAAGACATCTCTCCGTATGACAGTAATCAGCCATCATTTGAATTTTCCTATATTCTCTTACTTTTCTCTCAGGAGAGTTTAGGTTTTGGTCAGCTAAATACTTTTGTAATACCACATCTTGTTCTCCAAATATAAGAATACATTCACTAGGCTCCCCGTCTCTTCCTGCACGACCAGCTTCTTGATAATAGGCTTCCATAGTCTTTGGCATATTATAATGAAGAACATATCTTACATTGGATTTATCAATTCCCATTCCGAAAGCATTAGTTGCTACTATTATGCTAATGTCATCATATATAAACGCTTCCTGATTATCTTTTCTTTCATTTTCACTTAATCCTGCATGATATTTACCTACTTTAAATCCTTTTTTATAAAGCATTTCATAAATAACTTCTACTTCTCTTCTAGTAGCTGCATATATAATTCCAACCTTATCCTTATTATTATCCACATAATCTAATATAAAATCTTTTTTATCAACACCTTTTACCACAGATAGATATAAATTATCTCTATCAAACCCAGTTACATATACTTCTGGATTTTGAAGTTCTAGAAGTCTTACAACGTCTTCCTTAACTTCTTCAGTTGCAGTTGCTGTAAAAGCTGCTACAATGGGTCTACTTGGCATTCCTTTTATAAATCTTGATATCTGTCTATAGCTTGGTCTAAAATCATGCCCCCATTGTGATACACAGTGAGCCTCATCTATAGCTACTAAAGATATGTTAATACATCTTAGAGTTTGACAGAATACTTCTGACTCAAGTCTTTCAGGGGCTACATATAATAAATCATACTGTCCATATTGAGCCTTTAATATCCTATCCTCTACTTCCGTTGCACTTAATGTGCTATTTATATATGCAGCTTTTACGCCTATACTATTTAAAGCATCTACTTGGTCTTTCATTAAAGATATAAGTGGAGATATTACTAAAGTTAATCCATCTAAAATAAGTGATGGTATCTGATAGCAGATAGACTTACCTGCTCCTGTAGGCATTATTGCAAAGGTATCTCTTTTATTTAAAATATTTACTATACTCTTTTCCTGACCTACCCTAAACTCTGAGTATCCATAGTATCTTTTTAGTATTTCTTTAGCTTTCTCTAGCAAAATAATTTACTCCCTTTTCTTGGTTTATGCCTTTATTATTTTAATTAAAACTATATATATAATATCATTATATATAATATCATAAAAGAATTCACTCTGTCGATTTAGTTATAGCTTTATTATTTTATTTCCGTATAATAAAAATCATCCCCTGATTCCTTTTAAAATTTACTATTTTTTAAAAGTAGAGGATGATTATATATGAGTCTATTCTTGCTTCCTTAGAGCATCTCTACCCTCTTCACCTGTTCTTATACGTATAACATTAGCAACATCATAAACAAAAATTTTGCCATCTCCAATTTCTCCCGTATTAAGTACTTCTCTTGTTGTTTCTACAACTAACTCTACTGGAACTTCACAAACTACAATTTCTACTTTAATTTTAGCAAGTAAATTAATATCAATAGGAACACCACGATAATACTTGGTATAACCTTTCTGCATTCCGCAGCCTAGTACATTAGAAACAGTCATCCCTGTAATTCCTATTTCCTGCAATTTCCCCTTTAAATCTTCAAACTTTTCCGGACGCGTTATGATTTCAATTTTAGATATTTTTGTATTCATATATATGCCCCCTTAAATATTTGATAAATCTTCCATATACCTATATAAGTGTATAGTATCATATACTTATATCAAAATCCATACTATCTTATTTCATTTCTAATTAAATACATACTAGTAATCTTTCATCTAAATATAAATTATATACTGATTATAGGAAATTAAAATTTATATAGCACAAATCACTTTTTTGTCTTACAATATTGTAAATACTTTTTTTATATTTATACAAATAAAAGCAATAAAGGGGCGATTGTATGTTTTCTAAAAAAATAATAAATAACCTAACAAACTCTTCCTGGATAAGATTGATGTTTGAAGAAGGTACAAGACTTGCAGATAAGTATGGAGCAGATAATGTTTATGATTATAGCCTTGGAAACCCTTATGCCGAGCCTCCTGTAGAAGTTCTTGAATCATTAAAGAAACATATACTTAATGGAGAACAAGGATTACATAGATATATGAATAATGCTGGTTATCCTGAGGTAAGAGAAAAAATATCTAATTTATTACAAAGAGAGAGTGGAATTCCACTTTCATCAGATAACATTATAATGACAGTTGGGGCAGCTGGCGGATTAAATGTTGTTTTAAAATCAATTTTAAATCCAGATGATGATATTATCGTATTTGCACCCTACTTTGTAGAATATAGTTTCTATGCTGATAATCATGGAGGTAAGACAGTAGTTGTACCACCAGATACTAGTACCTTTGAGCCGAACTTAGAAGCTTTTAAGAACAGTATTACTCCTAAAACAAAAGCCATAATAATCAATAATCCAAATAATCCAAGTGGTATCATATACAGTGAAGAAACTCTTAGATCTATTGCAAATATATTAGAAGAGAAAGAAAAAGAATATAACGCAACTATTTTTGTTATATCCGATGAACCTTACAAAGAAATAATTTACGATAATATTAAGCTCTCTAGCATGCTATCTATTTTTGAAAATGCTATTATAGTAAATTCCTTTAGTAAATCCCTTGGTCTTGCTGGTGAGAGAATAGGGTATATAGCTGCCAGCAGTAGAATTAAAGAGGTAAATACCCTTATAGCTGCTCTAAGCTTCTGTAACCGTACTCTTGGCTTTGTTAATGCTCCGGGATTATTTCAAAAGGTTATTGGAGATGCTTTAGAATCTAAAGTTGATATCTCTGAATATGAAAAAAGAAGAAACTTCTTATACGACAATCTTACAAAACTTGGATTTGAATGTATAAAACCTCAAGGCGCTTTTTACCTTTTCCCTAAATCACTAATAGATGATGATGTAGAATTTGTAAAAAGAGCTATGAAATATAATCTTTTACTAGTACCAGGCAGTGGTTTTGGGTGTCCTGGATATTTTAGAATGTCTTACTGTGTAAAATTTGATATGATTGAAAGATCTATTTCTGCTTTTGAAAAACTAGCTAAGGAGTTTAATAACTTTACTGTTTAAAATCATTAAACTCTCTAATCACTAGTCTCTAATGGGTATAACCATTAGGAACTAGTGATTAAAAAATTCTTAAGGATATGTTAATATTATTTATGAATTTTTCCATAAATATTTGCCAAACTCTAATGGATTTAAAAACACTCCTCTTACCCCAGCATCATCACTGGACAAATGTACTATCTCTTTTCCTGGTTTTGCATTAAATTTTACAAACCATAATTTCCACTCTTTATCTATTGCAAAGTCTATTCCTATTTCTCCAAATTCTCCATATGCCTCTTCTATGCACTTAAAAGTAGTTATTAAGAATTCACTAATTTGATTTTTAATTTCACTTATTTCTACTCTTGAATAGTTATAAAATTCCTTTAAAAAATTATCCATAGTATAAACTGAGGAGCCTGACCTTATACTTGTAATAGGGCATTCTTCTTTTCCCATTCTTACTAAGAAAGCTCTAACCCCTAGATTACCACTTCCATCTTTTTGAATTATAGCTGTCATATCTACATTACCTCTTTTTATTTCAAGTACATTGATAGCACTTTGCATTATAACTCTCTCACTTTGAAATATCCCGTCAATCTTTTCTACAACTTCTTCTATAGACTTCAAATTATACTTAAGTGTTTCATTAAAAAAATAACTTAACTCATAATCATCATCTGAAACCTTGTCTAGCCTTGCCACTCTTATACCATTATTGCTCAAACAGTCTTTTATATATATTTTTGGGGATATATTTAACATTTTAATTAAGCCTTCTGTACTAGAATATAGAATAGTTTGTGGTAAAGAAAATACTATTTTTTATATTTTAAAAGTTTCTCATGTATCTCCCACTTATCAAAGGAATAATTTGAATTAATCTTCATTAACTTACCACTTAGTGAAAGTTCCTTCCTTATATAGTCTGATATTGTTTTTTGAGTCTTTACCTTTCCCCCTCCTCTATCATACAATACATCTGGATAGGGAAAGTATTTTTGTTCCCACAAATTATCTTCTTCATTAAAATAAGACCCACTTATTTTGTTTTGAGTAAAATCTACATCCTTCACTGAAAAAAAGTATACTATCGCATTAACCTCTTTATTCGCCTTCATTGTTTCTATCCATCTAAAATTAGGATTTTGTAAATTGGCTTTTTCTACTTCTCCGTTACTTACGAAAATTCCTATAACTGGCCCAATGCAAATTTTCTCTTCCTTTATCATTAAATTGACTACTTTATTTGCAACTAATCCTAGATGCTCTAAAAGTTTATTTGGAAGTTCAATATGATCACTTGTATTATTAACATAACACTGCACTTTCTTTTCTATCATACCTACTTTTAATGTTATCTTAAAATCTTCTTTTACTTGTCTATATATTTCAAAAGGCAAAGTTATAATATCATCTTACTCTTAAAGGCCTTTAAAGTTAAATTAACTATACTTTTAATCATTATTCCCTTCTCCTTAACTTAAAATAAGTGGGTTTAAGACTTATTTACCATTGTTTCATTTCCCTTTCATAATATTCGAGAAAAAGTTCTTTGGTGAAGAAATACTCTTTAATATAATTTTACTTGTTACCATATATTTTGAAAAACATATTATATTAGTGATACTCTTAATTTCACCTAATTAGTAGCAGGAGGTAATTTATGCATAATAATGATGATAAATGAAAAGTCTCCTTGGCACGGGCTAAGGAATTTAAAAATAGAATATCAGATTATCTTATTGTAAAAGAAAAAATACCAAGAGGTATGTCTGATAAGCAAGAAGAAAAAATAAGAGCTAAGAAAGAAAAAAATCCTCTCTATATTACATGCCAATGAGGATGATTGGAATAACTGGGAGTGGCAAATTAGAAATAGGATATGTAATGTAGAATTGTTATCACAGATAATAAATTTAAGTGCTTCAGAAATAGAAAATATTAAAAAGGTTGAAAAAAACTATAGATGGGGTATCTCTCCATACTACTGCGCTTTGATTGATAATGAAGATAAATATAATCCAGTAAAGCTCCAATCTATTCCTACAATATTTGAGCTTAATGAGATTGGTTCTTCAGATCCTATGGCAGAAGAGTATACCAATCCTGCCGGGGCAATAACTAGAAGATATCCAGATAGACTTATTATTAATGTAACCAATATATGTCCCTCTTTCTGTAGACATTGTCAAAGAAGAAGAAATATTAAAACTAATGATATAGATACCTCTCAGTGTGCTTTAAAAGAATCTATTGAGTATATTAGAAATAACCCCGAAATACGAGATGTCTTAATAACCGGTGGAGATGCGTTAATGTTATCTGATGCTACTCTTGATTGGCTTATTGGAGAGATATATAATATTCCTACAGTTGATTATATTAGACTGGGGACAAGAGTGCCCGTCACCTTGCCACAACGAATTACAGAAAATCTCCTTAATATATTAAAGAAATACCAACCTATCTACATTAATACACAGTTTAATCATCCACTTGAAGTAACGAGAATGTAAATTATTTTGTGTAAATTAATAAAGATAAGATTTTTATAGTTGGAAATTACTGCTGAGATTATTCTTAGTAGTAATTTTTATTTCTTTTGGGTATTACTAATACTGGGATAGTGTAGTTATTTCTAATCTTATTATTTGTAAAAATGTTAATATTATTCATAATTATTAAAAAAGGACAAGTTTTTGTTTTACATTTTAGAGTTCTACTCTATCATCAAGCATTATAGTTAACTGAGCTAATGTGCTAGACCAATTTTGAACTTGTGAAATCCACTTCTTCATAATTTGCTCTGTAGCTAAATATAAAGATTTTCTTAAAGAATCTTCCGTAGGAAACATGGTTTTAGTTTTTGTAAATTTTCTAAGTTGCCTATTAAATCCTTCCAGAGCATTTGTAGTATAAATTATCCTTCGGATTTCAGGTGAAAAATCAAAGTATGTGGATAAATTCTCCCAATTGTTTTTCCATGACTTAATAACAATATAATACTTATCGCCCATGTATCTTCTAATCTATCTAATTCTCTTAATGCTACTTCTTCTGTAGATGCTTTATAAACACATTTGAGATCTTTCATAAATGCTTTAGTATCTTTTGATGCTATATATTTCATTGAATTTCTGATTTGGTGTATTATGCAATTTTGGATATTAACATTTGGAAATACAGTTTTAATAGCCTCCGGCAAACCTTTTAGTCCATCCATGCATGCTATTAATATATCTTTTACACCTCGATTTTTCAGATCATTACATACAGATAGCCAGAACTTAGCTCCCTCCTGTTCACCTATCCATATGCCTAGAATATCCTTATAACCTCTCATATCTAACTACATACATATATAAGCTGCCTTAGATACAATTTTAGATTCTTCTTTTACACGATAGTGTATCGCATCCATATACACTATTGGATAAAGAGGATCTAAATCTCTATTCTGCCAGGATACCGCCGTATCTATTATCTTATCCGTAATCTTTGAAATCATAGCAGGGGATACATCTATTCCATAAAGCTCTTCGAGCTCAGATTGGATGTCTCTTGTATACATTCCACGGGCATATAGTCCTATAATCTTTTTATCAAGTTCATTACAGACAGTTTTATGCTTGTTTATAATATGTGGTTCAAACTCTGCATTTCTATCTCTTGGTATATCAATATCTACATCTCCGAAGCTTGTTTTAACAGTTTTCTTACTATGACCATTTCTATAATTCTTAGTTGAATTTTCAGTTCTTTCATATTTATTTCTTTGTAAGTGTTCATCCATTTCTACTTCTAAAAACTGTTGAATTACATTTCCAAATATTCTTTGCATTAATCCATTCTTTCCTATAAGATCCTCCATATTTTTGCATTTTGATAGTTCTTTATTTAAGTCTATATCTGGCATTTGTATTTCTCTCATTTTTTTATTCCTTTCTAAAAAATATTTTATAGTTATTATTTCCATAAATACCAGCTGCACATACAAAAAGAGTGTAAATAGATTTGAATTTACACAAATCTATTTACACTCTCGATATTAATTTTTCTGTAAGCGCACCAGTTTCTCCAATAAGGGGATGTTGTTTCCCTGTAAATTCTCATTCATGTTGTAACACCATAACTCCCGTAAATGAAGTTATAGGTCATGCTTGTTGCCCTACTCCTTGTCCTAAAGAGTTACCTTGCGTAGATTGGAATTTTGCATTTTTTATAGTTCGTAAAATAGAAGATTCATGTGGCTCATACTTGCAAGTAAATATAGGTCTATCCTTAGAATATACTGGTGTTTGTGAATGTGACGCCGAATAATACATTAATGATTATTTAGTCTTTATATAGTAAAAAAGGAAGTTGTCTGCAACTTCCTTTTTTATCTATGCGCTTATAGTTCCATAGGCTTCTTCTGCATGTTCAGAAACATCTAATCCTATATGTTCATCTTCCTCACTTACTCTTATCTTCATAAACATACTTATTAATTTTATAATAATAAATGTCATTACAGCTGCAAATGCTATAGTAACTACTATCGAAACTATCTGAACTCCTAATAATTTTATATTTCCATATAATAATCCATCAGCTCCGTCTGGATTTATAGCCTTTGAAGCAAATATTCCAGTAGCTATTCCACCCCATATTCCCCCAACTCCATGACATCCAAAAGCATCTAATGCATCATCATATTTAAATTTCTTCTTCATAACTGTTACCGAGAAGAAACATATAGCTCCTCCAGAAAGTCCTATTAATATAGCTGATAGTGGACTTACAAAACCTGCTCCTGGAGTTATCGATACAAGTCCCGCTATAACTCCACTAACAATACCTAAAGAAGTTATTTTTTTTCTTTCATGCAATTCACACAAACTCCACCCTATAGCTCCTGCCGCTGCTGAAGTATTAGTTGTTATAAATGCAGTTAATGTTATGTCATTTATACCTAATGCACTTCCAGCATTAAATCCAAACCATCCAAACCACAATAATCCTGCTCCTAACACTGTCATAGGTAGACTATGAGGTGTCACCTCTCCCATATCTTTTCTCTTACCTAACATCAATGCAATTACAAGTCCAGATATACCAGAGGTAATATGAATAACATTTCCTCCTGCAAAGTCTAAAGCTCCTAATTCTCTTATCCAACCACCAATACCCCATACCCAGTGAGCAACTGGATCATAAACTAAGGTTGTCCAAAGTAAAATGAAAATTACAAATGGAATGAATTTCATTCTCTCTGCTATAGCTCCTGATATTAAAGCTGGTGTTATTATTGCAAACATAAGCTGAAATAGCATAAAAAGTTGGTGTGGAATAGTAGCTGCATACTCTGGATTGGCTGCAAATCCTACTCCATCTAAACCTAAAAACTTAAGATTTCCTATAAATCCTCCAATATCAGTTCCAAAACATAAAGTATATCCAATTAATATCCATTGGATTGATACTATTGCCATAGCTGCGTAACTATGCATAGTAGTACTTAATACATTCTTTTTCCTAACCATTCCACCATAAAATAATGACAATGCTGGTGTCATTAGCATAACTGACGCTACTGCAAAAATCATAAATGCAGTATCTGCTCCGTTTATTCCCTTCATAAATAATACCCCCATTTTGAATGTTAAAATTAATTTAGTATTATATTTTTAAGAAACTTAAAAATTATTGAATAATACTGAAATAATTTTAACATATTAATAACATTTGTCAATATACTTTATTTTTTTATTAAAAATTACCATTCTCTTAACTACTACATTACTTATGCAACTTAGTATTCATATAGTGTAACTTAATTCTCTAGCTATTTACTTAATAAATACTAAGGCTTATATTGTTATTATAGTAAGCTTTTATAGGAGGTATGGAAGTGAAAATAACTATAGATGAGTCTCCTAATCAAATAGAAACTGAAATAATAATTAAATGTAATCCAGATAATAAAGACGTTCAAAAATTGATTTCTATGCTTAAGGGACCCGAAGAAAAGTTTCATGGAATACTAAATGGAACTACTCACATTATAGACATAGTTGATATTTTTTATTTTGATAGTGTTGATAAAAAAACTTTTATTTATACAAAATCTAAAGTATTTAAAACACATTTAAAATTATACGAAGTAGAAGAAAAACTAGCTAAATATGATTTCTTTAGAGCAAGTAAGTCAACAGTAATTAATATATCAAAAATTAAAAGATTATCTCCAAAATTCAACGGTAGATTAGAAGTACTTCTAGAAAATGATGAAAAACTAATTGTTTCAAGACAATATGTACCTGTTCTCAAAGAAATTTTAGGATTGTAATGGAGGAATTTATATGAAAAAACATATTGAATTAATTGTCCAATTTAAATTTGTATGGGGATTAATTTTTACCGCAGCAATTCTTTTATATACCATAGTAAATATGATTCTTGGTAATAGTTCTATGGAGTTTATTATTATATGGCAGTTTGTATTAATAACTATATTACTTACTTTCATTTACTATTTAACTTTTGGAGAATTCATATTTACTAAATTTTCCTCAAAATCAAAATTAGTTCTCAACTTTTTATTATGTTATATAACACTATTTATATCAGCATATATGCTAAAGTGGATTAGTATTTCAAAGCCTCATACTTTATTAGTATTTACCCTTGCTTATATATTTTTATATTTATCCATAAGCTTTTCATTATATGTTTATTATAAAATTACTGGTGAACAGTTAAATAATAAGTTGAAAATATACAAACAAAGAAAAAATATTAACTAACATTATTAAACTCATTTTAGGGAAATAGTAATTTAATTTTTAAACTTTGAGTTATATAGGAGGTAAAAAAATGAGCGTTATTGAAATAAAAAATCTTACAAAATCTTATGGAAAAAACCGTGGAATAGAAAATGTAAATCTTAGCGTTAATAAAGGAGAAATCTTTGGCTTTATCGGTCCAAATGGAGCTGGAAAGTCAACAACTATAAAAGTTCTATTAAATCTTATTTTTCCAAACTCCGGAGATGCACGAATCTTTGATTTAGATTGTGTTACTGAACCTATTAAAATCAAGAAAGATATTGGATACGTTCCAAGTGAAGTAAAATATTATGATAATATGCAAGTTAAAGAACTTATAAATTATGCTATGTCTTTTCGTGAAAATATTGATAAAAGCTATGTTGATGAACTATGTAAAACCTTTGGTGTGGAGCTTGAAAAAAACATTTCTGAGTTATCTCTTGGAAATAAAAAGAAGGTAGCCATTGTTCAAGCCCTTATCCATAAGCCTAAATTACTAATTCTTGATGAACCAACTAATGGCCTAGATCCCCTAATTCAGCAGAAGCTTTTTAATACCCTACTTCACTTAAAGCAAGAAGGAGCAACTATATTTTTATCAAGTCATAATCTTACAGAAGTAGAAGAATTCTGTGATAGAGTAGCAATAATTAGAGAAGGAAAAATTATTGATGTAAGAAACATTTCAGATTTTATTAATAAAAAGATTAAGAAAGTTACTCTAATTCTGGGTAAAAATATCCAAGAAGAACTTATTTCTATAGGTGCTGAGAATTTAGAAACTACTAAAAATAAAATTTCTTTCAATTACAGCCGAGATATAAATACGCTTCTTTTACTACTTAGCAAATATAAGCTAGATGATTTGATAATAGAAGAAAAGAAATTATCTGAAGCTTTTATGAGCTATTATAATATGGAGGGTAAATAGATGAATATTTTTAAAATGGAAGTTAGAAAAGGTCTAAAATCTTTATCTATATGGAGTATTGTCTGCATTTTACTTACTATTCTATTTATGTCAATGTTTCCTTCCATGAAAGATAGTGGAATGCAAGAATTAGTAAATACAAAAATGGATGCTATGCCTCCAGCACTACTTGAAGCCTTCAACTTAAAAGATGTTCCTGACTTTTCGAAACTAAATCAATACTTTTCCTATGTTTTTCAGTATATTGTTATTGCTGGCTATATATATGCAGGAATTCTAGGAGCTAAGTCTCTTATTAAAGAAGAAAGTGAAGGAACAATAGAATTCCTTTATGCTCAACCAGTAAGCAGAACTAAGATTGTTACAATGAAAATCTTATCTTCTGTAGCTTTATTCTATCTATTTGTTATGATAATGGGTATTGCATCAATTATAATCTCTTTAATAGTAAAACCAGCAGACCTAGAAATATATACTTTGCTCCTAGATATTAAATTATTATTTTCTGGCTTCTTGTTAGTTGGTCTTACATTTATGGCTATAGGCTTTTTAATATCTGTTTTAGTTCCTCATTTAAGACTTGCAATGCCTGCATCTATTGGGATTTTCTTTGTAACTTATCTACTAGGAATTTTCTCTGGTATGATAGATGTACTTAAATTTCTAAAATACTTCTCACCATTTTATTATGCTGTTCCAGCTGATATTATAAAAAGTGGTTTTGATATAACTAATATATTGTTATCTGTAATAATAATAGCAATATGTACTATATTTACTTATTTTATTTATAGAAAAAAAGATTTTAGAATATAACTTCAAAATCTAAAACTTACAATAAAAAGCGAGATAATCATGTATTATGATCATCTCGCTTTTTAGTTATTAACTATTTATCAAAGCTTTCTAGCCACTGTTCTAACACCTTAGCCAACTCTGGATGCATGGGCTTTGATATCTCTTCTTTATATTGTTTCATTAGGTTTAAGACTGTCTTTTCTCCTGTAAATTCCTTTAACATATGATCCATATTTTCTATAACTACACATTCGATATTATCTTTTTCTAGTTTTTGAAGCCTTTTTAAATCCTTTGCATTAGCTTGCACATCTTTATCTCCGGTAATAGCTAGTATTGGACACTTAGAATTACTTAAAAGCGTTAGCACTTCTTCAGTGCTATATTTAAAGTGCTCTCTAAACCACTTTGCAGGCATCTTTTTCCCTTTATATCTTACTGTATCTCCTTTAGAATTAACCATTTTGTCAAATAAATTCTGTTGTTGCTTCTTAATCTTATTTTCCTTTAACGCTAATCTTAATAAGAAGCCTTTTAATCCCCTCATTGTTTTTATTTCTTCTAAGATTTGAGCATTTTGATATTTTATTGGTTCCCATATATTAGTCCCTGCACCAGCTAGCAGAACTAATCCTCCTACTAGGTTCATATTACTAGCAATAGTAGCTAAAATGCATCCTTCACTGTGACCTACTAGTATAATTTTGTCCTTATCTACCCTTGGGTGATTCTGTAGAAATTTTATATTACTATTAATATCATTCACTAAATCCATCATCCCTAAAGTAAGAGGATCTCCCTCACTTTCCCCTACAGCTCTTTTATCATATCTAAGAGTGATAAGCCCAAGCCTTGTAACGAAATGGGCTAGATCCTTATAAATATTTGCATTCATTGCTGGCTTTTTCATATTCCCATCTCTGTCTGCACTCCCTGAACCATTAATAATTAGAACTGCTGGTAATTTGTCATCTTCAATGCTTGGTATAGCCATTGTTCCTTTTAATACTGCATCTCCATTTATAGTTACTTGCTCTTCAATAAAGTCTATACTCATAATTAGGTTCTCCTTTATAATATTATTATTGATAATGATAATATCTTTTATTTACTCTTCTACACCAGGTATGATTATTGTTGAAATTTTTCTTAGATTTCGATCTGGTGATGGTCCATTATCTAATATCTTCTCAAAGGCTTTTACTAAGTCTCCTAAAAATTCACTATATTCTTCATCATTTGCATATACTGCCGCACTTCTAAAACTTACTCCATCTTTTCTTAAATCTGCTCCTTCTATATTTATATATCTTTGGAAATCACCTAGTAAAACCATTAAAAAATTATAAAAAAGATTTAAGTGTTCTTCCTTACTATTCTTATCTAAATTCTTTGTTACAGTTTCAAAAGGATTTGTACCGATACCGTATACTCTTTCAAGTACTCCCCTAACTTTATTTTCCTGAATCACAATTATTGCATTAGCCTTTACAAGTCTATTTAGATGTCTATATAAAGTTGCTTGTGGAACATCAGGTAGATCTTGAGCAATTTGTTGCACAGTCATACTCTTATTTTTAATCAATGCAACTTTATGTTATACTGTTTTTAAAATAGTATATGGATAAATAAAAATAATGGAGTAAAATAAAATGAATTATATTATTGAAACCCTTATAAACTACGGTATACTTGGAATTATTATAGTTGCTTTTTCTGAAGCTATTTTTCTACCCATACCTATGGAATTTATTTCTATACCAATTTTTTTACTAAATCCTTCTAAGGCATTTCTCTATTCATTTATATTAATATTGTTTTCTACTTTAGGATCAATTGTTGGATACTATGTAGGTAAAACTTTTGGAAGCCAGCTATTAAATAAATTTATTTCACAAGAGAATCTTGATAAACTTAATAAGTTATATAGTAAAAACTTATTTATTACAGTTTTAACATCATCATTTACTCCAATACCTTATGAGGCATATGTATTATCTTCTGGAATATTTAACATAGGATTTAGAAAATTTATCTTAGCTGCAATTATTAGCAGAGTTATAAGACATTTGCCACAAGGTATTTTAATAACCTTATATGGCGATGCTCTTTTAATACATTTTAAAAAATATACGCTAATTATTGCTTTAACTGCATTTATTTTTATAGTAATATTAAAGCATTTATTCATCCTTTTAAATAAAGAATAGTAATCTAACAGTAAGAATTAAATATCTTTAAATTTACTATTTAAAGGTACTTCTATATACTACTATCTTGTACTGTATTTCTTATATAATAAATAAAAGATCTGATAACTTAATATCAGACCTTTTATTTGTTTAAGCGTCAATACCCTCATTTTTATTGCCTTGAATTGTAACCACGATTTTATTAGGAATGCATACGATACTTTGATAACCTGAATCTATCCATCCTGTATCTGAACAAACAGTATTAGGACAAATTTCCTTGTTCATTTCAAGCATTCTTACTCTTCCATTTAGAATTTCTATATATCCTATATTTTTACCAAAACTAAACTCATAAATTTCACTTTTTTCTTCATAATTTAATAAAATACTTTTCTCAACTTTATTATCCACTTCAATAACAATCTGACTATTTTCCTTATTAGGTTCTTTTAACATTAAAGTTCCTGCTGGGAAAATACTTAGTAGTAACAAAAATACTATAATTATCTTATCCCATTTTGTTATTCCTAATTTTTTTATTGGTTTCATTACGAAGCTCTTTTCTAGATTATAATACTTCTATTCCTACTACATCATATCCTGCATCTTCAACAGCAAATTTTATCTCTTCATCTTTTACATCTACACTTGTTTCGATTACTGCTGACTTAGAATCTAAATTTACTTCTACATTAGTTACTCCATTAAGTTCAGTTAATGCCTCCTTAACATGATTAACACAATGTCCACAACTCATTCCTTCAACTAATATCTTCTTTTTCATCATTATTACCTCCATATAATTTATATTTAATTATTTTACTCAACTAACTTAGCACTCTGTGTAAGCGATTCACACCAAATTAGCACTCTGTGTAAGTGACTCGCACCAAATCAGAGATTTGGGCAATCTGCTTATCTTGCTGGTTTAAATCTTTTTAATCTTAGAGCATTTAACAATACCGATACTGAACTAAAGCTCATAGCCGCTGCTGCTATAATTGGATTTAAGAGTGGTCCTCCAAAGATATATAATATCCCCATAGCTACAGGTATACCTAAAGTATTATATCCAAATGCCCAAAATAAATTTTCTTTTATATTTAATATAGTTTTCTTACTTAATTGTATTGCAGTTGGTACATCCATAAGATCACTTCTCATAAGAACTATATCTGCTGATTCCATGGCAACGTCTGTACCTGAACCTATAGCAATACCTATATCTGCTTGTGCTAGAGCTGGAGCATCATTTATACCATCACCAACCATAGCTACTTTCTTACCTTCTGCTTGAAGCTTTTTAACTTCATTTGCTTTATCTTGTGGAAGAACTTCAGCTAAAATTCTATCTATTCCAACTTGCTTTGCTATAGCTTCCGCAGTTCTTTTATTATCCCCAGTAATCATTGCAACTTCAATGCCCATTTTATGAAGCTGTTCTATAGCCTTCTTACTATTTTCTTTTACTGTATCAGCAACAGCTATAATTCCTGCTAGCTCCCCTTCAATAGATATATACATTGGAGTCTTACCCTCTCCAGCAAGCTCATGTGAAGTTTCCTCTAAACTTTCTAGAGATATATTACTCTCAACCATAAGCTTTCTATTTCCTAATAAAATAGTTTTACCATCTATTTTAACTTCAATACCATGACCAGGTATAGCTTTAAAGAAATCAACTTTCTTAAACTCTAATTCCTTTTCCTCAGCACCTTTTACAATAGCTTCTCCAAGTGGATGCTCTGATCCTTTTTCTGCTGATGCAGCTAATTGTAATAAGTATTCCTCTGTTATACCATTAGTAACAACTACATCTGTAACCTTTGGTTTTCCTTCAGTAATAGTACCTGTTTTATCAAATACTATAGTCTTTATTTTATAAGCAGTTTCTAGAGCAACTCCACTCTTTATTAGAACACCATATTCTGCTCCTTTACCTGTACCAACCATAATTGCAGTTGGTGTTGCAAGACCCAAGGCACAAGGACAAGCAATAACAAGGACAGAAATAAATATTGTTAGAGCAAATACTCCAGTTTCACCTGACATATACCAAGCAAGGGATGAAAGAATAGCAATTGCTATAACTACTGGAACAAAATATCCTGAAATTATATCTGCCATTTTTGCAATTGGAGCCTTAGAACCTTGAGCGTCTTCTACTAGCTTTATGATTTGAGCTAAAGCTGTATCTTTACCAACTTTAGTAGCCTTATACTTTATAGAACCATTTTTATTGATACTGGCACCTATTATTTTATCTCCAATATTCTTTTCTACTGGCATACTCTCTCCTGTAAGCATTGATTCATCTACAGAGGTTATACCTTCCACTACTTCTCCATCTACAGGCATTTTCTCACCTGGTTTAACAAGAATTATATCTCCAACTTCAACTTCTTCAATATGAGTTTCTATTTCTTTACCATCTCTTATGATAATAGCTGTTTTAGGCGCAAGTCCCATAAGTTTTTTAATAGCTTCTGATGTTTTACCCTTTGTTACTGATTCTAAATACTTTCCTAGTAATATAAGTGTTATGATTACACCTATGGCCTCAAAGTATAACTCCATAGCATAATCTATATTTCCACTATAAATCTGCACTATAGCAAATATTCCATATAAGAATGCTGCAGAAGTACCTATAGCTATTAGAGAATCCATATTTGGACTTCTTCTAAATAATGATTTAAAACCTACTGTAAAGAACTTATATCCAGCTATCATAGCCGGTATAACAAGTACTAATTGTATTAAGGCAAAATTCTTAGCATTCATCATAGGATCTATAATCATTGGAAGTTTAAATCCAATAGGTTCCCCAAACATATGTCCCATAGTTATAATAAGAAGTGGTACCGTAAATATTGCTGATATAATAAACTTTCTCCAAAGTACACTTATTTCTTTTTCTTTTCTTTCTTTATCTGCATCTACAGTAGTTTCTTCTTCTACAGCCTTATATCCAGCCTTTTCTATAGACTTTTTAATGTCTGAAACTCTAACTTTTGAAGGATCATAGCTTATATTTAATTTCTCTGTTGCATAATTTACATTTGACTCTATAACTCCATCTAGCTTTCTTGTAGCTCTTTCTACAGATTTTGCACAAGCTGCACAAGTCATTCCTTCTATTTTTAGTGATTTTGTATTTGACTCAATAACAGCTTTATATCCTGCCTTTTCAATAGCAGCTTGAATATCTGGTAAAGATACTTTTGTATCATCAAAACTAACACTAAGTTTTTCTGTGGCATAGTTTACATTTGCCTCAGTAACACCTGGAAGTTTCTTTGAGACTCTTTCTACAGATTTTGCACAAGCCGCACAAGTCATTCCTTCTATCTTAAGACTCTTTTCCAAACTCCACACCTCTCATCCTTTATTTATCGGCTAAATTGTCCTATTTTTCTTCAGTATCTGCTTTCTTAACTTCACTATTAGACTTATTTAAATCACAGCAATCTAACTTGCCATTACCAAAAGACTTTTCATTTTCCTTTGCCATTTTCTTTATAGATTTATTAAAATAATTTTTTATAAATTTAAACATATTATATTCCCCCTAAAATTTATTTTTGAATAAGTTTTTCTAAAATACCTATTATTTCATCTATCTTTTCATCTGCATTGTCTTGTTGTACAGCATCCTTTACACAATGATGCATATGCTGCTTTAAAATTAACATATTTGCTTTTTTTAAAAGAGCTTGTGCTGCAATAATTTGATTAGATATATCAACACAATATCTTCCATCTTCTATCATTTTTATAATTCCTTCAATTTGACCTTTAGAAGTTTTTAATGATATTAGTGCCTTCCTTCTTTCTTCATTCATAAGTTAACCTCCTTACCCTCCCACCCCGGGTGGGTGGTATACTTGTATTGTAATACCTTTATAAGGAATTGTCAAGAGGACTCTTTGTAAAATCATATCCCTCCCATAAGGAGGAATATATTTATTTAGAAACATTATTTCTTTATGTCATATATTCTCACAATTTGATCTGGATTTGCACCCATTCCCATATTATCCTCACTTGCTTCCCTAAATGTCCAACCACTTCCCCCTAGCTTATTTACATCTAATCCAGCTTTCACAAGTGGCTCAGCTTTAAGTATAAATATCATATCAGTATCATTTAATCCAAGTTTTTCTGTCCACTGAACTTCATTTCCTTCTCCAAGTAATAATCTATAATGCTGTTGTTCTGCATGATATTTTATCATCTCTGTATTTGCTTTTAGTAATCTTCTCATAGAATCCTCCGATCCAGTTGAAGTTTCTTTTTTATCACTTACATTATAAGGTTTAATTAAACGATTAGGTAACTCTTCTCCCATATCATCTTTACCTGCTGGTTCATATATCCATTCATCTTTATCAAGCTTATTTACATCTAAGCCCGCTTTAACTAGTGGGTCTGCAAGCATCACCATAGCAAAATCTGCTTTATTTGCTGACATATCCTTACTCCACTCAAATTTTTCTCCTGTTGGAAGCTTAAATCCCCAATGCTGTAATGCAGCATGAAAACCTTTATTATCGGGATAAGTCTTAACAATCTCATTAAAAGCTACTAGTCCATTATCTGCCTCTTTACTTCCTGTTATCTTTCTGCCACACCCTACAAAGAATAATAATAAAAGTGAAGAAACAATTAACATTACTATCTTTTTTGTCTTTTTCATATATTTCAACTCCCTATTTAATTTTTTATCATAAGTACATAATAATGAAATCTTATGAAGATTATATGAAGAAGTAAAAAATTCCAAAAATTCTTCATTGCTTTTTTATATTTATTATCCTTTTAATTTAAGTATTTATTCCTGCACAAAACAAAAATAATTTTATTAAAATGTTAAAGATAAAGAGACAGACCTAGTCTATCTCTTTATCTTATAACCCTTCTAGCAGTTAGGTAGTCTGGTCTATTATAAGGTGATATTTTAATAACATCTCCTGTTCTTGGAGCGTGTATATACATTCCATTACCTACATAAATACCCATATGACTTGGGATTCCTCCCTTACCATAAAACACCAAATCCCCTATTTGCAGATCTTCTCTTGAGACTCCAACACCATCATATATCTGGTTTTTCGTTGTTCTTCCTACATATATTCCAAACTGCTTGTACACGTATTGAGTAAAGCCTGAGCAGTCAAATCCATCTGGTGTTGTTCCTCCCCAAAGATAAGGTGTTCCTAAAAACTTAGAGGCATAAGCAACTACTGCTTCACCCGAAACCGATGTCGTTCCCCTTGATAGTCTATTGTCTTTTTTGGTATTGTTATTTGATTTTACTTCCTTTAAAGCTTTATTAATTTCACTCTGTGAAGCTTCTATGGAAACTGCATATAATCTTTCTTGTCTTTCAGCTTCTTCTATCAATTTACTCTGTTCTTTTTTATCAGTTTTAAATTTATTTAACTTTTTATTATTCTCATTATTTAATATTACTAATCTATTATGTTGTTTATTTAACTCTTGTTTTTTATTATTTAAGCTTTCTTGTTTATCTCTCAACTCTTTAACTATTTTTTTATCTAGCTCAGTTATTTTTTTAACTGCTTCTACTTTTTCAAATAAATCACTTAAATCTTCTGCTCCAAGAATTACATCTAAATATCCAACAGAGCCATTCATATACATAACTCTCATTCTCTCATTGTATAGCTCTTGTTCAATTTTCATATCTTCTTCTGCCTTACTTAACTCTTTTTCCGCTAATTTAATATTTTTCTCTATATTATCCATTTGCTTTTTATCTTCTTCTATTTTATCTATTACCTCTTCAATTTGCATATCTAAACTTTCTATCTTCTGCTCTATTTCAAATCTTTGATTCTGTCGTTGTTCTGCTGTAGGATTGGCAAAAACTGGTTTATGTATAGAAACTACTATTATGTAGATTAATGTAAAGTACATTAATACCCTTTTCATTAGTTTACTTTTCATCACTTTCCTCCTCATATAAAAAAATACTACTTCTTGTTTCTGAAGTTAGTATTTTTTTATCTTAATAATATAAATAGATCTTATAATATAAATAGATGTTCATTCATAAACACATCTTTATTTAAGAACAAAATATATTAATATTGCTACTATACCAATTAATAATACTGGTATTATTCTTCTATCATTATCTTTCCTCTGTTCACCTTTCTCTTCATGATTATGTTTATTATAGTTATATCCGCCTCCACAGCATCCCATTATAACACCTCCCATATTTTTTTATGAATTAAAAAGGAGGAAACTCTTTAATATCGATATTTCTCTCCTTCTTTGCTATTTTAACTTAACTATACCTGCTATCTACTGCCTACTTAATTTTAATACAACATTACTCTATAGACTTATCTAATTCAGTGATTTATTATTGCCATTCGTTCCATCATCACAGCAACTTGACTTTTTTTTGCCACTAAACATTGTAACCATCATTATAACCATCATAATGGGACATATAAATGGTGCTATTATTCCTAGTATTCCAGCTGCCCATGGGCTAACTCTTCCTATGAATGGAAGTAACCCTATAATAACTATAGGTAATCCACAGCAAAGAACCATATGTAGCATATGCTTTAATGGACTATGCTTATGAGTACCTTTTTTTCCATTGTTATCTCCATGACAATTCATATATAACCCTCCAATGTGCTTTCCTTAACTTAGAAAGCCAATATACTTTAAGTTCATTATATATTGCTAATATAAAGAAGATATGAAGAAATAGTAAGTATATTAATTAAATTCACAATAAACTTTCATCATTAATTTGTTGACCACATTAATTAGAAAAAATCAGAAAGAGCTCACATAAAATTTATGTAAGCTCTCATATATACACATCATTCAATTCCATACTGTCCATGTCCTTCCTCTCTATTTTTAGACTTTCTGGAAACATATAAATTTTTATTGCCATCTAACCCTGCATAAAAAACCTCTGAAATATCTCTAATATCTTGATTGTTAAGCTGAGCGTATACCCACTCTTTATCTAGTCCTGTACCAGTTAGATTTTCTTCCATTAAATTGCCATCTATTATTATATCCCTTGTAAGCCCTGTACTTGTTGTTTGTATATTCATATTGGAAGGGGTAAGTGGCTTTTTATCTGCTTTTGGTAATACAGACACTTGCCCATCTGTTTCCATTATTGCAAATTCTACATCTGCCAAATTAAAAGCATTCTTTTCTCTTAACTTCATCATCAATTCATCAATTGTAAGTCTAATTTTTTTCATATTTTCCTCTACAATACTTCCATTATCAACCAAGGTTACTGGCTCAGAATTAACTAATTTTCTTCCACTAAAGCTTTTGATATGAATATATGCGATTGCAATAGTCAACATTGATATCACTGTTAGTGCTGAAATAGAAGATAGAGGGGTACTTCCAGGTCCTATCATTGCATTTGCAGCTAGTGATCCCATAGAAACTCCTACAACAAAATCAAAAAATGTAATTTGTGCTATAAGCTTTCTTCCCATAAGCCGTGTTAACACTAATGCTAAAATATAAACGCCTACACTTCTTATACTTGTATTAACTATTGTACTTCCCATATAAATTATTTCCTCCCGTCACTATATCGTTATATATTTACTCTTATTATTCCGATAGTTTAGGGAATTATTAATAGATAGTTGTAACATTTAGTAAATCTATTAATAATTTACTTTATGAATACAAAACATGCAGTAAGCTTTGCCTACTGCATGTTTTGTATTATTATCTAATCTATAACTTTATATATTGTCCCTTGTTATCTTCCATACCACTCCTGTATTCGCCTGAAATCCATGATGACCTTCTGATCCTAGCCCAAAGTCAACTATATACATATCTTCCTTAGGTCCAAAGATAACATCAATAGGTCGTTCAAATCCACCTCCATTTGTATAAGATGCTGCATATCCTGATTCATTTATAGCAAATGTATATATTAAACCTGTATTCATATCAATTCTTGAAACTCTATGTCCAACACCTGGTAAAGGCTTTCCACCAGTTGTCCTTGGTGCTTCGCTGCCGAATTCTGCAATATAAACATCTCCAAAATTCTTAAACTTACTAGTATAGTTAAAGTCAAATCCCATAATAGCAGCATGTGGTGTGAATATAGAAAAAGGTCTCGGTGGTATCATAGGATGCCTAGAAATTAAAAATTCAGTCCTTGCTTTATTTTCTACTGTAAATACTGGTAAAGTAACAGGCAATCCTCCAGTATAATCTGGCCATCCATACCAAATCCTAGGGTGAATTAAGTGAAATTCATCTGGAGAGTTTGCAATAGGTCTACTGCCTCTTATATCCATCCCATGATTAGTTGAAAATAACTGATTATTCCTGTTGAACTTTAATCTAAATGGATTTCTTAATCCCCATGCTACTAGTTCAAGGTTAGATCCATCAATATTGGCTCTAAGTATACTTCCACTTGCTCTAATTACACCTTTTACTAACTCTCCAACTCTAGCTTGAACGCCAAAGGCTGAGTATGCGCCTGTATAAGCCTTATCATCCTCTGCTGCAGTAAGAAAGTTATCTGTCTTAAAATTATAACCATTAAGTATTACACCACCACCTGGATAATCATGAAAAAAAGGATAATTTTCAACCCACTCTTTATTGTCTTCTCCTACTATTCCTGAGTTTGTTGCCGTCCCTTGTCCAAAATACATTTTTCCATCAATTCCAAAAACAACTTGATTATTATGATGGTCTCCAAAGCTTGGAAGTCCTGATATAATATCTATTTTACTTCCATCTGGCTTAATTGCAGTTATTTTCCCTCTGTGAGAAACATATATATTTGCGTCAAGGTAATTAATACCAGTTAGTGGAGGGTTGAAACCATCTGCAATCATTTTATTAAAAACAAACAAATTATTATATCCATATCTTCAATTATATTAACCTGTACCTTAAGTATTCTAAATTTCATTATATATATTCCCATTTTCGGCACTCAAATTCCAGGTAATCTTATAGTTCAAATTGTAATTATTCTTATTTTTTCTTTTGTTTATAACATCATATATTTGTATTTTAGTAAATTTATTTTTAAAAAGTTAACTAAATTTATTATTTAAAACTCAATTACATTTGTAGTTTAAATATTATTTATACTATGTATGTAATTAATCTTTTTACACACAATATAGTTTGTAAAAAAAAATTAATAGGAGTGATAGTAATGGGCGTAGTAACTATGGTAACAAATAATTATCAATCATGTATCGATGCGTGCAATAGATGTGCACAAGCATGTTATGAATGTTTTGAAGCATGCATTAATGAACCTGATTTAAATGCAAGAAGAAGTTGTGTAAAGTTACTTGTTGAATGTGCAAAAATGTGTGAAATGTCTGCAGGACTTATGTCTATGAATGCACAGTTTGCAAAAGAACATTGTAAGATGTGTGCAACTATTTGTGATGCATGTGCACAAGAATGCTCTATGTTCAAAGATGATCATTGTCAAAA
>JAVBVX010000078.1:0-3696 GCA_036677665.1 Clostridium sp. | reverse complement strand
CATGTACATACATGGGATTGGGTTAAGTAGTTAACTTATAAAGTTAAGGAGTGTTTTTATGAGATATACTTATGAGGAATTAATAGAGGATTTGGAAATGGGAATGGAGGTAGAGTTTTTTTATAATCAAAAAAGATACTCTATAAGTCATAATACTAAAGGATGGTATTTATCACAGTATAATGGAGAAAAATATCGAACATTTCATGATTATGAAGAGTTATTAGAAAATGCAGTCATTGAATCGAAAAGACTAGATGAAATATGGCATGAGGTTAGATTTTAGGGTTAGATACATGATAAATAAAATACAAGATTTTTAATATAAGATATCCTGTAATAAAAACCTTATTTTTAAGAACTGTAAGAGCTAGAAGACTACTCCTATTATTTACCATAAATTCGGAGGAAGATTAAGAGGATTAGTGATAAAGTATAAAATATTAATGAAGAAAAGAAAAAAGCATTATAATACATCTATAAGTACAAGTTAGAGTTCATAGCAATATTGTATATCACATATTGCTATGAACTTTCTTTTTATTAACTATGAATAATCTTTTGAAAGGTGATAAAAACATCTTCTAATAGCTGCTTCTAGAAAACATAAATCGGAAATTAAAAAATTCTCACCATACAAAGGGTGCTTCGTGAGAAAATTTTAATCTATAATTGGCTCATGCCTAAAGGAAAAAAGTCAGAACTACCTTACTTGATAGAAAAGTCTTCTGAAAAAAGTTATGTGATTACTAGTTAATTAGAAAGCTTAGAAAAGTATTAAATATATTATGCTTATGGATTATTATAAGAAGAAAAATTAATAAACTAAAAATAAAAAAAGGAAAGTCACCTATTTTATACATGTTTATAATTTTAAGACCATAAGAAGTATTTTTATATGGGTAAAATAATTTTATACCAGTTTTAGTAAAACTATCTGCAATCAAATGAAATCCATATCCTAATATAAATGGAGAAATAGCAATTGGATTTATAATATAAACTGGTATAGATATTAATATAAGTCCCAAAAGAGAATGAGAGATGGTTCTGTGTTCACCTAAATAGTAAATAATCAAAATAGAGATAAACAGAGTTATCCCAACTATAGATTTATTATTAAAATGAAGTAAATCTAAGTATAAACATAATAAAGAAATAAAGATTAATAATGGAAAAATGCGTTTTGAAGCAACATATTCATGATCTATATCCGGCAAAATAGAACCTAAAGTTGAAAATATTAAACTGGAATAAAGGCTTTCTACAGAAGGATTTAAAATTAATAATGATACTGATACTCCTACAACACTATGAGTACGAATATACAATTTAAGTACCTCAAAACAATTGGTTATACTATAGCTATATTATTTTTGATTGTATGTTAGAACATAATATATGATGTTAAGAGTTTATATTTGGAGTGCATTGTAAATTTACTTGAATAATGTTATAGGAATCTTCATAAGTTATATTGAAAGTTATAATCTAGGGGGATATATTTGAGTTTACCATTAGTTATTCAAAAGAATGGAACAATATACTTTTATAAAAATATAGCAGAAGAAGAAAAAGAGAATACGTCAATTAGTAAATATCTAAAAGAGACTACAGTACAACTTCAATATACGGACAAGCTAGAAGTCTATAAAATAGAAGATTTTTCGATTGTATCTCTTATATTAAATAGTGATGAATATATTAACGAGTTTATTGGGTATTTGCAAAAATATAGTTACAACGAAATACCATCTAGTTTAATAAATCATATAAGAAAAATAGAACAAGATATGAAGGTTGTACGTCTAGAATTGGGAAAAACTGAAATTATTATAAGGGTTATGAAAGGAGATTTATCATTCCTAACCTTAGATAAAAAAATAAATGATAAAATTATTGAAGTTAAAAAAGAACATTCATACACTTACCCAAGAGAATACAATTATAAATTAGTGGAGTACTTAGCTGATAAAAAAGTAAGTATGGTTTTTCCTTATATAGATGTTAATGAAGATATAGAATTTAAATTCAAAGAGACTATTAATTTAAGATACTATCAGAAGCAAGCATTTGATTCATTAGCAAATAGAAAAAATGGACTTACTATTATGCCTGTTGCTTCAGGGAAAACATATGTGGCAATTAAATTAATTGAACATTTAGGAAAAAGAACCTTAATATTATGTGAAAATAAGGATAATTGTTCTAGATGGAAACATATTTTATTAAAGTTTCTAGATATAAGTGCTAAAGATATTTCGATTTGTGTAGACGATACTAATATCTCTGAAATAGGCAAAATTAACATATACTCTTATGACGTTTTAAGAAGTTCTAATGATAAATCAATGTTTGAGAGGTTATATAATAATAACTGGGGAGTAATTATTTATGATAATGCTCATAAGGCTGTAACTGAAAAGTCAATAGATTTACTCTATTTAAAAGCAAAATATAAATTTGCATTTGATTCTACTATAAATAGAAGTGATGGAAGAGAACGAAGCTTGCTTAACTTATTTGGTGGAATAGCATATTATATTACATCAGGTGAGCTAGTAAATAATTTATATGAAAAAAGATTGGAGTGTTATAAAGTTGATTTAAGAAAACTATCAATATCAAAAGAAGAATTTATAGAGAAAGTATCAAAGAAAATAGGAATGAGAAGTCTAGTTGTAGTTGCTCATGGGGAAGATGATATAAATAGAATTTCAAAAAAATTAAGAATAACAAGTTTATATAATAAAACTTCAAATGAAGAAAGAATAAGAGTAGCTAAAGAATTTAGTAATAGAAAAATAAATAGACTATGTATTAGTAATTTGATTGAAAAGTATACTATTACGAATATAGATGTAATGATAGCAGCAGGTTATAGAGGAAGTAAAGAGATTGAAGAAAATTTTAGGATAGGAACTTTAGTAAGTACAGAATTAAAATTACCAAAAGTAACAACAGCACAGATGTTTTATCTAATTAAAAACGAGGAAGATTATAAATTTGTTTGTAATAAGGAAAAAAGTCTTTATAAATATAAAATTATTTTCAAAGTATTAGATGTAAGCAAGTATCTGGGAGATGATCATATTGAGTCTAAAAGATAATCTAGAAATTTATAATACAGATAGAGATGAAGATCATAATTTACTAGAAGTAATATGCATAAATGTATCAAGAAACTATTCACCTGATAGTGTAAATAGCTTTCTAATTAATAAGATTATAAACGCATTCAATGACTTAGAATATGTTTTGAGAAGCTTTGAAAGTAAGAATGAAGATCTTTTATACAATATAAAAAAGTATATTTTAGGATGTCAATTGGATATGAACAGAATAAAAAAAATACAAAGTATAATGAAAGAATGGGGGTTGTATTTTTCAGAAATAGGAGTTGAACCAACTATAAAACAAATACTTATTTGTAGATATAGGAAAGAATACATTACTAATTTTAAAAATATAAAGAAAAAGTCTTACTATTCATTAGTATATATAGATTATCTATTATTAGTTAAAAAAATGAGATTTGCTAATAAAGAGAAACAAGTACAGATACTAGAAAGCCTAAGAAATAAGAATAAGAATATGTTAGAAGGATTTTTGAATTGCTTATTAGAACCAAGTAATGAGAATATAATTAAAAATCAAGTTCTAGTAATTAGTGAAGAATATACAAGGAAACTAAAA
>JAVBVX010000077.1:0-50436 GCA_036677665.1 Clostridium sp. | reverse complement strand
CGAAGGAACTTCATCGCTCGACTTGCATGTGTTAGGCACGCCGCCAGCGTTCGTCCTGAGCCAGGATCAAACTCTCAATTTAAAAGTTTAATCTGTTACTCATTACTTAAAGTTTTTGACTGGCATTTTATTTACCTTAATTCTGTTTAATTTTCAAAGACCAAATTTTCTTTACTGTCTTTCGACAGTTTAGTTATTGTATCAACTTCAAGTTGTTTTGTCAACAACTTTCTTTTAGCTGATATTGTTTTTTCTTCGCTCTCTCGAAGCGACAAGGAATATCTTATCAAAATTTATTCAATCATCTTTTTATTTTTATCTCATTTAGTGAAATTATATAGCTATTTCTTTATATTCCTCTAATTATATTCTTATATCATATATAGATACTCCAGGCAATGTATACGTATGATTAATATATAAATCATACCATTTAATGTAAAATTCTTAATTATATAATGGATTTATAAATTCTATATAAATTAAAAAGGGCCTTGCATTAAAGCAAAACCCTCTTTACTATACAACTTTTTAATTATTCATTTTCTTCATTACTATCATTTTCTATAATAGCAATATCAGAATTAGCTTCGCTATCTTCTGTTTCATTATGCTTTACTTCATCGTCTAATGTATCTTCTATATCTTCTCCAGTTATATTTACTTTTGACATAGTAACTACCTTTTCATCTTCTGTAGTTTTCATCAATGTTACTCCCATAGCATTTCTGCTAGTACTTGAGATTCCAGATACATTTATTCTTATAGCTATTCCATTAGTGTTTATAAGCATAATTTCCTCTTCATCACTAACAATTCTAGCTCCTATAACTTTTCCTGTTTTATCAGAAATTTTATAAGTTATAACTCCTTTTCCACCTCTTCTTTGAAGAGTATATGCTTCTATGTGAGTTCTTTTTCCATATCCATTTTCACTTACTACTAGAAGCTCTTGCTTTTCTTCTGCAACTTCCATTCCAACAACTTCATCATCTTCTCTTAAATCAATTGCTTTTACTCCTGATGCAGTTCTTCCTATTGGCCTTACATCATTTTCATCGAATCTTATAGCATATCCATTTTTAGTTACATAGATAATTTGGCATTCTCCAGTGGTAACTCTAACACTTATAAGTTCATCATCTTCTTTTAGGTTTATAGCATTTAGTCCATTTTTTCTAATGGATGAGTACTTATCAAGTGACGTTTTCTTTATAAGTCCCTTCTTAGTTCCCATGATAAGATAATTGTTTTCAGCAAATTCGTTTATATATAAAACAGCTTGAATTTTTTCATTTGCATCTAAAGGTATTAGATTAACTAAATTCATTCCTTTAGCTGTTCTTCCTGCTTCTGGTATCTGATAAGCCTTTAGCTGATATACCTTACCTAGATTTGTAAAGAATAAGATATTATTGTGAGTAGTAGTTGTAATTATATGTTCAACAAAATCATCTTCTTTGGTTGTCATTGCCTGTATGCCTCTTCCACCACGTCTTTGTGAACTATAAGTTTCCATAGGAAGCCTTTTAATGTATCCAGCATGAGTTAGAGTTATTACTACATCCTTCTCTTGTATTAGATCTTCATCATCTATACCATTACCTTCACCAGCTATTATTTTACTTCTTCTCTCGTCACCATATTTTGCTTTTATTTCATTTAACTCATCTTTAATTATCTTTAATAACAAGTTTTTATCTGATAATACTTCTTCAAGATACTTTATAAGCTCCATTAAAGCATTATATTCTTCTTCTATTTTTTCTCTCTCAAGTCCAGTAAGTCTTTGCAGTCTCATATCAAGAATAGCTACAGCTTGCTTTTCTGAAAGTCCAAATTTACTCATAAGGCCTTCTTTTGCATCACTAGTTGTTTTTGAGCTACGGATTAGCTTTATAACTTCATCAATATGATCTAGTGCTATTCTTAGTCCTTCTAAAATATGAGCTCTTGCTAAAGCTTTATTTAAATCAAATTGAGTTCTTCTTTTTATAACTTCTTTTTGAAATTCTATATAATACTCTAATATTTGTTTTAGATTTAATACTTGTGGTTCCCCATCAACTAGTGCTAGCATTATTATTCCAAAACTATCTTGCATTTTTGTATGTTTATATAATTGATTTAATATAACATTTGGATTAGCATCACGTTTTAGCTCTATTACTATTCTCATACCATCTCTATCTGATTCATCTCTGAGGTCTGAGATTCCAACTATTTTTTTATCTTTAACTAAATCAGCTATATTTTCAATTAACTTAGCTTTATTCACCTGATATGGTATTTCTGTAACTATGATTTTATTTCTGCCATTATGTTCTTCTATTTCAGCATTAGCTCTCATTATTACTTTTCCACGACCAGTTTCAAAGGCTTCTCGTATTCCTGATTTACCTACTATCATTCCATAAGTTGGAAAATCAGGTCCTTTTATTTCTGTCATTAAATCTGAAATAGTAACATCAGAATTATCGATAAGCATATTTATTCCATTTATAACCTCTGTTAAGTTATGAGGTGGTATGTTGGTAGCCATACCAACAGCTATACCTGATGAACCATTAACAAGTAGGTTTGGAAATCTAGACGGAAGCACAACAGGCTCAAATTCTTCTTCATCGAAGTTTGGTATAAAATCTACTGTTTCTTTATTTATATCCCTAAGCATTTCAGCAGTTATCTTTTGCATTCTAGCTTCGGTATATCTCATTGCAGCAGCTCCATCACCATCAACAGAACCAAAGTTACCATGACCATCTACTAGCGTATATCTAATTGAGAAATCTTGTGCTAATCTTACTAATGCATCATATACAGCTGTATCTCCATGAGGATGGTATTTACCTAAAACGTCGCCAACGATTCTGGCACATTTTCTATATGGCTTATCTGGTGTTAATCCTAATTGATGCATAGAATAAAGTATTCTTCTATGAACTGGCTTTAAACCATCCCTAACATCTGGAAGAGCACGACCTACAATAACGCTCATAGCATAATCTATATAGCTTTTTTTCATTTCATAACTTATATCTATCGGTAAAACATGACCTTCGTTGTTCATTTCAACACCTCTTCATTGCCTTATATATCTAAGTTAACAACTTTCTTAGCATTTTCTTGTATAAATTCACGCCTTGGTTCTACTTTGTCTCCCATAAGGATTGTAAATATCTCATCTGCCATCATAGCATCTTCTACTGTTACTCTAAGCAATGTTCTTGTTTCAGGGTCCATAGTAGTTTCCCATAATTGTATTGCATCCATCTCTCCAAGACCTTTATATCTTTGAATATCAGTATTCTTATCTTTTCCGCCCATTTCTTCTAATTCTTTTTGAAGTTCATCATCTGAATAAGCATACTTAATTTGTTTTCCTTTTTGTATCTTGTATAAAGGTGGCTGAGCGATAAATACATGACCTTTCTCAACTAATTCTTTCATGTATCTATAGAAGAATGTTAATAAAAGAGTTCTTATATGGGCACCATCTACATCAGCATCGGTCATTATTATTATTCTGTCGTATCTTATCTTCTCTACATCAAAATCTTTTCCTATTCCTGCACCAAATGCTGTTATCATAGATTTTATTGTATCAGAAGCTAATATTCTATCTAGTCTCTGTTTTTCTATGTTTAATATTTTACCTCTAAGAGGCAAAATAGCCTGAAATCTTCTATTTCTTCCTTGCTTTGCTGAACCTCCCGCAGAATCTCCTTCGACGATATATATCTCGCATTCTTTTGGATCTTTAGATGAACAATCAGCAAGTTTTCCAGGTAAAGTTGTACTTTCTAAAACACTCTTTCTTCTTGTAAGTTCTCTAGCCTTTTTAGCTGCTTCTCTTGCCCTTGCAGCAGTTAGCGATTTTTCTATGATAACTTTACCTGTTCCAGGATTCTCCTCTAAAAAGCTACTTATTGATTCAGCTACGATTGAATCAACAATACCTCTAACTTCAGTATTTCCTAATTTAGTTTTTGTCTGACCTTCAAATTGAGGATCAGTAAGCTTAACTGATATTACTGCAGTAAGACCTTCTCTAGTATCATCTCCGGATAGGTTTTTGTCATTTTCTTTTAAATAACCATATCTTCTAGCATAATCATTTAATATTCTTGTAAGAGCTGTCTTAAATCCAGATAGATGAGTTCCCCCTTCAATAGTATCAATATTATTTGCAAAGGAGAATATATTTTCGTTATAAGTATCATTGTATTGAAGTGCAACTTCAACTATATACTCTTCTCTATTTCCTTCTACATAGATAGGCTCATTATGTATCTTTTCTTTATTTCTGTTTAAGTAAGATACAAAAGACTTAATTCCACCTTCATAGTAAAATTCATCTTTCTTTTCTTTCTCTGCTCTTTCATCCGCGAGGCGAATTCTAATTCCTTTATTTAAAAATGCTAATTCTCTTAATCTTTGTGCTAATGTGTCATAGTCAAACTCAGTTTCCTCAAAGATTGTTTTATCTGGTTTAAAATTAACTGCAGTACCATGGTCATCAGAATCTCCAATAATTTCTAGATCCGTCATTACATTACCTTTTGCGTACTCTTGTGACCATATATGTCCTTCTCGTTTTACTTCTACTTTACAGTACTCTGATAGAGCATTAACAACAGATGCTCCAACTCCGTGAAGACCACCAGATACCTTATATCCTCCTCCACCAAACTTTCCACCAGCATGTAGTACAGTCATTATTACTTCTACAGCTGGTCTTTGCATCTTTGGATGAATTCCTACCGGCATTCCTCTTCCATCATCTTCAACTGTGATAGAATTATCTCTATGTATAAACACACTTATGTTCTTACAAACACCAGCCATAGCCTCGTCTATACTATTATCTACAATTTCATATACCAAATGATGTAACCCTCTTAAGCCTGTTGTCCCGATATACATCCCTGGTCTTTTTCTAACAGCTTCCAATCCTTCCAGTACTTGTATCTGTGATTCATCATAACTTTGCTTATTCTCCATGAACATCCTCCTAACTTACTCTCTAGGTTCATAGAACATATTTTCTGTTCTCTTAGTCAAAGTGGAAGAAGATATTGGGGATAGATATATTTTACTCTTTTTATCTACCTCTGCCACGACAAATGATTTTGGATTTTCTTTTGTTATTCTTTCCACAAAACCATCTTCTTCAGCCATTCTTAAAAATTGAATAGTATCTGTACTATACATGGTAGTTTCTGTATCAAATATTCCAATAATATCTTTTAATGGAACTACTACATTTTCCCCTAAATGTAAAAACATATATATCCTCCTTAAGTATCTAAAATAACCGTTCCGTTATTAACTTTGTATATTTTTATGTCATCTTTTAAATAATTGTTAATATCAAATATTCCAGTGCCTGTTATTATGGTTTGAACTTTTTTAATAGAGTTTAATATATATTTTTGTCTAGTTAAATCTAGTTCTGACAATACATCATCTAATAACAGCACAGGGTACTCTCCACTTTGTTCTTTTATTATCTCTAGTGATGCAAACTTTATTGTCAACACAGATGTTCTCTGTTGCCCTTGTGATCCGAACTTTCTTGTATCAATTTTATTAATACTTATTAAAAAATCATCTCTATGTGGACCTAATGAGGTTATTCCTTTTTCTATATCTTTTTGTCTATTTTCACTTAAAAGTTTGAAAAGCTCATCAGCAATGCTACTGCACTCTCTTACTGGAGAAATATAATCAAAACTTATTTCTTCCTTCTCTGAGGTTATTTCTCTATGAATAAGTTTTCCTTTTTCATTAAGACTTTTTAAGTAATTTAATCTCTCATTTATGATATAACTTCCAAACTTACTCATTTGCTTATCGTATACTTCTATAATATCCTTGCCACTTACCCATTTTCTTAAAACAGAGTTTCTCTCATTTAACGCCTTATTGTATTGAACCAAATTATAATAATATTTTTTATTTAATTTACATAGTTCAATATCTAAAAATTTTCTCCTATAAGATGGGGATTCTTTTACTATTTTTAAATCTTCTGGCGAAAATATTACAGCATTAAATACACCTATAAGATCAGATATTGTATTTAGCTTTATAGAATTGATCCTTACTCCTTTTTTACCTTCTTTGAATATTTTGATATCTATCTTTTTATCTAGTCTTTCTTTTGAAACATACAAGCTAATATATGATTCTTTAGCTCCCCATTTTATAAGTTCTTTATCTTTAGTTGTTCTATGGGATTTTCCTAGACTACAATAATAAATACCCTCAACAATATTGGTTTTACCTTGAGCATTATCTCCTACAAAAACATTTATACCTTTATCTAAATTTAATGATAAATCTTCGTAATTTCTAAAGTTTTTTAGAATTAACTTTTCAACATGCATAAATACACCTATTCAATTATACCATATTATTTCTAACTTAAATGTTATATCTCTAAACAATTATATATTTCTCTCCGTCGAACTCTACAGTATCACCTTTAATTAATTTTTTACCTCTTCTTGTTTCTATTTCTCCATTTACACTAACTTCTCCATCTTGAATGACCATTTTTGCAACTGAACCCATTGATACAATTGAAGCCCATTTTAGAAAAGCATCTAGCTTTATAAATTCTGTTTGTATTTTAATCTCTTTCATAATTCAACAAGCTCCTTCATAATCAATAATTATCCTGTTAATTATTTAACAGTCTTACTGGTAGTACTAAATAAGTATATCCATTATTTTCTTTGCTTTTAATTACACACGGACTTACACTACTTGAAAACTCTAACACTATCTCATCATCCTCAAGAATTTTGAGAACATCTATAAGGTATTTTGAATTAAATGCAATTTGAAGTTCATCTCCTTGCAATAATATACTTAACTCTTCCCTAACTCTTCCCAATTGAGAATTGGATGTGATTACTAAGGCATCATCCTTTATATCAAACTTGATTAAATTAGTATTTCCGTCCTTTGCCATAAGTGAAGCTCTTTCTATACAATTTAATAAGTCTGTACGTTTTCCAGTTACTTGTAAATTATATTCTTCTGGTATTATGGAGTTATACTTAATAAATTCTCCTTCTAATAATCTTGATATAATCTTAGTTTCGCCTAAATTAAACAAGATATGATTAGGTGTAAATGTTATATTTACATTCACATCATCTTCCCTTAATATTTTAGCCACTTCACTAAATGTTTTTCCTGGAATAACAGCATTTATCGTATTTTCATTTGTTATATTATTACTTCTTAGTGCTAATCGATATCCATCAAGTGCCACTAAATTGAGTTTTTCATTATTAACTTCAAATAATATTCCTGTAAGTATAGGTCTAGTTTCATCTTGAGCTATTGCAAAAATAGTGCCTTTTATCATATTTTTTAGAGTTTTTTGTGAAAGAGTAAATATTATATTCTCATTAATCTTTGGTAGATTAGGAAATTCCTCTGCATCCATATGTATAAGATTAAACTTAGATTTTTCACAAATGATCTCAATAGAATTATTTTCACTAGTACTTACTTGAACAGTGCTATTAGGTAATTTTCTTATTATTTCTCCAAATATTTTTGAATCAACAACTATGCTTCCTTCTTCAGTAACTTCTACTTCAATTTTAGTTTCAATACTTAAATCTATATCTGACCCTATTAATGTAAGTTGATTGTCTTTAGCAGATATATAAATTCCTTGTAATATTGGCATTGGTGATTTACCTGTAACAGCTTTTTGAGCTATTGATATAGCTTCTTGTAATTTATGTTTAGTACATATGAATTTCATTAATAAAGTACCTCCTTTATCCACATGTAATATTTGTTTAAATAGATAAGATATTAATTAAAAAATATAGTAGTAATAGTAGTAGGGAGTGTGAATATGTTGATAAGTAGTTCAAGCCTAGTAATAGCACCAAAATTAAAGCAAAAATTATTGTGGATAAGTAAGGTGTCAAAAAGCACTGTTATCCACAATAATTTGTATAACTATTACGTTTTAATTTTATCAACATAGAATTAAACTTATATTATAAACAAATGTTAGTTATTTATTATTTATCTTTTTAGTTAAATCATTAATAACGTTTTTTAAAGATTCATCCTTTTTTAAAGAGTTAGAAATCTTCTCATAAGCATGAATAACTGTTGTATGGTCTCTTCCTCCAAATTCTTCGCCTATTTTTGGTAAAGACATATCAGTTAATTTTCTACTTAAATACATTGCAATTTGCCTAGGATAAGCAATATTTCGAGTTCTTCTGCTAGATTTAAGATCTTCTATTTTTAGACTAAAATAATTAGCAATTACATCTTGAATTAGATCTATGGTAACTGGTTTATTTTGCTCATTAGAAATAATATCTTTCAAAGCTTCAGCTGCTAATTCTACGCTAATATCTTTATTTGTTAATGAGGAATATGCTACGATTCTAATTAAAGCGCCTTCTAACTCCCTAATATTAGATTTAATTTTATTTGCAATATAGACCATTACTTCGTTAGGTATGTTTAGATTTTCAACATCAGCCTTCTTTTTTAGAATGGCTATTCTAGTTTCAAAATCAGGAGCTTGTATATCAGCAATTAAACCCCATTCAAATCTAGATCGAAGTCTTTCTTCTAAGGTAGAAATTTCTTTTGGTGGTCTATCACTAGATAGGATAATTTGCTTGTTTGCTTCGTGAAGGTCATTAAAAGTGTGGAAGAACTCTTCTTGAGTACGCTCTTTACCAGCTATGAATTGGCTATCATCTATTAGTAGAACATCTACATTTCTATACTTATTTCTAAACTCAACAGTTTTATCGTCTTTAATAGAGTTTATAAGTTCATTAGTAAATTTTTCAGATGATACATATACTACTTTTGATTTTGGATTATTTTGTAATATGTAGTGACCAATTGCGTGCATTAAATGAGTTTTTCCTAGACCAACACCACCATATATAAATAATGGATTATAGGCTTTAGCTGGAGCTTCAGCAACTGCTAGTGATGCAGCATGAGCAAATCTATTACTATTACCTATGACGAAAGAACTAAATGTGTATTTAGGATTTAAAGTTGAAGACATTTCATCATTTACTACTATATTAGAATTTTTTTGTTTTTGGTTAGTAGCAGTTTTTTCATTTTCAGAAGTATCTTCAGATGCAATTAAGAAGACAATACTGTATTTTTTAGATGTAATAAGCTTAATTGCATTAACAATTAAATCCCTATATCTACTTTCAAGAATGCCTCTTGTAAAATCATTAGGAACCTCTAATTGTATAGTATTATCATCTACAGAAATAGGTATAATACTTCTAATCCAAGTATTAAAGCTTACCTCTGTAAGTTCCCCCTTAATTATGTTTAGGGTTTTTATCCATAGTTGTTCTAGTTGGGCATCCATTTTGTGGCCTCCAGTCTATAAAATAAAAAAATAAAAATTTTTTTATAAAAATATGCCAATATAATATAGATAATAAATATGAAATAAACAACTTGTTAACAACTTATACACTTATATTATAGGTTGTTGACAAATAGTCAAATAAATATTCACATGTTTATAATGTTGTTGAAAAATATTTAAACAATAAAAATATCAACAAGAAAAAATATGTATATATTAACAGCATAAAATATGAATAAAATCAGAAAAATAGTCAAAAATCAAAAGAGTAAAATAGTGATATAAAACAAATTGAACAAGTTATCAACAGAATTGTCCACAACCTGTTAATAACTAAATCCTAAAAAAGTTATCAACAATTCAAGATTAATAATATCAAAAGAATAACTTGTATTCAAGGAGTTATCCACAAAAAAAAGTTTTTAAATAAAAAAGTATCAACAATTAAGCATAATCTTGACATAATTAAGGTTGATATATATAATTTAATAGTAAAACTACTTTTTAGAAAGATATGAATTTATCTAAACATCATATATAAAAGAGTAAAGTTGCAATTAATATTTTTAAGGAGGTGGATACTCATGAAGATGACATATCAACCAAAGAAAAGACAAAGATCAAAAGAACACGGTTTTAGAAAAAGAATGAGAACTTTATCAGGAAGAAACATCATTAGAAAAAGAAGACAAAAAGGAAGAAAGAAATTGACAGCATAAAAGGGCCGCTTTAGTGCCCTTTTTCTGCAATTGCAGAAAAAAAGGAGCTTTTAAATAATGAAGAAGGAACAGAAAATAAGAAAGAATATTGAATTTCGAAGAGTTTATAGAAAAGGAAAGTCATATTCTAATTATTTATTAGTGCTGTATATATTTAAAAACAATTTTAATATAGATAAGACTAGGATTGGGATATCTGTTAGTAAAAAAGTTGGAAATAGCGTAGTTAGAAGTAGAGTTAAAAGATTAATAAGTGAAAGTTATAGATTAAATTCTAATAACTTAAAAAATGGATATGATTTAGTTTTTATCGCTAGAAATACAACAAAAGGAAAAAATTATATTGAGATAGAAAATTCCCTCATAAACCTATTAAAGAAAGCAGGTTTATATAATTAAATATGAAAAAAATTTTTATTAATCTAATAAAATTTTATAGAAGATATATCTCTCCTTTAAAGAGACCTAGTTGTAGATTCTATCCAACCTGTTCTCAATATGCCATCGAAGCTATAGAAAAGTATGGAGTATTAAAAGGAGGCATTATGTCTATAAAAAGGATTCTAAAATGTAATCCATTTAATCCAGGTGGATATGACCCTGTTAAATAATTTTAAGGAGGTTTTCAATTGGATATTTTTTTTATAAGCCCCGCAATGGCTGCTCTTAAAACTAATTTTTTAAACAATATACTAGTTGAATTTTTTAGTTTAATACATAGAGGAGTTCAAAGTTTAATTGCAAATCCTAATATTTCATACGGATTAACAATTATATTTGTAACAATAATTATAAGATTGGTATTATTTCCATTAAATTATAAGCAAATCAAATCACAAGTTAAAATGAGTGAGATACAACCACAACTTAAACAGGTTCAAGAAAAGTACAAAAAAGATCCTCAGAAACAACAACAAGAAGTAGCAAAATTGTATAAAGAAAATGGGGTAAATCCATTAGGTGGATGCTTACCACTATTACTTCAATGGCCAATTCTTATAGGATTATATTATGTATTTAATAATTTAGGAACTAATGAACCAGAAATAGCTAATGCAACTTTTTTAGGACTTAAGTTAATGGGAGTTGCAGTTATGAACAATCCTGCAACATGGATTCTTCCATTATTATCTGGAGCTTTAACATATTATTCAACTGTAATAATGACATCTAAAAATGCAGATAGTGCACAGCAAAAACAAACTGCAACTATGTCTATAGGTATGTCAATAATGATTACATTTATGAGTTTTAAATTTTCAACAGCATTAGTATTATATTGGGTAACTAATAGTATAGTGCAAGTAAGTCAAACTTTACTCATGAAAAAAATGGATAAGAAGCCAGTTACAAAGGAAGCAGTATGATATACTAGAAATTTGCCTTATTTAATTAATGGGAAGGGCAGGTGTCTTTGATAAATATGAAATCTATAGAAATAACAGGTAAAACTGTAGAAGAAGCAATTCAAAATGGTTTAAAAGAACTTAATGTTACTGAAGATAGAGTAGAAGTGAATATAATTAATGAAGGTAGCAAAGGTTTATTTAAACTATTTAAAGGTAAAGACGCAAAAGTAGAATTAATAGTAAAAAATGATTATAAGGATGATATAAAAAACTTTTTAACGGATATACTAAATTCAATGGATATACTTGCTGAAATACATATTACAGAAGAAAATGATGTATTAAATATTAATCTTACAGGACCTAATATGGGATTAATAATAGGATATAGAGGAGAAACGTTAGATTCCCTTCAATATTTAGCAAGTTTAGTAGTTAATAAGAACAATGAAGGAGTATATAAAAAAGTTACAATAGATACTGAGAATTATAGGGCTAAAAGAGAAGAAACTTTAAAAAGGCTTGCTGGTAAGATAGCTTTAACGGTAAAGAAAAATCGTAAAGCAGTTAAGCTAGAACCTATGAATCCTTATGAGAGAAGAATAATTCATTCTGCACTACAAAATGATTCATCAATTATCACATATAGTGAAGGTGATGAGCCGCATAGAAAAGTTATTATTGACTTAAAAAGGAAAGCCTAAGAGGCTTTCCTTTAATTTTATCTCTTGCTATTTACAGTAATAACTTCAGAATAAAGATAAAAAGCTTTCTAGTTACTGATTTAGTAAGAGGTCATTGCCTAAATGCGTAATATACATATACAAAATTTTAGTAATCATGGAAAGGATGTAAAGGATGAAGGAATTTGATACAATAGCATCTATAGCAACAAACTTAGGGGAAAGCGGAGTATCAATTATAAGAGTATCTGGAGATAAGTCTTTAAGTATAGTAAATAATATATTTAGAGGTAAAAATGCTAGAAGTTTAGATGACATGAAAACTTATACTATGAGATATGGATTTATTATAGATATAGAAAATGGTGAAAAGTTAGATGAAGTTATTATAAGTTATATGAAGGGACCAAGAAGTTTTACAGCAGAGGATACAGTAGAAATTAATTGTCATGGTGGAGTTATAGTTACTAAAAGAATTCTTGAAGAAGTAGTGAGGGCTGGCGCTAGACTTGCTTTACCAGGAGAATTTACAAAAAGAGCATTCCTAAATGGAAGAATTGATTTAAGTCAAGCGGAGGCAGTTATAGATATTATAACTGCAAAAACAGAATTGAGTGCAAAGTCTGCATTAGAGCAATCAGGTGGGAAACTTTCCCGGGAAATATCTATAATTAGAGATAGATTATTAGAAGTTATTGCACATATAGAAGCTACAGTAGATTATCCAGAAGATGATTTAGAAGAAGTAACTGCAGATAGAGCTAAAATTTCAACACAAACTATAATCGAAAATATACAAAATTTATTAAGCAATGCTGATGAAGGAAAAATCTTAAGAGAAGGATTGAGTACAGTTATTGTAGGTAAACCTAACGTTGGTAAGTCATCTATTTTAAATGAGCTACTGATGGAAACTAGAGCTATTGTTACAGATATTCCAGGGACTACTAGAGATGTAATTGAAGAGTATATAAATGTTGAAGGAATACCTATAAAGATAATAGATACAGCTGGTATTAGAAGTACTGAAGATTTAGTAGAGAAAATAGGAGTAGAAAAATCTAGAGAAAAAATAATCAGTGCTGACCTTGTAGTTTTAGTTTTAGATGTAAGTAGAGAACTTAGCGAAGAAGATAGAGACATAATAGAATTTATTAAAAATAAAAACTACATTGTTTTATTGAATAAAATTGATCTAAAGTCTAAAATAAATAAAGAAGATATAAAAGAATTAAACTCAAAATACATAATAAATATTTCAGCTAAGAGCGGAGAAGGATTAGATAGATTTAAAGAAGTTATAAAAGAATTATTCTTTAAGGGTGAAGTTAAAGCAAAAGAGATAATGGTCACTAATTCAAGACATAAAGAAGCATTAATAAAGGCTGAAGAGAGCTTAAAATTTGCAATTAATGCATTAGATAATACCTTTGCAATAGACCTTGCATCTATTGATTTAAGAAATGCATGGAGTCATTTAGGAGAAATATCAGGGGATACTGTAGAAGAGGATATAATTGATAAAATATTCTCTAAATTCTGTTTAGGTAAATAAGGGGAGGAAAATATGAGTTACTTTGCTGGGGAATATGATATTGTTATAGTTGGTGCCGGTCATGCTGGTTGTGAAGCTGCACTTGCTAGTGCTAGAATGGGAATGAAGACATTAGTATGTGCTACAGATTTGGCAAGTGTAGCTATGATGCCATGTAATCCTAATATAGGTGGAACTGCAAAAGGACATTTAGTGAGGGAAATTGATGCCTTAGGTGGTGAAATGGCAATAAATATTGACTATACTTTCATTCAATCAAGAATGCTAAATACTTCAAAGGGGCCAGCAGTACATTCATTACGTGCACAAGCTGATAAGAAGCAATATTCAGGAAGAATGAAACATATTTTAGAAACTACAAATAATTTAGATTTAAAACAAGCAGAAATTGTTGAAATAGATATAGAAGATACTAAAGTTGAAGGAGTCTTAACTAGAACTGGAGCTTACTATAAGACAAAGGCTATAGTTTTATGTACCGGAGTATACTTAAAGTCGAAGATAATCATAGGAGAAGTTAGTTATGAATCTGGACCAAGTGGACTTTCAGGAGCTAATATTTTATCTGATAATTTAATAAAACATGGTTTAAAATTAAGACGATTTAAAACTGGTACACCTGCAAGAATTAATAGAAAATCTGTAGATTTTTCTAAGATGATTGAACAAAAAGGTGATGAACAAATAGTACCATTTTCTTTTATGAGTGGAAAAATAGATAGAGATCAAATTTCATGTTATTTAACATATTCTAGCTATGAAACAAAACAGACGGTAATAGATAACATAGATAGGTCACCATTATATAATGGATCAATTAAGAGTGTAGGACCAAGATATTGTCCATCTTTTGAAGATAAGATTATGAGGTTTCCGGAAAAACCTCAACATCAAATATTTATTGAACCAGAAGGGGAAGATACTGAGGAGTTATATATAGGAGGAATGTCAAGTTCTCTTCCAGAAGAAGTTCAAATTAAAATGATAAGAACTGTTCCAGGCTTAGAAAATGCGGAAATGATGAGAACAGCTTATGCTATTGAATATGATTGTTTAGATCCTTCACAATTAAAGCTTACTTTAGAGCTTAAGAATATTAATGGACTATTCTCAGCAGGACAGATGAATGGAAGTTCAGGATATGAAGAGGCAGCATCTCAAGGACTAATTGCTGGTATAAATGCTGCATTAAAAGTTAAGAATCAAGAGCCTTTAATCCTAAGAAGATCTGATGCTTATATTGGAGTTTTAATTGATGATTTAGTTACTAAAGGAACTGAAGAGCCGTATAGGATTATGACATCTAAAGCAGAGTATAGACTATTATTAAGACAAGATAATGCAGATTTAAGACTTACAGAGCTTGGTTATAAAGCTGGTCTTGTAACTGAAGAGAGATATAATAAGTTTATAAATAGAAAGACATCTATAGAGAATGAAATAGAGAGAATTAAAAGGTTGCAAATAACAAATAAGCAAGAAGTTAACAAATTTTTAGAAGAAATAAATTCAGTTCCATTAAGAAAGCCAATAAGCTTATATGAGTTAATAAAAAGACCTGAGATTAACTATTTTACAGTGAGTGAATTAGACGAAAATAGACCAGAACTTCCAATAGATGTTCAAGAACAAGTAAATATAATGTCAAAATATGAAGGATACATAGAAAAGCAGTTAGAACAAGTAAAGCAGTTTAAAAAGATGGAAAGTAAATTATTGCCAGGTGAATTTAATTATAGAGAAGTAAAAGGACTTAGAACTGAGGCAATTCAAAAATTGGATAAAATGAAACCATTGAATGTAGGTCAGGCGTCTAGAATTGCTGGTGTATCTCCAGCAGATATATCTGTGCTTTTAATAGCTCTTGATCAGCATAATAGACAATTTAGTAAAGAGGAGGCTTAAAATCCTTTGGATATAGATAATGAGTATTATGATATATTAAATATTGCTGCTAATGATATAGGATTAACATTTGACAAAACTAAATACGATCAGTTTATAAAATATAAAGATTTACTAAAAGAGTGGAATGAAAAAGTAAATCTGACAGCTATAACTGAAGATGAACAAATAATAAAGAAGCATTTTATTGATTCTATGAAAATATTTAAGTTTGCACCACTAAAACAAGCAAATAAGATTATTGATATTGGTACTGGTGGAGGGTTTCCAGGAATACCTATGAGAATCCTAAGGCCAGAAGTAGAGATGGTTTTATTAGATTCATTAAAAAAGAGAATAAACGTGCTTCAAGATATATTAACTAATATAGGTATTAAAAATGTAGATACAATACATGGCAGAGCAGAAGAGTTTGCTCAAAGTTTACCTTATAGAGAAAAATTTGATGCAGTAGTATCTAGAGCTGTTGCGAACTTAACTGTATTATCAGAACTGTGTATTCCTTATGTAAAGGTTGGAGGATATTTTGTAGCACTAAAGGGGCCTTCTGTTAATGATGAAGTGAAAGAAGCTAAAAAAGCAATTAGTTTATTAGGCGGAAAGTTAGAAGATATTATAGAGATAGAAATAGAAGATAGTGATTTAAATCATAATTTAGTTATAATCAAAAAGGTAAAGAATACTTCTAAGCAATATCCACGAAAAGCAGGTAGTATTACTAAAAATCCTTTAGTGTAAGGCTAAATATTAATTTTGTAGAGGGATGGGGAATTATGCAAAACCATATAAAATATATTTCTACTGACTTAATTATTCCTAATACTTATCAACCAAGAAAATACTTTAATGATGAGAGTATTAATGAGTTAGCACAATCTATAGAAGCATATGGAATAGTACAACCAATTTCTGTAAGACTTATAGAGGAAGATAAATATGAATTAATAGCAGGAGAAAGAAGATTCAGAGCTGCTAAAAAAATAGGATTAGATAAAGTACCAGCTATTATTATAGATATTGATGATAAAGATTCGGCTGCAATTGCACTATTAGAAAACATACAAAGAGAAGACCTAAATTTTATAGAAGAAGCAGAAGCTTATTATAATCTTATAAAACAACATAATTATAAACAAGAAGAATTAGCAAATATTATTGGAAAAAAACAATCAACAATTGCAAATAAGATGAGAATATTAAAGTTGGATGAAAGTATTAGGGCAGAGGTTTTGAAAAGTAATTTAACAGAAAGACATGCCAGAGCCCTTTTAAAATTGCCTACAATAGAAATTCAAAAGAAGATTCTAAAAGTTATAATTAAGAAAAACTTAAATGTTAAAAATACAGAACAACTTATAGATAAGGAATTATTGAAGATAAACGGTCAAGAGTTAGCTGCTGATGGTAAGAAAAAAATAAAAGGAATTTTCAGCCCTAGAGTCTACATGAATACTGTAAAACAAGTTTTTGATAAGTTTGGAGTACAGGCTATGTATAAGACTCAGGAGTCTGATGAAAAGGTACAAATTGTAATAACAATACCTAAAAAATAGCTTATTAATTTTATAATTGTTTCACGTGAAACAAAACACCTAAAATTCATTAAAATTTTAGGTGTTTTTTATTGAAACATGTTTATAAATATAACATTAGAGATTATAATGTATATATAATAATTATAAAATAATGTATCTACATAAATTAAGTTATTATTTACTAACATAAGTAAAAATAGTAAGCGAGGTAGGAATATGAAAGTTATATGTATTTTTAATCAAAAAGGTGGAGTAGGTAAAACCACAACGAATATTAATTTATGTACAAACTTAGCTATGAATGGTCATAGAGTTTTAACTATAGATATAGATCCACAAGGAAATACTACTAGTGGACTTGGGATAGATAAAAAGAAATTAAAATATTCGATATATGATGTATTAGCATCTGAAATTTCAATAGAAGAGGCAATGATTGAAAGTGAGCTAATAAATAATTTTTATATAGTCCCTTCAAATATTGAACTTGTAGGTGCTGAAATTGAGTTAATTAATAAAGATAAGAGGGAAATCATTTTAAAAGAAAAAATAGAAAAGATACAAGAAAAATTTGAGTATATATTTATTGATTGTCCACCATCCTTAGGATTCTTAACAATTAATGCCTTGACTGCAGCAAATAGTGTATTAGTACCAATACAATGTGAGTTTTATGCGTTAGAAGGAGTTGGACAACTTATAAATACGATACAACTTGTAAAAAAGTCTTTGAATAAGGATTTAGAAATTGAAGGTGTTATTATGAGCATGTATGACACTAGAACAAAGTTATGTAATGAAGTTGCAACAGAAGTCAGTAAATATTTTAAAAATAAAGTTTATGAGACTAGCATTCCAAGAAATATAAGATTAGCAGAGGCTCCGAGCTTTGGCCTTCCTATAATGCTTTATGATGATAAATGTAAAGGTGCTGAAGCTTATGAAAATTTGACTAAAGAATTTTTAAGCAAACAGGGAGTGTGAGAGTATGAATAAGAAATTTGGATTAGGCAAAGGCTTAGGTGCATTAATACCAGAGGAAGTAAAAAAGGAAGAATCTATTTTAAAAGTAGATATGAATTTAATAAAACCAAATAATGATCAGCCTAGAAAAAGTTTTGATCAAGAAAAGATAATTCAGCTAGCAGATTCTATTAAAGAACATGGAATTATTCAACCTGTAGTACTTAGAAAAGAAGAAGATATTTATATGCTTATTGCAGGAGAAAGAAGATGGAGAGCAGCAAAACATGTAGGGCTTAAAGAAATACCAGCAGTTATTTTAGATTTAGATGATAGAAAGCTTTTAGAAGTATCATTAATAGAAAACATACAAAGGGAAGATTTAAATCCTATAGAAGAGGCTATTGCATATAAGAAATTAATTGAAGATTTTTCACTTACTCAAGAAGAATTAAGTAAAAGAATTGGAAAGTCAAGAGTATCAATATCTAACTGTATGAGATTACTTAATTTAGATAGCAGAGTTCAAGAATATTTAGTGGATAATGTTATAACAGAAGGTCATGGGAGAGCACTACTAGCTATTGAAGATAAGAATCTTCAATATGAGATATCACAAAAAATAATAGATGAAGAGTTAAGTGTTAGACAAGTAGAAGCTTTAATAAAGAATATAAAGACAGATAATCTTAATAGGATAAAAAATAAGATAGAAGACACTAGTCCATACTACAATGATTTAAAATATAAACTAGAAAATCTATTTAATACAAAGGTTTTATTTAATCATAGTGGAGATAAAGGAAAAATTCAGATTGAATACTATTCAGAAGAAGATCTACAAAGAATCATAGAAATATTAAAGATATAATGTTTCACGTGAAACATTAGAGGAGGAAAGACATAATGAGTAACATTATGACATTACTAAATAATGTACAACCTTATATAGTAATTGGACTGTCTATAATTACATTTATATTACTAATTATAGTATTAATTATTTTTAAGGCACTTAATAGACTAGAATCTAGATATAGAAAATTAACAAGAGGAATAAATAATAAAAATCTAGAAGAAATAATAGTTCAGTATTTAGATAGTATGGATGAAATAAAATCACTAACAGAAAATATAAGAAGTGAACATAGACAAATAGAAGATAGAATAAAAGGTTGTATGCAGAAGGTGTCTATAATAAGATATAAGGCATTTGAAGATGTGGGAAGTGACTTAAGTTTCTCAGTTGCATTATTAGATTATAATAATGATGGAATTATACTAACTGGAATCTATGCTAGAAATGATAGCACTGTTTATGCTAAACCTATAGATAAAGGTATATCAAGATATGATTTGTCGGAAGAAGAGAAAGAAGTATTAAATAATGCAGTTAAGCAGAGATATAATTAATAAAAATATCCTAAGAGTTAAATCTTCTTAGGATATTTTTATTAATATCCCTATTTTAGCTCTGATACTGCATTGGAAAGATTAAGATGAAAATTAGAAGTTTTTCTATGACCAACTGTTTTTAAAATAGAATGATAAATTCCCTTAGAAATAATATCTGCAATATGCATTACTGTAAATAATCTTGTGTTTTGTAGTACCATAAATTCTAAAGCTCCAGAAATATTTACGATACCTGTTATACTTAAATTTCCTACTTTAGGAAGTTGTTTATTCATTGCAGCACCTGGTGATAGAGGCTTATCTTCTACAATGATATTTCCAATATTCTGAATGGCGCCTAAACATGCATCTATAGCAATTATGTAAGGATTATTATAACGAGAATTAATTTCTTCAATTATTGAACATAAATTTTTAGCATGGACAGGGTTTTCTAAGGTTCCGTAAATACTAAAGCCATCATTAATAAAAGTTTTTAACTTTTCTCCAACTAATGGTCCAAGGCTATCCCCTGTAGATCTATCTGTACCAATACATAAAAAAATAATTTGACGATTTTCTCTTAGAATTTTAATGATTCTTGCAGAGAGTGCGTCTCTTAATTTATACACTGAATCTATTTCCATAGAACTTATAACATGTTTATTCAAAATAAAACCTCCTTTTTATGAATTATTTACCAAAAAAGAAGTTATTATTCCATAAATTTCTGTTTATTTTATTAGTTTGTAAAAAATTTATAACATTATATTAAATACACAGTCTTAGTACAAGTATTATATTTATAGGTATTAAATAATTTGAAATTATATATAGTTTTTTAAAAATATATAATTTAATCTATTATATTAAATTATATATTTTGAAAATTTGATATAATAGTATTTAATATATAAATATAGGTGTAAGTGACAAAATTATATAGTAAAATATAATTTTATGATGAAATAATATAGCTATCTAGATATTATTGATAAATATAAATACATTATCTATATTATATAATAGTGTAATGTAGTTTATTATGAAGATGTATTTAAAGTAACAATATATAAGTATAAAGGGGTAGAGTTATATGCAAAATGATTTTTTATTAGGTGATATAGTCGAAATGAAGAAGGTACATCCTTGCGGAAGTAAAAATTGGGAAATAACAAGATTAGGCGCAGATATAAAAATAAGATGTTTGGGCTGTGATAGAATAGTAATGATTCCTAGAAGTAAATTTGAAAAAGGAGTAAAAAAGATTATAAAGAAAAATGTAGTTGAAGAATAATAGAAACTTGAAGAAATAAAAAATAAAATGAAATAATTGCTTGATTTTTAAAGTTTGCGATGATAAAATAAAGAAATGTGGTCCCTGCTGTGATACTCATTTTGATTATCTACGGCCGTTAGTCCATAGGGAGGAGGTGAATGCAATGAGAAATTACGAAACAATATTTATATTACACCCATCTTTAGATGAAGAAGCTGTAAAAACTAGCATAACTAAATTCAAAGGTGTAATAGAAAATGGTGGAGGAGTAATAGAAAACGTTGATGAATGGGGTAAAAGAAAACTTGCTTATCCTATAGCAAAAGTTAACGATGGATATTACACTTTAATTAATTTTAAATCTAATCCAGAATTACCTAAAGAATTAGAAAGAGTATACAGAATTACAGATGGAGTTATTAGATTTATAGTAGTTAATCCAGAAAAATAGGTGGTGCAAAATGAATAAAGTTGTTTTAGTTGGCAGACTAACAAAAGATCCAGAGTTAAGGTTTACTCCTGGTACAGGAAAAGCCGTTACAACTTTTACTTTAGCTGTAAACAGAAGGTTTAAAAGTCCAGGTCAACCAGAAGCAGATTTTATATCTGTAGTAGTTTGGGGTAAGACAGCTGAAAATACAGCAAACTATGTAGGTAAAGGTAAGCTTATAGGTGTGGGTGGAACTATTCAAACTAGGTCATATGATGCTAAAGATGGAACTAAAAGGTATGTTACAGAAGTTGTTGCTGATGAAGTACAATTTTTAGAACCTAAAAATGCTAGCCAAAACAGACCAGAACCATCTTATTCAGGAATGAATACTTTTAACCCATCAAACGAATTCGGTAATTTTAATCAATCAGGAGGATATGAAGATGATATTACTCCAATTGATGATGGTGATATACCATTTTAACTAATTCTTAATTAACATAGGTAAGGAGGGAAAACATATGGCTTTCAATAATAAGAAAACTATGAAAAAAAGAAGAAAGAAAGTTTGTTCTTTCTGTGCAGATAAAACAGGAACAATAGATTATAAAGATATCAATAAATTAAGAAAGTACGTTACAGAAAGAGGAAAAATACTTCCAAGAAGAATTTCTGGTAGCTGTGCTAAGCATCAAAGAGAAATAACATTAGCTATTAAAAGAGCTAGAAATATAGCTTTACTACCATTCACAACAGATTAATGTGAATTAAAAGCAGTGTCAATAAAGGCACTGCTTTTTAGTTTATAGAAAATTATAAGTTTATGAATAAAAAAACTAAGTTGCACAATAGATGAAAAATAACTAAAATATATATATAGACCTTTAAAATAGGTTATATTCGTGATTACATAGGGGATGATATCATATGAAAAATCAAGATTTTAATATTATGTCGAACATTAAAATTATTGAAAATCTAAAGGCTGAGCTTATTTGTATAATAGGAGACTTTTTTAGACTACTAGCAAAGGGAAGTAATGTTGCACAAGATGCAATTCTAGAATGTATTTCAGGGGCGATAATAGTTTTATACTTGTTAGGAGAGAGACTAGGCTATTCTTATCTATCTGTAGATGAAGATATAAAAAGAAAGTTGAAGCTTGGAATAACAGAAGAGGATTTTATTGAAAAAGAAAGTAAGGATTTAAGCAAGTTATATAATCATATAAAAGATAGGGGATAATGGAGGGGAAAATGGAAGAATCAAAATATTCATCAAAGGTTATAGCTGAGACAGGATTAATGTTTACAATAATCTTTTTAATTGTAATTATGACATCTTATATCCCAGTATTATCGAGTTTAGGGATGTTCATACTACCTATCCCTATTACGGTGCTATATATAAAGCATGGATATAAAATAGCATTAATTTCTGTGGTTATGAGTATTATTCTAACATCTTTTATATTAGATCCTATAACAGCAGTAACTTCGGGTATTACATATGGAATCATAGGAAATGCTTTAGGTTATAGTATTAAGAATAATAAAAGTAGCACTATTTCTATAATAACAGTAGCTATTGCTTCAGCAGTAGGAAATATAGTAACATTTATGATTTATGCTGCGCTTATATTAAATAAAAGCATTATAGCTGCTATAAATCTAATTATAAATGAATTTAGAGAGCAAACAGATTTAGTAAAAGAAATATATATAAGTATGAATGCATCGCCAGAAATAATTCAAGTAGTGGAGCAATTTAAAGAAGCGATTACATTAAAAAATGTAGTTATATTTTTACCGATGTATTTAATAGTATTAGGATTAGTAACAGGCTATTTAAATTATTTAATAACAGAAAAGATTTTAAAGAGATTAAATTTTGAAGTAAGGGAGATAATTCCTTTTAGTAGGATTTATATACCAAATAAATTTGCAGCGTTACTTATTATTATTCAGTGTATTGGAATAATATTATATTCAAGAGAAATAGGTATTGGAGAGTATATAGCGACTATAGGAGCTATAGCTGTTCAAGGTGTTTTCATACTTAGTGGTATGGCCCATTTTGCATATCTGCTAATAGAGAGAGCTAAGATGAGAAAGAAATTAGCTTCAATAATATTAGTAATATTGTCATTTATACCTATGTTTTTAAATGCATTTTCAATACTTGGATTGATGGATATAATATTTAATTTGAGAAAGCTAGATCCTAACCCTATCAGAATAATTAAATCGAGGAAATAATATGAAGAATAACTTTTTCATGCCTAATATTAAAGTATATATTTTAATCTTAACAGTATCTATAAGTACATTTTTTATATTAGCACACTATTACATTGGCAGCTTATTTTTAGTATTTTATGTATTTTTTATATCTTATAATATAAAAATTTCTAAAACGAAAAAATCTGAATGGAAAAAGTTCTTAGAGGATTTTTCCTCTAAAATGGATGTCTCTATGAGAACTGTACTAGTAAATTCACCATTTCCTTTAGTTATTGTGAGCATGGAAGGAAATATATTATGGTACAATCAAAATTTTGTTGATGAATTAGAATATAAAGATATATTAGGAAAAAGTGTAGAACAGATAACAAATGAAATTAGTATAGACAAAATTGTAAATAGACAAAAAAGGGTTTTTAAGCAATTAAAAATAGGTGAAAAATACTACAATATTTTTGTAAATATAAATGATAGTTCAGCGAAAAGTATAAAAGACAACGTTATACTTTTATATTTTTATAATGTGACTAAAGAAGTGGAAATTAATATAGAGAGAGAAAACAAAAAAGATTCTATTATGCTTATAGAAGTAGATAATTTAGATGATGTACTCAAAACTACTGAGACAGATAAAGCACTTCTTCTTTCAGCTGAAATAGAGAGAACAATAAAAAATTACGCTCAAAGCCTAGAAGCAATGATTATTAAATACTCATCTAGTAAATATGCTGTAGTTACATATTACGAAAATATAAAGTCAGAAATGGGAAAAAACTTCGATATTTTAGATGAAGTAAGAGAAATAAATTATGGAAATAAATTAGCAGTTACTTTAAGTATTGGCGTTGGATGTTTAAGAGAAACACCAATGCAGAATTATGAATTTGCAACAACAGCAAAGGAATTAGCATTAAGTAGGGGTGGGGATCAAGTAGTTATTAAAATAAATGATAAACTACAATTCTTTGGAGGCAAGACTAAGGAAGTTGAGAAAAGAACTAAGGTTAGAGCTAGGGTTATAGCCCATGCTTTAGTTAATTTAATAAATGAAAGTAGTAATGTATATATTATGGGACATTCAAATCCAGATATAGATTCACTGGGAGCAGCCATTGGAATTCATAGTGTAGCTAAAGGTCTGGGGAAAGAAAGTCACATTATATTAGATAAGATTAATAGTGGTATAGAAAATCCTGTAGAGAGAATTAAAAAGAGAGAATTGTATAATCAGATATTTATATCTAGGGAAAGATGTATAGCTACATATGATAAAAATAGTTTACTTATATTAGTTGATGTAAATAGTAAGGAATATGTTCAAGATAAAGAGATATTAGAACGAATAGGAAAACTAGTTATCATAGATCATCATAGAAAATCCATAGATGCAATTGATGGTGCACTTTTAAGTTATATAGAACCTTATGCATCATCTACTTGTGAGTTAGTTACTGAAATGTTACAATACATGCTAAGTAATCCAAAACAACACATAGGATCTCTTGAAGCTGAGATGATGATGGCTGGAATATACGTAGATACAAAAAACTTTTATTTTAAAACTGGAGTTAGAACTTTTGAAGCAGCAGCTTACTTAAGACAGCTAGGAGCTGATATAATAGATGTTAAAAAGATGTTTGCTGGTCATTTAGAAACTTATCTTAAAAAGGCTGAAATCATGAGTGCTGCAGAGGTTAATAATGATATAGCTATTGCCATATGCCCACCAGATATAAAAGATAATGTATTAGCTGCACAAGTAGCGGATGAATTACTAAATATTACAGGTGTTCAAGCATCATTTGTTCTTGCTAAAATAGATAATGAAGTATTTATTAGTGGCAGATCTTTTGGTGATATAAATGTTCAGGTAATATTAGAAGAATTAGGCGGTGGAGGCCACATGACTATAGCTGGATCTAAGATAAAAGATATTTCTATAAATGAAGCCAAAGAGCAACTTAAACAGGCTGTTGATAAATACTTAGGGGAAGGTGAAGAATAATGAAATTAATATTATTAAAAGATGTAAAAGGACAAGGCAAAAAAGGTGAGGTTATAAATGCATCAGATGGTTATGCAAGAAACTTCTTATTACCAAAAGGATTAGCTAAAGAAGCTACAGATGCTAATATGCACATTTTAAATAAACAACAAGAAGCAGAGAGAAAGAAGAAATTAGCAGAAACTGAAGCTGCTCAAAAGGTAGCAGAAGAATTAAGAAATAAAGAAGTAAAAATATCTGGTAAAGCAGGAGAAAGTGGAAGGCTATTTGGAGCAATAACAAGTAGAGATATAGCTAGTGAATTAAATAAGCAGTACAAGATAGATATAGATAAAAAGAAAATACTTTCTGATACAATAAGAACCCTAGGGACATATGATGTAGATATTAAGCTATACCCTGGAATTTCCACTAAGGTTAAGGTTGTTATTGTAGCAGAATAACAAATTAGGATAAGACGAAGGGGGGATACCTCTGAGAATATGCCTTTAAATAAGGTTTTCTAAGAGGGAAATAATATTGAAATACTCAATGTTAGATGATAAGTTAAAGAACTCAATTGAGCATTTAAAAGATAACATACCTCTAGATACACAAGTTGATACATTAGATGAGGTAATGAGAAAAGTTATAGATGAAAAAACAATAAGAGCAAGAATTATAAAATATAAAGTAAACAAACATCTACACGGTAATGATATATTTAAGAAAATTTATGCTATCAACAAAATAGTAAGTGAAGGTAAAGGGATAGACACAGTACCTGATAAACAAAATATTTATGATGTCATAGATAGCACGAATAAGTTACTTGTAGATGTTGTTGCAAAAAAATATATTGAAAGTAATATTGAAAGAGAAGTTGAACATGCAGTAATAGAAAAACAAGAAAAATATATTGATGAAGTTCGACTTAATATAATAAGAAAAAGAAAGGGTCCAGAGAATGCGAAGACCCTTAAAAAATATGCTAAATTAGAAATGTTAGATACAAGAAAATTAACTAATAATGTTCAAGCACTTCTAAGACCACAGCAGTTTTCAGAGATTGTTGGTCAAGAAAGAGCAATAAAATCTTTATTATCTAAAATTGCATCACCATATCCACAGCATATTATTCTTTATGGGCCACCAGGAGTTGGTAAGACAACAGCGGCAAGACTTGCTTTAGAAGAAGCAAAGAAGCTTAAGTATACTCCATTTCATAAAGATGCAAAGTTTGTAGAAGTTGATGGTACTACATTAAGATGGGATCCAAGAGAAATAACTAATCCATTATTAGGTTCAGTTCATGATCCTATTTATCAAGGAAGTAAAAAAGATTTAGCAGAAATAGGAGTTCCAGAAGCAAAGCCTGGACTAGTTACACAGGCTCATGGAGGAGTTTTATTTATAGATGAAATAGGAGAGCTTGATTTAATTCTTCAAAACAAACTTTTAAAAGTTTTAGAAGATAAACGAGTAGAGTTTTCGTCTTCTTATTATGATCCAGATGATGAAAATGTACCTAAGTATATAAAATATTTATTTGATAATGGTGCACCAGCAGATTTTATACTTATTGGTGCGACAACTAGGGATCCTAAAGATATAGATCCTGCACTAAGGTCAAGATGTACAGAAGTATACTTTGAACCTTTATCTCCTAAAGATATAGAGAATATAGTTAATAATGCGTCTGACAAGTTAAATATTGATTTAGAAGATGGAGTAGCAAGACTTATAAGTAGATACACTATAGAAGGAAGAAAAGCTATAAATATATTATCAGATGCATATGGGTATGTATTATATAATAATAAATCTGAAAATACAGATAAAATAAAGATATTTAAAAAGGATATTGAAGAAGTAATATCTATAAGCAGAATAACTCCTTTTGAACAAATTTTAAGTGAGCATGAATATGAAGTTGGTCATGTTTATGGACTTGGAGTTAGTGGATATATTGGCTCTACTATAGAAATAGAAACAGCTGCTTTTGAGGCAAAAGACAAAGGAAAAGGTGTTGTAAGATTTAATGATACTGCAGGAAGTATGGCAAAAGACTCAGTATTTAATGCAGCATCTGTTATAAGAAAAATAACAGATAAGGATATTAAAGATTATGATATTCATGTTAATATAATAGGGGGAGGACGAATAGACGGACCTTCAGCTGGTGCTGCAATAACTGTATGTATTATAAGTGCACTTTTAAATAAACCATTAAGACAAGATATAGCAATAACAGGAGAAATATCTTTAAGAGGAAAAATAAAGCCTGTTGGAGGTATATTTGAAAAAGTATATGGAGCTAGAAGAAAAGGAATAAAGCTTGCTATAGTTCCAAAGGACAATATGAAAGAAGTACCATTAGGATTAGAAGATATTCAGGTTAAAGCAGTAGATAATATAGAGGAACTTATAGAGATAGTTTTCTAAAAAAACTTTTATTAGATAACTAGGGGAGATTTTAAATGGAAACACAGCTTAGAGTTTTGCCACATAACGTTCAGGCTGAGCAAACAGTACTAGGTTGCATGCTTAAAGATAAGACATCTATAGGACAATCAGCCGAAGCTTTAAAGGGAGATGACTTTTATAGAGAAAGTCATAAGATTATATTTAATTCTATTTTGGAATTGTATCAAAGAGATACGCCTATAGATATGGTAACATTAATAGAACATTTGAAGTCTACAGAAAGACTCCAAGATGTTGGAGGTATGACATATATATCTGAATTAGGTAATTCAATAGAATCTACAATAAATTTAAGCTCCTATATCAAAATTGTTGAAGATAAATCGCTATTAAGAAAGCTTATTAAAGCTTCAGCTGATATAATGGAAGAGAGTTATACTAAACAGGATGACGTTGAAAAAGTATTAGATGGAGCGGAAAAAAGAATTTTTGATATAGCAGAAAAGAAAACTTCAAATGATTTTGAAGCAATAAGTACTGTACTTGAAAGAGGCTTTGAGCAAATTGAAAAAATGTTTAATAACAAGGGTGAAGTTATAGGAGTTCCTACTGGTTTTCCAGAGTTAGATTCTATGACTTCAGGACTTCAATCAGGAGATATGATACTTATAGCTGCAAGACCTTCCATGGGTAAAACTACATTTGCAATAAATATAGCTCAGTATGCAGCTATAAGAGAAAAAAAGAGTGTAGTAGTATTTTCACTAGAAATGTCTAAGGAGCAATTAGCTTTTAAAATACTTTGTGCTGAAGCTAACATAGATATGTTGAAGCTAAGAACAGGTAATCTAGAAGATAGTGATTGGGAAAGAATAGCTAAAGCATCAGGTCCTATTGCTACATCTAAGATATATATAGATGATACCGCCGGAGTATCAGTAATGGAAATGAGATCTAAATGCAGGAGACTTAAAATAGAGTACGGTATAGATTTAATAGTAATAGATTATCTCCAACTTATGAGTGGAAGTAACACAGAAAGTAGACAACAAGAAGTATCGGAAATATCAAGATCTATAAAAGCATTAGCAAAAGAAATGCATTGTCCAGTAATAGCATTATCACAGTTATCACGTGCTCCAGAGCAAAGAGCAGACCATAGACCTATGTTATCAGACCTTAGAGAATCGGGTTCTATAGAGCAGGATGCTGACCTTGTTATGTTTTTATATAGAGATGAATACTATGATACGGAATCAGAAGATAAAAATGTAGCAGAGTGCATTATTGCAAAGCAAAGAAATGGTCCAGTAGGAACCGTTAAACTTGCGTGGTTAGGACAATATAGTAAGTTTGGAAGACTGGATATTATACATCAGGAATAAGAAGATGTAGGTTTAATCTACATCTTCTTATTCTTTTTTTGAAATTATAATCTGAATGAGAAAATTAAACTATTCATAGAAATTTAAGCCTTAACTACCTGTAATTTAATAGAGTAGATGATAAGTATTCGCACATACTATTAGTGTTCAATTAATAACTAATAATTAATTAGACAAAGGAGGAATTTAAAATGTCAAGAAATAATAGAGTGTTAGTACCAGAAGCAAGAGAAGGATTAAACAGATTTAAAATGGAAGCTGCAAATGAAGTTGGAGTACCATTAAATGAAGGATATAATGGAGACTTAACTACAAGACAAGCAGGATCAATAGGCGGACAAATGGTTAAGAAAATGGTTGAGTCATACGAAAAAAACCTATAATATAAACTATATAAATAAAGGAAAGCAAGTACTAACCTAGTTAGCACTTGCTTTTTTATTAAAATTTTAATGTTTGTCCTATAACACTTCTACGCTACCACCAGCAGTTTTTATAGTTTCCATAATAGATGCTAGTCCAGCTTTTCCACAGAATAAAGGAACTCTTACTATTAAATTTATTCCGTTTGGAGAAGAGATTTCAAAAAGGTTTAATATGCTAATTACACCCCCAGCAGGTATACATATGCGAAGCACAGTTCCGCATGGATTCGGACAAGTTGGTTGTGGATTAGGATTTGGTCTGTATCCACCTATATTTTGATTTTCAAACATAGCTTGTCTAACCTTCTTTCAGAGACATAATAATATATTATTCTCTTTATTAAAAAGTGTTACAGAGATACTAGAAAAAAATTAGGACATAATAATATAAATGAAATAGTCAGAGCATAAGGTTTTATTATAGTAGGGGAAGTGGTTAATAATTGAAGTTAGACAACGATTATTTAATTAAAAATAATAATAACTATAGAAAAATGTATATTTATAAATTAGGATATATAGTTTTAAGTTTAAATATAATAGTTATTGTTTTGGGAATTTTTTATATAATACATAAAAGTTCATCATGCTTATGGAATATATATGGAATTATTATATTGATTACGTTATTTTTAAACTTTATTTTAATATATTTAAATGGAAGAAATCTAAATATAAAATCAAAAGTAATAAGGTATATTAGGACACTGGGATATGTTTATTTAATTATTATAATAATTGCTATGTTTAATATGTTAGTAGGAAATTTTACTTTATCAAATTCTTATTACAGTGATATAAAATATAATATAAATTTATATTATATAATTTACTTTAGCTATTTTATTATATTTGTAATAGGAGGAATTGTAGCATATCTAAATACATTAGATTATACGAGAAACTATAGCCAGATGAAACAAACAAAGAAAAGAAAAATAATAAGAGGAATTTCTAAATTTATATGTTATTTATTTTTATGTTTTGGAATTCTCGTAACATTTGTAATCTTAAGTAAAGAATATACATGGAATATGGAAATTTTTTTAGCTCCATTTGCTATATTTTATGGTTTTATCTTTTTAAGCATTACTGTTATGCTTTTAAACTTAAAAAGCTATAAGATGGGAATAAGCTATTATATAGTAGCTATAATTGGTATAGGAGTTAGTGCAGTATGTATGACATCCTTAATTATGACCCCTTCTATAATAATGAAGGCAGAGAAAAGCTTTAATGAGGTTTATGGACAAAGTTGGAGAAGTAGAATTAATGAAAATTATAAAAATAATTTTTTCAAAACTCAATTTAGTATTCCAGCATACTTTCTAGGAATTGAAACTAAGAATTATTTATTAAAAAAACAGGTTTTGTTTTATGAGGGAAAGGATGCTGATGGGAAAAAAATAAAATTATATTTCGACGCATATTTGCCAGATAACACTAAGGAAGATTTACCTGGCAGAGGATATACCGTTATTAGAATTCATGGGGGAGCCTGGGTTGCAGGAGATAAGGGAGAATTAAATATACTTCAAATGAATAAATATTTAGCAGAACAAGGATATGTAGTATTTGATATTCAATATGGACTATGTAATAATAGCGATTTTACTATAGAATTAGGAGAACCTGATTATGTAAAAGGCAATTTTAAAATTGATGATATGGTAAAGCATATTGGAATTTTCACAAAATATATTGAAAAGCATGAATTAGAATATGGAGTTGATTTAGAAAAGATATTCTTATCTGGAGGATCAGCAGGGGGACATTTAGCAGCAGCAGCAGGGTTATGTGCTAATGATGAAGAATATAAGAATATATTTAGCACGAAAATCAAAATAAAAGGATTAATATTATACTATCCAGCAAATGGCCTACCTAATCTAGGTAGGATTCGAGGAGATAGTAGATTAATAAGGCCACAAACATTAGTTCAAAAGAATAGCCCACCTTGTTTGATATATCAAGGTACAAGAGATGGATTAGTCCCACAGGAAGTATCTAAAGAATTCAAAGATATCTATTATAAAAAAGGAAATAAGAATTGTATCATCTTATGGATGACTTTAGGTTCTCATGGAAGTGATCTCTATTTCCCAGGGAATTATAATCAAGTATTTTTATATTATATGGAAAGATTTATGCAGATCAATAAGTAAATAATTATTATAAGTAAGGGAGATGGGGTATATGGCAATAAAAATAATAACAGATAGTGCATGTGATTTACCAAAAGAGATTGTTACAGAATATAATATTAAAGTACTTCCTCTTTTCGTATATTTAGATGATAAGGAATACTTAGACGGAGAAACTATACAGTATAGAGAGTTATATAACAATATGAGAGAAGGAAAAGTGTACAAAACAGCTCAAGTAAGTATAGGGAAGTTTAAAGAGGCATTTTTAGAGGCAGCAGAAAATAATGATACATGCATATATATAGGATTTTCTTCAGTATTATCAGGAACAATCCAATCAGCCACCATTGCAAGGCAAGAGGTTTTAGATATATATCCAGATTTTGATTTACATATATTTGATACAAAATGTGCCTCGCTTGGAGTAGGATTAATAGCATATAAAGCAGCGAAATCAGTTAAAGAAGGTAAAACAAAGGAAGAAATTATTAATAATATAGAATTTAATTTAAATCATATGAACCATATATTCACAGTTGATAATTTAGAATATTTACTTAGAGGAGGCAGGGTTAGCAAGTCAGCAGCTCTTATAGGGGGAATATTAAATATTAAGCCCATATTAGGTATAGAAGAAGGAAAGCTTGTACCTAGAGAAAAAGCTAGAGGTAGAAAAAAATCTTTAAAAAGAATAGTTGAAATAGTAGGAGAAAGAGGAGTAAAGCTAGAAAATCAGCTAATTGGAATATCTCATGGAGATTGTATAGAAGAGGCAGAAATGGTGATTCAGATGCTTAAGGAGAACTATGGCTGTAAAAACATTATGATGAGTACCATTGGTTGTGTAATTGGAGCACATACTGGTCCTGGAACTATCGCATTGATTTTTCTTAATGAAAAAGAATAAACTAATGAAAAAAAGGAGAGTTAATATATGGTAATTAAAATAATAGCGGACAGTAGTTGTGATTTAAATGAAGATATAAAAAAAGAAATAGATATAGCTCCATTAACAATGCATTTAAAAGATAGAGAATATGTTGATGACAATAACTTAGATGTAAAAGAATATATTAGGAATATGGGGAATTGTGAAGTTGCTCCAAAAACATCTTGTCCTTCTCCGGAAGAGTACATGAAAAAGTATGAGGGAGAAGAAAGTGTGTTTGTAGTAACTCTATCCTCTAAGTTAAGTGGAAGCTATAATAGTGCAGTTTTGGCTAAAAGTTTATTTTTAGAAGAAATAGGAGCTAAATTTATTCACGTATTTGATTCTCTAAGTGCTTCTGTAGCAGAAACGCTAATTGCATTAAAAATTAATGAATTATCAAAAATAAATTTAAAAGAAATTGAAATAGTAGAAAAAGTAAATGGATATATTAGTGAAATGAAGACCTTCTTTTTATTAGAGAGCTTAGATCACTTAGCTAAAGCTGGAAGATTAAGCCCTGTAATTGCTAAGGTAGCTAACATGTTTTCAATAAAACCAATTATGGGAGCTACAAAGGAAGGTACTATCAAACTAGTTGAAAAGACTAGAGGGGATAAAAAGGCATTTAGAAGATTTGTAGAGATAGTTGGTGAAGAAGGGGTAAATCTAGAGGAAAAAATTCTAGGAATTGCTCACTGTAATTGCTTAGATAAGGCATTAGAATTTAAAAAAGAAGTATTAAAAAGATATAAATTTAAGGACATTCTTGTGGTACAAATGGCAGGATTGAGTTCAACTTATGCTGATGACGGTGGAATAGTCATAGCATTTTAGAATACTGTATTATAATTTTAAAGTTAATAGATTTTAAAAGATGGAGCCCTAGATAAATTCTAGGGTTTTTATTATATTGTAATATTAGGTTTTTCTAAATAGCTGATGTATAATATAAGTATTCTAAATAAAAATAATAAAGTAATTATAAGGACTTTATTATTTTTATAAATAAAAGTATAATAATACCTTATATAGGATTTTTATTTGTACATATTGATACCTATATTATAAAGGTAAAAAGATTACAATGGGGCAAATTGTAAAGAAAGGGGTTATTAATAATTATGAATAAGGTAAATATTGCTTTACTAGGACTAGGTAATGTGGGAAAAGGAGTTTGGCAAATACTAAATGCTAATGAACAAGAAATAAGGGAACGCTCAGGGTATGATATACAAGTTTCAAAAATCCTTGTTAGAGACCCTAATAAGGCAAGAAATTTAGAGGTTCCAGAAGAGATCATTACAACTGATCCAGATGAAATTTTTAATGATGAAAGTATAAAAATTGTTATAGAAGTTATGGGTGGAATTGATCCAGCAAAAGACTATATGATTAGAGCTATGAAGAGCAAAAAGCATGTAGTAACAGCAAATAAACTTGCTATAGCCACATCAGGAGCGGAGCTTGCAAAGATAGCTAATGAAGAAGATGTGAGATTATGCTATGAAGCTAGTGTTGCTGGAGGGATTCCAATAATAAATGTAATAAATGAAACCTTAACAGGTAATAAAATAGAAGAAATTATAGGAATAATAAATGGTACAACAAATTATATACTTACAAAAATGTACTTAGATAATATGGATTTTGATACAGCTTTAAAGGAAGCTCAAGATAAGGGATATGCAGAGTCAGATCCAACTTCCGATGTAGATGGTTATGATGCTATGTACAAATTAAGTATTTTAACTTATCTTGGATTTGGAAAAATGGTTAATGTAAATTCCATATATAGAGAAGGTATTAGAAATATAGAACCTATAGATATTGAATATGCAAAAGAATTTGGATATGTAATTAAACTACTAGCTATTGTAAAAGATGTAGATAATGTTTTAGAAATAAGAGTACATCCTACAATGGTTCCAGCAAGACATCCGCTTGCAAATGTAAATGACTCCTTTAATGCTATTTTTATAAGAGGAAATGCAGTAGGAGATCTAATGATGTATGGTAGAGGAGCTGGAGACTTACCTACTGGAAGTGCAGTAGTTGCAGATATTATATCAATATTAAGAAATGATACAGATTCTGTTTATAAACCAGGAAAAAGCAAATGTGGTAGTATGAAGAAAATTAGTAATATGGAAGATACTAGTTCTGAATACTATATAAGAATTACAGTAAAAGATGAGCCAGGAGTTTTAGGAAAGATATCTAGTCTACTTGGAGAAAATAATGTAAGTTTATTATCTGTAATTCAAAAAGGTAAAGGGCAGGATTATGTTTCTTTAGTATTTGTTACTCATGAGACATTAGAAGGAAATATAAATAGATCTGTTGAACAAATCAATGCTTTGAGTAGTGTTAAAAAGATAGAAAATATTATTAGAGTTGAAAAAATAGATAAATAAATACAGAGGATAAAGGAAGTGGAATACATGAATAAAATTTATTATAGAAGTACAAGAGGATTAGAGGGTGAATTAACGGCATCACAAGCTATCCTAAAAGGAATAGCAGATGATGGAGGACTATTTGTTCCAACTATAATTCCAAAGATTGATAAGGATTTTAAAGAGCTAAGTGATATGAACTATAGACAACTTGCTCATTATGTTTTAAGTAAGTTTTTAACTGACTTTACAGAAGAAGAGCTAAAATATTGTATAGAGAACGCATATGATGATAAGTTTGATACAAAAGATGTAGCACCTATGGTTAAGGTTGGAGAGGATTTCTTTTTAGAACTTTTTCACGGACCAACCTTAGCATTTAAGGATATGGCTTTATCAATATTGCCATATTTGCTTACCACCTCAGCTAAAAAACAAAACTTAGATAAAGAAATAGTTATACTTACAGCTACTTCAGGAGACACAGGTAAGGCAGCTCTTGAAGGATTTACAGATGTAGATGGAACTAAAATTATTGTATTTTTCCCAGAAGAGGGAGTAAGTCAAATACAAAAAATGCAAATGCTTACTCATAAAGGTAACAATACTTTTGTAGTTGGAATTGAAGGTAATTTCGACGATGCTCAGAGTGGGGTTAAAAGGATTTTTAGAGATGAAAATTTTGCAAAACTATTAGAAGAAAATAATTGCATATTCTCTTCTGCAAATTCTATAAACATAGGAAGACTTTTACCACAAATCGTTTATTACTTTCATGCATATCTGAATCTTTATAAAAAGTCTGAAATTAAAGAAGATGAAAAAATTAATGTAGTAGTTCCTACTGGAAACTTTGGAAATATATTAGCTGCTTATTATGCAAAAGAAATGGGTATTCCAATAAATAAGCTTATCTGTGCATCAAATGATAATAAAGTCTTATATGATTTCATAACTACAGGAACTTATGATAAATCAAGAGATTTTATTATAACAAACTCTCCATCAATGGATATACTTATATCTAGTAATTTAGAAAGATTGCTTTATCTAATAAGTAATAATGATTCTGCTAAAGTTAAAGCACTTATGAACAATTTAGATACAGTAGGAAGCTATGAAATATCAGATGATATGAGAAAAAATTTAAAAGATTTTTATGGAAACTTTGCAACACAAAAGGAAACAGAAGAATCTATAAAAAGTGTTTATAAAAAGCAAGGATATCTTATGGATACTCATACAGCTGTTGCTTATAATGTTAATGAAAAATATACAGAGCAAGCTAAGGACTCATCTAAAGCTGTTATAGTATCTACTGCAAGTCCATATAAATTTACTTATGCAGTTATGAATTCTTTAGATAGCAAGTATGAAAATTATAATGATTTCCAACTAGTTAAAGAAATGAGTAACTTACTTGGAAAAGAAGAACCAAGTGCCATAAAGGAAATGGAAAACAGAGAAATTATGCATAAAAATATATGCAAAAAAGATGAATTAGAATTAAAGATAAAAGAATTTTTAAATATATAGTAAGTACTTAATATAAAAAATTTATTAATATAAAGAGAAAAAACTTAAGAGCCTTGAGGTTAGGCTTTTAAGTTTTTTCCATTATTAATGATAAGTTTTTACATTTCGGTGATTTGATAGCAGTACAAGAGCACAGTTTTCTATAGCTGTTATACCCTCTTCTCTGCAATAATTTAATATCTCAGTACTTTCAGCACCAGGTTGGATTAATATCTTATCTATTCCAAGCTCTTTTGCTTCTTTTACAACATCAAGGCCAAGAGCTGGAGTTATACATAAATCTATAACATCAATTTTGTAAGGCACATCTTTTAAAGATTTGTAAACCTCTCCTGTAGTGTCTTTAGGATACACACCTTCTACATTGTAATTTCCTTGTTCCAGAGATTTTAATATTTTATATGGAAATCTTTCAGGGTCAAGTACCTTTCCAATAACAACCCAGTTTTCATAATTAAGCAGTTCTTTTGCTTGCATAGTATAACCTCCTTTATATTCATAGTTAGTATTTCCTATATATTTTATTCTATAGAAATTTATAAATTGATAATAATTAATTATAGATTATAATTAGTTATTATTAAAGGCAAATAATTACATTGATATCTTAAGAAATGATATAATAATGAAATAGAGGAGGGAATACAGTTGAAAGAAGAAATTATAAAACTACTTAAAGAAAACGAAAACCATTTTATTTCAGGTGAAAAAATTAGTGAGAACTTAGGTATTACTCGTGCAGCTATATGGAAGTATATGAAGGCTATTAAAGAAGACGGATATGAAATAGAAGCTGTTTCTAGAAAAGGATATAAACTGATTTCATCTCCAGATTTACTTACCTTAGAGGAGATACAACCTAGTTTAAATACAAAATATATAGGAAGAAAGATAGTATATTTTGATTCTATAGATTCTACAAATAATGAAGCTAAAAAATTAGCAAATCTTAATGAGAATGAAGGAACTGTAATTATAGCAGAGGAACAAAAAATGGGAAGGGGAAGACTAGGAAGGCACTGGGTATCCCCTAAGTATAAAGGTATATGGATGTCAATTATACTAAGACCAGATATAAATCCCTTATATGTATCTAAAATAACTCAAATAGCAGCAGCAGCAGTTTCTAAGTCATTATTAGATATGAATGTAAAAGCATTGATAAAATGGCCTAATGATATAGTATTAAATGGTAAGAAGGTCTGTGGAATTCTCACAGAAATGAGTGCTGAGATTAATAGAGTTAACTATGTAGTTGTTGGAATTGGTATAAATGTGAATATAGAAGCAGAAGAATTTGAAGAGGAAGTAAAAAAAATAGCTACATCCCTTAAAATTGAACAAGGTGAAGCTATACAAAGAAAAAAGATTGTATCTATGATACTTAATAATTTTGAGGATTTATATGAAGAATTTATATCAAATGAGAGTATAGATAAGTCCATAAAAATTTGTAGAGAATATTCAGCATTGATAGGCAAGGATATAAAACTAATTGAAAGGGGAAATGAAACTAAATGTAAGGCTATAGATTTAAGTAAAGAAGGAAAATTAATTGTCCAACATAATGATGGAAAAGTTGAAGAGGTAATATCAGGAGAAGTGTCCGTAAGGGGAATATTCGGATATGTATAAGTAAATAAAAAAATAGAAGAAAATTGCACAGCAATTTTCTTCTATTTTTTTATTTTATCTTAATGATAATTGTCTTTTAAGTACTGGTACTATTTTAACACCAATAATGGCAGTAACTACACACTTAATAAAGTCCCCTGGTAGAAAAAGTAACAGCCCAGATTTCAAAGCACCGTACATTGTAATTTGGACCTTATTTACAGTTTTTAATACTATATATAAATAAGGCACTCCTATCATATAAATAATAGCAAGTCCTAAAACTGATGCCATAAAAATCTTTATGAAACTAACATCTTTTGAAGATTCAATAATTTTACCTATTACATAAGATCCAAAAATAAATCCAATTAGGTATCCAAAAGAAGGTTGAAAAATATATGATAGTCCTCCACCTTTTGTAAACACAGGAATTCCTATAAGTCCAATAAATACATAGATAAGTTGAGATAAAGCACCAAGTTTTGAACCAAGCATTATTCCAGCAAGAGCTGTAAACAAAAATTGTAATGTTAGGGATGTAGCCCCCAGAGGAACCTTAATAAATGCTCCTACTATAGTCAACGCAGTAAATAGTGAAACTAAAATCATATCTTTAATAGTAATCTTCATAAATACACTTCCTTTTTTTATTGTAAACTAAAACGTTAAAAATAGTTTACAATAATAATTTTATAATGTCAATAAGTGTACATAAAAGAGTTATAAAAATTATTTTACAATATAAATTAGTACAAATAGGAATGATTCTTAATTTGTATAAATAAATATAATATATTCGGATTGAAAAAAGGAGGAGGATATATGTCATTATGGTGGAATAATCTTTCCAACTTTGAACAGTTTTTTTGGATGTTAGCAATACCTTTTTCAGCCTTATTTATAATTCAAATATTACTTCTGATTATTGGAATAGATGACTCTGTAGATATATCAGATATATATGATGATGTAAACTTAGATGTCAATCATGAATTAGATATAAGTGAGTATAATGACTCTGTTTTAGAGTCAAATGTTCCGCTAAGATTAATTACTTTAAGAAATATAACTATATTCTTTACAATATTCTCTTGGGCAGGGATCGCAGGAATTAGAAATAATTATAGCAAACCAATTACCTTAATTTTAGGATTTTTCTTAGGAAGTGCTGTTGTAATTTTACTAAGTATTGTTTTCAAATTTATATTAAAGCTTACTGAAAGTGGAAATATGAATTTAAAATATGCCATAGGGGTAAGCGGAGAAGTTTATTTGACTATCCCAGAAAATAAGAAGAAGGGAGGCAAAGTTCAAGTTATATTTCAAAGCTCATTAAAAGAGTTAGATGCGATTACCTATGGAAATAAAATTGTTACTGGAACAAAGGTGATTGTAATTGGAGTTGAAGAAGATTGTCTAGTAGTTAAAGCACTAGAATAAGTAAGGAGGAGTAATTAATTATGTTTGAATTTTCATCTGTAATTTTAATGGCTGTAATTGTGGTGGCTATATTTGTGATTGTAATTGCATTATTTGCTAGATATAAGAGATGTCCGTCTGATAGAATACTTGTTATATATGGTAGGACAGGAAAGGCAGCTGATGGGAGTAGCCGATCTGCAAGATGTATACATGGTGGGGCTGCATTTATATGGCCTGTAATTCAAGGTTATGAGTTTATGGAACTTAGACCTATAGCTATAGATGTTAATTTGACAAAAGCATTAAGTAAACAAAACATTAGAGTAGATGTACCATCTACTTTTACAGTAGGAATTTCTACTGAACCTGGAATTATGAATAATGCAGCAGAAAGACTTTTGGGATTGAAAAGGGAAAGTATTCAGGAGCTTGCCAAAGATATAATATTTGGTCAGCTAAGACTTGTAATAGCAACTATGGATATTGAAGAGATAAACTCAGATAGAGATAAGTTTTTAGATAATGTATCGCAAAATGTGGAAGCAGAGCTTAAAAAGATAGGTCTTAGACTTATTAATGTAAATGTTACAGATATCAAGGACGAATCAGGATATATTTCCTCATTAGGTCAAGAAGCAGCAGCAAAGGCTATAAATGATGCAAAGAAAACTGTGGCTGAAAAGAATAGAGATGGTGCTATTGGAGAAGCAGAAGCTAAGAGAGAAGAGAGAGTAAGAGTAGCTAAGGCAAATTCAGAGGCTATAGAAGGAGAAAACCAAGCAAGAATTACGGTAGTTAATTCAGATTCAGAAAGACGTGAAAAAGAAGCGGAAGCAAATAAAGGTGCAATAGCAGCAGAAAAGGTTCAAGCGGCTAAAGCATTAGAAGAAGCATATTATGCAGAACAAAATGCAGAAAAGGCTCGTGCAGAAAAAGAAAGAGCTACAAGTGTAGCTGATATAATAGTTAAAGCAGAAATAGATAAAGAAAAGATTCAATTGAATTCAGAGGCAGAGGCAGAAAGAATTAGACGCCAAGCAAAAGGTGAGGCTGATGCAATATTATTTAAAATGCAAGCTCAGGCGCAAGGTACAATGGAGATATTAAGTAATCAAGCAGAAGGATTTAAAAAGATTGTAGAAGCTGCAGGCAATAATTCAAGTGATGCTGTAATGCTTATGATTGCAGATAAACTACCTGAGATTGTTAAACTACAAGTTGAAGCCATTAAAAATATAAAAATTGATAAGGTAACAGTATGGGATACTATGGGTTCAGGGGGTAATGGTACTCCAACTACGGCAAACTTTTTGTCAGGAATGTTAAAATCAATTCCACCTTTCCAAGATGTATTTGATGTGGCAGGAATGGAGTTACCAGCTTATCTAAAAAGTGCTACTAAAGAAGAGGTATTAGAAGAACAAGCGATATTAAATGAAGAGTCGGAAATTAAATAGTAGATTTAAGGGGGAGAATAGATTGGCATTTTATTTAAAAAAGGAAAAGGGAATGATTCCTACTGAGAATAGGACCTCAGATACAGTTATAGGTAAAGATACAAATATAGAAGGGAATATAAATTCAAATTGTACAGTAAAAATTGAAGGAAATTTTAAAGGTGAGATATTTACAAGTAGTGATGTTATTATAGAAGAAAATGGAGTAGTTACAGGAAATATTAAAGCAGCCAAAGTGAGTATATCAGGAAAGGTAGAAGGAAATGTAGTTAGCTTTGAATTACTCCAAATAGAGCCTACTGGAAAACTTATAGGTGATATAGAAGTTAAAAGCATTTCTATATCAGAAGGAGCTATATTTAAAGGAAGAAGTGTCATGATGAATGAAGTATATAAAGAGGCTGATATTGAAGTAACTCAAAATGGGAATTATTATCTAGAAGAGTCACTATAATATATTTTCAAATAATAAAGTACAATATATTAGTAATATAAAAACCCCCTTATATATTAAAATCTCAAATATATAAGGGGCGTTTTTTAGTTGTATAAGCTGTTTAGCGTATTTGTCCTTCACCATATATAATATATTTAGAAGAAGTTAACTCTTTTAAACCCATAGGTCCTCTTGCATGTAGTTTTTGAGTGCTTATTCCAATTTCTGCTCCAAATCCAAACTCTCCACCATCCGTAAAACGAGTAGAGGCATTTACATATACAGCAGCAGCATCAACCTCTTGTAAAAATCTTTTAGAGTTCATATAGTTGTTTGTAAGAATTGATTCTGAATGTTTAGTACCAAATTTATATATGTGTTCTATAGCCTCATCTAGTGATTCAACTACTCTTGTTGCTAATATTAAATCAAGATACTCAGTTGACCAGTCTTCTTCAGTAGCAGGTTTAGCTTCAGTCACTATGCTTTGAGTAACTGGGCAACCTTTCATTTCCACACCAAGTGTATTAAGATGTGCTGAAAGTTTATTTAAAAATTCATTTGCAATATTTTTATGAACAAGAAGTGTTTCAAGAGCATTACAAACACCAGGTCTTTGAGTTTTTGCATTTATAACTATATCTACTGCCTTATCTAAGTCTGCAGATTCATCAACAAATACGTGACAGTTACCAACTCCAGTTTCAATTACAGGAACTGTAGAATTTTGTACTATAGTATTAATAAGTCCTGCTCCCCCTCTTGGGATTAGCACATCTATATACTGATTAAGCTTCATCATTATATTAACAGCTTCTCTGTCTGTATTTTCGATAAGAGTGATAGCCCCAGTAGGAAGTCCGTGTTTTTCAGCAGTTGATGATAGTATATCAGCTATTGCTTTATTTGAATGTATAGCCTCTGAACCACCTCTTAGAATTACTACATTACCTGATTTTATACAAAGAGCTGCTGCATCAACAGTTACATTAGGTCTTGCTTCGTATATTATTCCTATAACTCCAAGAGGAACACGAATTTGATTAATTTCAAGGTTGTTAGGCATTCTCCAGCTTTTAATTCCTTCACCTATAGGGTCATCAAGAGAGGCAACATCTCTTAATCCTTTTGCCATGGAGGTAATTCTTTTCTCATCTAACATAAGTCTATCTAAAAGAGAAGTTGATAGACCTTTTTCCTTCCCATTATCCATATCTTTCAAGTTAGATTCTAGTATAATATCTATATTCGCTATTAGAGCATCAGCCATAGCAATTAAAGCTTTATTCTTAGTTTCTGTACTTATAATCCCCATTTTTCTAGCAGCATTTTTTGCTATACTAGCTTTATCTATTACATAATCTTTAATATCCATATTTAGCCCTCCTTTTTATAAATAAAAACATAATATATTAAAACCTTAACAAAATACTATTTAAGCAGTACTAAGTTGTTTGTATGAATTACTACATCATAATTTTTATAGCCTAATTTTTCTTCAATACAACAAGAGTTTACCCCTTTAATTATATCAATATCCGTAGAGTTATAATTTGTAACACCATGAGCAATCTCTTCTTTATTTATATTAAGTACAGAGATTACTTCACCTTCAGAAAAGCTACCTTGAATAGATAAGATGCCTTTAGGAAGCAAACTTTTATGACCTTTAATTAGTGCAGTTTCTGCTCCGGCATCAACTATAACATAACCATTAGTCTTTGTTCCAAAGGCCATCCAATGTTTTCGAGCTTGAAGGGGTTGTTTATGACCTTTGAAGAAGGTACCAACATCTTTCCCGTCCAATATATTATTTAGAATGTTTGGAGCATCTCCATTTACAATAATCATAGATGAACCATAAGAAGTTGCTATTTTCCCTGCATTAATCTTGGTTATCATTCCACCAGTTCCAAGGGAACTTCCAGCACCATCAGCGGCATTTACTATATCCTCAGTAATCTCATCTACATAATGTATAAATTTTGCATTTGGATTGTTTTTAGGATTAGAATCATATAATCCATCTATATCTGTAAGAAGAACTAATAAATCAGCATTAACAAGGCTTGCTACCATAGCTGAAAGGGTATCATTATCTCCGAATTTTATTTCCTCAACAACTATAGCATCATTTTCATTGACTATAGGTATAACCCCTTGCTCTAATAGGGCATAAAAGGTGTTACTTGCATTTAAGTACCTCATTCTGTGAGACACGTCTTCTCTTGTGAGGAGAATTTGTCCTACTATCTTTCCATACTCAGAAAACAGTTTTTCATACATATGAAGAAGTATTCCCTGACCTACAGCAGCTGCTGCTTGTTTCTCAGGAATAGTTTTGGGTCTAGTTTTAAGTCCCAGCTTACCTATACCTGCTGCAATAGCTCCTGAAGAGACTAGTATAACCTCAATTCCACGATTATGTACATCAGAAAGCTGTCTTACTAAGTTCTCTATCCGATTTAAGTTAAGAAGTCCTGTAGAGTGTGTTAAAGAGGAGGTACCTACTTTAACAACTATCCTTTTAACCTGTTTTAAATGTTCTTTTCTATCATTATTCATGCTCTTTCAACTGTTATACAGTTTAGCCCCTTTCTTATATTAAATTATTTAACATTGTTCATTTTTAGCTATAAAGGTGTATAATAAAAATATTGTTAATTTAACAAATTATATCATGAAAGTAATATCTAATTCAATTTTGCGGGAGGAATATTATGAATAATAAAATAGGATTTATAGGTTCTGGAAATATGGCTAGTGCAATGATTAAAGGAATTACTAAATCTGACCTAATTAAATCTGAAAATATAATGGCTAGCGATCCAAATTTAGAAAAACTTAGTGATCTAAAGAATCAAACTAATATTAAAATTACTACTAATAACTTAGAAGTAGCTAAGTTTTCTAATATATTATTCTTATCCATTAAACCTAATAAATATAAAGATATAATTGAGGAAATAAGAGATAGTATTTCTGAGAATACTATTATAATAACTATAGCAGCGGGAATAACTAAAAGTAGAATAGAAGAGTATTTTTCAAAAAAAGTAAAGTTAGTTCGTACTATGCCTAACACTCCTGCACTAGTTGGAGAAGGAATGAGTGCCTTATCACCTAATGAATATATAAGTGAAGAAGAGATAAACATAATATCAGATATATTTAAATGTTTTAGTAAGGTTGAAATAATTGAAGAGAGTTACATAGACACAGTTACAGCGCTTACTGGTTCGTCACCTGCTTACGTTTATATATTTATTGAAGCATTAGCAGATGGAGCTGTACTAAAAGGGCTTCCGAGAGATAAGGCCTATAAAATGGCTGCACAAGCAGTATATGGCTCTGCGAAAATGGTATTAGAAACAGGGAAACATCCAGGGGAACTTAAGGATGAAGTTTGTTCACCAGGAGGAACAACTATAGAGGCGGTATATTCATTAGAAAAGAGTGGGCTCAGAGCAGCTGTTATTGAGGCCATGGAAAAATGTATAGAAAAAGCTAAAAATATGAGTAAGTAAATGTGAATGCATAAAAGTATCAACAACTAATTCTATACGAATATTTATTGTGGAAACATAGTAATGATTCGGATTTAATATTGACTAAATAAAGCCCCTTTGGTACTATAAATAAGGGAAGAATAGATACGGAATAAAGGATTTTAATATATTAACGAAAGTGAGGAAATGTTATGTCAGCATTTGTGGTATTAGGAGCCCAATGGGGAGATGAAGGAAAAGGAAAAATGACCGATTATCTTGCAGAAAAAGCGGATGTAGTAGTTAGATTTCAAGGAGGAAATAATGCTGGACATACCGTTGTAGTTGGAGATAAAGAGTATAAACTTCATTTAATACCTTCAGGAATATTACATGATAATAAGTTAAATGTAATAGGTAACGGTGTTGTTGTTGACCCTAAAGCTATGTTTACGGAGATTGACTATTTAGAAGATTTAGGAATAAAAGTTACTCCAGAAAAGCTTTTAGTAAGTGATAGAGCACAAGTAATTATGCCATATCATAGAGTTTTAGATGGTTTAAAGGAAAAGGCAAGAGGAAAAGATGATATAGGGACTACTGGAAAAGGAATAGGACCTTGCTATACAGATAAAGCTGAAAGAAGTGGAATTAGAGTTTGTGATTTAATAAATAAAGAAGTTTTAGAAAGAAAACTAAAACAAAGTATTGAAGATAAAAATGAGTTAATAAAACTTTATGGCGGAGAAGTTTTAGATTTTAATACTATATATAATGAATATTTAGGATATGCTGAGAGAATTAAACCTTATGTAGCTGATATATCCGTAAGAATTTATGACGAAATAAAGAATAACAAGAATGTAGTGTTTGAAGGAGCTCAAGGATCTTTATTAGATATAGATTACGGAACTTACCCATATGTAACCTCTTCTAACACTATAGCAGGAGGAGTATGTACAGGAGCTGGTGTTGGACCAACTGCAATAACTGGGGCTGTAGGTATTGCTAAAGCTTACACTACAAGAGTTGGTAAGGGTCCATTCCCAACAGAACTTACTGATGAAATGGGAGATCTACTAAGAGAAAAAGGTCATGAATATGGAGTTACTACAGGTAGAGCAAGAAGATGTGGATGGCTTGATCTTGTTATTTTAAAGAGTACTGCAAGAATTTCTGGTCTTACTAGTTTTGTTGTGACTAAAATTGATACTCTTGCTGGTTTTGACAAATTAAAAGTTTGTACAGGATATAAATTTGAAGATAAAATTATTGATTATTTCCCAGCTTCTTTAGAGGATTTAGCAAAATGTGAGCCAGTATATGAAGAGTTTGAAGGATGGGATGATAGCATAGCAGATGCTAGAAGTTACGAAGAATTACATGAAAATGCAAAAATATACTTAAAGAGAATAGAAGAGTTTACAGGTGCAAAAGTTGCTATAGTTTCTGTTGGACCAAAGAGAGATCAAACTATAGAAATTAGTGAACTATAAAATAAATAATAAAATTCATATAGGGCAAAATAATATCCATGCAAATTAAGAACTTGCATGGATTTCAACCGATATGTTACAATATGACTAAAATATATTAAGTGAGGTGATTGAAGTGAAAATAACTAAGGATATGACAATAGGAGAAATCGTTAGAAATTTCCCACACTCTCCAGAAGTATTAATGAGCTTTGGTATGGGTTGTGTAGGATGTCCATCAGCACAAGGAGAAACTTTAGAAGAAGCTGCTATGGTTCATGGAATGGATATAGAAAAATTATTAGAAGCTTTAAATAAATAAGAATAAAGTTAAATATATTGCTTTTAAAAGAACATAGAAACAGGCACAATTATTTATATTTAAAATAGTTGTGCCTGTTTTCTTATTAATAAAATGTAATAATTCCGAAAATTATGGAAATTGATACAAAAAAGATATATAATTATATTAATTGTATATTTAAGAGAAATTCAAGCTGTAGCTCTTGAGGAAATAATGTCTTCAATTGAAAAACTAAATGAAACAGCTAAGGTATTACAAAATATGGCGGATAAGCTTTAAGAGGGATTATGTATGAATAGAAAGATAGAAGAAAAGGAATATGAAATACATTATTATGAAGTAGATTATAAGAAAAGAGCATTTATGACGAGCTTAATGGGTTATTTCAATGATATAGCCACATTTCAGAGTGAGAAGCTTGGAATCGGTATTGATTATATGATAGAAAATGGTATGGCCTGGATATTGTATAAGTGGGATATCAGTATAGAAAAATATCCAAAGTATGGACAAAAGATTATAGTTATCACAGAACCATGTGCATTTAAAAAGTTCTATGGGTATAGAAAGTTTCAGGTTCTAGACTCTAATAGACAAATTATAGCATCTGCAAGCTCTGCATGGCTTTTAATTGATATCAAAGAACGAAAGCCTATTAGGGTAACTGAGCACTTAATTAGTACTTATGGATTAACAAAGGATAGCAATGAAGTTTTAAAAATTCCCAACATAAAGGATTTACAAAAGGTAGATAACTCAGTAGAGTTTAAAATAAGATATAGTGATATTGACACTAATGGTCATGTAAATAATGAAAAGTATGCAGCTTGGTTAATTGAAAGTGTCCCTTTAGAAATAGTGCTAAGCTGTACTCTTATTAATATAAAGATCACTTATAAGAAAGAAAGTAAATATGGGGAAGTTATAAAAGTATTAAGTCATGTAGAGCATGAGAACAATCATAGTATAGTAACTCATAAAGTTATTAAAGATGATGAAGAAATTACACTAGGTGAAACTACTTGGAAAAAAGATAATCCTTAAAAAGAAAATTGCAGGTCAATTTTCTTTTTAAGGATTATATGCAGCTAATGAACTTTAATAAAGCGTGTTAGCTAAAATGGCTATTTTACCGAAGCATTACTCGCTGCAACTACCCCAGAGGCCCATGCCCATTGTAGATTAAAACCACCACAATCAGCATCTACATCAAGAATTTCACCACAAAAGTATAGATTAGGTACTATAATGGATTCAAGAGTACGAGGATTTATTTCTAGTGTATTTACTCCACCGGCTGTAACCTGGGCGTTATTAAATCCATTAGTGCCTACAACTTCAAATTTCCATTCTTTTAAAAGACTATATATATTTTGTTTTTCATTCCAAGTTAGATCCCAGCAAGATTTGTGTATGTTTTCTATACCGCTTTCTTTTAGAAGAACAGGGATTATTTTTTTATTTATTATACCGATAAAAGAATCATGAACACTTCTATAACCAAATACTCCCCAATGATTTTCGAGAAATTCTTTTAGATCATCTTTATTTAAATTATGCATTAAATCTATTTTTAAGGTTACATTTTTACATTGTAATAAAGAATGAGAGGCTTCTCTACTGAGCTGAAGTATAGGAGGACCGGATATACCATAATCTGTGAATAAAATCTCTCCCAATTCTTTTTTGAAAGGTTTATTATTAATATAGATTTCAGCCATACCATCAAACTTAACCCCAGATAAGGCTTTTAGCTTAGGATAACTAAGTTTCAATTGTACGAGAGCAGGTATAGGTTCTATAATATTGTGTCCCAGTTTTTTAGAAAGAGAAAACCCTGAACCATCTGACCCTGTATTAGGAGCAGATTTACCGCCACAACATAATATAAGTTTTTCACATTCATACTCAGTAGAGGTATTAGTATATAACTTAAAAGCACCAGATAGTCTTTTTATATCCGTGACTTTTGTATCTAGATATACAGGAATTTGTTTTTCTTCTATTGAGGCTTTTAAGATATCTATAACAGAAGAGGACTGAAGAGACATAGGATACATTTTACCTTCTTCTAGTGATATTAGTGGCAATCCAAGTTCTTGAAAAAAGCTTATGGTAGCAGAGAGTGAAAAAGAATTTAGAACAGGCTCAAAAAAATTAGGATTAGCACTGTGATATCTATCCATGGTTATGTTACTATTTGATATGTTGCATCGTCCATTACCTGTGGTTAAGAGTTTTTTTCCTATTCTATTATTACTTTCTAATATTGCAACATCAAGTCCTAAGTTCTTTGCTGTTATTGCAGCTATAACTCCGGATGCTCCTCCACCTACTATTATAATTTTATGATTCAAAATGGTCCCTCCTCTTTAGGATTCAAATATATATATTTTATCATATTGTAATATAATAAAAAGAGATTTATTATTTTATTAGAGAGCGTTTTTAAGTAAGGGGTGATTTAATGTTAATCGTGTATGCAGTATCGGACTCAATAGGGGAAACAGCAGAGTTAGTAGCAAGAGCTTCGGCTACACAATTTAGTGATGAAATCCATGTACAAAGGGTACCATATATAAAAAGCGCAGAGGATGCATCAGAATTTATAAATAATATTAAAGACGTTAAAAATTCACTTGTTGTATCGACAATAGTTTTAGTAGATGTAAGAGAGTTCCTTGTTCAAAGATGTGTTGAAAAGGGAATAAACATAATTAATATACTAGGACCTTGTATTAGTATGTTATCTAGAATGATAGGAAAGAATCCAGAATATAAGCCAGGGGCTGTATGGAGAATGGATGATGAGTATTATAAAAAAATTGAAGCTATGGAGTTTGCAATTCAATATGATGATAGTAAGAATCATAACGGAATAAAACATGCGGATATTATATTAGTTGGACTTTCAAGAACATCTAAGACCCCTTTGTGTATGTATTTAGCAAATAAAGGTATAAAGGCATTAAACGTACCTCTAATGCCAGAGATTCCATTACCAGAAGAATTATATGAAGTAGATAGAAAAAAAATAATTGGTTTAACTATAGATCCTATTCAACTTATGGAAATCAGAAAACATCGATTAGGTAGTGTGACAACATCTTATAAAGAAATTGAGTATGCAAATGCAGAAAGAGTATTACAAGAATTAGAATATGCAGATAAAGTTATGGGAAAATTAAGATGTAGAACTATAGACGTAACAAAGAGAGCAATTGAGGATACAGCTCTTATAATTATGGAAAGCTTCGGATATAAAGTCGATAATAGGTAAAATATAAGGTTTTTTATAAAGAAAATAAAAATTTTTGAAAAAAGTTTGCAAAACATGTTGACTCTTTCTTCAAAATGTTATATTATATTCTTCGTCGGGTGTGACAAACAAATTGATGTGAAGCACTTGATGAAGAATTAAATTTTAATAAGGCTCCTTGGTCAAGCGGTCAAGACACCACCCTTTCACGGTGGTAACAGGGGTTCGATTCCCCTAGGAGTCACCATTTATGGGAGCATAGCTCAGCTGGGAGAGCAC
>JAVBVX010000076.1:0-7122 GCA_036677665.1 Clostridium sp. | reverse complement strand
TCTTTAAGCTTTTTTCCGTATCAAAAAGACTATTAAAAGTTACTGTTGTGTATTCCCACATAACTAACTCCTTTCAATTATATAAATAATATTCAGTACACAATCAATTACAATTGCGTATTAATTTTTATATTAAAATTATACCATAATATTCAATATATTATAATTGTTTGTAAATTTCTGCATAATTAATTTTAAGTTGCTCCCTAAGTTCTTTGTTTTCTTCTTCAAGTCTTTTAATTTTCCTTTTTAAACTTGCGATAATTGCATCTTTATTATTATCATTCATTTCTCTTTTAACTTGTGATGGAGTAGGAACTTGTGATTGCTGGTGTCTAAGAGTCTCAATACGCTCTCTAATATTTTTATTATCATACAAGGTTTTTTTAGTAATTCCACTTTCACTTGCAACACTATTAAAATTAATAGACTTTTGAGTCTTTATAAGCATTTGTATCGCCTTATCGACCTTTTCTCGGGTTAGAGCCTTACGTTTACCATGTAAATCTTTTAAGTGTTCTGTACGGTTATAATTGCTCAACTTAATCCACCTTCTTTTTTAACTTATCTAATCTGCTGTAAATCATACTTCCTTGAGATATTTTAGAGTAAATATCTTCATATAATTTTAGTAATTCTTCATTTTCACTTACCATTTCAATCCTATTATAAACTTTAGCATTTTCAATCATAGTTTTTGTTGAATTTATTAATACTTCATATTTATTAACATCACCCTCAAATGCACCAACGCATAAATCTCGACAAGGACTTCCATTATTACAAGTTAAACAAGGTGGTTGTTTTGCAAAATTACATTTACCATTTTTTCTTTGCATACAAGTACCATAAGGTGTATCAAGAGCATTTAACTTATGGTTGGTATATAGCATATCTATAACATCAGAAGGTATTTCACCATCATTGTCTTCTTTCAACTTATCACTTTCATCAAAACTAAATATACCTTGTTTTATTGCTTTATCAAATACTTTTCTTTTAGTATCATCAAGTAACTTAGCATATCTCATAGTCATTTCTGGTGAGGCATGAGCCAGTAATTCTTGAACTGTAAGTATATCAGCACCACCATTTAATAATTTTACAGCATAAGTATGTCTAAAAGAGTGGTTTTTAAAATGATACCTATTTCCAAGTTCATCAGTTATATTATAATCTATTGCTAATGTATTAAGGTGTTTTGAGACCCAGAATTGACTATAGGGCTTACCTTTTCGAGAACCTTTATATCTAACAAATATATAATTTTCTACGTTATTATCTTGATTACTATATTGTTTAGACGTATCAATTAAAACTGCCAACATATTAGCAAGTTCATCATCAACAGGGATTCTATGACCTTCTACGTAAGTTTTTTTGATATCTGTTTCTACCCAAAATTTATTATTCAATTTAACTAAGCAATCTTGTTTTAAGCCTAAAACATCTGATATTCTAAGTCCTGTTTTAAACATTGTATAGACCACTGGAACAACTTCTTTATGAAGATTGTTTATATTATAAAATAATTGCTCTAATACAAAGTCAGAAACATAATCTATTTGGTCTATAGATTTTTTAGGTCTGTTAGGCTTATCTTCTGGAAATATTAAAATTCTAACATTTTTTATAGGAGCAATATCATATTCTCTTAGTTGTATATCTGATAAAAACTTTTGAATATATCCTAATATTGTATTTAAATATTGCTTAACGTTAGTATCTTTTGGATTTAAATTCTTTTTAGCATAAACATTTATCCATTCTATATACTTTTCTATATGATACCTTTCTAATTCTCTTAAATCAACCCAAGTAGGCTCCAATTCACATATATAGTTTAAAAAGTTAGGTAAACACCTTAAATATTCTTTTGCTGTATTCCAAGAAAATTTATTATTAGAGATTAACCTTTGCTTTATATATTTCTTTACATGTTCTCTTATTATAGGATTATTTACTTTACTAAAGTTTATATAATAATGAGTAGTCGATTTATTATATGTTATTCCATATTTCTCTAAATTTCTAACATCCCATTTATCTTTTTCCCATTCTTCTCGTTCATCAGTTAAAGTATTAAATGAGGTTATTATGAATTCTAAATAATTAGCAACAGCAGTTTTATTTTCATACTCTTTACCAAGTACCTTTGTAGTTGAAAAAGTTACTATATTTCTACCATTTAGCCAATCTATCCATAGAATATTTGTTTTCTCTAAATCTAATTCTTTTAATGAATTTATGTCAGGATATTTTTCATTTATAAACTCTGATAATCTCCTTATAAACTGATTTTGCATTATTAAAACCGAACGTAAACTCCATTCATCAGAGAATAATTTATTATATACTACAAACTTCATTTCCTTATTTATATTTTTATTATTAAATGGAAAAGATATATATTTTTTTGAATATTTATATTCTTCAACTTGATTTTTGAATTGCTCTATACCTCCTAAAAAATCTATATGCCACTTATCATTTTCTAAGAAATAGGTTGTTGGTATTTCTGTATATGTTACTGTTTTATCTTTACTTATTATCTTTTCAGTATACTTAGATAAAGTTTCAGTTATCTTATCATTAGATTTAATTGCTTTATCGTGTGTAAAAAGATTTACTACATTATTTGTCATTAGTATCTCCTTTACTTATCTGAAATGATGGTTGTGCTAATTTCCAACTTGCTCTTATATCTTCATCAGAAGGGTGTAGATACATATTCATAGTTGTTTGTATTTGTGAGTGTCCTAAACGCTCTTGAACCTGCTTTATATCCTTTGTAGTCTGATAATAAATAGTAGCATGAGTATGTCTTAAAAGGTGAGCGTGTACGTCTATTCCAGTTTTCTTTTTAAGTCTTTTAAATAAATCACTAACATCTTGATACTCTAAAGGCTGACCTTTATTTTTACCCCTAAGTTTTACAAAAACAAAATTTGTATCTATCTCTAATTCATCTAAGATATCATAAGCGTAATCATCAAATAAATCTATTAACTCTTGTGATATATGAATTTCTCTTTCTCCTGTTTTTAAACTTGCACTATTAGGTAGTTCTCCTCTATCAACCAACTTAATTTTATGTCCTTTATTGTGGTCAAATATAATATCCTCTATGAATAAAGATAAAGCTTCGCCTATTCGGACTCCTGTTTCAAACAATAACTTTATTAGAAATTCATCTCTAATATTAGTGGTTGCATTGTATACATTTTGCATTTCTTTTTTTGTTAGAACTTTAATTTTTCGTCTTGGCTCTTTTATTTTTAGTATATTCTTGCTTGTGGGTTTATCTTTATTGATATGATATAAAAAGTCTTTGTAGTGTGTATGACCACATGTAAATACTTGTTTCATAAGTTTATCAACCATATCATTATTTAATTCTTCTGTCCTATATAAGTAATCATAGAAGTTGGTTACAACTGTAATAGTCAAATTCACAGTCTTTTCAGTTCTCTTTGCTTTAGTTGGTTTCAAATTAATTATTTTATTATTTTCATATGGATTTCTAAGCCATCCTACAAAATCAGAAAGTATATTTATATTGACGTTTCTATAATCTGCATTTATTTCTTGAAGATATTCAAAATACAATTTTAATGAGTAGCAGTAAGTCTTTTGAGTATTAAAACTCTTTTCACTATTATCTATATATTTTAGGTATCTCCCTACTGACATTATTGGTAGAGCATTATCATCAATCAACAAGTATCTTCTTTTGTTATTTTCTAACTTTACTTCTTGTACTTTCATCTCTTGTTCACCTTCTTTAAATTTAGTTTATCCTATCACTTATATCTTATACTAAACTTACTCTACTATTTATCTATACTCTATTTAGTAATCATATTATATAAAAAAAGATATAGGATAAGTATATATACTATACTTAATAACCTATATCTATAATACTATATTTAACTTAATTAGTGCTTTTAATTTTATAGTATAGTTATTTAATATCCGTATAAAAATTATTCTATCTTTGATGAAATGTTGTACAGATTCCTTGTATAAAATCTTATATGTGCTATAATATTTATCGTAATATAATATCTAATATTGTAGAAATATTGCGTAAAACGTGATTACATAGATAAATAAGTAGAACATTACAATAATCTGGAGGGATATCAAATGATGAATATAGATGTAGCTATGGGTTTAGTGAGAGTAACAGAGGCTGCTGCTTTAAAAGGAGCTAGACTTATGGGAAGAGGAGACAAACATGCTGCGGATCAAGCAGCAGTGGATGGAATGGAAAAAGCTTTTAGCATGATGCCTATTAGAGGAACGGTTGTTATCGGTGAAGGAGAAATAGATGAGGCTCCAATGCTTTATATTGGTCAAAAAGTTGGGATTGGACAAGAAAATATGCCTGAGATGGACATTGCTGTAGATCCAGTAGACGGTACAGTGCTAATTGCAAAGGGATTACCTAACTCTATTGCAGTGGTTGCTATGGGACCAAAAGGAAGTCTACTTCATGCTCCAGATATGTATATGCAGAAAATAGCAGTAGGTCCAGGAGCAAAGGGTGCAATAGATATAAATAAGTCTCCAAGAGAAAATATTTTGAGTGTAGCTAAAGCCTTAAATAAGGATGTAACGGAGTTAACAGTTACTGTACAAGAAAGAGAAAGGCATAATTATATAGTAGAACAAGCTAGAGAGGTAGGAGCTAGAGTAAAGTTATTTGGAGAAGGGGACGTAGCTACTATTATAGCCTGTGGATTTGAAAATACTGGTATTGATTTAATGATGGGAACAGGTGGAGCACCAGAAGGCGTAATAGCAGCAGCAGCTATTAAATGTATGGGCGGAGAGATGCAAGCAAAGCTTGAGCCACATACTGAAGAAGAAAGAGAAAGATGTAAGTTAATGGGAATTGATGATGTGGAAAAAGTATTAACTATAGATGATTTAGTAAAGAGTGATGATGTGTACTTTGCAGCAACAGCACTTACAGACAGTGATTTATTAAAGGGAGTAGTATTCTCTAAAAATGATATGGCTACAACTCATTCTGTTGTAATGAGGGCTAAAACTTCTACAATAAGGTTTGTTGAAGCAATTCACTACTTAAATAAAACTAGTTTAATATAAAGGTAAGTTGCGCATAGTCGCAACTTTTTTTTACGTTATCGCGATTATCTACTATAAAATATTTTTATCTACAACAGTAAAAAGTAATAAATGAAAATTTAACCTAGTAAATTTTTCAAAGTTTGTCAGCTAGTATGGATAAAAATAATTACATAATGTAAAATATTGATATAAATGAAATAAAGTGAGGATTAGTAATGAGAATAACAGTTGAAAATATAATTAAAGACTTAGATTTAGAGGTTGTTGTTAGAGGAGAAAAAAATACAGATATAAAGACTAGTGATATGGTTAGACCAGGACTACAGTTTGCGGGATTTTATAACTATTTTGCTAATGAAAGAATTCAAATAATAGGAAAGGCAGAATGGAGTTTTCTAGAGAGTATGCCTGTAGAAGTTATAAAGAAAAGAATGAAAAAATTCTTTCAGTTTGAAACTCCTTGTGTAATTATAACTAGAGGATTAGTACCACCAGATGAATTAATTGAAAATGCAAAACTTAATAATAGATGGGTTTTAAGAAGTCAAAGCCTAACGACAAAATTCATAACAAGATTAAAAAATTACTTAGAGGCAAAGCTGGCGCCAGAAACTAGACTTCATGGGGTGCTAGTAGATGTATATGGTATTGGAATACTATTAACAGGAGAAAGTGGTATAGGAAAAAGTGAAACAGCATTAGAGCTTATAAAGAGAGGTCATAGGCTTATTGCTGATGATGCTGTAGATATAAAAGAAATTGATGGGAATCTTTATGGAACAGCACCGTATATAACTGAAGGAATGATGGAAGTAAGAGGAATGGGGATTATTGATGTACCAGCACTTTATGGTCTTAGTTCTATTTTAGAGGAAAAAGCTATTAATATCATAATATATTTAGAACAATGGAAATCTGATCATAGCTACGATAGATTAGGAATAGATGAAGAATATTTAAGTATATTAGATATACCAGTAAGGAAAATTACTATTCCAATAAGACCGGGAAGAAATTTAGCAGTTATAATTGAAGCAGCAGCAGCTAACTATAGGTATAGTTTGATTTCCAATGTTTCACCTGTAGAGACAATAGATAAGAGAATGGAAGAAGTGATGAAAATTGAGCAAGAAAAAAAGAATTAGAGATATTATAGAAAAACAGAGAAAAGAATTGAATAAAGATATAAAAAGAGTTTTTGATGAACAAATATTTTATAAAGTAATTGATAGCAGTGAATATAAAAAATCAAAAACTATTTTTATCTATGTGAGCTTTGAAGGAGAGGTTGATACCCATAAAATTATTAAATATGCTTTAGCGGAAGGGAAACAAATATGCGTTCCTAAGATTTTATCTAAGGAAGAAGGTATGAAAGCTATAGCTATTTCTTCATTTAATGAACTAAAACCTAGTGTATATAATATTTTAGAGCCAGAAAGTTTTGATAATACAATTGATGAAAAACAGATAGATTTAATTTTAATGCCAGGAGTAGCTTTTGATAATAAAGGTGGAAGAGTTGGATATGGAGGAGCTTTTTATGATAGATTTTTAGCTAAGATAAAAAGCGATGCGGTAAAGATAGCTTTAGCTTATGATTTTCAAATATTAGAGGAAGTACCAATGGATAAACATGATAAAAAGATTGATAGAATAATTGCTAACTAAATCACAAATAATAAGTTTAAAAAACTAAATAGCTAAAATGTTTTGGTAAAGCCAAAACTAATTTTAGGTTGGTGATTATATGAAAGTGTTAGATATATTAGATAATTTTAAAGAGGCAGATTCTGATTGGAAGGTAGGAAAGAGTAATTATTGGATAATAACAAATAAAGAAGAGATAAAGGAATTAAGAGAAAAGATAGTTTTGGATGAGGAGAGTCTTGCACAGGCTATTAGTCCTATAAATACTTCATCGAAAATAATTTTTTTCGATGGCTATATGTTTTTAAGTTTTAATATATTAGGCTATAGAAATAAAATAGTTAAAAGTAGGGAGTTAAATATTTATTT
>JAVBVX010000075.1:0-17994 GCA_036677665.1 Clostridium sp. | reverse complement strand
TCCTGAGCCAGGATCAAACTCTCAATTTAAAAGTTTAATCTGTTACTCATTACTTAAAGTTATTGACTGGCATTTTATTTACCTTAATTCTGTTTAATTTTCAAAGACCAAATTTGCTTCATCATCTCTCGACGACTTAATTATATTATCAAGTCTTTAATATTTTGTCAACTACTTTTTAAAACTTTTTATTTTCGCTGATTTTGTGTTTTTTCACTTATATGTCAGCGATGTATTTTATAATAACAAAACAATATTAATAAAGCTGAATTCCCCTCACTTAATATGCAAATTTATCTTTAGTTTTCTTTTAATTATTATGTTTTTATCTCTTTTTCATATAATGACACTCCTGGTAAAGTATATGACTACTATTAAAACTTTCTATAATAATAGGGAGCTTAATAATTAATAAGCTCCCTATTATTACCACTTTTATTCAAGATACTTAATCTAACTTATTTCTATAATCTATAATTTTAATATAATCTCTTTAAACCTATTTCCTCTTAATTCAAAATTAGTAAACATATCAAAACTAGCACATGCTGGAGATAATGTAACTATATCTCCTGCTGTAGATAATTCTTTTGCTTTATATACAGCTTCTTCAAGAGTATCCGCAAGTAATATAGGCATTTTTTGATTATCTTTTATCACACGTTCAAAAGTTTCTTTTATTTTTAATTTAGTTGCTCCTAATAAAACTAATGCTTTAATCTTAGAATATCCTTCTTCTGCTAAAGGCTCAAAAGGTATTTGCTTATCATATCCTCCAGCTATAAGTATTACTGGTTTTTCAAAAGCTCTTAATCCAGCAAGAGTTCTTGTAGGACTAGAAGCTATTGAATCATTATAATACTTTACTCCATCAATTTCCCTAACAAATTCGCATCTATGTTCTACTCCTGTAAAACTTGTTGCAACTTTTTTCATATTTTCGATACTTACATCTTCAAACACTAAAGAAAATGCTCCTAAAAGATTTTCTATATTATGCATTCCTTTTAATTTAATATCTTCTACCTGACACACTTCTTCATCTCTTAATATTAATTTATTATTCCTTAAAAAAGCTCCTTCGTTAATCTCTTCTTTAATACTAAATTGTATTACTCTTCCTCTAGCTTCTTTTACTAAAGAATTAGTTATATGATTATCTTTATTCAAAACAAGAAGATTTTCCTTTTCCTGCATTTTAAAAATATTCTTTTTTGCTTCTATATATTCTTCCATACCTTTATGAACATCTAGATGATTAGGTGTTATATTTGTTATTAATGCACAATCAATGTGCACATTCATGGTCATTAATTGAAAACTTGAAAGTTCTAAAACAACTTTATCCTCTTTTTTTATTTCTTCTATATTAGCAAAAAGAGGATTTCCTATGTTTCCACCAATCCATGTTTTATACCCTTGATTCTTTAACATATTATATACTAAAGTTGTGGTAGTTGTCTTACCATCACTTCCTGTTATTCCAAAAATCTTAGCTGGACAATACTTTACGAATTCTTCCATTTCAGAAGTTATATAGGAACCTGTTCCTTTAGCTTTAATTAGTGCTGGATTATCTATTCTCATGGATGGTGTTTTAAAAACTACATCAAATCCAATTAAGTTATCTAAATAATTTTCTCCTAACTCTAGCTTTACTCCTATTTTTTTTAGAACCTCTCCTGTTTCCCCTAATGTATGTTCATCTTTTTTATCAAAGGCTGTTACATTTGCATCTAGGTTAACTAAGAAATGGATTAAAGGGATATTACTTATGCCTATTCCTACTACTGCTACCTGTTTATTCTTTATAAAATCTTTGAATTCTTTAAAATCCTTTTTCATAAAGCTACCCCCAAATCACTATTTTACTTATCACATCATTTTAATTTAGATTATAACACTTTATATATTTTATTGTATATATTTTATGGATTTTTGACTCTCTTTAATAAAAATTAATAAGAGAGCCACTGAAAATTCAGTAGCTCTCTTATTCTTAAAACTCTAATTTTTCTTCAATAAACTTTTCTAATTCATCAATACTTATTCTTACCTGATTCATAGTATCTCTATCTCTTATAGTAACTGTATTATCTTCTAATGTATCGAAATCTATTGTAACACAATATGGTGTACCTATTTCATCTTCTCTTCTATATCTTTTTCCTATACTTCCAGCTTCATCATAATCAACATTAAACTTCTTACTTAGTTTAGCATAGACTTCTAGAGCTTTATCAGATAATTTTTTTGATAGTGGAAGTATAGCTGCTTTAAATGGTGCTAAAGCAGGATGCAAATGTAAGACTGTTCTCACGTCCCCACCTTCAAGCTCTTCTTCATCATATGCGTTAACTAAAAAGGCAAGAGCTACTCTATCCGCTCCTAGCGAAGGTTCTATAACATAAGGAACATATTTTTCATTAGTCGTTGGGTCTAAGTATACTAAATCTTGACCTGAATGATTCATATGTTGTTTCAAGTCATAATCTGTTCTATCCGCTATACCCCAAAGTTCTCCCCATCCAAACGGGAATAAGAACTCTATATCAGAAGTTGCAGCACTATAGAATGATAATTCATCGTCAGAATGATCCCTTAATCTTAGACTTTCCTTATCCATACCTAAATTAAGTAAAAAGTTCCAGCAGTACTCTTTCCAATATTTAAACCATTCTAAATCTGTACCTGGCTCACAGAAAAACTCTAATTCCATTTGTTCAAATTCTCTTGTTCTAAAAGTAAAGTTTCCAGGAGTTATTTCATTTCTAAAAGACTTTCCTATTTGCCCAATGCCAAATGGAACTTTCTTTCTAGAAGTTCTTTGAACATTTTTAAAATTAACAAATATACCTTGAGCAGTTTCTGGTCTTAAGAATATTTCTGCACTTGAATCATCTGTTACTCCTTGAAAAGTTTTGAACATTAAATTAAATCTTCTTATATCTGTATAATTCTTCTTACCACATTTAGGACATACTATATTATTGTCATTTATGTATTTTAATAATTCTTCTCCAGTCCAACCATCTGCGCTAACATCATCTGTTCCTTTTGATGCCATATCTTCTTCTACTAGTTTATCAGCTCTAAATCTTGCCTTACATTCTTTGCAGTCCATTAATGGATCCGAAAATCCTCCAACGTGTCCTGATGCTACCCAAACCTCTCTATTCATTAAGATGCTTGAATCAAGTCCAACATTGTATGGGCTCTCTTGAACAAACTTTTTCCACCAAGCCTTTTTAACATTATTTTTGAATTCTACTCCTAAAGGACCATAATCCCATGAGTTAGCTAAACCTCCATATATTTCAGATCCTTGAAATATGAACCCTCTTCCCTTACAAAGAGCTACTACTTTATCCATAGTTTTTTCAATCGCCATTTTTCCAACCTCCATTTTTAAATTTACGTATAAAAAAAAGACCTAGCTTACCTGAAAGGGACGAAATTTAAATTCCGCGGTTCCACCCTTTTTGGCAATTAGCCCTCCTTATAGTCTACTGTACTCCAAAGTTCCTTTTATAATAAGTCCTTAGTTGTTCACACCACCCACAACCTCTCTTGAAAACACTTATTATTACTCTTCTTTATCATCATACACTTATATATTTTTTCTTAAGAGTATTTTACCAAAACTAAAATACATGTCAAGATACTTTTACAAAAAATAAAAATGGCTCCGCGAAAAGGATTCGAACCTTCAACCTATCGGTTAACAGCCGAGTGCTCCACCGTTGAGCTATCGCGGAACATTTATTACAATACTAGTATAACACTTCTAAGTAAAAATACAAGGGGGTCTCATTTTTTTAGCTAACAAATTGCAAGGCAATTTGCACATTAATAAATAATCACCACTTTCCAATTACTAAGATTAAACTTAATAATTAGAAAGTGATGATCAGAACTATACACAAATTTCAATTCATAAAGTTAAAATTAAACCTAACTTTATACGGCTTATTGTTTTATTGGTTTCATTGTAGGAAATAATATAACGTCTCTTATAGAGCGTGAATCTGTTAAAAACATTGTTAATCTATCAACACCTATTCCAAGTCCACCTGTTGGAGGCATACCTATTTCTAAAGCATTAATGAAATCGTCATCCATCATATATGCTTCGTCATCTCCATGTTCTCTTTCTTTAAGTTGTTGTATAAATCTTTCCTTTTGAACTATAGGATCATTTAACTCTGAATAGGCATTACATAGTTCTCTACCATAAACAAAGCCTTCAAATCTTTCAGTAAACATCTCATTTCCTCTCTTTTTCTTAGTAAGAGGAGATATCTCTACTGGATAATCTATAATAAAAGTCGGCTGAATCATTTTTTCTTCAGCAAAAGCTTCAAATAATTCATTTAAAATTTCACCTTTAGTATAGTATTTTAAATCCTTTTTAAGTTCTAAGTGTTTTTCTTTTGCTATTGATTGAGCTTCCTCATCACTTTTTATTTCGTTGAAGTCTACTCCAGCATACTCTTTAACAGCATCTACCATTGTAATTCTTCTCCAAGGTGGCATAAAGTTTATTTCTGTACCCTCATAATTTACAGTGGTTGTTCCAAGAACCTTTTCGCATATATATGCTATCATATTTTCTGTAAGTTCCATCATATCATTATAGTCAGCATATGCTTCATATAATTCTACCATTGTGAATTCTGGATTATGTCTTACGGATGTACCTTCATTTCTGAAGTTTTTACCTATTTCATAAACCTTTTCGAAACCACCTACAATTAATCTCTTTAGATATAACTCTGTAGCTATTCTTAAATACATATCTATATCTAATGCATTATGATGAGTATTAAATGGTCTTGCCGCTGCCCCACCTGCAATTGGTGATAGCACTGGTGTCTCAACTTCAATATAATTCTTATTATCAAGATATTCTCTCATAGCCTTTATAATAGCTGTTCTCTTCATAAAGGTTTCCTTAACTTCTTGGTTCATTATTAAGTCTACATATCTTTGTCTATATCTTAAGTCAGGATCCTTCAATCCATGAAACTTTTCCGGTAACGGCTTTAAAGACTTTGCTAGTAGCTGAAAATCTAAAATATGTACACTTATTTCCTCAGTTTTCGTTTTAAAAACAGTACCAGTTATAGATACAAAATCTCCAATATCAAAGGTTTTATATTCTTTAAGTTTTTCTTCTCCTACATCATCTATTTTTATATATAGTTGCATTTTGCCATATCTATCATGAATATCTGAGAATCCTGCTTTTCCATGTACTCGTTTTGACATAAGTCTACCAGCAATCGTTACTGACTTTCCTTCAAGTTGGTCATAATTCTCTTTTACTTCATCTGACGTATGTGTTCTTTCTACTTTATATACATCAAAAGGATCCTTATTAGCTTCTTGTAATGAGGATAATTTCTGTCTTCTTTCTTTTATAAGTGCATTAAATTCTTCCTCTTGCTTTTCTTGAAGCCTCATTTCCTTTATTTCTTCTTTAGTTAATTGCTTTTCCTCCATGCCTTGATCCCTCCGTTTAAATACAATAATATTTATATTTATATTTTTATTTCCAAAATTTCAAATTTGCTAACTCCATCTGGAACTGGTACTTCAACAATATCTCCAACTTTTTTACCTATAAGAGTTTTTCCTACTGGTGATTCATTTGAAATTTTATTTCTTATTGGATCTGCTTCAGCGGAACCTACTATATGAAACTCCACTTCTTCATCGAAGTCGTAATCTTTAACCTTAACAATAGAGCCTACGCTAACTGCTTCTAAAGATATTTCAGTTTCATCTATTACAGAAGCATTTCTTAACATATTCTCAAGTTGTATTATTCTACCTTCGACAAACGCTTGTTCGTTTTTAGCTTCATCATATTCTGAGTTTTCACTTAGATCTCCATAAGATAATGCTACTTTTATTTTTTCAGTAATCTCTCTTCTTTTAACAGTTTTAAGATATTCTAATTCGTCTTCTAATTTTTTCACGCCTTCAGCCGTCATTATATATTTCTTTGAATCGCTCATTCTATACTCCCCTTTGAATATAATTTATGTTTAAGTTATTATAAAGCAGTGTGTTTCTTATGTCAACATAACAATTCTATTTTTTTCCATATGATAATATACCATTTCTACTAAATTTTGCTTCATCAAATAATATACCATTATCATTAAGAAGTCTATCTATATTTTTTTCATTATACTTATTAAATATCCCACCAATTAATTCTGCAGTAAGTTCTAACCCCCTTAACTTCCAAGGCGATGCAAATGTAACCTCATTAATTACTATATCTTTTGTTTTTGATGGAATATATATATTATCTAAACACCATAAAGGACAGTTAATTTCTTGTTCTAGGGGTCTTGATGTAACTATAAAATCTGAATGTTCAGTTACATAGTTAATATCGTTAGTAACTATAGGTGAAATTCCATAATTATAAGTTATATACTCACATAATCCTCTAACTTTATTTATATTATTAGATACTAGTATTAAATATTTACCTTTTTTAGATAATTCTATAATTATATGTTTATTTATTTCATCAGAAGCATCATACACTGCTATACAATCCTGCCTTATACTTTTATTTCTCGTCATAAGAATCAATTGGACACTTCTTACTACACTATATGCCAATACATTTTTCTGAAACTCAGTGTAAAAAGGATAATCTAAGTACCTATATGTTTTTAATGCCACAGCATTATTATGCTGTTTTTTTCTGAATCTTTGATATATATAATTTAGATTTTTTTTAAATTGCTTTTTATCTACATTAGGAGGCAGTTTAGCTCTATAAATTTTTGTATTTATCTCCTCTATAAACCGCTCCGCCTCAAACCTAGTATAAAATCTATCTTTTATTTTTGCCCAAATACTATCATCTTTATAAATTTTTTTCAAGCTACAATCTATATATATTACACTGTTCATCTTTTACTCCTGATTATCACTATATAATCAGTGTATTTTATGAAGCTTAAATACATTCCATAGGACTACTTAACTTTTTCTTTATATTCCTCTAATATTCGAATAACATTTTCACTACTTTTCTCTATATTGATTTTATTTTTAATATCAGTACACCGTTTTATTCCTTTTATATACCAAGCAATATGCTTTCTCATTTCTCTTACAGCTTTATTTTCTCCATGATACTTTAGAGCAAGCTTACAGTGCCTAATACACATATCTATTTTTTCTACATCAGTAGGATAGTTAACTTCTTTACCCTTTAGTGCAGAATTTATCTGACTAAATATCCACGGGTTTCCCATTGCACCTCTAGCCACCATTACGCCATCACATTTAGAAAGTTCTACTAAACTTAGAGCTGCTTCTGCTGAAAATACATCTCCATTCCCTATAACTGGAACGTTTACAGCTTCCTTAACTTTCTTAATTATATCCCAATCCGCTTTCCCCTCATACATCTGTGCTCTAGTTCTGCCATGAACAGTTATGGCATCTACTCCTGCTTGTTCCATTTCTTTTGCAAAATCTACAGCATTTATATTTTCTTCATCAAAACCCTTTCTAAACTTAACAGTTACAGGCTTTGATGATACCTTCTTCATTTCTTTAACTATCTCTGATGCACGTTTTGGGTCCTTCATAAGGGCGGATCCATCTCCATTTTTTACTATTTTAGGAGCAGGACATCCCATATTAATATCAACTATACATATGTCATCATTATAATTAAAACTTTCACAAGCCTTAGCCATTACAGCTGGTTCATTTCCAAATATTTGAACTGCTATAGGTTTTTCTTCATCACTTAATTTAAGCAATTCCTTTGTATTTTTATTATCATAGAATAATGCTTTGGCACTGATCATTTCTGTATATACTAGTCCACAGCCTAATTCTTTGCAGAATCCTCTAAATGCTATATCGGTTACCCCTGCCATTGGTGCTAAAAATACATTGTTTTCAAATTGCAAGTTACCTATCTTCATACATATACCTGCTCTTTATTCTTTTCATATATAATTCTAAGTCCTTCCAATGTTAAAAATGGACTTACTTCATCAATAGTTTTAGAGTCCTGTGCAATAAGGCTTGCAAGTCCCCCTGTTGCTAATACATATGGTTCTCCCTCACCTAGCTTCATCATTTCTTCTTTCATTTTTAAAACTATATAATCAACCTGACCAATATATCCATAAACTATTCCTGACTGCATACTTGAAATAGTATTTTTACATATAATATGAGATGGCTTTATCAGCTCTATTCTTGGGAGCTTTGCTGCTTTTTCAAATAAGGCATCTGCTGAGATTTTTATTCCAGGACAAATTACACCTCCTAGATAATCTCCTTTAACAGTAACTGCACAATATGTCGTAGCTGTTCCGAAATCTATTATAATAAGAGGTCTATTATATATCTCATGTGCTGCTACAGCATTTACTATTCTGTCTGCTCCAACTGATCTTGGATTATCATACTTTATATTGATTCCTGTTTTTACCCCTGCACCTACAACTATAGGGGTTATATTAAAATACTTTCTTATCATATGTTCTATAGAATACATGATATTAGGAACTACTGAAGATATAACAACTCCTTTTATGTTCTTAGGATCTATATTATTCTGTTTGAATAACTCTAGAACTTGAATACCATATTCATCAGCTGTTCTTTTAGCATCAGTTCCTATTCTACACTCCATAATAATCTTTTTCTCTTTAAAAATACCCAATACAATATTTGTATTTCCTGCATCTAAAACAAATATCACTATAATACACTCCTTAATAAAATTATAAGAGCAGTATAAGCACTGCTCTTTATAGTAAATTTATTTCACCGTTCCTACAACACTTTAATTTTAGCAACTAGTGATAATTTGTCAAGTGGAACTTACTTTAAAATAAACCTTCTATTGTTCCATCTTCTAGTATATTCATTTTATTTGCTGCTGGAGTTTTAGGAAGTCCTGGCATTGTCATAACTTCTCCTGTTATAGCTACTATGAATCCAGCTCCATTAGATAATTTTATTTCTCTTACATTAATTTTGAAACCACTAGGTCTACCTAGAAGAGAAGGATTATCTGAAAAGGAGTATTGTGTTTTCGCTATACATATAGGCAATTTATCCAATTTCAGTTTCTCTATTTCATCTATTTGCTTCTCTGCACTCTTATCATAATTTACTCCATCAGCTCCATATATTTCTTTAGCTATTATACCTATTTTCTCTTTTATCGTTAGATTTGTTTCATAAAGGCACTTAAATTTGCTTTCTTCTGTTTCTAAAACATCTATTACTTTACTAGCAAGATCTACTCCGCCTTCTCCGCCTTTTTCCCAAACCTCTGTAAGAGAAACTTTAACTCCTAATTTATTACAAAATCCTTCTATATATTCAATCTCTTCTTTGCTATCCGTAATAAATTTATTAATAGCAACTACTACAGGAACTCCATACTTTCTTATATTCTCCACTTGCTTCTCAAGATTTACAATTCCTTTTGATAGCTTTTCTACATCAGGAGTAGTTAATTTATCCTTTGCTGCTCCTCCATGATGTTTCAATGCCCTTATTGTAGCAACAATAACTACACAGCCTGGTTTTAATCCACCATACCTACATTTTATATCTAAAAACTTTTCTGCTCCTAAATCAGCTCCAAAACCAGCTTCTGTAACAGCATAATCACCTAACTTCAATGCCATTTTTGTTGCAAGAATACTATTACAACCATGAGCTATATTAGCAAATGGTCCTCCATGAATTATTGCGGGAGTATTTTCTAAGGTTTGAACTAGGTTAGGCTTTATAGCATCTTTCATTAAAAGAGCCATTGCTCCTTGCACTCCTAAGTCCTTGCAATATACCGGGCTACCTTCTAGATTATATCCTATAAGAATATTACCCATTCTTTCTTTAAGATCCATTAAGTCTGTTGCCAGACATAATATAGCCATAATTTCCGAAGCAACGGTAATCATAAAACCATCTTCTCTTAAAAATCCATTTATCTTTCCACCCATACCTACTACAATTTCACGTAGAGCTCTATCATTCATGTCTATAACTCTTTTAAATATGATTCTTCTTGAATCAATTTTAAGTTCATTTCCTTGATGTATATGATTATCTATGGCGGCGGATAAAAGATTATTTGCAGATGTTATTGCGTGCATATCACCTGTAAAGTGAAGATTTATATCTTCCATAGGAACTACTTGAGAATTTCCTCCTCCTGCAGCTCCTCCTTTTATTCCAAATACAGGTCCAAGAGAAGGTTCTCTTAAGGCAATTACTGCTTTTTTATTAAGTTTACATAACGCTTGCCCTAGTCCTACTGTTACTGTAGACTTTCCTTCTCCAGCTGGAGTAGGATTTATAGCTGTGACTAATATAAGTTTTCCATCTTCTTTTTCATTCTTTTGCTTTAGTACATCTAAAGATATCTTACATTTATACTTTCCATAAAGTTCTATATCATCTTCATTTAGCCCCAAGTTTTCTGCTATATCAATAATCTTGTTCATTTTTGCACTTTGTGCAATTTCAATATCGCTTTTCAAATTATAACACCCCTTAATAAAACTAACAGGAATACACTATACTAGTATAGCGTCTTCCTGCCCATATTTTACCCCTGAACTTTTTTCATAAACTCTTCACTATTTACTATGTATCTCCAATGAGTTCCTTCTCCGACTTTGCCAACTTCATCATGAGCTACTAATTCAAAAAATAATTTTTTACCTTCGATTTTTACTAATGTTGATTCACATCTTACCTTCATACCTATTGGTGTAGCTTTCATGTGTTTTACACTTATCTCTATTCCAACAGTTGAATATCCCTCTGGTAAAATATCTTTAACGCTACTTTGTGCTACATTTTCCATTAATGCAACTAATGCTGGTGTTCCATATACATCTGCTAACCCTGAACCTATTTTTCTTGCTGAATCTTGTTCTGATACAACAATCTCCATTGTTCCTTTAATTCCTTCATGTACATTAAAATCCATGTAATCACCTCGCAATAATAATTAATTTTAGTATTATTCTTATAATTGCCATATAATTTAGAAATTATTAGAATTTTCCCTAATATTAATAATTATAAATAAAAAAAAACAAAAAGTATAGAGCTTTTAAAAAACTCTATACTTTTTAACTAAATTTCTTCTTTCTTTTCTAAATCAACTACATCAACAGATTCTTCACGAATTTCCTTAATAGGCAACTCTCTGCCTTCAACTATAGCATTAAACTCTTCTGCTCCAATTTTCTCATTTTTAAGTAACGCATTAGCTACAGCATGAAGTTTATCAGTATGTTCTTTAAGTAAGTTCTCTGCTTTTTCATAAGCTTCATCTATTAAAGCTTTAACTTCTCTATCTATATCATGAGCAACTTCTTCACTATAGTTTTTAGATTTTGCTAAATCTTTACCTATGAAAACTTCATCATGACCACTTCCAAAAGTTATAGTTCCAATCTTTTGGCTCATTCCATATTCCATTACCATTTTTCTTGCAATATTAGAAACTCTTTGTATATCATTTGAAGCTCCTGTGCTAATATCACCTAGTATAAGTTGTTCAGCAACTCTTCCACCTAAAAGTCCTACCATTTCATCCTTTAACTTAGACTTAGAAGTATATGATGCATCCTTTTCTGGAAGATGCATTGTGTAACCACCTGCCATACCTCTTGGTATTATACTAATTTCATGAACTGGATCTGAATGTGGAGAAAACTTCATTACAATTGCATGCCCAGCTTCATGATAAGCTGTAAGTTTTCTATCTTCCTCATCTACAACTCTACTCTTTTTCTCTGGTCCTGCTATAACTCTTGTTATAGCTTCCTCAAGTTCAGTCATACCAATTTGTCTTTTACGATTCCTTACAGCAAGAAGTGCTGCTTCATTCATTAAATTTTCAAGATCAGCACCAACAAAACCTGGAGTTCTCTTAGCTAATACTTTAAGGTTAACCTCATCTGATAAAGGTTTAGCTTTTACATGAACTTTTAATATTTCTTCTCTTCCTTTTATATCTGGAGCACCTACTAGAATTTGTCTATCAAATCTACCTGGTCTTAAAAGCGCTCTATCTAGTATATCTGGTCTGTTAGTTGCAGCAACTAGGATTATTCCTTCATTAATACCGAATCCATCCATCTCAACTAGCAATTGGTTCAAGGTCTGCTCTCTTTCATCATGTCCTCCACCAAGTCCAGCTCCTCTTTGTCTTCCAACGGCATCTATCTCATCTATAAATATTATACACGGAGCATTCTTTTTAGCCTGCTCAAATAGATCTCTTACTCTTGACGCACCAACACCTACAAACATTTCAACGAAATCTGAACCTGAAATACTAAAGAAAGGAACACCAGCTTCTCCTGAAATAGCCTTAGCAAGCAAAGTTTTACCTGTTCCTGGAGGACCAACAAGCAGAACTCCTTTTGGTATTCTAGCACCCATTTCTAAATATCTTTTAGGATTTTTTAAGAAGTCTACTATTTCTTCTAATTCAGCTTTCTCCTCATCTGCACCTGCTACTTCCTTAAACGTAACCTTTTGTTTATCTGGACTAGCGAGTTTCGCTCGGCTCTTTCCGAAGTTCATAACTCCTCTACTTCCGCCTCCGCCTTGAGATTGTTGCATAAACATGAACCAAAAACCAACTAGCATTAATATCAATACTATAGTAGGTAGCCAATTCACCCATAGCGGTATGGTTGTAGGAGGTTCAAATCTTACTTCTACTGAAGGATTTGGATTTTCAACAACTAAATCCTCTATAAATAATCCTTCCGGTACTATAGTTTCAAATTGAGTCTTATTATTATCTTTAAGTTCCCCTATAATTGTTCTTCTATCTTGTTTAACTTGTACCCTAGATATGTTATTCCCTACCCAATACTTTTTAAATTGGTCATAAGATATTACTCCTGCATTTTTATTAGTTTCTACTAATGCTAATGCTGCTAAAATTACAACTATTAATACTATTATCCAGGCCGTTGCACTTGAGATCTTCTTCACATCAAAGCCCCCCATCTTTCTAGTAGTTTTATATTTGATTTTATCACATCAATTTTTCCTTTACAATAATACCAATTATTTATTTTTTGTAAACACGCTCTTTTAAAATGCCCACATATGGTAGGTTTCTATACTTTTCTGCGTAGTCTAATCCATAACCAACTAAAAAGTAATTAGGTACGTTATATCCTTGATACTTTACATAAACTTCAACTTCTCTTCTTTCTGGCTTATTTAAAAAGCACGCCACTTCGACACTCTTTGGATTTTTTGACTCTAAATATTTCTTAAGATATTTTAATGTAATTCCTGTATCTACGATATCCTCTACAATAAGTATATCCTTATTTTCAATTTCAAAGTCTAAATCTTTAAGTATTCTTACAACCCCTGAAGTTTCAGTAGAATTTCCATAACTAGAAACAGCCATAAAATCCATACTACATGGTATATCAATAGCTTTCATCAAATCTGCCATAAAAGGAACAGACCCTTTTAGTACACCTACTAATATAAGTTCTTTTCCATTATAGTCTTCACTAATAATTTTTCCTATTTCTTTAATTTTTACCCTTATCTCTTCTTCTGTAAATAGTATTTTCTCAATGTCGTTTTTCAATTTTATTATTCCTCTCTTTCGATTATAATTTTCAATATATTTTTAGTTTTTTCATCTATTTTAAATTTTTCACTAATTCTGTAACCTACAATCCACCCAATATCTTCTCCAAAAAGAATCAGAGGGATTTCATCTCTCTTATCCTTAGGGATTTTTAAGTCTATAAATAAATCCTTTAATTTTTTACTTCCATTCATGCCAAAAGGTATGAACTTATCTCCATTTCTTCTATATCTCAGTTTTATTTTACCATTTATTTTATCATAATCAAAATACTTAGTTAATTCTATATTGTTTGATTTAATTACATCTTGCCGTTGAGCTAGTTTAAGATTTATGCTTAATCCAAATTCATATAATTTATATTCATTATTAATCTCTAAAATATGCTCATTTTCATATGTATTTTTAAAACTTTCATAATTTTCATCATATAAAGAAATCTCACCGTAATTATTTAAAACTCTTATTCCTTCAGGCAACATTATAATCTTTCCAGTGCAACCCTTTTGGAGTTCAATAATATCATTTATATGTTTTTTATCTAAGTTATTTAGATTGCCTTTAAGTTCTTTTAATGCCATTCTAATTATTCTACTTAATATAGATGTATGTTCTTTAAATGCTTTACTACTAATTGTAACTCTATTCTTACTTTTATCACAATACATACTATAATATTGTTTAGAAATTTTACTTATATACTCACTATCTTCCTTCATATTTACCGACAATCTATTTAGAGTCTCTATTATATGAGGATTAAAGTTTTGTTCAATATAAGGAATTAATTCTAATCTCACTTTATTCCTTGTATATATAGTATCTAAGTTGCTTTTATCTATTCTAGGATTTAAATTATTCTCTTTACAATAGTATTCTATTTCTTTTCTTGAAATATCTATTATAGGTCTAACAAAAATATTATCTCTAATGGCCTTTATTCCAATTAACCCTTCCATACCAGTTCCTCTTATAATTCTCATAAGTACTGTTTCTGCTTGGTCATTAGCATTATGTGCTATAGCAACCTTACTCGCATGAATTTCCGTTAATATATGTTGAAAAAAATTATATCTAACTTCTCTACCTGCCATTTCTGTTGAGATTTTCTTTTCTTTTGATATCTTTTGAATGTCTTCTCTTTTGACAAAGCATTCTACTCCAAGCAAATTACAAAATTCTTTAACATATTCCTCATCTTTATCAGAATCATTACCCCTTAAACTATGATTAATATGAGCTGCTACTAAACTTATCCCTAATTCATCCCTTATAGTATGCAATACATGTAAAAGACAAATAGAATCTGGTCCTCCCGATACAGCGACAACTATCTTATCTCCTACACTAAACATTTTATTATTTCTTATTGTATTTAGAACTTTATCTATCAAGTTAAACACTCCCATATACTGCTATATTTATTTATTATAACATAAATATAGGCTATGTTTGTATAGAAGTTAATATCAACTGATATAATCTTCCTTTTACAAACATAGCTTAAAATCAATAAAGACTATATACTTTAGATACTATAGCTGTCATATCGTCTTTCGCCTTACCTCCACTTAACTCTTTTGCCTTTTCTATTATACCATCTACTAGCTCTTTTGGATTACTTATATTGGTTTCTGAAAGATACTTAACTATCCATTCAACCTTTCCTGCATTATTACTATCATAATCCAAAACACCATCACTTAACATTACTATAATATCTCCATTTTTCACTTTCTTATTTACTATATCTATATCAACCTTATCTAGAACTCCTATAGGTAAGCTTTTAGATTTTATAATCTCCACTTTACTTCCTGATTTTATAAAGCTAGCCACTGCACCAACCTTCATAAAACCTACTTCACCTGTATATAAATCTATACTACTTAAATCAAGGGTAGAAAACTTTTCATCCTCTGAAAACTTTAAGGACATAATGGAGTTTACCGTATTTATAGCCGTCCTTTTGCTAAGCCCTGCCTGCGTTAACTTTTCAATAAGTTCTATTGAAGCTTTGCTTTCTTGACCTGCTCTTGGACCTGATCCCATTCCATCACTTATTATAGATATATAACTTCCATCCTTTGCTTTACCAAAACTATAACTGTCCCCATTATGTTTCTCTCCACATTTACACTGTCTTCCAGCATAAGAAGCCACATAAAATTTAGGTGTTTCTTCAAAAGTAACAGTACATGAAGATGTCTTAGGATTAATAACACATCCCTCATCACTTATGCACATAGCCGTTCCTATACCTTCATTTATAAGTGGAAGTATGGATTTTACACAAAGCTGAGCTCCTCCGCAAGCTTCTAATGATAATCTAACTACCAGTCTATCATTCTTATCTCTAAAAGAAAAAACATCATTATACTTAAGTCCTTTTCTATCTAATAACTTTCTTATAATTTTTTCAGCATCACTATCTAACTTAACATCAGAATTAAACTCATTCATAACCTCTTTTAGAGAATCTGCCATACTATTAATTTGATTAGCAAGTACTTCTCTTCCTTCACTTAATCTTTTTCTTCCCATTTCATTTATTATGTATCCGTTAACAATTTCTTCTGTATTTTTTAATAACAAAGTTCTTTTAGTACACTTCCGCTCTATTTCTTTAGGTATGTTACTTTTTTTACCTTCTTCATAGCTTTGTATAAGTTCACTAAAAGCTGTATAGGTATAATAGGATTCTCTTTTCCAGCAAATAGAATTCATATTACATCCACTGCACACTCTATCAGCTAAATTTTCAATAAGAGCTGTACTTTTATTTTTCATCACCAACTTATCATTATCTGCTAAATTACTAAGAGTATCAGATATATTATACAGAACATGCGAAAAGCTTCCTAATCTCTTTAATAGCATTTCCTTTATTTTATCTATATAATCCTTATTTAAATATTCTTGTTTTCTCTCCCAATCCAATTCTAAATCAAGCTTATCATATATTTTATGAGGAATAATAAAAAATATAGCTATAGCAATAATCACCTCTATTAATTTAAACTCTAATCCCACATCTGAATACAGTTTTAATATTATAAAGGTTATAAAATATGAAAAGCCACTAAGAATTTTTCCGCTTTCCTTAAATATGCCCGATACTAAACCACACAATCCGTATACTCCAGTGAATATAAGTATGTTATTTGAGGATATACCTATGATTGCACCAAGAGCTATACCACTTGTGGCTCCTACAGTACTTCCATTTATGTAACTAATTATTACTACAAAACTTAGTGCAAGAATATTTCTTATGGAGAGCTGCGCAATATTTATTCCCCATGTACCAGACACTATCAATGATATTAATATAGTTATACTTATAATTTCCTCACTTGTAAATAAATGTCTTGTCTTAATTTCTTTAAGACATAATATAGATCTTTCTAGAATAAAATATAATGGTATTATACATATTATTTGAAGAAAAGATGTTAAAAAGGCCACTTTAAATGTCAAACTTTTTATAAAAATCTCACTCATTAAAAATCCAAGAAAGGTTGTCCCAAACATCATAGCAAGTACAACTTTCTTCGACGTTTTATTCAATAAATAACTAAAGACTGTTATAGTACTTACAACAATTAAGTACTGAGGCAAATTACTTAGTCGGCTATATATTAATATATAGCCGAGGAAACATCCTGACGAAATAGGAACTATATATTCATCCTTATATAAGGACATAACAATAAGAAAAGCTATTCCGAAAGGTGCTGTTGTACTTTCCATATTAAGTAATAAAACTCTACTTATTAGAATAGATATTATAAAGTAAACTATATTTCTAAAAATCCATAAATACTCTATTTGATTTTTACGCTTTTTCTTTTCATTTGTTTTCTGGGATCTTTGATATGGAAATATATCCGCTTCGTATTGCATTTATGACACCTCCAAATTCAGTAATAACTATTTTAAATTATATCAGAGGCATATGGAAATAATTGTAATTTCTTAAGACAAGCTTTATTGTTTCGTAAGACATATATCATAAATTTTGCGTATTTTTTTACTGACACCGATTTTTTTCTACTTTGTTATTAAATACTTTGACTATGTTTGAAGGAAATATGCTATTTATTCAAACATATCTATAAAATAAAAATAAACTCACAATATAATATTGTGAGTTTATCTTTATTGGTAGCGGAAATAGGACTTGAACCTACGACCCTTCGGGTATGAACCGAATGCTCTAGCCAGCTGAGCTATTCCGCCATGTCAAAAAATAAAAAAACTAAAATGGTTGCGGGGGCAGGATTTGAACCTACGACCTTCGGGTTATGAGCCCGACGAGCTGCCAA
>JAVBVX010000074.1:0-29294 GCA_036677665.1 Clostridium sp. | reverse complement strand
TTAATAGGTTATCCACAGGCACGGTAGTGCTTAGCTTTGCTATTATCTTTTTTAGTGTTTTTAGTAATTTATTTTTATGAGTATTTAAAATCTAATTGTGCAATTTGCTCAGTTGATAAAACTTTATATATGTCCCAAAAGTTTTCTTTTACTTTCCATAAATTCTTCTTCACTTAAAATTCCATCATCTCTGAGTTTTGCCAATTCTCTAATTTTTCCAGTTATATTTTTATTAACTTTCTCATCAGTATGTTTGTTTTCCTTTGTATTAAGTTCAATAAATTTATTTCTCTTTATATTAAGTTCATTTAAGAAAAGTTGATTTTTTTTACTTCCGGTTTCAAAAACAACTTGATTTAACACTCCTGCATTGCTTTTATAATCAATTATTAAATAATAAGTCTTTTTCTTAAAAACAAAGGCAGCAAGTCCAACTGTTAAAAATCTTCCCATAGTAATATTCTCAGATAATTCATATGTTATTTTTTCAATCTTGTCCAATTTAATAGTGAATTTTACGCTTTTTACAGTTGTTTGCCAATTATCTATAGTTTTAATTTTATCTGAATAAAATACAATTTCATCCTTCTTTAAACCAATATTTCCATCACGTTTATTCATATAAGAATCATGCCCACCTATATATGTAACATTATTTAAATAACTTATATACTTTAGTCCTTCCTCTCCTTGTCGCTTTTCAATCTCATTAATCTTTGAAGGTATAGGAGTGTCTTTTGCATTCTTAGAAATATACTTTTCAATTATTATTCCTATTACTATAAATATGATAAGAAGTGTGAATGCTGGAAAGTTATCATAAAAAGTATTTGAATCACCATGTTGCAACATAGCAATAAATATTATAAAACCCCATAAAAGAAACATTGTTAAACAACCTTTTCCTTGATGTTTAGGCGTAGCCATACATATCCCCCTTTCTAATATAATCAAATGTTATATGTTTACATTATATTAAAAACTAGGATAATTATCAATTTTATTTCATATTTTTTCTGTGGGTAAAAAGTGTACTTACTAAACAATCTCATATAAAAAAGGGGCAATCAGAATAAAAAAAGAAGATAGATTATTTTATCTACCTTCATACTCCTTAACTTTCCTATAGAATGTTGGTTTAGTCATTCCTAGTATTTTCATGGCTTCAACTGCCTTTACTTCTCCGTTTTTCCATTGTTTATATACAGTTTCAAAGTTGTCATCTATTGCAATAGTAGGTCTACCAAACTTAACACCTTTATTTTTAGCACTTGCTATTCCTTCTTTCTGTCTTTGCTTTATATTCTCTCTTTCAGTATGAGCAACGAATGATAATACCTGTAGCACTAAATCAGATATAAATGTTCCTAAAATATCCTTATGTTTAGTAGTATCCAACAACTCCATATCCAATACTTTAATATCAGCACCTATACTCTTAGTAATATCATTCCATTCAGCCATTATATCCTCATAGTTACGACCAAAACGGTCTAAACTCTTTATTATAAGTAAATCTCCTTTTTCAAGTCCTTTTTTCATGTACTGATAGCCTATTCTATCGAAATTTTTACCACTTTGTTTATCAGTATATATATATTTATCCTCAATACCTAACTTTTTAATCTCATCAAGTTGTCTATCCAAATTTTGGTCTTTACTGGATACCCTTATATAAGCAACTGTTTTCATACTCATTACCTCCGTATCAAATATTATTAATTACTTTTGATACTTTAATTATATCATATTGTATCATAAAGTCAAACGATTTTTGATACGTTTCATAAGTAATTTTATGATGTTTTGATACTATGTCAGCCATTGATAAATAGTAATACACATATCGTTTCATATAGTACACCTTTTGATACAGTTATATATGCTTATGTAATCTATAGAGTATATATAGTATGGAGTATATAATGTGTAGGTTATATATACTGTAGGTACTATACCTATTCTATATAGTGTTAGTTGTTATCCATAACGGGAAACATTAGCAAGGGAATTAAACTCCCTCGCTAAAATTTTATAATCACAGTTAGTGACTATCTCAACTGATATTCATAGTGAGTATCGCATAGTGAACTACGTGACATAGTGTCACTTAGTGTCACAGGTATGCACATATTTGGTACACCCTTATATAACAGATGGGGAAAATACGAACACTTGTTCGCATACCCCCACTAGGTATATTACCCTATATCCTACCCTGCATATTCTCCTTCATACCCCATACATAAATATCATTGCCCAATCTACTATGACCTCATATTTCACTACCCCATATTTCCCATATATTTCCCATATATTTCCCACACTTCCCACTATATACCCTACTACTTTACTAGGTATTATATCCTACTATTTTACTAGGATTTAACCTATAAATTAATCCACTAATTCCTCTTCAATCTTGTCCGTATTCTCGACACTGTTACCTTTATTACTCGACTCACTTTTAAGCCTATCAATTTCCTGTTGCACATCATTAGTAATATTAGATTTCTCTATAATAGTTTGTAATGATATTGCCCCCATGTCATATTGCTTCTTAATATTATCTAATAACTCACTTGTATTCACTGGTCGGCTGTAGGAGAACTCGACATCTACATAATCATTATCATTAAACTTAACTCTTTGTTGCTCTAACAACTTATCAAATATATCAAACCTTTTAGATATTCCTTCACTTATCCACTTCTCATTCATCATTGCCATAACATCAGCCAACTGATATAAAAGTTTTAAACTAACTTCGCTAACATTAGCCACATTAGTATTACCACCTACAATACTAGGCATACTTGCAATTACATTTAATTGTTTATGTAGTTCATCAATGTAAAGTTTAATGGTACTATAATCCATCTGTGCATTCTTATATTCAAAGTTTCCACTATCTTCTAATTGTAGAGCATAACCTGTGGCATCAGCGGGAACACTTCCTTCTAAGCCTTGTCCTGTAATTACTGGCATAGGATTTAAACTTAAAGTATATATACTATCACTCATCTTACTTAATATATCCTCTAGTTCATCAAGTAATGGTCTTATATCATCTAATATACTTCTACCAAAGTTTTGATACTCACTCTCATTGTTACTGTAGTGAATAGGTAGTCCACTAACATTAGACCATTCTCCTACTTTATATAATTCCCCACTTTCATTAGTCCATTCTTCAACCATATCATCTGAATATATTGTATAATAATCTATATTGTTAATAGTGTAATGTTCAATAAATCCAACATAATCCATTCTATCTGTATATATTGGAAATCCATCTTCACTATTAATAATTTTAGATTTAATAGTTCCATTATCTAAATATAAATACTCATAAGCATCACCAAATTTATTTACATAATCTAGTAGTTGAAAATCTACATTATTATAATTTCCTTTTCTATATACTTGTTGATACACTCTTACCTTATCCTCTGAACCAACTAAACTAATCGGCTTTCCTAAAATATAAGTTGAATGAAAATTAAGTATTGTCTTTGCTTGGTTCAATATTAATTTCTTAGTAACATATTCTTGTCCCTTATATTGCATATCCTCTCTAAGCAATATTTTATGTTTACCATTAAGATAATTCTTATTATCAAATACCTTACTTATTCTTTGCAAGTGGTCACTCTTTGTGACTTCTTCTTCAAACCAGTATTTATCACTGTTATTATTGTAAACATTATTAATATAATCCTGTAAATTCATATTATCACCTTTCCTTTTTTTTGAGTGTAAAACCCTTCACACCCTAACATTTTGTTATTTCCTTTAAAGGAATTAAGTACTCGTACCTAATATGACTACCTAATTCCACTTATAAAATATTCCTTGCTTTAACCCTGTTAATGCTAATGCGGTAGCCATAACTGTATCATCATGTCCACCACCAGTATTACCCATAGAGCCATTACTTTTAATTTCATATATTTTCATCTCTTCAAGTAACTTAATAGAATTAATTAATATTTGTCCCATTTCAAACATCTCAACAAAATCATTAATTATAATTCCTTTAGTTTTAACATTTGTATCAAACCCAACGGTTACAACCTTTTTACCCTTTGCATCATAGGTTTTATATTTCATCATATTCATATACTTATGTGTGTACCTAAGTTTTTCAATAACTGAATGTCCACCACTTGCCTTCTCAACAACCAGCAATCCTTTATTATAATAGTGACCTAGTTCATTTATAATTTCTGCCATTTGAAAGGGTTTAAGTTTATTATTCCTAAACTCTGCAACCTGTTCCCCATTTGCACTAAATACTTCAATAACTGAATAGTCCTGTCCTACTCCCTCGCTTAAATCACAACCAATATAATACTTCTCCCCACTTTTTGGGAAATCCCACATAAAAAAAGATTTATTATAATGTTGTTTTAACAATACAGGTAAATCCTTAATATTTTCTTTATTTATATATTTTAATTTGCTACTATGTATATACATTTCTCTTTCAACTATCTTTTTATTATTAAATACATTTGCTCCAGTAGATATAAATGCTTCCATATCTGTACTTGGATATTCTTGATGAAAGTTTTCAAGCCCATTATTAGCCACTTCCAGCCTTCTCCATATCAACTGTTCCATAGTTGCACCTAAGTTCAACAGTTGTAATTCTTCTTCGTCTAGTTCATCTGCTTGTAATAAATTATTATTTCTTGCCTTATATGTTTCCACTGCTTGTGAATAGGCATCTTTGAATAAGGTACTTCCATTTATCCAATTAAAAAAGAAACTTTTATAACTATTCTCATTATTTTTTGCTTGGAAATATAAGTCATGGAAATAATTTAGACCATTAGCCGTACTCTCTATTATCAATCTTCCATTTGGTGCTAATGCTTTAGTTATACTATTAAGTTGTTTTTGTTGGTTCTTCCAAAATGCAAATTCACTCAAATGTACTAAATGTAAAGTATCTCCCCTTGCTAAGTCCTTATTTCCTGCACAAACACAAGTAATTTTTGAACCATTCATAAGTTTAATTTCTTGCCTGTTATTGGCTACCTCTTCGGGTTTTAACCATTTGGGTAGTGAATTAAATTGTTGTTTAAGTTTATCAAATATCGCATTACAACTCTTTTGGTCATGTGATACTAAAAGACAACTACTATTGGGATATACTATGCACTGCCTAAGTGACAGAGCGACCGTAACTACAGATAAACCTAGTTGCCTTGACTTCTCTACAATATTATATTTCTCTAAACCATTTATAAAATTTCTTTGTTCACCTGTAAGTATAAAAGGTACTATATTACTATCCTTATCAGCAATTTTTAAAAATGCTTGTATCCATTCTACTTCGTTTCCATCTTGCCATAAGTATCTTAATTTCTTAGCATTATCTTTAGATAGAGCCATAGACTACTCACCACCTTTATTCAAGGAAGGAATGTTTATACCCTCTAGGAAATTATCAATTTCATCTTCTGCACTCTCAAAGAAATCTGACTTAAAAAATTTACTACACCAATCTGCACATTGTTTCTCTCCCTCAAGTGCCTTAGTATACATTGCTTCATATATTTCTAACATTTTAATATTTCTTTGCATTTTGAGATATTGTTTTATTGCTTCTTGGACATCTGCATCAAATAACCACTCTGACATTGCGTGTTCATACTCAATTAATGTTAGTTTCTTACACTCTTTATCGTAACTCTCCTTAGTTTTATCTGAATCAACGTACCATCTCACAAAATAGGATTTCTTATTAGCATTTGCTCCTAAAAATTTTCTTACTTCTGTTACTGTTGCCATATACAACTCCTCCTTTCAAAAAAATAAAAAAGATACACAAAAAATGTGTACCCTTAAAACCATTGATATTACTATATTTTATCCATACAACTAAATAGAGTGCATTTCTAGCCCTTAATTTTAAGTTTCTAATACAATTACTCATTATTACCACAGATTTAAAAATTTGAGTGTTTTTAGCACGAAGAAATGCCACTTACAGGGTATTAATCTAAAGGTTCATTTTGAAACTTTAGAAATCTTATTAGTTATTTTTCTAAGCACGAATGTTCCGTATTTAGTTATAATATTTCCTTGAACTATTAGTCAAAATTGACTATAACTAATGGTTATCCTCATTTTGGATATAACCTTCTTTCGCTCCACAGTTTTTCGTCACTTTTGACGATAATTGTATAGACCATAATGGGCGGTTCAAGTTAAGATTATCTGTATTTGATTTTCTTTTGGTGTAACCGAATTATTCGGCAACTCCTTCCCATGAGGATGCTCCCCCAATCCAATGTTGGCTTCGGCTAAATTATTTTGGTCAAGCACCTTTATTTATATATTGTAACTATTATTGTACTTGCTAGAGCCACCATTGCACCTATAACAACCCAAAACTTAACGGTATTTGTATTATTATTAGTATTATTACTATTAACAGTTGCAGTTAAAGTTCCTACAATATTAGTTGTTACATTGTCTAATAGTTTAGTTTGTTCCCTTTGATTTTCATACATTAAATTCTTCAACTCTAATTGACCTTTAGATATTTCTTGCAGTTGCATCTCCATTTTAATGTTACTTTCTTCTAGTTTTCTAATTCTTAATTCATGTTCATCATATTTTTTCTCTAAGTCCATCATCTCACTTCCTTGTTAAAATATTGAATAACAATATGGCACATCTGTTGGTAGGACACCAATTCTACCATGAAACTAACGTTTCAAGATTTCCCCCACTACGTGGTTGGAATGTATTAATTTTACTTATATTCTCTTACATTACATTAAACTAAATTAAGGTAAATTAGAATGTCAAAAAAGTCGTACTGACTTCTTAAAAGATATACTATTAAGAGATGGATACGACTTTTTATACATAAAATTAAAATTAAATTATATCAACTCAAATACGTAGTATTTAGTTACCTAGAAGGGCTTCCCTTCGTGGTCAAGTTGGTTTACCAACAATAGTGCCATATAGCCTACTTTGCATTGGTAAAATCTAAACTCTGCCCATTATTAATAATATTATGTCTTGCCATATAATCTATTACATCAGCATCATTAAGAATAACCTTAGCAAAATTAGATTTATCTACACCCATGTAGTCCCTTAAACTCGCCTTAGGATATATACCCATTACAGTTTCCATTTCACCTTTACGATTTTTCTTTTGTTTCTGTAGGTCTATATGCTTCAACTTCATTATCTCATTAAGTAGTGTTATAAATTTCTTTGCTTGTCTATTCTCTTTACGTTCTTCAATATATTCTTCCTGTTTACTTTTTTCAAATTCAACTTTATTATCATATATTGTAGTAGTTTTATTTCCCTTAAACATATCAAGCACCCTCTGTATAGTTTCCATATCATTATTAAAAATGAATACATTACTCTCCTTGCTCATGTTCCTATTTACCCTTTTAATGGCTTGATATATTTCATTCGCATTTTTAGATTGTCTATACTCTTCAAATTTATTTTCATTGAACCTATAGACCATCTCGTCACCACTGCCAACATTAGAGCCACCCCAACTATTTTTATTATCAAAAGTTGAGTTGGAGAAGTAGAGATATTCTAGTACATAATATCGGTATGGTAAATTTGGATTGTGAGTTATAATACAGTTACTTAATTCTCTATAGTCATTACTACCCGTTACATTTCCAAAATGATTTTTATAAGTTGCATTGATAGAATTTTCATCTGTTTTATTGCCTATGATAAGAGTATTTTCTTGCCCTAGTTTCTCAGCAACTTTATTCACTACCTCATAAAAATTCAATGCTTTATTTTTTTTGCTTATTGTACTATTAGTTTTCATAACAAAAAAAGACCATAGTTTATGGTCTAATACTGGAGTTTGATGTTGCACGCGAAATAATTCCTTATTCAATTTATATGCTATATTCAATTTTGCACTAGCATCTAATAATATATTATTATCTAGTAGCCAATATTGATATTCTCTGTTAGTGCAATATATTGTGTTACCTTCTACTACACAAGTTTGATTATAGAATTGTTTAAGTTCTTCTACCTTCTGTAATATTTGTGTTTTAGAGAATCCTTGTTCCTGTAGATACTCATTATCTAAGTTAGATTTTATCAAAGTTTTAAGTTTATTTATTTCCTTGCAAATAATTTTATAATCAATTTTTGCATTAAAAAAAGATTGAAGTTTTTTCTTACTGTTCAAGTAATCTTCAATCTCACTTATACATAATGCAAATTGATTTCTTAATGCTCTATGCCTTAATAATGTTTCAAATTCAACTATCCATTTTATATTAATAGATAATTCATTTCCTTTGGTCATGTTAAGAAATTCATCTATGATTAGAATATTTCTATCCTTGGAGAAGTATTCTCTTTGTTTCTTATCTATTGCAAGGACTTTATATTTTTCGTGACTTATTATTACTATATCAAAGCGAAATAATTTCGTTCTGATTTTATTGAACCCTTTTAAATCATATGTATCTGAATTAATTGCTATTGCAATCTCTTTATTTGCTAATTTATTTATTCTCTCAGCACTAATAATGCAATCAGCATTTCTTTCTTTTACAAGTAATGCCTTCTTATTATATTTTATAATTTCTGCAAGTGCTTCTTCGGTAGTTACACTTTTACCAGTTCCACATTCATGGTCTAGCACCTTAAAATATGTATCATTGTTGCCCGTAAGAATTTCTTTTGATAAATATTCCTTTTGCTTATTTAATTTTAAATTGTTACAGTTCTCTAAATTGTTACTCATATTTACCTCCTAACCTATCTTAATTCATCTCTAAGGTTTAATAATTTTACTAATGCAAGACTAAACTTTTCTGTATTCTCAAAAGAATAAATAATTTGCCCATTATCATTAAATTTGTAATATCTAAATCCTAAAAATGCTAGTGCTTCTGCCAAATACCTCTTATTTATTTGCGTATATTTATTTTCCATAATTTTTTATCTCTCCTTAAATTTAAAAATAGGTAAAAAACTACGAAATAATTTCATAATTTTTTTACCTTTACTCTTTATCCCATTAAGTTGGGAATTATAAAATTGAATACCTTAATGCGTTTTTATAAGTCCTAGCACATGAAAATATTTCTTCTTTACTATGTTTAATGTAAGGACTTTGTACTATTTGTAATTCATAATACGGATTAAATTTATTTTTGGGCAATAAAAAAGACAAGTTGAATAACTCGCCTAATTCTTCCAATTTAATATTTGTTTGTAGTTGACCCTCTTGGTCTATGTATATTTTAGATTTTAAGTTATATTTAGAATTTAATGCTTCAAACTCTGACTTGGAATGTCTACTTAATACCTCTAGTAATTCTTCCATTTCCATTAATTCTAAGTATTTCTTACAATAGTATCCATTATTGAACCAATAACTTAAAAAGGTACTATCTATTGTAAGTAATATCATTTTTGCTTCCTCTGTTAGTGTATCAAGTTGGCAATTATAATAAGATAATACAGTTAGTAGAGTAGAGCCACAAAACTTAGTGTAATAGTTATCTTGATTTATGCCTAATACAGTATTAATATTGGCACTTTTAGAATTATGTAGAGTAACATGATTACCCCAACACTTACCACTAGTTAAGTCCATATCAACACCAAATATATCACCATCAAACTTATTTAATTCTTTAGTATTATATAATGTTTTAAAATCATAGAAACCATTTATTCTTGTGTTTGGAAATAATTTTTGTAATATAATACAACTGAATAAACTATCTAAATCATCTGATAGACACATATTATTTATTTTAACTATATTATCTTCTTGACACCACTTTGGAAATTTATCTTTTAATTCTTGTTTCAAATTTTAATAGATGCAAATGTTATACATCTAGTTTAATGCTTTAACTTATTATTATTGGTACATTGGTTTTTTCCCCTTTCATTTTAAAATAAGTATATTGTTTCTTCCCTCCTCTCGCACGTGATTTAAACTAAGATTATGCTTAGGAAAAATATAACAATACACCTTTTCACCTCCTGTTTTTTCATAATTGATTATTAACTCATAATTTATTTTTTAGTTGTTTTCTTAGTTGCTTTAGGTTCAACTATCTTTTTCACTTCTGTTTCAAGTTCTGCAACCTCTCCTGCCTTTTCTTTCTTTTGTGCTAATGAATATATAGCATTGACCCATTTTGTAGAAAATTCCTCGGAATATCCTTGTTTTCTGTTCTCTAACATACTTATATAATTTTTAGTTACACCTAATTCAACACCAATTTCTGCTTGAGTTATGTGGTGTAATAGACGTAAAAATTTTATTTTTTCTGCACTTAACATTTATTTTCCCCCTTATATACTTATTAACTTTGTTAATTTAAAAAAAGAGAAGGGAAATCCCCTCTCCTATTGATATGATTAAACTATTGTTTTTCTTAATACAACAACACCATCATCGCTTATTAGTTTACAAGCATATATGTAAGAACCGATAAGGTCAGAACAATGGATTTTTTCTTCTCTTTCTTCCTTGATGCTTATTGCTCTCTTTTCCATATATGCTAATGCGTTCTTTTTGATTATAAAAGATACACACTCTGATTTTACAGAATCATATGTTCCGTGGTCAGCCATGTAGACTGGAATACCTCTAAAGAATCCTATTACACCACTTCTAACAATACCATTGCCCATTGCAACATCTGTTCTAGTAGCAGTAATAAACTCTTGCATATTATAGAAAGAAGATGCAAGTAAACTATTTACTACTATACCAGCCATTTCTTCTGTATCTTGTTCATCTCCAAATAGTGCAAGACCAGCATTAATTTCACCTGGAGTTATTGTAGTTGCTCCAGTAGTAGCAGATTTTAGTGGAGAAGTTAGTGCTTCTGCAACTAAATCCTTGTCTAACTTTCTAGCAAATACTATTGCTTGTTGGTTAGATGCTTCTTCAATGTGGTTGCCCAAAGCAGTCATATCATCAATGTCATAGACCCTTACAATTTTATCTATCATTTTTATTGTTGCTTGGCTTGAAGTTTGTTCAAGTTCTGATATTGGAGAAGCAGTTCCTTTTACAACTTCATTTGCATCGCCTATAGTTTTGTATTTTGGGAATGTTACACTTTCTCCCACATTAGAGTTCTTTAAAATTCCTAAATTTGTTGCTAGTCCTGCGATTTTAATTTTTCCTTCAAATTTCTCTCGCACTAATCCTGCGTAAATTTCTGGTATTATTAAATTTGCCATATTTATCACCTTTTCCTTTTAATTTTATTTTTTTATTTTTAAATATAATAAAAGGACTATCTCTATTTTAGATAATCCTAAATTATTTGCTTAGTTGTTTATAAAGTTCCTCATTGGTTTTAAACAGATTTAATCTATCAGAATAACTCATTTTTGCAAATTGGTCTTTGCTGATGCTTTCACTTTGACCCTTATGATTATTGGGTTTATATGTAGAATTAGAATTAGCAATTTGTGAATTAATAATTTCTTTAAATTCCTGTAAATAACTTTCTACATCTTGAACTTCTTCTATGCTTAGATACTTATTAAGTTGTTGTGGTAGACCGTTTTTAGATAAAGTTTCAGCGACTTTTATTTCCATCTCTTTCTTTGCTATTTCTTTTTCCTTCTGTTCCAATGCTTGTAATTTGTCCTGTAGTGCCTTTTCTTCCTCTGTAGGCTCTACTGGTTGTAATTCTTTTAATTGTTCCTCTAATGCCTTAATTTTCTTAGTATATTCGGTTCTAACTTTGTCAGTTTCGGACTGTATTTTTTTAGATATTTCTTCTGTGAACTTGTCGCTATCATTTTCAGTGATAGCATTATCTACTTCAATATTTTCCACCTCTTGAACCTTTCCTTCGTTTTTAACTTCTACTTGTTCCATGTTTTCATTTTCCATTATTAAATTCCTCCTTAATAGTTCTTAATACCAACCCTTATACAAGTTTTAATATTAAACCCTAAAAATTTTTCTTAATTAAAAATATACTTAATATAACACTTGTTGCTATGCTTAAATTTGTATTGGATACTATACTTGTACTAACTAGACAACTAAAAATAATTATTAATAATGCCTGTTGCTCATAATTTAAGTTTTTAATTAATCTCATATCACTCACCTTCCTCTAAATTGATAGTTTTATATAAATAAGCCCTCTATGAGTTCTTATATATAGCCCTAATTCATAATGTCTAAAAGTGCCTGTAAATGCTCCATAGATAAATTTCTGCGACGTTTTCGCCAATGACTTAATGTGCTTTCAGATAACCCTATTTTTTTTGCTATGAACCTAACTTTTATTCCATTTACTTTTATGTATTCTTCGAATTGTTTTCTTACTTCATTCTGCATTTACACCACCCTTTTATTGTTAAAATTTAATATATTAATTTGCTATTGCAAAAAAACTTGCTATAAAAAAAAGAGATAAAAAATTATCTCTTAAATTATGAAAGATAGATTTCTACAAACTCTACGATAGAGCAGGACTTTGTCCTTTGTAGCAGTTGCTTTATACTTTTGGTTTGAGGTGACAGGGAATGATCCTGCTACAAAAGCAACAAAACTTACCATATAAATCATGTCAAGAACTGAAACTTAACAGATATACTCTTAGTATTAAAAATACTAAAATCAATTATCTATTTTGAATGTAGATAACTCATTTTAGGATTTTTACTATACTTCATATACAAGGAATTAACTACTTTTCTAAACTATTGATTTTACTAGGTTTGAGGGTTATGAATAAATTTTTAGTCATTAATTTTCTATTCTAGTGCGTTTTATATACTCCATATACAAGGAAGATGGCTTTTATTAAAACCCTTGATTTATAAGGTTTAAAAGGTATGATTTAAAATTTACGTTGCTAAATTATGTTTATTAATACTTCATATACCGAAAAAATTATAATTGTGTCAAAGTTAGTTATACCAACGGTTTAAGCGATTTAATAAAACTCGACTCACCTTTGTTTTCTATAATTACTACTACACTATAAGAGAAGGTTTATTTTTTTAAAAAGTGTCCTCAAAGGTAATAGTATCAAGGGGTTGCAGGTATTTTCTAAAACTTCACATATCTTATTTTCTTAATTACTACTACACTATAAGAAAAGGCATATTTTTTAAAAAAGTGTTCTTAACCATAGTAATATAGAAGGGTTACGAGGTTTTTTCTAAACTTCTAGTAATTCACTTTTCCTATATTTACTATTACATTATAAGAGAAGGCAAGTTTTTAAAAAAATTACTCTTAAACGTAGTTGTAACAATGGTTTATATGGGATTTTCTAAACTTGGACATCTTTATTTTTCTTGATTTTTTATTTTAAAACCTCTCTCCTTAGTTCCTAAGATGCAATATCCACTGAACCCTTAACACTATTAAATTAAAAGATTATCTTAAAAATAAATAATTGCAGAATATAGCAACTTTTCTTGCTACTCATAAAAAGGAAAATAACTTAACTTTGGCTAGTGTTTTTATTTTTTACACCCTATAAACCTAGTCATACCAACGGTTAAGGGGTATTTTCTAAACTATCTTAATCTTATTTTTCTCTATCATGCTTTCTCTATCACTATAGGAAAATGGAGATATGTCTTGTAAACCTAGTTATATCAATGGTTTCAAGGGTATGATTAAATCGAAGTTTTGCTATTTTGCCTATTTATTATATATTTTCTACTACATTATATATTTAGGCATATTTTTTTTAAAACACCTTTTAAATATAGTAAAATTAAGGCTTGTAGAGATTTTAACAAAGGCTAAATTATCTTATTTTTCCTAAATTACTACTACACTATAAGAAAAGGCATATTTTTTAAAAAATTGTCCTTAACGCTAGTGATACCAACGAGTTCGAGGTTTATTTGCTTTTCAACTTTTTGCGATTTTCTGATTTACTATTACATTATAAGAGAAGGCAAGTTTTTAAAAAAATTACTCTTAAACGTAGTTGTGCAAATAGTTTACAGGGGATTTTCTAAACCGTTACATCTTGTGTTTTTCTATATTCTTGCTATTCATAAAAAGGTAAATAACAACTAAATTGGGCTATAGGCTAATGATATTAAGGTTAGAAGGTGTTTTCTATTTCAAACATTTAGTGTTCTCCCTTAGAGACCATTAAGGTAAAATACCCTTTAAGTAAGAATACATCTATGTTTGAAGGTGTTTTTCTTCATATACCCATTTTTTAAAAATAGTCATTAAACCTAGTAATATTAAGGGTTTGAGAGTGTTTTTCTAAACTTCTACATTTAGTATTTTCCCTATGTTTTCTTACTCATAAAAAGGAAAATAACAATGGATTGGGCTATAGGCTAATGATATAAAAATTTGTAGCCACTTTTCATTTTCGCTACCATACTTCTTCTCCCTTAGAGACCATTAACTAAATTTCAAGAAAACCTTGCAAAGCCTTGATATTGCTACGTTTAAGATACTTTTCCTTAGTATACCCACTTTTAAAAATAGTCCTTAATCCTAGGAATATTAAGTGTTATAGGGGATTTTCTAATTGGTAAAGTTTTTAGTTTTATATGTTTTATTTTGCTTGATGTATTTAGTGAACTTTGATAAAGTTGGGGAAATAGTTAAGCAATTAGACGTAGTTTCCCCTTAGAAAAGGGGAAAAATAAAAAGTTGGGTATAATGAGTTGAAGTTTCTTATTGCACTGCTATTGTATTCTATATTTTAATATGTTAAAAACTGCCCTAACATACTTATCCACAAGTTTATTAACAACTTATGCACAATTATACAAAATCCTGTCTTTCGACCAGTTTACCTTCCTATCTAATATTTATAGTCCTTAGATACATGGACTTGACGATTATAAATTATAATAACAGAAATAATATATATCCGAGCCACCTGTTTTGCATCGGCATGGCTAGTCCTACTAGAAATTTCAAAGTTGCTCTAGTGCTTAGACAACTAACCTATTCCCTTAAAAAAGGGTATAGGAAATACACCTTGCAAATATCCATTTTTTTGATATAATAGATATTGTAAGATTAAGTATTTTACTATATTTAGTTTTAAGTTTTACACAACGTAAAATGGTAGTTGTACATTGGTGTACAACAGTGTTCAAGGTTGCTATTGGTAGTAGTAACCTTATTTCTTTTTGGACGGGGAGTTTAATTCCCTATTATATTTGTGACTAGCAGTTTAAGTGTGTGTCCCCATTTAAGTGTCTAAAATATTTTTAGTTACTAATATCCTCTGATAACGTGAAGCCCTCTTATCGTTCCTTCTGTGCTATACAGTACAGAACAAGCCACGTCTACATTCACAATTTTGATTTCGTTAATGTTAATACCATTCAACTTGACCATTCATTTTTTGATACACTCTTATCCAATCACCGTTTTTGAAGTTTACTCGGATACTGCAATGAACATTTTTCATTTTAAAATCTTCGTGACTTAAAATTTCTTGCCTGTATTCTCGAGACATTAGATTATAGTAGTGGTTAAATAGTTTTTCTTGACTATTAGTCATGGTTGTTTCCTCCCCTTTCTTTCCTTTTTAAAATAATTTTCTTTCTTATCACTTTGTGGTGCTATTTCATCAATCATATCGACCATATCAGCCGTTTTAGCATTGTAATATCTGTTTAATTCTTTCATTGTTGTATGACCTGTAATTCTTTTAAGTATTAGTGGACTAACGTTTTGATTTACTGCATTGGTTATAAATGTGTGTCTAAACAAGTGTAGAGAACTCTTTCCTATTCCTCTAGTGTTACAATAGACTTTTATTGTTTTCTGTAAACTAGACATTGCTAGTTGTGTTTCATATACAGATGGAAATAGATATTGTTCATCTTCTCCCCCTCTGACTTCTAAATATTCCTCTAGCACATCTGCAAGAGAAGTAGATATAGGCAATATTCTTGCTTTCTTATTTTTGGTCTTATTGACTATAATTGTTCTGTTAAGTAAATCTACATTTTTCACAAGTAATTCTCTTAGTTCTCTTGCTCTTATTCCCGTAGATGCAAAAGTCCAAATTGTTGCCCATGTTCTTAACTCTACAAAATCTCGTTTCTTTGGTCTTTCTAAGAGGTCATGCAATTCTTCTTGGGTATAAATTTCTTTAATAGTTTCTTGTTCTAGTACAACTGGAATCATAAATTCCTCTAGGATATACCCTTTTTTCATCGCATATTTTAGAATTGGACTAATATTTCTTAAATAACTGTTAATGGTTATACCATTTGTAATTCCCTTACTCTCTTTGATGTAAAGAATATAGGTTTCTAAGGTAGTCAAGGTTATTTCATCGCAAAAAACATCTTTGCCTAGAAATTTTGTAAAGTATTTGTTATGATAGTAATAACTTTGAATTGTTTGTTCGCTTCTTCCCTTGATTTTCACTTGTTGAATAAACTGTTCATACACTTCACTATATTTTTTTCTTTCTTTAACAAGTTTTTTCCCAAATTGTCGAGTACCTACGACTTCTCCTCGTTTCACTTCTAAAACACCTCATTTCTTATGGCTAAAATACAAAAAAAGTGCTTACAATATTTCCAAAATTTAAGAAATATCATAAACACTTTTTTCACATATATTTTATTAATATTTTTGTTAAACCGTTGATATTAGTGGCTTGAACCTTATTCCCACTCAATCGTTGATGGTGGTTTTGAAGTAACATCGTAAACAATTCTGTTTACTCCTTTAACTTCATTAACTATTCTTCTTGAAACTTTATCTAATACCTCATATGGTATTCTTGCCCAATCAGAAGTCATAGCATCTGAAGATGTTACTGCTCTTAGTGCTATAGTATGACAGTATGTTCTTTCATCACCCATAACTCCTACTGATTTTATATTTGGTAGACATGCAAAGTATTGCCATATCTTTTCTTCAAGGCCTGCTTCTGCAATTTCTTCTCTAAATATAGCATCTGCTTCTCTAGTTATAAATAGCTTTTCTTCTGTTATTTCTCCAAGAACTCTTATAGCAAGACCTGGTCCTGGGAATGGCTGTCTCCATACTAAATGATGTGGAATTCCAACCTCTTCACCAACTGCTCTAACTTCATCCTTGAATAGTTCTCTTAATGGTTCAATTAAAGAGAATTGTATATCTTCTGGAAGCCCACCAACGTTGTGATGACTCTTTATAGTTGCTGATGTACTTGTTCCACTCTCAACTATATCTGGGTATATAGTTCCTTGTACTAAGTAATCTATTTGTCCAAGCTTATTTGCTTCTTCTTCAAAAACTCTTATAAATTCTTCTCCGATTATCTTTCTCTTCGTTTCTGGATCACTTACTCCACTAAGCTTTCCTAAAAATCTTTCACTAGCATTTACTCTTATAAGATTCATATCAAATTGCTTTTTAAATATAGTTTCAACTTGATCGCCTTCATCTTTTCTAAGTAGTCCATGATCAACAAATACACAAGTAAGTTGTTTTCCTATTGCCTTATGAACAAGTACTGCTGCTACTGATGAGTCAACCCCACCTGATAGAGCACAAAGTACTTTTCTATCTCCTACTAATTCTTTTATTTCTTTTATTTTATCTTGTGCAAAAGAAGCCATTGACCAGTCACCTTTTACATTACATATCTTAAATAGGAAGTTAGAAAGCATTTGCTTACCAAATAATGTATGTTCAACTTCTGGGTGGAATTGAACTCCATATATTCTTCTTTCAGCATGCTCCATAGCTGCTACTGGACATTGGTTTGTAGTTGCTATTATTTTAAATCCTTCTGGAACTTTTGATACATAATCTGTATGACTCATCCAAGACTCACCTATTTCTTCTATTCCATCAAATAATAATGAGTCCTTGCTTAAATTAACTTCTGTCTTACCGTACTCTCTAATATCTGGGCTTTCAACTGTTCCACCTAAAGAATATGAAGTCAATTGATGTCCATAGCATATTCCAAGTACTGGTACACCTAATTCAAACACTTCTTTATTTACTCTTGGTGCTCCTTCTCCATATACACTGTTAGGTCCACCAGTGAAGATTATTCCCTTTGGTGCTTTTGCTTTTATATCTTCAATTGTAGCAGTATAAGGGATTATTTCACAATATACATTATTTTCTCTAACTCTTCTTGCAATAAGTTGGTTATATTGTCCCCCAAAATCTACTACTAAAACTAATTCATGTTGCATAGACATTTCATATCCTCCTACTTTTTAGTCTTTAGTAACTAACTATCCTTGCACACTATAATTTGGTGCTTCTTTTGTTATTGATATGTCGTGCGGATGACTTTCTCTAAGTCCTGATGAAGTTTGAACTACAAATTTAGCATTTTCAAATAAATTCTCAAGAGTTGGTGCTCCTAAATATCCCATTCCTGAACGAATTCCTCCAACTAATTGATAGATCGTATCTGATACAAGTCCTTTATATGGAACTCTTCCCTCTACTCCTTCAGGAACTAACTTCTTACCTTCCTCTTGGAAATATCTATCCTTACTTCCACAAGCCATTGCTCCTAAAGAACCCATTCCTCTATATACCTTATAACTTCTTCCTTGATATATCTCTACTTCTCCTGGGGCTTCTTCACAGCCTGCAAGCATAGAACCCATCATTACTACTTTTGCTCCTGCTGCAAGTGATTTTACTATATCTCCTGAATACTTTATACCTCCATCTGCGATAACAGGTACTCCGTACTTATTAGCTTCCTCTACACAATCCATAACTGCTGTAAGTTGTGGTACTCCAACTCCTGCTACAACTCTTGTAGTACAAATTGAACCTGGACCTATTCCAACCTTTATACAGTCAGCCCCTGCTTCTATTAAATCTCTTGTAGCTTCTTGTGTAGCTACATTACCTGCTATAATTTGAAGCTCTGAATACTTATTTTTAATCTCTCTTACTGCGTCCATAACCCCTTGTGAATGTCCATGCGCAGTATCTACAGTTATAACATCAACATTTGCTTCAACTAGTGCAGCAACTCTTTGCATCATATCATAAGTTACTCCAACTGCTGCTCCACAAAGTAGTCTACCTCTTTCATCTTTTGCTGCATTTGGAAATCTTTTAACTTTTTCTATATCTTTTATTGTTATAAGTCCCTTTAAATTATTATCTTTATCTACTAAAGGAAGTTTTTCAATTTTATGACGTTTTAAGATTTCTTTAGCTTCTTCTACAGTTGTATGTTCTGGTGCCGTTATAAGGTTTTCCTTAGTCATAACGTTACCTATCTTTTGACTATAGTTTGTCTCAAAAGCTATATCTCTATTAGTAATAATTCCTACTAATTTCTCTCCCTCAACTATAGGCACACCTGATATTCTATATTTACTCATCAAATTTAAAGCATCTTCTATAGTATTATCCTCTGCTAAATGAAATGGGTCAGTAATAACTCCATTTTCTTGTCTCTTTACTCTGTCTACTTCACTAGCTTGCTTTTCTATACTCATATTCTTGTGGATTATTCCGATTCCACCTTCTCTTGCCATTGCAATAGCCATCTTAGCTTCTGTAACAGTATCCATTCCTGCACTAATTATAGGAATATTCACTTGTAATTTCTTTGTTAGGTTAGTCTTTAAGCTAACATCCTTTGGTAAAACCTCTGATTTATTTGGTATTAATAATACATCATCAAAGGTATAAGCTGTTTTTAAAATTATTGCCATTTTAATCAACTTCCTTTCTTTCAATTTATAAATATAATCTAAGTAATCATATATTTCCAAAAAATAAATTCGCATTAATTCCACCAGAAAAAACGTTAGAGTGAAATTAATGCATCATCTTTTTGTCCGAATATGCAATAACCACTCATAGTCGAAAGTTTAAGGCCCCCGGTAGATACTCCTTGCCATATTCAAGGTATATATAAGTGAATTTAATATTTACTATTTGATATTTAATTATGTTAGATTTAATTTTATTTTAGTTTGTCACCTTTGTCAATTTTTTTCTCTCATTTTTTGATAATTTTCTTGCAGAATTATGCTTAAATTATAAGATAATGTTTACATATATCTATTTTATATTTTTCTTATATATTTTTTTAAGAAATAACAAGGTTACCATGTCCTCATGGAAAAATTATATATTCATATACTATTAACTAGTTTTTAACATATAGCTATCCTTTTTAATAATCTATTAATGATATATTGATTGTAACTAGTACATTTATGCATAAAAACAATAGATAAATAAGAGGTGACCTTATAAAGAAATCTCATCAATTAAGTTTACAGAATAGTAAAGGGACTGTATCAAAATAATTTTTCAACTATTTTGATACAGTCCCTTTTAGTTTTAGTTTATTTTTAGTACATTCCGTCCATTCCCATTCCGCCCATTCCTGGTGCTGGTGCTGGATTCTTTTCTGGTAAATCTGCAACAATGCATTCTGTTGTTAAGAATGTTGCTGCTACTGATGCAGCATTTTGAAGTGCTGATCTAGTAACCTTAGTTGGATCAACTATGCCTTTTTGAATCATATTTACATATTCTCCACGTAATGCATCAAAGCCCATTCCAGCTTCACTACTCATTACTTTATCTACTATTACAGAACCTTCAAGTCCTGCATTTGAAGCTATTTGTCTAACTGGTTCTTCAAGTGATCTTCTTACGATATCAATACCTACCTTAACATCTATAACATCAGCAGTTAATTTTGCAACTTCTTTTATAGCATTAATGTAAGCTGTTCCACCACCTGCAACTATACCTTCTTCTACAGCTGCTTTTGTAGCTGCTAAAGCATCTTCTATTCTTAGTTTTCTTTCTTTAAGTTCTGTTTCTGTAGCAGCACCAACTTTAATTAGAGCAACTCCACCAGCAAGTTTTGCTAATCTTTCAAGTAACTTTTCTTTATCAAATTCAGAAGTAGTTTCTTCGATTTGTCTCTTAATTTGAGATACTCTATCTGTTATTTCAATTTTATTTCCTTTTCCATTAACTATTACAGTGTTTTCTTTAGAAACTTTAACACTTTCAGCAGTTCCAAGCATATCTAAAGTTACTTCTTTTAAATCTCTTCCAAGTTCTTCAGCTATAACTTCTCCACCTGTTAATACTGCTAAATCTTGAAGCATTTCTTTTCTTCTATCACCAAAACCTGGAGCTTTTACAGCTACACAAGTGAATGTTCCTCTTAATTTATTAACAACTAAAGTAGCTAATGCTTCTCCTTCTATCTCTTCAGCAATAATCAATAATTTTCTTCCTTGTTGAACTATTTGCTCAAGTACAGGAAGTAATTCTTGTATGTTAGAAACTTTTTTATCAGTTAAAAGAATATATGGATTATCAAGTACAGCTTCCATCTTTTCTGCATCTGTTACCATATATGAACTTAAATAACCTCTATCAAATTGCATTCCTTCAACAACTTCAAGTTCAGTTGTCATTGTTTTCGATTCTTCTACAGTTATAACACCTTCAGTACCTACTTTTTCCATAGCATCTGCTATTAGTGTTCCTATTTCTTCATCAGCAGCAGAAATAGAAGCAACCCTTGCTATATCTTCTTTTCCATCTACTTGTTTTGATCCTTTTTTGATTTCTTCAACAGCAACATCAACAGCCTTTTTAATACCTTGTCTTATAAGCATTGGATTTGCTCCAGCTGTTACGTTCTTTAATCCTTCTCTTATTATAGCTTGAGCAAGTAATGTAGCAGTTGTTGTTCCGTCTCCAGCTACATCATTTGTCTTTGTAGCAACTTCTTTAACAAGTTGAGCTCCCATATTTTCATATGGATCTTCAAGTTCTATTTCTCTTGCTATACTAACACCATCATTTGTTATAAGTGGTGCTCCAAACTTCTTATCTAAAACAACATTTCTTCCTTTTGGTCCTAATGTAATTTTAACTGCGTCAGCTAGCTTATCTACACCTCTTTGCATAGAACGTCTTGCTTCTTCACCAAATAATATGCTTTTAGCCATTTTATATACCTCCTAATTTCCCATGTATTATATAGTCTAATTCTAAATAGATAGTTATCTACACACTATCCTTACTCTACTATTGCTAATATATCATCTTGTTTTAAAATTGAATAATCTTCTCCATCAATTTTAACTTCTGTTCCAGCATATTTTGAGAATAATACTTTATCTCCTACTTTTACTTCCATTCTTATTTCTTTTCCATCCACTACTCCGCCTGGTCCTACTGCAACTACTTCTGCTTCTTGTGGCTTCTCTTTAGCACTTCCTGGTAAAACTATTCCGCTTTTTGTTGTTTCTTCTGCTTCTAATCTCTTAATTACAACCCTGTCTCCAAGTGGCTTTATTCTCATAAAAAAACCCTCCTTATGTAATTTTTATAATATTTAAATTGTTTTTATGGTTTATTAGCACTCATTGTTGCCGAGTGCTAATACAATTATAATAATAATTTATACTAAATTCAATAGCAAATTCCACTTTTTAACTCATTTCTTCATTTAATCCAAATAAATTAAAATAATTTTAATTAACATGATGATTCTTAATTTTTCTTTACTTTTCTATTCCTTACTATTCAATAATGTATATAAAGTTTATATAAAATAAATAACTAGAAAGTAATGTAATTATATTTTAAAATAAAGTCAATAATAATCAATAATTATATAATCCTTATATTGGAGTGATAATTTTGAAAAAATCCTTTAATATCCACACATTACTAAATATTTGTTTATCCTTATGTATTACTTTATTAATGATGATAATTATCGTAAATATAGCTTTAAATAATAAATTTATTTATTACTATAATATTGTTGAACTAAATCTACCAAAGTCTTCAAAACTTGATATATCAACAATTAAAACTAACTATCATTATGTTATAGAATTTGTTCAAAATCCTAATATAAACTTTCATCTTCCTAACTTACCTTATTCAACGGAAGGCAAAATTCATTTTGAAGAAGTAAGAAATATATTTACTTTTTTGTATAGATTGAAATTCATTCTATTTTTAACCACAATTATAATATTTATTCTAAATTTAAAATCTTATGACTATAAATTTTTAAAATGGTCAGCTATTCTACTGCTAATTTTACCTTTAGTATGTACTCTTCCTTTTTTAATAAATTTCGACAAAAGTTTTACTATGTTTCATAAATTGTTTTTTAATAATGATTACTGGATTTTAGATATTAATACTGACCCTATTATTACCATTATGCCTCAAGAGTTTTTCTTTCATTGTGCAATATTTATTATTGTCTTACTAACTTTAACTAGCTCTTTATTATACTTAATTTATAAACTAAAAAACAAAAGACATTAGGCAGAACCTAATGTCTTTAATAATTAAAACTTTCTTTCTAATTTTATTCCTTCAAATTCAGCTAATTTCTCATTGGATATTACATGTTCACTTTTTGCTGCCTTAGAGAAATTTGCTAATGGTACTTTTGACTTCTTCTGGGAACATATTGTACCAGCTCCACCAATACATCCACCTTCACACATCATACCTTCAAAAAAGTTTCCAGGTAACTTTCCATTTTTAGCTAGTAACATAAACTTTCTCAAATTAGAAAATCCACTAATCTTTACTGGATTAAATTCTACTTCAATGTTCTTGCTCTTAATATAATCTTCAACTGCTGCACTTAATCCTCCCCCTTGGGCAAAACCTCTTCCAAAGGCTGAAGCATCATTTACTTCTACATCTTCACATTGTTTTGGATCTATTTCATATGCATCTAATATTGCTGCTATTTCTTCAAAGGTTAAAACATAATCTATAGCATCATTTATACTCTTTCTAGAAATTTCGGTCTTTTTCGCAGTACATGGACCAACGAATACCACAATAGCATCTTTATCATTTTTCTTAATCAATCTACCAGTAGCTATCATTGGCGATACTGTGTGAGACATTCTATCAGCTTGATCTGGAAACTTGTTCTCTATATATGAAACAAATCCCGGACAGCAAGAACTAGTCATATAGCTATCCCCATTTTTCATTCTCTCTACAAACTCCATTGCCTCATGTTCAGTTACTGCATCTGCTCCGCAAGCTACTTCCATCATATTCTCAAAACCTACATTCTTTAATGCTGATTTAACTTGCCCAACAGTTACGTTTATTCCTAACTGTCCAGTTATTGCAGGAGCTACAATAGCATATACCTTTTTTCCCTCTTTAATTTTATTTATTACCGGAACTATATAACTTTTATCTGATATCGCTCCAAAAGGGCATGCTGACATACATGCTCCACAATTTGTACAATTTTCGCTATTTATAATAGCTCTTCTATCTTCCTTTTGTATCTCTAAAGCTCCTGTTGGACATGCGTTTCTACATGGTCTCATAACTTCTGAAATAGCATTATAAGGGCAAGATGCTTTACATAACCCACATTCTATACAAGCATCCTGGTCAATATATGCTCTACCATTTATTCTAGTTATAGCATTGCAATTACATGCTTCCATACATTTATGCTGTAAACATCCTCTACAAGCTTCTGTTATAGTATATTTATTTATTGGACATCTATCGCATGCTCCTTCAATTATAAACATTACTTGACTATTATTTTTAGCTTTTTCCCATTCACCTAACCTATCTCCATTGGGAAGGTATCCTGCTGCTATCTTTGCTCTTTCTTTAACAATAGCTCTTTCATGATAAACACAACATCTATACTTTGGTTTTTCTCCTTGTATTATAACATAAGGAACTGTTTCTAGTGTTCTTCGACTTATATTTCCTTCTTTTGCTAAGGATGCAACTTCTTTTAATATTTCACATTTTAGTTTTTGTAAATCTGACTCAAAAGTTACCACACTTTCCCCCCTCAATGTATAATACACATTAATTAAACTAATTATCTTAAGTATTGAATCAAGTAATATTATAGCAGATTATTATTAAAATTCTAGCATAATCTTTACGGAAAATCATAGAAAATTCATAACACTGCTAAGTACAGCAGTGTTATGAATTTTCTATATTTTTATATTATTCTCTCTTGCATAATAAAAGAAATATTGCTGTGCAAAACCTGAAAATTCTCCAAATCTTTCTCGTCCAAAATCTCTTATCTTTTTTAAAGATACATCTGGTGCTAGATAAAAGTGTTGCATTGCTCTTTTTACCCAAACATCTACCGGAAATGCGGAATACTTTTCCATAGAAAAAAGCATTATACAATCTGCTACCTTAGGTCCTACTCCACTTAAATTCTGCAATTCTTTATGGCACATGTCGTCATTTAAAGTCTTTATGTACTCAAGATCAATTTCATGATTTAAAACACCATCTATAGTACTTTTAATATACTTTGCTCTAAACCCTACTCCACACTTTTCAATTTCTTCTAAAGTACAATTTTTTAATGCACTAACATCCGGAAAAGTGTAGTATGTATTTCCTTTATATTCTATAGGATTGCCCCACTTCTCAGAAATAGTATTTATAGCTCTTTTAATCATAGGTATTCTATTATTAGCTGAAATTATAAATGATATAACAATTTCGAAGGGTTCTTGTTTTAATATTCTTATTCCACTACCAAACTCAACTGCTTTTTCTAGTAATGAGTCTTTACTTAATAGTTTTTTTATACTCCCGTAGTCTCTATATAGGTCAAAATAATCACACCAATTTTTTTCAAACTCTTCCTCTGTTGTATTATATATTATTATATCTTCTTCTTTTTTTTCCACTTCTATTACTCTTCCAAAAGCAACACCAATATAATTTCCATTTTGCTGTCTATTCCATCTAAAAGTTTGACCACAATCAAAAATATCTGCGAGATTGAAATTTTCTACATTCTTTACAACTATTCCTTCACTAAACGTTTCTATGTAACTAAAATCCACATTTACACCTCCTATGAATTTTATGAAGTAACATTCTTACTTCGTATTAGTATTATCTATAAAGGTTTTCCATATGTAAAGGAAAAATACTCAGCTAATATACTTTGAGTAAATTCACTGAGTATCTACTTATTATTTATCTTCTATTGATAAAAACTCATCAATTGCAACTGCTGCTTTTTTTCCTGCTTCCATTGCAAGTATTACTGTAGCAGCTCCTGTTACTGCATCTCCTCCAGCATAAACTCCACTCTTTGAAGTTTTTCCTGTTTCCTCTTCAGTAATTATACATTTCCATTTATTTATTTCTAAACCTTCTGTAGTTGATGATATAAGAGGATTAGGTGATGTTCCAAGTGACATTATTACCATATCTAAATCTATTATAAACTCAGATCCCTTAACAACTCTAGGACTTCTTCTTCCTGATTCATCAGGTTCACCAAGCTCCATTTTAATACACTTCATACCCTTAACCCATCCATTTTCATCCGATAGTATTTCAATAGGATTAGTTAACAAGTCAAATATTATTCCTTCTTCTTTAGCATGATGTACTTCCTCTACTCTAGCTGGCAGCTCTTCCTCTGATCTTCTATATACTATGTGTGTTTCAGCTCCAAGTCTTAGTGCAGTTCTTGCAGCATCCATTGCTACGTTTCCACCACCAACAACTGCCACTTTTTTTCCAACCTTAACTGGAGTTGCATAGTCTTCCTTATAAGCCTTCATTAAGTTAACTCTTGTTAAAAACTCATTAGCTGAAACAACACCATTAGCATTTTCACCCGGAATGCCCATAAATTTAGGAAGTCCAGCTCCTGAACCAATAAATACAGCTTCAAAGCCTTCTTCTTCCATAAGCTTATCTATATTAGCAGTTCTACCTACTATAACATTAGTTTCAATTTTTACTCCTAAGCTTTTAATATTTTCTATCTCAGCTTTAACTACTGTTTCCTTTGGAAGTCTAAACTCTGGAATACCGTAAACTAGAACTCCACCTGGTTCATGTAGAGCTTCAAATATGGTAACATCATATCCCTTTTTAGCTAAATCACCAGCACAGGTTAATCCTGATGGACCGCTACCTATAACTGCAACCTTTTTATTTTTCTTAGGCTCTGTTTCAGAAAGATTAATATTATTTTCTCTAGACCAATCTCCAACAAATCTTTCTAATTTACCGATTGCAACCGCTTCACCCTTTATACCAACTATACATTTTTCTTCACATTGAACTTCTTGCGGACATACTCTTCCACAAACTGCTGGCAATGAGCTATACTTTGCAATAGTTTTTGCAGCTTCTTCAAATTTCTTCTCTTTAACTTGTTGAATAAATGCTGGTATATTTATTGAAACAGGGCATCCCTTTACACAAAGAGGGTTTTTGCAGTTTAGACATCTATTGGCTTCTGCTACAGCTTCTTCCTCTGTATAACCTAAACATACTTCGTCAAAATTAGTAGCTCTTAATTTCGAATCCTGCTCTCTTACTGGTACTTTTTTCATTTTATCCATTATGCATTACCTCCACAACATCCACAGCCTCCACCATTTTTATGATGATGTGGTTCTTCAGTATATTCTAGTTTAATTGCTTCTCTTCCTTCTTCAGTCTTGTACATAGATTGTCTTCTGATGGCTTCATCAAAATCTATTAAATGTGCATCAAATTCTGGTCCATCTACACAAGCAAACTTTGTCTCATCTCCTACAGTTACTCTACATGCTCCGCACATTCCAGTACCATCTACCATAAGTGGATTCATACTCACTACAGTTCTTATTCCATATGGCTTAGTAGTAAGTGCTACAAATTTCATCATTATTATAGGGCCTATAGCAACAACTAAATCATATTTTTTTCCTTCATTTTCTACCAAGTCTTTAAACTTATCTGTAACTAACCCTTTAAATCCATAAGATCCATCATCAGTAGCTACATAAACATTATCTGCTACAGCTCTCATCTCTTCTTCTAATATAAGTAAATCTTTACTTCTAGTTCCCATTATTACATCTACATTTACACCCTTATTATGAAGCCATTTAACTTGTGGATATACAGGTGCTGCACCTACTCCACCAGAAATGAATAATATATTTTTCTTCTTTAATTCTTCAATATCCTCATGCACAAATTCTGAAGGTTGCCCAAGTGGACCAACAAAGTCTTGATAAAAATCTCCTTCATTATATTGTGCCATATCCTTAGTTGAATTACCTACTGCTTGATATACTATTGTAACTGTTCCTTTTTCTTCATCATAATCACAAATTGTAAGTGGAACTCTTTCTCCTTTTTGATTTGTTTTTATAATTACAAATTGTCCCGGTTGTGATGATTTAGCTACTCTTGGTGCTTCTATATCCATAAGATAAATATTCGGTACAAGTAATCTTTTTTTAGTAATTTTAAACATATTTACACCCCATTTTCTTTGCTAATCTTTAGCTATTAAAATAAATTTCATCTTTTAAATTATGTGTTTTAATATTTATTCATTATACTAAATTATAACGAATAAATATACACTTAATCATTAGCCTTATCTAATATTATAATTAATAAATACAATTCAGTAAAGAGTAGTCTTTATTCTTAATTACAAAAAAAGATAAATAACGCAAAAAATTAGCTGTTACAATAGTATTTACATACTATTGTAACAGCCTCTTATCCTATGGAAGTTATTTTTTGTGATTATATTCTATAATCAAAGCTTATTTATAAGTTTTGATTTCAGCTATTAACTCAGGAATAACTTTGTTAAGGTCTCCAACTAATCCTAAATCAGCTATTTTCATGATTGAAGCATCAGCATCTTTGTTGATAGCAATTATGTAATCACTATCTTGCATTCCAGCTAAATGTTGGATTGCTCCAGATATACCGCAAGCAACGTATACTCTTGGTCTTACAGTTTTTCCTGTTTGACCAACTTGTAGTGCTGTTTCTACCCAACCACTATCTACAGCTGCTCTTGATCCTGATACTGTTCCACCTAATGCATCAGCTAATTCTTGTAGTAATGCAAAGTTTTCTTTGCTTCCTACTCCTCTTCCGCCTGATACTAATACTTCAGCTTCTCCGATATCAGCTACTTCTTTAGCTAATTTAACTACTTCTAATACTTTTACTCTTAAGTCTTCTGCATCTAAAGATACAGCTACTTTTTCGATTTTAGAAGCATCTACTTTTGATTCATCTCTAGCTATTTTATCGAACACACCTGGTCTTACTGTTGCCATTTGTGGTCTGTGCTCTGTACACATGATTGTAGCCATTAAGTTTCCACCGAAAGCAGGTCTTGTCATCATTAATTGATTTGTTCCTTCTTCGATATCAAGTCCAGTACAATCTGCTGTTAATCCTGTTGAAAGTCTTCCAGCTACTCTTGGTCCTAAATCTCTTCCAA
>JAVBVX010000073.1:0-8730 GCA_036677665.1 Clostridium sp. | reverse complement strand
ATTTAGTGGAGGTTGATAAAATGAATGATATAAGAAATGAGATTAAAAGTTATATAGCCGCAAGTGGATGGACTATAACAGATATAGTGAAAATTATGAATGAAAAATATGGTACTGATACGACTCCCCAAAATTTATCTAATAAATTAAGCAGAGGTACTATTAAGTATGATGAAGTGAAACAAATAGCTGAGATTATTAATTATAAGATAGAGTGGACTAAAAAGGACTAGATTGATTTCTAGCCCTTAATTTTAACTTTCCCCTACAATTACTCATTAATGCCACAGAATTAAAAATTTGAGTGTTTTTGGCACGAAGAAATGCCACTTACAGGGTATTATAAATGAGGTGTAATTAATATTCTTTCGCTCCACAGTTTTGTGGAATGAATGTGCAACGTTTCCTTTTAAGTAATCGTCAAATTTGACTTTAACTAATTTTCACCCATGGTTGGGGAATTCCCATAATCTTGGGAAGTAGTTAACCCTACGACCAATTGCACGGAGGGTAATAGGTAAGGACGTTACCTGTGGGATATTTCTCCCATATCTTTATAGGATTTATATTGCATGATGTTGGTCTGCATAATTTTGTGCAACCCCAATCCAAGGTTGGCTACGGAACTTTCCTCCGTGAGATTACTAATTGATAATATCTAAAAGTTTTTCTATATGCTTAATAGAAATATCTCTTCTACCTTTTCGCCAATGTGACAGAGTGCTTTCGCTAAGTCCTAATAAATTTGCTATAAATCTAACTTTAATTCCATTCTTTTCTATGTAATTTGTAAATTTTTCTCTTAATTCATTTTGCATTAATATCACCTCCTGTTTTTTAATTAATTTATTAAGTGTTAGCAAGAAAACTTGCAGAAAAAATATATATATACTCCATATACAAGGTTTTAGGTATCTTACGAAACCATTGTTTTTACTAGGTTTGAGCTATGTTGAAAAAATTTTTTTCATTAATTTTCTAAACTCGATAGAATTTTGCTACTGAGTTTTATTTATACTTTCATATACCGAAAAAATCAAAAACCTTTCAAAGACTATATTATCAATGGTTTTGACGATTTAATAAAACTCGATTATCTATAATTTCCATAAAACCTATTACACTATAAGAGAAGGTTTATTTTTTTTTAAAAGCATCCTCAAAGGTAGTAAAATAAACGGGTGTACCGCTTTCAACCCAACTAATCATTTATCATTTTTCTATATTTACTACTACATTATAGTGTTAAGCATATTTTTTTAAAAGTACCTTCAAAGGTAGTGGTAACAACAATTTACAGGGTTTTTACGTTTTCCTAAATCATTCTTTTTTGTTGATTTTTATTTTAAAACCTCTCCATAGTTCCTAAGATACATATACACCTAAAACCCTCAACACTATTGGCTTCAAATGGTATTTATGAAATAAAAAATTGCAAAAAATAGCAACTTTTCTTGCTACTCATAATAAGGAAAATAACAAGCAAACAGGCTCTAGGCTAGTTATATCAACGGTTTATAGAGATTTAGCTTTGATTACACTTGCTTTTTCTCCCTTAGAGACCATTAAGTCAAAATCCATTCTAACCGTTATAATTGCTATGTTTAAAGGTGTTTTTCCTTAGTATACCCACTTTTAAAAATAGTCCTTAATCCTAGTTATATTAAGTGTTTACAGGGTATTTTCTAAACTGTGTGAAACCTTAATATTTTTCCTTAGTAAAATAAAAAGGGCTTAATTGCCCTTTAAATTGGTGGTAGTTCTCCTATGAACTTTGCGTACTGACTACCATAATTAATAATGTTTATACTAGTATGTGGTTTTAGTGCTAAACCTTCTTCTACTGTGAAAGGTGACATTTCTTCTTTTAACATTTCTAAATTCTCTTTTTCTGTTCCAGCTATAAGTACATAACTTACTCCAGAACTTTTAAGTGCATCTAGTAAATCTCTAAGTTGTTTTAAATAATGACAAGTGAGCATAAGTCCTAATCTATGTCTTCTAAACTCTGTAACATGATTTGCTAAAAATCTAGCAGTTGTTGGAACTTGATGAACCTCATCAAATATTACATTGCATAACCTTGCATCTTTGTTATTCTCTCTCATTTGGACAGTTAGCCAGATTCGGCTTATAAAGAATGTAGTTAATATATCTCTTATCATAACGTTAGGAAATAAATTCTGAGGTATCATTATAAAGATGTTCTTACCTTCTTCTATATACCTTGAAAAATCTTGACTTGTATCTATATCTGCTTTCAACATAGCTTTAAGGTAAGGATTCTTTTGTAGTATAGTTACTCTATTAGTTATACCAACTACTAAATCCTCTCTAGTTCCTACTATCTTATCTTTATTATCTCTTTTATGAAGTTCATTAAGGTCAAAGAATATATCATCATCCTCATCGAAACATTTTGAATACCTGGCATATCTTATAGCTTCATTTCTTTTGTCCCAACGTCTTAATATGTCAAACACATCTTGTATTTTTGCATTAGGTCTAATAAATGTTACCATACAGGCACTATGAAGATACCTGAGCATTGGTGCAGTTAATTCTCCTGTAGCCTTATCTGTTACTGCATTAATTAAATATTCCACCTGTTCTGCTATAAGATTAGCAAGTCTTATCCTTTCCCAAGTGTCCATATCTTCGGTTATTAGTCTACTAACTTCATTATAAGCAATTGCTGGTACAAAATCTTTTTCTCCTAATTTAATTATTACTTTATCTTTTTCCGAAATTACTTCTGAGACTTCTCTAGCAACTTCACAGGATTCTATAAAATCTATAGCAATATTACTATATCCTGCTATATAACAATCTTTCACTGTTCGCTTGAGTGCTGTTGTTTTTCCAGTATTTTGTGCTCCTACAAACATCTTAGCTAGTGCCATAACATTTTTGTCTGTACTCCATGTAGTAGTAATCTTTTTACCTTGTTTTCCTGCTATAGCTATTCTTACTAAGCCACCTTGCAATTCAGGAGGAACATCAACCTCTCTAGTATCTATATTTTCAATATTATATTCATTCTGTAAATCTCTTTGTGGTAATTGTATCAATTTAGCTATCTCTTTATCACTTAAAACACATATTTTACTTGTAGGAACATCAAAATTTCGCACCTGATTAAACAATTTATCCTGCTCTTTCTTAGTCAATAATCTGCATACCAATTCATTATCATTAGAAATATCTTTGTAACTATTCGCTACGGCAATCATATTTAACTTTGATCTATTACTATTTTCACTCTCAGACATTATAGTAATTCTAGTTTTAAAGGTTTCAGATGTCATTTTATAAGTGGTTGCAGGTTTCAGACCCTCTAACTCATTTTGTTTTTTTATTGATTCAACACTATCTAATTTAATCTCTATTTTTTGCACTTCATCATCTTTTTTATCTGGCATAACTATACCAAAAATACTTTCAAATAATAACATCTTAAAATCTATATATAACTGTAAACCTGTTTCTACACCTTTAAAACCTAATCTCATAGCCTTTTCTTTTGAACTCATATCATTATCTACAACTTTCCCTTGTTTGTAGCTCTTAAATTCATCCTTGGCAACACTTACCCAATTTTGTCTTTTGGTTGGCTCAATTGCAATATTAACTCTTACTTGTTCACCTTCTTTTAATAATTTAGTAATTCCCATCATATTAGTTAATGGGTATAGATTAGATTTGTCTATAGATAAACTTTTGAAATTATAATCCCTTAATACCATCTCACAGATCTCTGTATTTTTTCTATTAAAAGAATTTACGTTTATGCTAGGTGTTACAGATATCTCAGCTTTGCTCCATACAGTTTTCATTTTCCCAGCTAAAAACTCGTCATATTCCTCATGAATTGTAAAATAAAAATTCGCTCTCTTATGCCTAAAGATTATATCAAAATATGCTTTTCTTGTTGTTGTGAAGCTTCCTTCTTTAAAGGACACTCTCTGTCTTGGTGTCAAATACATACTAGCTAATGAGTGTATAAGTGCATCATTATTTAAATTATCTATTGTATAATCTGGCTTAATTTTATAAGTTACCATAGACTCTTGTACTTTATCATAAACTGTAGGAAATAGGGAAACTTCTCCCCCTGTATATGCCACTTCTTCTTTTAACATGATAGTAATAACCTCCCCATTAAATAAAGTAATGTTGATATACTTGTAAGTCTTGTTCCCCATTTCCTCTCACCGAACATTAATAGAAATACTCCTATAATTGCAACTATAATTAATATTCCCTCTAGTCCAACAATGCCTTCTCCTATTAAATGTATAGTTTCTATAGCTACAGTTTCTGCGACCTCAGTTGTTTTATCTACCGTCTTACCAACTATTTTAGAAGGTAATTCCTTCATCCATTCACCTAAACCATCAAACAACTTGCCTTTCATAGCTATACCCCCTAAAGCCCTATTCCTTTAATAATTTTAAATATTTGTGGTATCCATTGTATTCCTATAAAACCACCGATAGCTCCCTTTATAGTCTTTAATCCTTCATGTTCTTCTCCAGCCATAATCTTCAAAAATCCCTTAACCATAAAGCCATAGCTTATAGGCTCTGCAAGGTCTTTCAGAACATCTACTAAAGGTTGTAAGCCTTCTGATATTGTCTTAGCATAAATAGTTCCTCCGTTAATGCCATGTGCAAATATAATAGCCGTAATTCCTGCCTTAACTAATACCTTATCTACATCTATATCAACATTAACAACTTTACCTTTTTTAGTTACATAGAAGCCCTTTATTTCCATAAAAATTACCCCCTATTATTTTTATACTCATCATATATTTTCTTTATCTGCTTTTGACTTATTAATGCACCTATAAGCACACCAGCAATAATCTTTATTAATAATCTCATTTTTACCCTCCAAATATTAATAAATTGTAAATATATCTTAACAAGTATCAACTTTTCCAAAACCCCCGCATAAGCTATAGCAAAGCGTTGCTAATAGCAATTACCCAAACTCTGCCCCTTTTTAAAATCCCATTAAATTCACGTTTAAAGGCTCTAATTCAGGACATACTATTATTAATAAACTAAAGAGGAGCTGAGTTTATGGGTTGGCTTATTGCTGGACTAATCCTTTTAATATGGTCAAAGTCTTGATTTCTATAAAGTCTACTTTTTATTGAGTAGGCTTATTTTATTGTTAAAAACTTAAATTCCAATCTACCTCATATTTATAAACTTTTTCAACTACTGTCTTTCTATCTTGCTCTAAATAATCTATTCCATTTTCATTTGTCCTTAGAAATCCCTTTTCCCATTGTGCAGATTTAGACCTTTTAAATCTTATTGGTTGATATAGGTTATTCATGGCACACCCTCCTAAAAATCAAATTCTATAAAATTATCATTTTTACTATCTGCTTTTTTACAAACAGTCTCTTTTGTTTCACCTTTCATTTCTTTTTTAAGAATATCTTTTATAAATCCACTTCTATTGCTATGGCTAATGATCCACTTGTAAAGTTCCGTATCTTCTGGAGTGTTTTTAAAGCTTAAAGCTATAGGTTTCATTGCCATGATTCCGCCACCTTTCTAAACCCTATTGCATTAGCATAAATAGGATTATCAGATACATAACAGTTTTTATATCTGTTCATAAATGCCCTTTGAAATAACTTATATCCTCCACCAACTAAGATGATTTTTTCTGTTCTCACTGGAAATTTTAAGGTTAAGTCATCATTTATTTTTATAAAATTCTTTTTTAAGATTTCAGTTATAAAGCTTAAATCTACCTTAGATCCATCAATCTCAAAGTAACCCTTATCTAGTATTCTTTCTGCATTAACAATGTCTAAATCTAAGCTATACAGTGAATTCAACTTATCTGCTATATCTTTATAGATATTGATTGTTCCAGCAGCTATTGTAGAGGATTCTTTCAACTTTTTATTTACAATATAAGCTACATCAGTAGTTCTTCCTCCTATATCAACTATAATCACATCATCCTCAGTGTTAAGGCTGTAATAAGCTCCTATCCCTTCTGGATATACTTTAAAGTCACTCATTATTATTTTTCTTGACTCACCATTAAACTTAATGTCTCTTACTCTGTTGCTTAGTATCATATCCTCTAAAATCTCTTTATTGGTCTTATATTGATTTATAGGCAATCCACAAACTATTTGTTGAAATACATCATCTTTATTACTATTAAGTGCTATTCCAGCTAATAGCAGAGGTAAAAAGTTATTCTTACTACTTTTGTTTAACTCTGTTTCAAAGTTTCCCTCTCCAATATAGTAAGTTTTATTATCATACTCTAAGCAAATCTTTGAACCTAATATGTTTTCTTCCGTAGTTACTAAGCTTTTTATATTTGTATTTGGAAACTCTTTTAGACTATAGTTACCAACATCTATTCCTCTTTTAGCCATTGCATTTACCTCCCAAATGAATTTATAAATACTTATATAATCAACTCTTCAGCAGGGTGCTGAGTCCTTTGTTTCAGATGTGAAGTTTTTAGAATTTTTTATGAGTTTTTCTAAGTTCTTAATATACTATATGATTAATTTCTTAAAATGTTTCTTAATTTATTAAGATTTTTCTTAAAATATTATAAAAAGTTATAAAAAAATATGATACTATTCTAAGTACCATATCTCATGTATTGTCTTATTAAGTTTTAAAGCTATTTCTAAAGCTTTCTCTAACGTAGGTCTGCTAAAATCTCTTTCATAACTATAGTAAGATTTTATATTCACACCTATTAATTTAGAAAACTCTTCTGGCTCCATTGCATGTTCTCGCATTCTAATTTCCTTAAGTCGATTTTTAATTGGCATTCTATACCACCCTTACTTTATTTCTTTAGTTTATTCTACTTACAGTATTCTCCATTTGCTATTAATTTCCTTCTAACCGTTAAATATCTAAACTATAAACTTAATACCATTTTGAAATTAATACTTTACATATTTAAAGGTTTTCTATAAAGTTTTGGAAGTTGTTAGGAAATTGACATAGTTTGCCCTAGGAAAGTGCTTAAAGGAAAAGAGTTACATTTCTGCAACTCTTTAATAAAGTTTTGTTTAGTGTTGAGGTTTCTTTATAATACTGCTATTGTTATCTATGCATTAATATATATAATACTACCCATATATACGCTAAATGCTTACATAGAAAGCCGATATTCCTATCTAGTATTCCTGCCTACCTAATATTTAAAGAGGATGGATACAACCTCTTTACGGGCAAATAATACAATAGCAGAAACATCGTTTGTCCGAGCTATTTGTTTTGCATCGGCATAGCTAGTCCTACTCTAAATTTTATACTTGCTAGAGTGCATATACAAGTAACCTAATACCTAAAAAAGACAATAGGAAACTAAGCCTTTACAAGTCCATTTTTTTGAAATATAATTTTCTTAGGGATAATAAAAGTTTGGGTAAAGGTTTCGTTAATCTTTATTCAGTTGTAAGGTTACTACCGCAAATAGTAACCTTATTTCTTTTTTGCGACCCACTTAAACTGCGAGTCCTCTTATCTCAGTTAGTTTTAATTTTCGATTTAATATTCATCAATGGGCTTGTTTTTAAACTAAGGTCTATTATGTCTTCATCCTGAATAGATTGCAGATATCTCCTAGTAATAGAGATATTCTCATGCCCTAAAAGTCTACTTAAACTATATAAGTCTAGACCATTTCTCAATTGTTCTTGTGCATACCAATGACGTATTGTGTGAGGAGAGCATCTTATTTCATCTCTAACTCCTGCGATTCTCCCTGCTTCTCTAACCACTCTCTCAATAGTTTCTGGTGTTAATGGTAAACCTGTATTGCTTAAAAAGTAATTATTAACCCTAACGATCTTATCTTTAAAATAAAAATCTTTTATTCTTTCGTACCTAAACATATATTTTCTTAGTAATGGACTAATAGCAACTTGTCTTTGCTTATTACCCTTTCCTCTTAATATAATAACTTTTTCCTTAACATCTTCTTTTAGCAAAATACAAGTTTCGTTATTTCTTGCTCCTGTATCAATTAGAAAAGCCATTAACATTTTATTTCTTGCTGTTAAATAAGTCGTAAATTTATAAGCATTTAGCATATTAATTATTTCAAGATTTTCAAATGTGTTTATTAAGACTTTACCTTCTCTTTGCCAAGAAACTTTTAAACAAGGATTCTCAGTGAGATATTCTTCTTCAGTGCAATATCTAAAAAATGCTCTTAATGTCTTTAAAATTCCATTAACATAAGTCGGTTTACTACCTTTCTGTAATAAAAACTTAAAATATTTTTTAATATGTAGTGGCTTAATATCTTCTAATGTCGTTATTTTGAATTCTTGCATTAAATAATTATGAAATAATGCATTGCTATTTCTATAACTTTTGATAGTTCTTTTAGAAAAACTTTTAACTTCAAGATTAAATACAAACTCTTCTAAAACATCTTTTAATTGCACAAAAAAATAACACCTCCAAATGTAGTAATTTTATACATACATTTAAAGGTGTTATTTATCATCATGTATTGGTAAAAAAACGTATATCGTCACGTTTTCCTAATCCTTAAACCTGCAAACCGTTGCTATCCCTTTATCCTTCCCACTCTTCTGGGAACTCTGCATTGTGGTAGATATCTTGAACATCATCATCATCCTCTAACATATCTAAAAGCTTTTGCGTTTGAGGCGCAGTCTCTATATCTACTGATACCATAAGGTCT
>JAVBVX010000072.1:0-87081 GCA_036677665.1 Clostridium sp. | reverse complement strand
ACACGATAAAGATGGTGTGCAGGTTGTAAGCTATGTTTATGATAGTTGGGGTAAATTAGTATCTATAACTGGTACTATGAAAGACAGTGTAGGAGTTAAGAATCCTTATAGATATAGAGGCTATAGATATGATACAGAGACTGGGTTATACTATCTTCAAAGCAGGTATTATAATGCTGAGTGGGGAAGGTTTATTAATGCAGATGGATTAGTTGGAGTTACAGGTGAACTACTAAGCCATAACATGTTTATGTATTGCAATAATAATCCAGTTAATATGCATGACCCAAGTGGATATTTGGCATGGTTTATACCAATGGCTATTTTTGCAATAGATATAATTGCAATAGTAAGTGTGTTTGTTATGACTCAAGCACCTGCAATTTCACAAGCAGTTACGGCAATAACTCCACATGTTGATAAAATCGCAGCAGTTCAAGACAAAGTTGGTACTAGTAAAGATGGTGGGAAGAAAACACCTAAGAAAAATAATAAAAAGACTAATAAAAACACTAATAAAGATAATTTAAACCCTCAGCAGCTTAATCAGTATAAATCAAAAGTACTAGAGGGAAAAGATGTTAATTTCAAATCAAAAGAGCAAGCGGTAGACTTCGTAAAAAAGAAGTTTCCAGATTTTAAACAAGAAGTTGCACAATCGAGAAGTAGTCAAGGATGGCATTTTGATTCTCATCCTATAAATGGAAGTGCAAATCGAATAGATCATATAAATATATATAGTAAAAGTAGTACATTTAGAGTACACATAACTTGGGATTAAACAAAAGGAAGGTGGTAAAAATGAGTGAAATTTCAAGAGTAATACTAAGGAACAAAATATATAAGTCTTCAGAATTGCCAATTAGGATAGAAAACTTAAAGGAAGAAAATAATTTCAAAGAATTAACAGAATTTACTCAGAGGTATGGCATTACGAATCTTATAAATAATATTTATAACGAAGATATTATTGATGAAACTTTACAAAAATCATACATATATAGTAGGTATCTTGAAGTATTAAGCAGTGGAATTGAAAATGAAATGTTTAAAGTGGGATACAAAATAAGAGAAGATATGGTAGTAAGAATAACTAACCACATATATGTTTCCCGTATTTCAGAAGATTATATTGTTGATAAAAATAGAATCGTTCCATGGAATTGTATGGAATCAGAAGTTTATATAGCTGATACATGGTGGGAGGAGGATAAGGATATACTTAAAGATTTCGTGAATCTCTCTTATTTGGATTTTATTGTAAAGTACAAGATGTATTAGTAGCAAGGTCAACTTTTTTCGCAAACACAATTCATAGCCATGAAGCTAAGGAAGCAAGGAGCCGATTTCCAGTTACTTTGGAGCACCTCGGAGGAAGATTTTTAGGGAATAGTGCTAAGGTATCAGATCTTAATAGAGAAAAATAAAGAGTAGTATAATATATCTATAAGTACAATTTAAAGTTCATGGCAATATGTATATCATATGTTGCTATGAACTTTCTTTTTATTGATTATGAATAACCACTTGAAAGGTGATAAAATCACCACCCGTAGGAGTTGCGGTCAGTGCTTATAAAATTTGTTTAAAGGTAATTGTGTTGTATATGAAAACTTTCAAAGCAATATATAAGTTTCATATAAACTTTTTATAGTAGGAAAAATAGCCGTAGGCGAATTGGTTAATTTCACAACAAAATACAGCTTTGAAGCTGGAGCTACTGCAAACACTACAACAACAAGGATAAAAGAAATAGATGATAACTCAAAGAAGATAGCCTACACTTATGACCCTAATGGAAATATAAAAACAATAACAGAAGGTAATAATCAAATAATATACTACTACGATGCATTAAATCAGCTAATACAAGAAGATAATCAAGTTCTTAATAAAACTGTAATCTATAGCTATGATGCTGGTGGAAATCTAACACAAAAGCTAGACATCATATACGGAACCACAGACAGAATATACACTAACTATAAATATGAAGACTCTAATTGGAAAGATAAGCTTACAGATTACAATGGAAAACCTATAACTTATGATAACTACACATTTACATGGGAGCAAGGAAGACATAAGCAGAGAACCCAAATATATGATTTGGTGTGAATCGCTTAGCTCTGAAATGAAAGTTTCAGAGCTTCCTTAAACTTAAGTGGAAATGGAAAAAACATAAGCTTCAAGTATAATGTAGATGGAATAAGAACTGAAAAGAAAGTAGATGGAGTAACAACAAAGTATCGTCTTGTAGGAGATAAACAGAGTTCTTGGCTTCAGATAGGGTTTTATCTGAAGCTTAGAAATCGTTATCTAGGGACGTACCCACTCTTTACTCCCTATTTAGAAAAAATGAGAGTATTAGAGTGGGTAGTCATCAGGCAAGGTAACATTTGAAGATAATGGTACTGATAAGATATATTACACTTATGATGCTTCAAGTGACCTTGTATCTATGAACCTTAATGGGGTAGAGTATTGGTATATAAGGAATGCTCAAGGGGATATTATTGGTTTAATTGACAAAGCGGGAACTCAGGTTGTAAGTTATACCTATGATTCTTGGGGGAAGCCATCTCCAGAAGTGAAAGACGAAAGTGGAAATATTTTACCTACATCAGGGATAACTGGTTCATTAGCTAGCACTGTAGGAGTTAAAAATCCTTATCGTTATCGAGGGTATAGGTATGATACTGAGACGCAGTTATATTACTTGAATTCAAGATATTATAACCCTGAGTGGGGAAGGTTTATTAATGCGGATGCATTAGGAGGATAAGTAGGAAAGCTATTATCACATAATGCATTTGCTTACTGCATTAATAATCCAGTGAATATGAGTGACCCAAGTGGTTATTGGGGAATACCATTACTTGCTGCTGGAGCTTTAATTGGAATGGGTATTGGAGTAGCGGCTGAGGTTATGAGACAAGTAGTTTCAAAAGAGAAATTTACAATGAAAAGTATAGCTAAAATAGGGGTAGCCGCTGTTGCTGGAGCATTAGGTGGAGTGTTGATGGCTTCAGGAGTTGGTTATTTTGGAGCAATAACTGGAAATGCTTTAATTAACGCAGGTTCGGGAATATTAAATAATGCAATTGATAACAAAAAAAGTACTATTTCTAGTGTAGGAAAAGATGCTGTAATTGGAGGTGCATCAGGTTTCATTGGAGGAAGAGGAGCTCAGTATCAAGTAACTAAAAATGTTATGTTTCCTACAACAAAATATGCTTATACAGAATTAACAAAGGAAAGTAAAAAAATAGTAATAAAAGAACTGCATAAAGCTACAGCTAAATCTGGGATTACCGCAATTGCTAATATGGCGAGAGATGACAACTTTAGAAGTAACATTTCTAGCAAATTTTATACAGATAAATCTAAAAATCAATATTTAGGTGATGTTATACAAATTATGTAATTCAAAGAGAGGTATATAAATGCAGGTAGAATTATTTGAAATACTTAAAATATTTTCCATGTCATGGACAATAGGATTAATTTTTTCATGGGGTGAACATTCAAATAAATATATTGAAAATCAGTTTATGATAAGGTGTTTATTTATTATAAAAAATAAGCCAGTATCAATAATAGCTTTTTTATGGCAAGTATTAAATTGGGGACTATTATTTTTTGTAATTATAAATAAATTATTAGATATATTAACATACGAATACACTATGTATATATATTATAATGTTACGTACTACGGTATATATGTTATATGTGTACTAGCTATTATAGATGGAATAGTATATGAATTTATAACAGGGAGATAAAAACGAAATAATCACTTTAAATCTCAATATAAATATCTATCAAATATCTCAGAAGTAGCAAGTTCAACTTTGTGTTGCAACATCCCCGGGGGTTGTGAACACAATTTAGAGTTCACAACGATATTTACATTAAATATTGTTGTGAGCTTTCTTTTTACAAATATATAGATGAGTATAAAAGCTGAAAGCTATCAGACAAATTGAGCAGTACTGATAAGATATATTACACCTATGATGCTTCAAGTGACCTTGTATCTATGAACCTTAATGGTTTAGAATATTGGTATATAAGGAATGTTCAAGGGGATATAATAGGGCTACATGATAAAGATGGCACTCAGGTTGTAAGCTATGTTTATGATAGCTGGGGTAAATTAGTATCTATAAGTGGTACGATGAAAGACAGTGTAGGAGAAAAGAATCCTTATAGATATCGAGAATATAGATATGATACGGAGACTGGGCTATATTATCTTCAAAGCAGGTATTACAATCCGGAGTGGGGAAGATTCGTTAATGCGGATACTGAGTCAGGAAAACTAGGAGAATTATTATCACATAATGTATTTGCTTATTGTGCTAATAATCCCATTAATCGCTATGACCCAACTGGAAAATGGTATACACTTACGATGTTTACAAGTGCAGTTGTATCTGCAGTAGTAGTATCTTCTACTGTTGTTATAGCGACAGCAGCAGTAGGTTTTGCAGGCTATGTAGGTTATAGATATTACAAATCTACACATGGAGTAGCATCAAGTAGTTCGCATAGTTCATCTGGAGGGACTAAGACGAAATCTAAGTCGCGACCAGTGACTCAACCAACAGCCAAACCAGCGAAATTTCCTACTAAATCTCAGGAGCTAGACGATATTTTAGGCGTTCCTGGTGTGAAAGTTCCAGATGGTCCATTGACTCCGGGGATAGACAAAACCAAATGGAAGTTGCCAACTGGTAATGTAGTGACTCATGAAAAGCATCCATATGATGTTGGTGCACCTGATTTCCATACTCAGGAACATTATCATGTAGATGGCCCAGGATATTCACATCCTCGTTTTTCACCTGGTAACCCTATACCACCTATATTCTAAAAGATATTGTTTTGATTAAAGTATAATGAGTTCATAGTACTATAATTTGGTTATTGATAATTTATTACTTAGCTTCTTAAGTTGTAAAAGTTAACTTATTTAAATATTAGGAGATGATACAATGCAAAGTAGTGATTTTATTGGATATGTTGGAAATTACAAAGTACATGATAGTAAAGTAGAAGAGATAATTAGTAGTGGCAATGATGTTACAGTATTGCTTAAAAGTCAAGAAAAAGAAATTATTAGTGTTAAATTTTCAAACGTACAGCAAGTTATTGAAGAAAGACCAGTAGGGATGATTTTATATGCAATATGTGAAATGAAAGACATTGCACCATGTCGAAAGTTTGTATTTGCAAATACAGATGAGGAAGATGAAGCCTCACTTATAGTTGTCGCATACGAATATCAAATAGAATAATAAAAATATTACAATACAACTAACTATAAAAGTAGCTTAATCGTAAGCGTCAAAGTTTTAGCGCCTATTTTTGTAGTATTAAATGTATTAAAATATCCTAGTAAGGCTAAAAATTATGCTTTACTAGGATTAATTTATTTCATATCTTTAATTTTCATACTTTCAGGAATTTTATTAGACCAAGGCATAAGATTATCTAAGCTTTCGCTGTCAGATATCTCTATATTTGATAGATTATTAAATAGATAAACTAAGTACCTTTCTACAACAAGTTTATTAGCTTTTGCTGTTTCAACATAGTCAATAAAGTTATCTATAAGCGGAGCTAGTTTCTCAGCTCTTATTTTAAATCTAATATCATAATAATTTTCATCACCTGAATAATTTTCTCTAAGTTCTTTTAATTGTCCCCTCATCAATAATCTTTTGTTTTGATTTTATTAATGAGAGGACATATTATCTAGGTACTTAATTTTTTACGCTTACATATATACTTATCACACAGTTCACCTAGAACTATTTTTATGCTGTTTTTTTTCAATATACATTTTTTTATCAGCTAAACCTAATAGCTCATCAATAGATAGATTTGTGTTGCTACTAAATTCAATTAATCCATGACTTGTTTTAATACTATAAGGTTTTAACTTTAAATCATTTATTTCATTAAATTTATTTTCAATTTTTATCCATATTTTTTCAGCTTCTATTTCAGACTTTTCAGGAAATACTATAATAAATTCATCTCCTCCAAACCTAAAAATTATATCTTTTGTGTCTATAGTGTCTTTAATAACTTTACAAACTGTATTAATTAGATAATCTCCCTCATTATGACCATAATGATCATTTACATACTTTAATCCATCAATATCAATAAAACATATTGATGATATTTTGTTTGATTCCTTCAAGTCAAGAATTCTGCTAAGATACTCTATTCCTTTTCTTCTATTTAAAACTCCTGTAAGTATATCTATAGAAGCATGTGTTAATAACTCCTTCTCCATTTTTTTAAGTTCTGTTATATCTGTAACGTTAGTTAATATGCACTTCTCTCCCATATATTCAACAATTTCATAGTTTGCAATTACCCACTTTTTATCTCCAGAACTAGATTTCTGTTCAACAATATAGTCTTCTACTCTCATAAAGTTATTCAGCTTATTAAGCATTAAAATTCTATCAGCTTTATCTACATACAATTCATTTGCATAAATATTTTTAAATTCTTCTTTTGAATACCCAAAAAATACATGTGCTCTATCACTAGTTGCAACAATTTTACCATCGTGAAAACGACTAATAATCATCGGTGATGGATTTACATCAAACAATTTCCTGAAATTGCTTTCACTCTCACATAACTTGGATTTATTTATAAAGTCTTTTACTCTACTTCTATAGAGAGAATAACAAAATACTACTGCTGCTACTAACATGGTAGTTGAATTTATTTGTTTCGATACTACTAAATAAGAACCTCTATTTATTAATGCCAGTCCTATTATAAAAAATATATGATTTAAAATAAAAGAAAAAAACATAAATACAGGTTCTATTGGAAAAACTACTGCAATAATAAGAAGATCAACTATATATGCATCAATATTACCTGTTAGTCTCTGACTATTTATAGAAGTTACAGCTCCTCCAAATAAGTATATAAAAACATAAAATCTTATAATAATTTTTGAGAGTTTAATCTTTTCCTTATCATTTATAATCTTTGGATAAATTATAAAAAACCCTATAGACATGACAGTAAATGTTATGTGAACTGCTACTAGGGATAATCTAAAAATAGTATCATTAACCCCTTTCAGAGATACTAAATCTATATAGAAATACGGAATAGCCATAATTAAAAGAAAAATAGATATTATCCTTAATCTCCTCAGAGCAAAAAAGCAACTTATTTCCCCAAATTTCTCTTTATTATAATTCATATTAAATATACTTAATTTACTCCTAGCTTTATTTATTAATGATTCCATAATTTTAACCACCCTATCAAATAAACTAAATTATAACATACTTTTGGCATAGGTAATAGTCTGATTAATACACTCACTGGCTTCTGTAAATGTAACATTTCTAACTATCTCCTCTTTGTGAAATGACTCTTGTATAGTTATTTCATGAACAATTGTATACATTGCTATACTCAAATGTTCTTGTATTAGTTTTAATTTCTATGTTTAGTAGCTAAATTATTTATATTGTTTTAATTCACCTTTAGAATATTTTATTCAAGTAAGCGTCAAAGGTTTAGCGCCTATTTTTCACATAAAATTATGTTTTTCAAAAATCTTGTCAGTGATTTTAACTTATAACAAAAATTAAATCAATGTATAAATAACATATTATTTGCAAATATTAATTTTAGACCTAATCCTAATACTTAACCTTGTATTTAGGGTAATATCCATAAATACCTCTCCTTTCCTTAAATTTAATACCTTATTAGACCATCAAAGTTGATTTTATATCTACTTTAATGGTCTTTTATTTTTTATAATATTGTAGATAAATTTATTAACTTTTATTTACTATAAAACATATGATGTATTGTTAGTACTTAAAAGGAGTGTATCATATTGTATCCTTATGATTTTTATGAAATGCCTGATGATGAGTTAGATGACGAGTTAAATGATGAAGTATATGATCGTCAATTACCTCCTGGAAGACCTCCATTTGGATTTCCTGGTGGAGGATTTGGTCCTGGTGGACCTGGTGCCGGATTCGGCCCCGGAGGACCAGGCGGTGGATTTGGTCCTGGCGGCCCAGGAGGCGGATTTGGACCAGGCGGTCCTGGTGGTGGATTCGGTCCTGGTGGACCTAGTGGCGCTCCTATAGGACCTCCTCCTTCATTTACTCCATCTCAATCACAAGCTCAAATACTTGGTGGAGTGGGGATTCAGGCTGTCGACCCTGGTTCAATCAGGAATTGCTTATTTAGATTTACCTATATATGGCCAAGAAACGGACGTCCTTTCTGGGCATTTCCAACCTTCGTAGGAAGAAGATCTATAGCTGGCTTTAGATGGATGGGCCCTAGACGTGGTTGGGTTTACTTTGGATTAGATTTAAGAAGAATTAACAGCTTCGTTTGCTATTAAGATTCATTAAATTAAAAAACTATTAGGTTAGCATAACACTAACCTAATAGTTTTTCTCTTTATTGTTTTAAATGATTTATTTACTAATAAAAATCTTTTTCGCTGTAGGTTTAGGGTTATATTCAAAGGTATACCACTTTAGCATAGCTATTTTATCTCCTAATAAAACAGCTTCTTTGGGAAAATTATTATTTATATATATACTATAGGAAGTATTAAAAAGAAATACTCCATCTCCCCCAGCTTTATATATTTCTCCTGTCCTTTTCATATATTCATTTATAGTTAAGTATGTTTTATTGTGAACATATAAACCAGATTTAATGAGTTCTTCTTCTTCTTTGGTTAAATCATGTCCTTTTACATCTGCACAAATTCCTACATAAAGCTTAATCTTTGTTTTTCTCACCATATTTACAAAAGGTTTAATATCAAAGAAATCATCCTTGTTTACATTAGCAGGAATAAGTATATCTACCAGGCCTTCCTTTATCCAAGTTTTAAGATCATATCCGTAAGTAATATAATTATTATAAGGTATTCTTACAGCTATAGTCTTATCTGGTATCTCTTTTCTTACCTTTCTCATAAATTCATTCATTATCTTAACTTTCGTATCTAAATCTGCTTCTGATGTAATAACATCAGGGTATCTGCAATAGTCTAACGTAACTCCATCCACATTTTTAAAACTTGAAGCTTCCTTTAGTACATTTAATATATAATCTCTAGTTTTAGGATATAAATAACTAAGACCATTTTTATCATTTTGTTTAACATCCTTATAACTACTATAAATACTTCCATTTAGAAATCCATATCTATCTTCTGGATAAAATGTATTCATTCTCAAAGAAGCAAACACATCTAAATTTCTTTCCTCACCAAAGCCAGCTAAAAACTCCAATGGAGATTTACCTTCTTTTAATATACTAAGTACTTGCTCTTTAGCACTTTTGTCAATATTTCTGAGTTGTAATGGGTATTTATCAAAACTCTCGAAGGCCTTTCCTGCATACTTACTATTGTAATTTAAAAACCCCGTAGTTCCCAGACACCAGTTTAAAACACCTACGTTCTTTTCAGCTAAAGGTTTTACTAACATATAGTCTAGAGCAGAAGAGTTTGGAAATATTCCATCACAAAAACTAGAATATCCGTCACTATCGTACATAACTCTTTTTGTCTTCTCTCCTTCATTTGGAGTATTATATAGTTTTATTTCTTCCTCTTTAGCTCCTACAAACTTTATATAAGCTATTCTAGTTGTATCATAATAGTTAGTACTTAACACTAGTGACTCATTTTTAAAATTACTCATAAATGCAAACTTTTCATAAAGATATTGTTCTCCATAATTTTCCTTTGGAGTATAGCTAGAGCTATTAAAGACTTTTATATATCCTTTATCCAAATACTTTTTTACAGTAATGTTCTCTGTTCCTGATGCATACCCTATATAAACTTTAAAGTATCCCTTTAGCTTCAGAGGGACTTTTATACTAGAAATATCATTTCCATCTGTTTCTATAAGCTCTCCCTTTGTACCATCCTCATAGCTGAAACTTCTTACTACCCATCCTTTTGTGTCTTCTTTTATTAAATTTCTCATATTCTTATAAATATAGCTTTTCTCTGGCTTACTTACTATTCTCTTTAAACTGGTACTACACACTACTAAACTATCTTCTATAGTATCCTTATTAAGTCCAAAAGCACTTCCCGAATATAATATAATCATAAATATTAAAGTCAAAAATATTTTTACTTGTCTCAAACGTAGGCCTCCTAAATTATTTTAGTCTACATTAAGTATTATTGTTTATAAGGCCTAAATTTATTGAACTTTTATTTTATGTGGAACTAATTTATAATTACAGTGTAAATTTAACAAAGACCTATAGCTTTTCTGTGAAAGCCATAGGTCTTATAGTTTTTTATGTTTTTAAATAATAATATGCTATTTTAATATATACTTAATAAGTCAACAATTCCTTCTGCCTTTTTATCTGAATTGAACTCAGCCTCATCTATATAAAGAGAAACTACAGGGTACTCAGACTTTTCATAGTCAAATTTACCATCATTATCTTCATTAAAGGCATTAGGATTTCTTAATTTGCATATATCACTAGGTGCGTCTACAAAGATTTCTACAAAGTTTCCTTTTCCTATTACACTTCTTGCATATTCTCTATCTTCCTTAAATCTACTTACAGATGTTACTATTACTATTTCTCCACTATCTGCAAATAAGTTTGCTACTTCAGCAATTCTTCTTGTTTGTTCATGTGCATCAGCTGTAGTAAATGATAAGTCTGAGCTTAATCCAAATCTCAGGTGAGCAGAATCTAGATAGTATACTTTCTTTCCTAGTTCAAAAAGCTTCTTCTCAAGCTTTACTGCAATTTCATTCTTTCCGCATCCTGGTACTCCAGTAAGCCATATTACTTTACCTTTTTGTCCTAGTTTTTCTTCTCTATCTTTTCTTGATACAAGTCTTTTTCTAATAGAGATATTTTTACTTTTTACTTCTCCAACTTCTCTCTTTAAGGAATCCTCTGTTCCAGAAATTATTCCTCCACCACTTGTATTATAGTCATCTATAATTACAAACCTTCCCATAGCTTGTATGTTGCTAAACTCATCAAAGCATACAGGTACTTTTGTTTTAATAGTAACTTCTGCTACATCATTTTTCTTTATAGCATTTGAAGTTTCACTAGTTTTAAGAGTTGCTGCATCTATTACTTTATTTATGCTTATTACTTCAAACTCAGTTTCTTGAGTTGATATTTTCAACTTATATTTTTTGCCAGGAAGTAAATCATTTTTTCCAAGCCAAAATACATTTGCATTAAATATATTGGATGTTATAATATCGTTGTTCTTGTGGCAGATTACTTCTCCTCTTTTATTAAAGAATTCATCTTCTACAGTTATTCCTACAGACATACCAGCTGAAACCGTATCTTTTTTATCTTTTTCTTGCCAGTACTCAATAGATTTTACTCTTGTAGTTTTACCGCTTGGATATATAGCTACTTCATCTCCCACCTTTAGAGTACCTGATTCAATTCTTCCTGCTACTATCCTTCTGTTATCAAACTTATACACATCTTGAATTGGTAATCTAAGTGCTTTTTCTTCTATACCTTTATCTTTTTCAATCTTATCCATGTTCTCAAGAATTGTATAACCCTTATACCAAGGCATTTTTGAAGATTTAGAAGTAATATTCTCTCCATGGAATGCTGATATAGGTATATACTTTTCTGGGTATATGTTTAGATTGTTTAAAAACTCATTAAATTGATCTTGTATTTCATTGAATCTTTCTTCAGAGTAATCTACTAAATCCATCTTATTTACAACAACATATACTTTCTTTATTCCTAAAAGTGAAAGAATGTATCCGTGTCTTTTTGATTGCTCTTGAATTCCTTCTTCTGCATCTATTACTAAAAACGCTGCCTCTGCACTAGCAGCTCCTGATATCATGTTCTTTAAAAACTCTTTATGACCTGGAGCATCTATTATAACGTAGTCTCTTAGCTTAGTGAAGAATTGTATCATAGTTATATCTATTGTTATACCTTGTTTTTGCTCTTCTTCAAAAGCATCTAAAAGATATGCATATTCAAAAGATTTACCTTTTTCCCCTGATATTCTCTTCACCTTATCTATAGCACCCTCTGGAAGAGAGTTTGTATCAAATAATAGTCTACCTATAAGAGTTGATTTTCCATGGTCTACGTGTCCTACAACAACTATATTAAGTTTCTCTCTAGCATTATCCATATCTCCTACCCCCATTACATATAACCTTCTTTTCTAAGCTTTTCTAGTGCATGAGCATCTTCTTGATCTTGAGCTCTTCCTGATCTTTCAGTTTCCTTAGAAGCCTTAAGTTCTTCAATTATCTCATCTAAAGTAGATGCATTAGAATCTACTGGATTTGTGCATGGAGCACATCCAAGACTTCTGTATCTCTTTCCGTTCTTTGCAAAATATAGATCAACTACTGGGATATTTTCTCTTCTGATATACTCCCAAACGTCTATTTCTCTCCAGTTTATAATAGGATGTACTCTTATATGGTTACCTTTCTTAAAATCTGTTTTAAATTGATTCCAAAGCTCTGGTGGCTGATCTGCATAATCCCACTCTGAATCTGCATTTCTTTCACTAAATACTCTTTCTTTTGATCTAGAGCCTTCTTCATCTCTTCTTATTCCTGCAATAAGTCCTTCAAATTCATGTTCTCTAATTATTTGATTTAATCCCTCTGTCTTTAGGGCTTTGCAGCATACAAGTCTTCCATGCTCAGGTCCCATGCCTTCTTCAAGAGCTTGTGTATTTGTATTAATTATCAAGTTAAAATTGTACTGTTTTGCGATTTTATCTCTAAACTCAATCATTTCTGGCATTTTAAAAGTTGTATCTACATGTATAAGTGGAAATGGACAGTTACCGAAAAAGGCCTTTTGCGCAAGCCATAACATTACATTAGAGTCCTTCCCAATTGACCAAAGCATTCCAAGCTTCCCAAAATTTTTGTATGCTTCTCTTAAAATAAAAATACTCTCTGCTTCTAATCTATCCAAATGATCCATAATTTTTCCCTCCATAAATTAATACTTAGTTTTCAGTTAACCCAAATTTTCTATTTACTGTTTCTTGTATTTTATCAAAGACAAAGTTATCAAATAATAATCCTAATAATATAATAACAAGCATTACTGCAACTATTTGGTTTATATTACTAGCCTTTCTTCCTTCTCCTAAAATCTGCCCTAATCCATTCATAGAAGAACCTATCATTTCTCCTGCTATAAGTCCTCTCCAAGCGAATGCCCATCCTTGTTTTAAACCTGATATGATTACAGGTAATGCAGCAGGAATTATTACTGTTCTATAAAGCATATATCCTCTTGCCCCTGACATACTAGCTACTCTTAAATGAGTTGGATTCAGGTTCTTAATTCCCGATTCTGTTGCCATAGAGATAGCAAATACCGAACCAATTACAATAACAAATAATATTGCTTTTTCATTTGTCCCATACCAAAGTATTGCAAAGGGAACCCAGCATACATTAGGCATTGTCTGAAGTGCCCCTATTATCTTGCTTAAGCTCCTTCCAGAATACTTAAATTTTGTCATAACTATACCTAGTGGAAAACCTATTGAAAGAGATATAAAATATCCAATTATAAGTCTTTTTAAGCTTATAAAAATAGCTACTCCTAGAGTGTTATTTCCTGAAAGCCTTCTAATTTCTTCAACTACAATCAGTAGAGAAGGAAACCCTGCAAATCTATAAGCCAATTCCCATACCGCTATCGTCATCATATAAAAGATCATTACTCTTAATGCTCCAGTCTTTATCGTATTCAGCTTTTGCAACCTTCTCCACCTCCTCTTCTAGTTCCTTCATAATCCTAGAAACTGTATAGGTTACATCTATGTCCCCTATTTTTCTCGGTCTTGGAAGTTGTATATTAAACTCTTTTTTGATACAACCTGGATTTGTTGACATAACTACAACTCTATCTGCTAAAAGTACAGCTTCTTCAACACTGTGAGTAATAAAAAATACAGTCTTCTTTGTTCTCCACCATATTCTTTGCACCTCAGCTTGCAGCAAGGTCCTAGTCTGGCTGTCTAATGCTGAAAAAGGTTCATCCATAAGCAGTATATTTGAATCTAAACTAAGAGCTCTTGCTATAGCTACTCTTTGCTTCATACCCCCTGATAGCTGGTGTACAAGAGATTCTTTAAAATTCATAAGATGCATCATATCTAGATACTTTAAGGCTCTTTCTCGTCTCTCACTTTTAGGAATCCCTGCTACCTTCATGCCGAATTCTACATTATCTATAACGTTAAGCCATGGATAAAGTGCATGTTCTTGGAATACCACTGCTCTATCAGGACCTGGACTATTTATCTCTTTTCCATCAAGAAGTATTCTACCTTCTGTAGGCTTTTCGAATCCAGCAACCGCATTTAAAAGTGTAGACTTTCCGCAACCTGAGGGACCCAAAACGCATATAAATTCTCCATCTTTAACAGTTAGATTTATATTCCTAAGGGTTTGTAATTCCTTATTATTTGTTTTATAGGTTTTATATACACCTTCAATACTTAACCCCAAGCTAAATCCCCACCTCTTACTAAAATTAGTACTTATTTGACTCTTTTCTATTTGTCTTTATAACGGTCTCTGTGCCAGTCTTATCTACAATATGCCAATCTAAATCATCACTTTTTTCATCTACATATAGGAATGCTCCATTCCCTCCTATATCTGCACCTAAATAATATTTAATAGCTGCAAATTTACATTCTTTGAGACAAGCTGTGCATCCCCAACAATCTTTCTCATATCTTATATAAGCCTTTCCAGCTTCATCTTTGTATATTAAGTTTCCAGGACAGGCTTCTATGCATTTTTTGCATCCTACGCACTTTAATTTATCAATTTTTATGCTCATAGACTTCATTCCTTTCCACTATGTCCCTTAATATAACTTTTACAACTCCATCTTCATAAACAGAATTTACATACTTAAACCATTTATTATCTTTCCTATCGGGATAGTCGGTATTTTGCTGATAACATTCCCATCTAGTTTCAGTTCTAGACAGTAGGTGTATTATAAGAACCTTAGCTACATATAATCTATCAATTAATTCATAAATAAATAGAAGCTCATGTGGATTTTCTGCTCTAAGTTTCTTAGATATTTCTATTAATTCATCAATTCGTTTTTTCGCTATGTGAAGCTTTCTTTCTGTGTATTTATAATTCTGAGATATCCCACCACAATATTCATCCATAATCTTTTGCATTGCTTCCTCAACTTGATCAATTGTGTAGGTAGAATTTGTGTTTTCGAAAAACTTATTTACTTCTTCTAGTTTTTCTTTAATCTCATTCTCACTAATTGTTTCTAATTCTAGGTTTTCTATATACTTTAAGGAATCTTCTGCAGCTATTTCTCCTTCTGCAAAACATCCAGTTACATACTTCTTTGGACTTCCTCCCGCTACATCTCCAGCTGCATATAATCCTTTTAGAGTAGTTCTTCTGCATGTATCTATCCAATAGCCACTAGCTGTATGTCCTCCAACAATATAAGGTTCAGTGCCTTCAATTTCTACATTTTCAGTAGAAGGAGAGGTGTTATTTTCTATCCACTTTAAGGTTTGTGCTGGTGCCATGTTCAAATATGCCTTTAATAATTCCATCTCCTGCTCTTCACTTATGCCTTCAGTTTTAAGATAACATGGCCCTTTACCCTCTAAGTTTTCTATTACAGTAGAGTATAATCTATTTATTGTTGTTGGTTTCCCATACTTCTTAACATATAATTCTCCAAAGCTATTTACTTGTGGAGTTTTTACTCCTTGAGCAATTGTTCCTGTTGGAGCTATTGTATCTTTACATCTTAGAGCTATGAATCTCATTTCAAAGGTGGTCATTTCTGCTCCAGCCCTTATTCCCATGGCATAACCTGCACCAGTATTAAAAGGACTATACCACATCTTGTGTCTTGAGAAGGTAGGATTATTAGGTTTGTATATTCCTGCGGCTCCTCCTGTAGTGCAAATCACAGCCTTTGAGTATATCACATAAAATTTTTCTTCTCTTACTGAAAATCCATAAGCACCTATTACCTTATCATCTTTAGTAATATAATCTATTATATTAACTCTATTTATAACATCTATATTTTCATACTCATCTAAAGCATTAGCTAAGATTGGTTTTATATTCTCTCCATTTATCTTTATGCTTCGTTTTCCTCTTGTTACATATTTTCCTTCATCATCTTTTAAGATTGTAAGTCCTTTATCTTCAATTTTTTTAGTTACCTCATTTAGTTTTTTAGCTATGGTATAAACTAAATCTTCTCTTATAACTCCATTGAATTCTTCACTTACATAATCTACAAAAGATTCTGGGGTTTCTCCTTCAGCTATATAAGCATTAAGTGCATTAACTCCTGCAGCAAGGCACCCACTTCTTTTAATATCTGCTTTTTCTGCTATAGTTACCTTTATTTTTGAATCTTTAGCGGCAGTTAGTGCTGCAAAACATCCAGCTGCTCCCCCGCCTATTATTAAAATATCTGTCTTTAAAATCTCAGTCTTTAATTGCATCTTATCTCCCCACCCTTCACTTATCCATTGAATTTATTAGTATTAAGATAATCTATGATAGAATCCACACATTCATCTATACTATTTAAGTGAGTTGATACTGTTATTTCTGGACTGATAGGCTTTTCATAAGGAGAATCTATTCCTGTAAAATTCTTTATCTCCCCTTGTCTTGCCCTTTTGTATATTCCCTTAGGATCTCTTTTTTCACAAATCTCTAAAGGACAATCTATATAGACTTCTATAAAATCCTCACCTAAAAGCTTCTTTACTCTTTCCCTATCATTTATAAAGGGTGAAATAAATGTTGTAATAGTTATAATCCCAGCATCCACGAATAGTCTCGAAAGTTCTGATATTCTTCTTATATTTTCTATTCTATCTTCTTCTGAAAAACCAAGATCTGAATTTAATCCATGCCGTACATTATCCCCATCTAGCAAGTATGTTAGCTTTCCCATACTATGCAACCTTTTTTCAAGTAAAGATGCTACTGTGGACTTACCTGAGCCAGAAAGACCGGTAAACCACAAAACAATGCCTCTTTGTTTTAGAAGTTTTTCTCTATCTTGTCTTTTTACATTCATATCATGCCATACTATATTAGTTGCTTTTGTTTCCACCGAATCACCTCATAACGCCTCTAGAGCATTTTTTATATCAAATAATATGTCTTCAATGTCTTCTATACCTACTGAGATTCTTAGTAAATCATCGTAAACTCCCATTGCTATCTTCTCTTCTTCTGTATTACTTGCACATATTGTAGAGGCTGGGTGTATAATTAGAGTTTTTGTATCTCCTATATTTGGTGTATTTAAAATTAACTTTAGGCTATCAATAAATTTAAATGCTTGTTCTTTGCTTCCAAGACGAAAAGTTAGAATTCCACCTACTCCGTCCTTATAATACTTTTTAACTAGTTCATAATTCTTTGAATCCTTTAAAGCTGGATAATTTACTGAAACTACTTTATCACTTGCCTTTAAACATTCAGCTACTTCTATAGCATTCCTACAGTGTTCTTTTACTCTTAGAGATAAGGTTTCAACTCCTGTAAGATTTAAAAAAGCATTAAAGGGTGATAAGGCTGCTCCTATATCTTTCCCAATTTCAGCCTTTAACTTAGCTGTAAATGCCATTTTTCCATACTTCTTTGCGTACTCAGTAAAATTATTAAATTTGCTGTGTTTATATTTTTCACTACCACCATCTATAATTACTCCACCAAGGGCATTTGCTGTACCATTTATATACTTAGAGGTTGAATGTATTACTACATCAGCTCCATACTCTAATGGTCTTATAAGATAAGGAGTAGTCACTGTTGAATCAACTATAAAAATAATATTGTTTTCCTTGCAAACTCTAGATACTTCTTCTATATCTAATATATTAAGCTTTGGATTTCCTATTGTTTCAGTAAATAAAATCTTTGTCTTATCAGTTACTACCGCATTTATATTAGCTTCGCTTAATTCATCTATAAACTTTATAACTATTCCAAAACTCTTTAGGTTATTTATTAGGTTATAAGACCCTCCAAATAAACTTGTTGAGGCTATTATTTCATCCCCAGTTTCTAATATATTTACTATAGCAAGGTATACCGCACTCATTCCAGAGGCTGTTGCTGTAGCAACTAGGCCTCCTTCTATGCTTGCCATTCTTCTTTCAAAGGTCGCAATAGTTGGATTAGATATTCTTGTATATGCATAACCCATACTATTTCCCTTAAATATACCTTCAAGCTTCTTTGCCGAATTATGGGAGTATGCATTTGAAAGGTATATGGGACTATTACTAGCCCCTGTTTCATCTATTTTAAAATTTCCATGAATAAGTTTAGTGTTAAATTTCATAGCCCCACCCCAATTTAAATATTAGAAATATACACCCTTATAACTCTCTATAACTTAGTCTATTTTTTTTCAACTACTAGTAGGTTATATCCTGTGTAATTAGTATCTGTAGATACTACCTTATGACCTTCCCCTTCTACACTCTTTGGAACATTTTGAATAGGCTCTCCATCATCTAGATAAAAACCTCTTTTTTCTCCAGATTTAATCTTTGATAGTTCAATTTTAACTTTTACAAAATTAATCGGACATTGAACTCCTCTAAAGTCTATCACTTCATAATCCTTAATATTAGATGTTTCTTCTGTAGAAGAGTTTAGATCTATTTCTATACTACCCTCTTTTGGAATAGTTATCTCAAGCTTTCCGTTTAGTGATTCATACATTGCTTTTACTTTCTCAATAACATATTCAACATCTAATTCCTTATTTGATATATCTTTTACATCCCCAAGTTTATAATCTATTAATGTATCTATAAGCTCTTTTACCTCTATTTTCAGATAACCAACATCAACAAAATTTTTAATAAATTCCTTAAATATCTCTCTATCTTTATTTACTTGTATTCCTTTAAGAATAAGCAGTGCTCTTGAAGCTGATAATGCTGCATCATATAATTCCCCAGATGCTTTAGAGTTTTTAAATCTTTCAAAAGAATTTCTTGCATTTGATAAATCAAGCTTTATAATATCAAATACTCCAGTACTACATTCCCCTGCTCCACGACCTTCTAATGAGAATCTATTACATGATCCAAAATCATTATAAAGATCAGGATTTTCATTAATATCCTCTATTGTAGAATACTTTGAAATTAATCCTTTTATAGCATCAACATTTCCACTTAAGAACTCATTAAAATCTTCTACTCCAGATTGAACCTTTAATGCTGCAAGTTCAATAAGAAACTTCGGTATTTTCTTAGCTGGAACATCTCCAAAATCTTCTCCTATTTTAGCTCCATCTTCTGAAACCTTTCCTCCAAAAGAAACAGAATAAGCTGGTACAAGACCATCACTTGATCTCTTAGCTCTTCCACTTAAACCTATTCTACCCTTCTGATGTTGACCACAAGAATTCGGGCAACCAGATATAAATATTCTTGGAAGTGAATTTTTTATACTCTTCTCTTCATTCTTAAATGCCTCTCTTATAGCACTAAGGAAGTTTTGTGATAAACAAAGTCCTAGTTGACAAGTAGATGCTCCTGCACAAGCTAGTGAGTTATCAATATCTGATGTTGATGAAAATTCTTTTATTATATCTAATAACTTAACTGCATCCTCTTCTTTTAAATCACGTACAAAGAAGCCCTGAGTGTTTGAAATTCTTATTGATGTTTCATATCCTAAGGTACTTAAAAAGTTTAATACCTTATCTAAATCTTTTGCATGAAGATTTCCACCTTCAGGATGTATATAAACTGAATAATACCCTAATTTCTTTTGACTAAATAAAACATTCTTATATTCATTATCTACTGATGAATTTCCCACGCTATCCTCATGAGCTTTCTCAGTGATTTCTATATTAAGGTCTAGGTTCTTCTCTTTTCTTACTTTTTCAAGCTGTTTATTAAATAGCTGAATAAACTTTTCTTCTCCAAGTCTTCCAACTATATATCTTATCCTAGCCTTATGCTTGTTACTTCTGTCTCCTTCTTTTTCAAAGACTTCCTTCATAGCTTGTGCATAGTAGAGAACATCTTTAGCATCAATAAAATCTGAAAGCTTTATTGATACTCTTGGATTTCCTCCAAAGCCTCCGCCTCCATAGACTACAAATCCTCTTTTTCCATCACTATTTACTTTTGCTATAAAACCTAAATCAGATATACTAGCATTTCCAGTATCCTCTGGGCTATTAGAAAAAGCTAGTTTGTACTTTCTTGGAAGATTCATAGTTGAAGAATCTTTTATCAAATAATCTGTAACTGCCTTAACATAAGGGGTTACATCAAATACATCATCTTTAGATACTCCACTTAGTGGAGAACACTCTACATTTCTAACTGTGTTACCACCTGTTCCTTTTGTTGTTATACCTACATTTATAAGACTACTCATTATTTCATATACTTCATCTAGGCTCTCTACATTTTGGAACTGTATACCTTGACGTGAAGTAATATGCATTTTTCCATTAGCATATTTTTTTGATAAGGCGCTTATAGTCTCAAGCTGTTCCTTAGTTATAACTCCTCCTGGAATTCTAGGTCTTGTCATATATGTTTCTTTTGCTCTTTGTTCATATATTCCCATAGAAACTCTAAATGCTTTAAATCTAACAGAATCTAATTCACCTTTTTTATATTGTTCTGCTTTATTTTTAAACTCTTCTACTGCATCAAAATGTTCTTTTAATATTTCAATCATCCCAATTCACCCCATATCCAGCTTCCACTAAATTTGAAACTTACTTTACATAATTTGATATTCGAGTATTTTTACATTATCCTTACGTATTTCAAAAAGTTTAAAGACTGGCTCTTCCTTTTCTAAGGATAGAATTCCATATACCGCATTTGGATCAAAGGCTAATCTTTTATCTTCCTCCGATGGTCTTGAAGGTGTATATGGATGTGAATGATAGTTACCTATCAATACCATTTCTTTACTTCTTATTTCTCTAATAGCATTAAATTGTTCTTTTGCATCCATAGAGAAATGTTCACTGCTCTCATCTATATTTCTTAAGGAAATTGCTTCTTTTATAAAAACATTTTCCCCTTCTTTAACTCCTGCAAGATAGCCACAACATTCTAGAGGAAATTCTCTTTTTCCCTGTTCTACTATCTTTTCATATTCACTCTTTAGTATATAAATCATATTGATCACCCCTGCATATTGCCTTTCAAGTCACAGGAAGGCTTCTCATAATCTATTAAGCTATCAATACTTGGATTCTCTCCACATACCCCACACTTTTTACTATGGCCAATTTTAATTTTTCTAAATTGCATAGTAATGGCATCATAAGTTAAAAGATATCCTGCTAGAGTTTTTCCAAGTCCTAAAATGTACTTTATAGCTTCTGTTGCTTGAAGAGTTCCTATAACTCCTCCCATAACTCCTAAAACTCCAGCTTCTCTACAAGTTGGTACAACTCCACTTGGTGGTGGTGATTGGAATATACATCTGTAGCAAGGTGTATTATTATCTGGAATATAAGTAGTAAGTTGTCCTTGGAATCTTATTATTCCTGCATGTGAAAAAGGTTTCTTTGCAAGTACACAGGCATCGTTGATTAAAAACTTAGCTGAAAAATTATCTGTTCCATCTATTATAAAATCGTAATCTTGATCTTCTATAATCTTTAAAATATTTTCAGAAGTTGCAAACTCATTATAAGTTATAACTTTTACATCTGGATTTAAATCATTTATAGTTTCCCTTCCTGATTCAACTTTAAGCTTACCAACATCTTTTGTTTGATGTATAATTTGTCTTTGTAGATTTGAAAGGTCTACTACATCCCCATCAACCAGACCTATTGTTCCAATTCCTGCTGCTGCTAGGTACATAGCTGCTGGTGCACCAAGTCCACCTGTTCCTATAATCAAAACCTTTGAATTTAATAGTTTTTCTTGCCCCTCTACTCCAACCTCTGACAGAATAATATGTCTTGAGTATCTTTCTATTTGTTCTTCTTTAAAATCCAATACTTCCACCTCCCATAAAGTATAAGAAATCTATTTCATCATTTTCCTTTAATATAGTATCTGAAAATTTCTCTCTATCTACAAACTCTCCATTTAATTGAACTGAAACCATATCAGGAGCTTCAACTTTTTCTACTTCTAATATCTCCGTTACTGTTATGTTGTCTTTAATATCTTTTAATTCTCCATTTACTCTTAATTTCATTTTTCTTACCCCCAATTAGTAATTGATTTAAATTATAGTAATCCTTTATAATATATTTTAATAACCTAGTATTTCTATAGGCTTTTCGTAATTAATTTTAAGTTATATATAAGTTACCACTTACTATAAGAGATGTCAATATAATTTTCTAGGATTATAATAATATATTTATCTATAATTCCATCATTTAAATTTTATCTTGTGACTGACCTCTCTAATCTTCAGCTGGAGTAAAACTATATGTAAATCCAAAAACTTTATTTATTATTATAAATTTACCTTGACTTATATAGTTACTTATAATATACTTAGAACATAGCTTAAGTAAATAACTACTTCAGTTATTACAATATCGCGGGATGGAGCAGCTGGCAGCTCGTCGGGCTCATAACCCGAAGGTCGTAGGTTCAAATCCTGCTCCCGCAACCATAAAAAACACTCTAATTATTATAATTAGAGTGTTTTTCTATATTCTATTTAATTTTTAACTTCTATAATAAATATGACATTTAATTAGGATATCTTATCTGATATTATATCCAGTTTCTTTAATACTTCTACAAATTTAGTAGTATCAATAGGCTTTGCAGCATATGCTTCACATCCAATTTCAAAAGCTCTATAAACATATTCAGTCTCTCCTAGAGCAGTAGTCATAATAACTTTCACTCTTTCTTTAGGCAAAAGTCCTTTTTGTTTTTCGAAATCTCTTATTGCTTTTAATACTTTTACCCCATCCACTTTTGGCATCATTATATCTAAGCATATAAGGTCATAGGGTTTTTCCTCTTTAACAGCCATTAAGTACGCGTCTAATGCTTCCATTCCGTCTACAACTAAATCACACTCTCCATACTCTTCTAATTATCTCAACGCTATCATCATCGTTAATTATATCTTCTGGAATAGAATTAAAATCCTCTGTTAATTCCTTTAGATTATGAAGAATAGTAAATGCTCGTATATTCTCCATTTCACAGCCTTCTAAAAAATGAATTACTGCCTTAAAAGCATTCTTTTCTATATCAACTTCAGCTTTATTTTGAGATATATAAAATTGTTGTTTTACGTCTTCATAAACTTCACTTTCCTGCTCTAAGGAGTTTTTTTCTTTTAAAAGTTCTAGAAAGTTTTTTATCTCTTTAATTATTGTGGAGGCATCTCCATCAACTTCGTCTCCATTTTTTATTTTCTCTAGTTCCACCTTTATAAAATTTTCAGAAATTACTCGTTTTATGTAGTATTTAATATAAAAATAGAAATTAATTAATATTTATGTAATAACTATAAAAAGCACCCTATACAGGATGCTTCTTAAATTTAATCTAATTTTCTTTTTTAGTTTTTATTCGATGACTAATTATAGCTTTTTCTCAAAACAATAAAAACTTCCTTTCCTAAACTTTACTGTTCCTACTGTTTTATATCCAAGCCTCTCGTAAAGATTACATGCCGGTTCGTTTTCAACAAATGTATCTAATCTTATAGCCTCATACCCCATCTCTTTTCCGTAAAGTTCAGTATAATTCATTATAGCTTTTGCAATTCCCTTCCCTTGAGATTCTGGGTCAATACATAGTCTATGTACAATCAATTGTTTTCCTGAATTAAATTCCCAGTCTAAGTTCTCATACTCCTTATCTTGATGTTCATTTAAAACAGTAATCCCTTTAATAACCCCTTTATCTTCATAAATATAGAGAGTATCCTTATTTAAATCACTATTAATAACCTTAGCATTTGGATAAATATCATCCCATTGATGAATGTTTTTTGACTCCATATCAATAACTACTTTTTTTATTAAATTCATTATTGCTTGTTGTTCATGTATACTTGCTTTTCTAATCATTTATATGCCCTCTCAATATTTATTTTTAATGGGCTGGAGAGTTTAAATACTCCCCAGCCCATTTGTTAAATTATATATTTTTACTCAATCTAAACAATTAAATTTTAAACCTCATAATGATTGTTTGTAGGTTCTGTGCTAAGTCTGATAGTGCCTCACTAGAACCTGCAATATCTTCTATTGAAGCTGTTTGTTCTTCCATAGAGGATGTTGTTTCCTCCGTTGCAGCGGCATTTTCTTCTGCGATTGCCGCAAGTTTTTCTAGTATATCTAATATTTCATCTTTTATATGTTCCATCTCTTGTCCTGAAACATTCAACTTCCTAACAGCTTTTTCTGATTCCTTCATTGCTTCTGAAATTAACACATATTTATCCTTACTATTAATTACACTGTCTGTTTGCTCTTTAGATATTGAAGATAATCTTTCCATTGTCCTTACAGCATCTTGAGCATTACTTTGTAATTCACTTACCACTTCATTAATATCCTTTGTGGATATTGAGGATTGCTCTGCAAGTTTTCTAATTTCTTCTGCTACCACTGCAAATCCTTTTCCTGCTTCTCCTGCTCTTGCTGCCTCTATTGCTGCATTTAATGCCAATAAATTAGTCTGCTCAGCTATAGATGCAATTACATCACTTGCTTGTCCAATTTTATTCGAACTATAATTTGTTTTTAATATAACTTCATAAATTTCCTTTGTAGCATCATTACTTTCTTCCGTTATTTTATATAGATTATCCATTTCATCTATTCCTTCATTAACAACATCTGTAACCTTGCTTGAAGCAATATTCAAATCTTTTACATATCCTTGATCTTTTTCAATAGTTCCTCCTAGTAAAATAGCCTTTGAGGAGCCTTCTTCTGTATTTCGTGCTTGTGATGATGCACTTGCTGATATGCTCTCAATTGTTTTTGATACATCTTCTGCAGCAGCAGCTGACTGTTGTGCAGTAGCTGTTAATTCTTCTGATGCAGCAGATACTTGTGATGAAGAACTACTAATATCTTTAATAATCTCTCTTAGACTAATAGTTATACTTTGTAAGGCTCTAGATAAAGATCCAATTTCATCTTTCTTTTCTAAAAAGCTCTCTGAAACATCTTCTGTAATATCTAAATTAGCAATTTTAGCAGAATGTTCTATTGTTTTAATAATTGGTGTTGCAATTGAATTACCAATTATATATGCAATAACAATACTTACTACTAAAGTTATAACCAGAACTAATATAATAGCTTTCTGTAATGCAGGCAGAGCAGCTAATACTTCTTTTTTATTAGCAGTAATAACAAATATCCATTCAGTACCTTCAATCGGTGCATATGCTGCATCTAAATCATTGTCGTTAAAAGAATAAGTATTGACTCCAGTTTTTTCTGCTAATATCTTTTCAAATAATGTAGCTAAGGATTTTAAGCTTTCATCTTTCTTTGATTCCTCTATTGGATTAAATCCATTTAATACCTTATTTCTATCTGGATGTCCAACAACTATTCCACTAGTGTTAATCATATAGCCGTATCCCTCAGTACCAAAGCCAGTATTATCTACAACATTGCTTAAAGCCATTCCATCTCTACGCCCTACTAAAGCTCCAACCACTTTACCATCTCGTTCAATAGGAGTAACATACATTAAAACAAGTTCCTTTGTTACTTTGCTAATTAATAAATCTGATACATTAGTCTCCCCTTTTAATGCTTTTTTTATGTACTCTCTATCTCCTAGTTTAGCGGTTGTCCCATTCGAGTAATAGGCAGTACCGTCTAATTTTACTACTGCAAGGTCAAGAAAGTTCGTTGCTTTTAATTGTCTTTGTAATATAGGTTGTTGCACTTTCCAATCCATACCTTGGATATCTATTCTACTTGCTATCATTTGTAAGGTTTTTTCTTGTGTTTCGATTCGACTTGCAGCTAATTTTGATGCTTCAACAGCTAGAGAAGCAAGAGATTTTTCTGCTTCTGCAGTAAGGATTTTACTAGACCTTTCTAAGGAAATCCCTCCTAAAGCAATAGATGATACTAAAATTAAGATAGAAAAATAAATAATAAGTTTTGATTTAATACTTTTCATTGTTAATACCCCACTCTAGTTATTTAAATTTATATTTTTATGCTCTACTTAAAAGACTATATATTAAAAGTTTTTTACATGATTTATCTATTTTCATGTATAAATTCTATTATATACCATATTACACTAATCTTTTTTACAATGCAATAAACTACGATTTTTTTATATCTATATTGATATTTTTTGCACTATATCAGCAATTCACATTAAAACTGACCTATCAGCTAGAGAATACACTATATTATCAAGAGATATATTGAAAAAACAACCTCTTTTTTTGATCTTTTTAATACAAAAATTTAATACATATTTAATATCTTTGTTTATTGTATAACGATAGATTTGAATTGGAAGAATACATACGTTAGAAAAAATAGGAGGTGACCCTATGAAACCACAAAATTTAGCATTACATGAAACAATGCAAATTCACGAGATGTTAAACTTAAAAACTGTTTCTATGACCACATCTAAAATGATGGAAGGTGTAGTCTTCGATCAAGACCTTAAAGCATTACTTGAAAAAGATGTTCAACAATCTATTATCGCTATAAATAACTTGCAAAATCTATTATCAAAGACTTTACCAATAAAATAACGGCTTAATAATTAATAATCTTAAGCCTACGAAAAGTGCTTCTAGGAGGTAACACTATGATTAATGATTATTTAGAAGTAAGAAATGCAGAGGGAATGCCTAAACTTGTTGATGGAACTATGTCTCTTGGATTTTTATTAAATGTTAAAAGTGGAGTAAGAAATTGTGCTATTGCACTAACTGAAGCTGCAACTCCAGAAGTAAGGACTATTTTACAAAATCAATTAAATACTGTACTTGACATGCATGAGGAACTTTCTAATCTCATGATAGCTAAGGGATGGCTTCACCCTATTGACTTAAATAAACAATTTCAAATGGATATAGAATCATCACAAACAGCTGTTCAAATCTCTAGTTTAAGTCTATTCCCCGGAGATACCAGTAGACTTGGAACTTTTGCAACCCCAGAAAAGTAATTAAATAAGGATAAGAATTAGTACTAATTTTAAAGATTATTAGAAATACAGGAGGTAACATATAATGAAGGCGGTCACATTTCAAGGCATAAAGAACGTGAAGGTTAAAGAAGTTCCATCACCTACAATTCATAAACCTGATGATATCATCGTAAAGATAACTAGTACAGCAATATGCGGATCAGATCTACATCTTATTCATGATATGGTTCCCAATCTTCCTCAAGACTATATTATAGGTCATGAGCCTATGGGGATTGCTGAAGAAGTGGGGCCTGCGGTTACAAAACTCAAAAAGGGAGATAGAGTAATTATACCTTTCAATGTAAGCTGCGGAGAATGCTTTTATTGCAAACATGATTTAACGTGCATGTGTGATAACTCAAATCCCCATGGTGAAAATGGTGGTTTTTTTGGATATTCAGAAACCTTTGGCGGGTATCCTGGAGGCCAAGCTGAGTATATGAGAGTTCCATATGCTAACTTTACTCCTTTTCGTATTCCTGACAATTGTGAAGTAGAGGATGAAAAATTATTATTAATGTCAGATGCTATGGCTACTGCCTATTGGAGCGTAGAAAATGCTGGTGTAAAAAAAGGTAATACTGTTATCGTACTAGGTTGCGGACCTGTTGGACTCCTCGCACAAAAATTTGCTTGGCTTCATGGTGCAGAAAGGGTAATTGCAGTTGATTATATAGATTACCGATTAGAACATGCTAAAAAATATAATAAAGTTGAAACAGTTAATTTTGAGCAACATAAAAATACTGGAGAATATTTAAGAGAAATCACTCATGGCGGTGCAGATGTTGTTATAGACTGTGTTGGAATGGACGGAAAAATGACCCCTATGGAATTTTTAGGTTCTGGCCTAAAACTTCAAAGTGGAGCACTAAGTGGTTTCGTTATGGCTACTCAGGCAGTTCGAAAAGGCGGTATGATACAAGTAACGGGAGTTTATGGTGGCAGGTATAACGCATTTCCTTTTGGAGATATAATAAACAGAAATATTAATATAAGAACAGGCCAGGCACCTGTAATTCCTTATATGCCAATATTATACAATTTGCTTGCTGAAGGAAAAGTTGATCCAAGTGATATTATTACTCACAGACTTTCACTTGATCAGGCTCCACATGGATATAATGTTTTTGACACAAAAACTGAAAATTGTATTAAGGTTGTTCTTAAACCATAAAGAAACCTTTAAAATTTAACTAAGGAGGTTAACGATAATGAAAGATCAATGTATTACTCCCGCTGAAACCCTTCAAATTCAAGAATTATTAACCTTTAAAAATCTTTGCTTAACAAAGTCAGTTACTATGTCACCTTTACTTTCTGATAGTGACTTAGAATCAATTTTAAAGCATGAAGTTATTACAACTGAGCAACATATAAAGGAATTAAGAGAGCTCCTAGAGCAATCAAGTGTTTCTCTTCCTGAACTTGTAACATCTTAAATTAATATAGAAAGAAGGTGTCCTTATGAACTCATTAATAGAGAGCCTTACTGGCATGGATAAGCTTAGTGATCAAGTTATTGCTACTGATTTTTTAGTGTCTGCTAAAAGTGCTGTACGAAACTATTCAATTGCACTAACTGAAACAACTTCTCCCCAAGTGAGAGCAATTCTTAGAAAACAATTAAATGATGCTATTGCTACTCATGAAGCAATAGCAACTTACATGGAGAGAAAGGGTTACTATAATGCCTACGACCTACATGAACAATTTAAGGTGGATATGAAAGTAACTGATGCAGCTTTAAAGCTTTCTAAAAGTTTTATATAAAATTCTTTATACGCCAGTTAAATATAAAAAAAGAGTTAAGGCATCTACTTATAAGAATTCACCTTAACTTTTTTATTGTCTTTTTCTTTAAAACTATTGTAACTAGTTATTAAAATCAATGCAAAAGTCCCACCTAATGTATCAATTAAAACGTCCGTAAACCTGCCTTCTCTTCCTAAAACAAAAAGCTGATGCACTTCATCAGAACAGGCATATAAAAATGTTATTATCAAAGAAATTATTAGACCCTTCTTTAAAGAAAAATTCTTTTTTAAAGCATTGAAGACTAATAGATATAGTATAAAATATTCCATAAAATGAGCTGTCTTTCTAAGTATAAAATTAGCTAACTCTCCAAAAGCACTATTAAAATCTATACCTAAAGAATCTAATATATCTATTGCAAACCTACTATTCTTATCTGATGCTACTGCAGGTTCATTTGAAAATAAAAATATAATTATCATCCAAGCTATTACTAATATCCATTTAAAGTATTTCTTATTTTTCTCCATATCTTATTCCTCACCGTCTAATTTTCACAAACAGGAATTCTCTCTTTGTTAACCTATGCATATTATTTGAATGTACCTACTATAATAATCTGTACACATTATTTTGGTTTCTTCATTATAATAATATAGATAATTTAAGTTTATCACATTTATGTATCCTTTTACCGATAAAAATATAATTAAAACAATATGGATGTCAAATAAGATTTTCCAACTATTTCATTAAGTAAATTCTTGGTATTTTTCTTGTCTTTAAACAACTTATACATTATAATTAAGTTGTTACCTGATGTTTGTAAATTAAAATTAAAATGCTGAATCTTATAGAGCGGGGGAACCAAGTTAAACGGGGTGAATCTTAATTATATTAGGTAGGGTAGTTCCTTTCATCCGAATCCGTCAGCTAACCTCGCAAGCATCTAAAAGGAGGATATATTTATGATTAAGGTATGCTTACTTGGAATTGGAAGAACGGGGCAACAAATAGCCAACGTCTTGCTTGAACAAGATAATATTAAACTTGTAGGTGCAATTTGTAGTCCTAATAGTAACAAAATAGGTATGGACCTTGGAACTCTTCTAGGTAGAAATAACTTAGGCATAGAAATCTACTCTATAGCCGAACTTGAAAAAGTAATTTTCAAATTAAAACCCGATGTTGTTATTGATTTCTCAAATTTTGAGTCAACTATGAAGAGTGCTGAGATATTTGCTAAAATGAAAATTAATATGCTCATTGGTACTACAGGCTTTAGTGATGATAATATTAAAACTCTTCAAGCTCTTCCACGGAAATATCATAACGGTATTATATTTGCTCCCAATATTACTGTAGGTGTGAATGTTATGATGCTTCTTGCCAATATTGCTTCTGGCATATTAAATAATTATGATTTTCAAATTATTGAAACACACCATAAACATAAAAAAGACTCGCCTTCTGGAACTGCATTAAAGCTAGCTGGTGAGATTAAAAAGTCTTTAAAAAATGCTACTGCTAATTCAAAAGAAATACCTATAAGCGCCTTCAGAGTTGGTGGCGTTATTGGTAAACATGAAGTTCTAATAGTTGGTGAAGAGGATAAAATCGAAATTTCACACGAATCCTTTTCAAGAAAAGCCTTCGCACTTGGAGCAGTAAAGGCAGTTAACTTCATTTATAAAAAGTCTGGTTATTATGAAATGAAAAATGTTCTAAACCTTGAAAAAGTTCTATCTGATTATATAGATAACTCAGAAGACTTTGTTATAGAAATCTAGTATATAATAAAAATGTATTAAAGGTCCAAAATCATTAGCTATAAATGTAATCCCCTATAGAGTACACCTTAGAAAAGGGCTACTCTATAGGGGGTTCTTTAGTATAATAAATTACACTTCATCCTTACCTTTGTCGCTAACTGCATGTTTTATTAATGGAAGATTATATTTTTCTCTTATTAAATTTTCTATCTGATTGGCTAAATCAGGATTATCTTTTAAGTATATCTTAGAATTTTCTCTTCCCTGACCTAGTCTTATATCCTTATATGAAAACCATGATCCACTTTTTTCAACTATTTCCTCATTAACAGCTATATCTATAAGGTTACCTTCCCTTGAAATACCTTGATTATAAATTATATCGAATTCAGCTTGCTTAAAAGGAGGAGCAACCTTATTTTTTGTTACTTTTACCCTAGTTCTGCTTCCTAGAAATTCATCACCATTTTTTATAGTATCAATTTTTCTTATATCTAGCCTTACTGATGAATAAAATTTCAGAGCTCGGCCACCTGTTGTAGTTTCTGGATTACCAAACATAATTCCTATTTTTTCTCTTAATTGATTTATAAATATAACAATACATTTTGACTTATTAATTGCTGCAGTAAGTTTTCTTAATGCCTGAGACATAAGCCTTGCCTGAAGCCCCATATGGGAATCCCCCATCTCTCCTTCTATTTCAGCTCTTGGTACAAGTGCTGCTACGGAATCCACAACAATTACATCTACAGCATTTGATCTTACAAGGGCCTCTACTATTTCTAAAGCTTGTTCTCCAGTATCTGGTTGACTAACTATTAAGTCCTCAATATTGACTCCTAACTTCCTAGCATAAGCTGGATCTAAGGCATGCTCTGCATCAACAAAAGCTGCTATACCACCCTTTTTTTTGTGCCTCTGCTAATATATGTAGTGTAACAGTAGTCTTACCTAAAGACTCAGGACCATATATTTCTATTACTCTGCCCATAGGCACACCACCTACCCCTAATGCTATGTCTAGAGCTAGACATCCTGTTGGTATAGCCTCTATATCCATTGTTGCGCTTTCTCCAAGTTTCATAATAGAACCTTTTCCGAATTGTTTTTCTATCTGACTCATAACTACTTCTATTGCCTTAATTTTATCATTATTTATATTTATTTAGACCTAACATCCCTTCTTGATGTTGTTTTTGGTGAAGCTTTTTTCTTTTTAGCATCTAACTGTGCTATTTTCCTTTCTAATTCTGCTTCTTCACGTTCTTTCAACTTACTCTCTATCTCTAGTTCTATTTGCTCTTGATATATACGTAATTCTTCTTCTATGATTTTATCAACCTCTGGATTCAATATCTTTATAAATTTTTTAAATACTTCAGGATATACAAATACTCTTACTGTCGTTTCCCACTGAAATTATATCCATATTCTATTGCTATTTGCTTGTGTAATAATTCCAGACCCAAATTTAACATGCTCCACTTTTTCATTTAATATATTCATTTTCTACTCCCACTTAGAGTTAATAAAATTTAATATTCGTATCACTTTTGAGTAAACGTTTTTATATTCTCATTTAAAAAAATTTCACTCTTTATCTATTGCTATAGGAACTACTGCCTTCCCCATAAATAAAAAAACATCACTCGTACTTTTAGTATTTTAGCACATAAAAATAGAGTGATGTAAGTAAAATTTTTGTTACAATTTTTACTTTCTATAAATAGTAGCTACACTCTCTATATTCTTTTCAAGTTAACCACTACTAACTCTGGAGTATTCAAAACTCTTAAAGGAATAATACTATTTCCTAGCCCCCTACTGACAACCATTGATGTTACCCCTTCATTGTGTATTCCCTCTGTATACTTTGGAAAAAATCCTTGATTTGGTGCAACTACTCCACCAATAAAGGGAATTCTTACTTGCCCTCCATGAGCATGACCACTAAAGACTAAATCCATACTCGTCTCCTTATATACACTAAACTTTTCCGGTCTGTGTGATAATAAAATATTAAAATGTGTATCTATATCTTTAATTAGTTCTTTGATGCTACTTCTAACGTATTCACTACTATCATCCCAAAGATAGTCACTTTCCCCTTGCTGTATTGCAGGATCAGCTATTCCCATTAGTCCAATGTTATCTCCACTTTTATTTAATACTACATATGAATTATCAATGATTTCCACATTTAATCTTATTAATTCTTTCTTTAAGTTATCATATTCTACTGATAATTGTTCATGATTTCCTGTTACATAATATATAGGTGCTACGTTAGCTATTTCTTCTATAAATTTTACTACTACATCAATTTTAGTATTCCTTCTATCAATCAAATCCCCAGTAATTACGATAATATTTGGATTACTATCTTTAATTTTTTTAGGTAATCTTCCTTTAAAATCCTTGTTATGCAAATCAGAAACTTGAACAATTCTATAACCATCAAAACCCTTAGGAATTTTAGAGTTAGTATATTCATAGTTACTTATTCCGATATGGTTGTTTTGATATATAAAGGATATAGTTAGAGCTATTATAATAGAAAATATCCTACCTATAATCTTGATTTTTCTCGATTTAATCTTCATAAAAAACCTCACTAAATTAAAATACTATATATGTTAAATCTCCCTTACATTTTCATATCTTTTTCATAGAAGTAAATTGCTTTACCTTCTTGAAATTCAGAAGCTTTATCCTTAGTAATAACATTTTCTAATCTTTTACCATCTTCATATGTAATTGCAAATATAAAAAATGGCTGTTCAGAAACATTCCTTGTAAATGGGATAACATAAAAATTTTCGCATTTATCTTTTCCATCATAAATGGTCGACTCTGCCAATTCATCTATTGTTCGGACAGTAATCTCTCTAATTTTCTCATCAAAAAAAATTCCAAACAATGTTGGGTTTATATTTTGATTTTCATTCAGTAACTGTGCTGAAAAAAGAAAATCTTTACTTTCTTTAATATCACTATTGATATGTCCTCCACCACCTAGCCACTTATACCCTACTAGTGATTTCTTTACCATATCAACAAAATACATATTATCAGCTCTACTATTTACTTCACCTACTGAATATACCATAGTTCCATTTTCTGTTTTTTTAGTTGCAATAAATTCATAGTTTTTAACTCTATCTCTCATTTTATTTATAGGCTCAAATGGATGACTTCCTTTATTAATACTAAAATAAACAAAAGAGATTACAATAATAAAAAAAATTGTTACCCACGTATAACCTTTTTTAAACTTGTTTTTTTCCATTATTACCTCCTATAAAATTCATGTTGTTTCATATAACATAATATTACTGTAACTTTCTACCGCATTTTGAACAGTATATTAGTTTATGAGATTCTACTCTATAATCAAATATAACTCCACAAGAAGGACACTTATACTTACGTAAAAAATAAACTGCTATGGCAAAAATTATGCCTTAACTACCCCATTAAATGCAACTATAGGCATAGGAGTAAATAGCATTATTATACGCCCTATATTTTTATACTTTGTTGCTGTCTTAAACTTTTTCACGTACTTCATCATTATTCATATACCCTACCCCGTTTAAATACTCTCTTTATCATAAAAACATCTTCTTTTCTTAAAAGTATATATCAATACTATAACTGACCATGTTACATTTCCATAAAAAGGCTGTTGACTGTATTGATTAGACAAGATGACACTTACTACTAAAAAGTATATAGAATAAGTCATCATTAGCCAGTAACCCCACTTCTCAAGTCTTAAATATCCTGCGGCCATTACTAATGAAATCACTGAAACTATTACTGTCATTGCACTCTCTGGCATATTCGGAACTCCAAATCTCGCTGCAATTCCAAATTGATCTATAGTATTAGTAAACAATGTTACTATCAATCCCAAAGCACCAAAAACATAAAAAGCTCCAATTAAAGTGACTCCTAAAGGTCTTTCTTTACTCATACATATTCCTCCTGGTAAATTAATCATAGTATGTTATAGTATTAAATTAATCTAACATTATATATTAAACTATATTACACTTATATGTTATATCTTAACATTAATTAAGTATTATTTACAATATTAAACAAATATTACTCCAGATTTCCACAACAAAAAAAATCATGAGTATACAGTCTTACAGCTGCTATCTTCTCATGACTTTTAGATTATCTATTCTTATTAGGCTTTATGGATTAACTCCCTTAACCGATGGACATATCTACGAAAATCTTTTCGTTGTAATATATTATGGTAAGCTTTTACTACCATAACAGAACACTTTGTCTTTTCTATAATTTCATCTGAACGGAATCCTGTTGCATACTTTTTTATTCCCCAATCCAAAGATACTCCCATGATAAGTAAGTCATAATTCTTAGAGAATTTAACAACTTCATCTGTTAAAACTCCTTCGATAATCTTAATACTTGTATCTGAACCAAATTTATTTATAGATAAATTCATCTATTCTTTTAATTCATCTTCATTATACAACTCATCAACAATTCTCATCACAGTAATTTCAGCATCAAAAGCATCAGCAATTCTTTTTACAATGGGAGCTGTTAATTGTGAATACTTTCCTCCACCATATGGAAACAATATTTTCTTAACTTCTTTTAAATTATTGCTCTTTAATATACCTATATCTGAAGGAACCTTTTGAAGTAGTTTAGGTACTATACTTCCATGTACATTATGAGCTAATCTCGAAGCGTGCCATCCCATAATCATTAAAGATGCTTTTCCCTCTTCAATGCTAGATAGTATTCCATGAGAAATATCTCTAGAAAAAACAACAAGAGACTTCACAAAGGATTTATTTTTCATCTCATACTTATTCAGCTTATCTAAAATTATATCATGACTATTTATGCGTTCTTTTAATTCCTTATTTGCTGAATCCATTGGTGTAAAGGATGGTACATTTGTAACATATATTGGAATAACAGTTGTATTATTTTCTCTTTCAGCGATTTTTTGTCCAAAGAACAATAACGTATCTATCGTTTCAGGATTAGATACAGGAATGAATACTTTTCGGGCCTCATTATCTAATTCATCAGCGTCTATATCTAAAACCGGTATATCTAGAGATGAAATTCCTTTAGGAGCCTTCTGTAATTTAGGTATACCTATATAATAGTAAAGCAACCCTGAGAGAATAATACCAAAGGGAACTAATAATGCAATAAAATCCGAATATGCCAATTGTAAAACTAAAAATGCATTCAATACTATTCCTAAAGTTGGCGTAAGCGGATATAGGAGAACTTTAAATTTTCTCTCAGCATTTGGTTCTTTCTGTCTAAAAATTATTAATGCGACATTAACCAAACTATGTCCTGTTAAAGCAAGAATACTTGTAACATTAGATATATGTTTTAAGTCACGAATAGTTACAGAAATTAGTACAATTAATCCTGTTACTAAAATAGAGACTATAGGGGTTTTTGTAGAAGTATTAATCACTTTAAATATTCCAGGAAACTTATGATCTCTAGATAACGCAAAAGAAGTTCTGGAAGATGCCATAACTGTTGTGTTAATAGATGATACCGTAGCTAATATCCCCGCTAAAGCAAAGAGATATCCTCCTGCAACCCCACCTATATTTAACAGCCGTATCTGTCAAAGGAGTTTTTGTAACTGCTGGAATTAACGTTTTCCAATGGCTAATTCCACTTCCTACAAAGAAGGTTGCTGTTTTAATAAAAATAACAAATAGTGTAGAAATTATAATTGCTTTTGGGATAGTCTTTTTAGGGTCTATAACCTCTTCACTTACCGTTGTAATCATATCATAGCCTATGTAAGTCGTGTATAAAAATCCCATAGAATTAAGCATACCAGTAACTCCCTTAGGAAAGAATGGGAGTTGATTATTCAAATCTACATGAAAAACTCCATAAAAAATATATACTAATAATAAAATTATTAATCCTACCGTAATAATATCCTGAATTTTTCCTGACTTTTTTACTTCTTTAATATTTGTAAATATAACATAGGCAACTAGCAAATATGCACCTACCATTTGAGGAATAAATGGTAAAAAGCAGTTTAGGAATTTGCCGAATCCCATAGCAAAAGGTCCACATACTATAGCATACCCCATCCACACAAGAAACCTAATACACCATTGTCAGTAGCCTCACCAACATAAATATATCCCCCTCCTGACTTTGGAATAATTGTTACTAGTTCTGCAAAAGAAAGACCTGTAAAAAGAGCAGCAATACCTGCTAAAAATATGGATAAGGAAGCTGCTGGACCTGAAGTTTCATAACTAGTTCCTGCAAGCACAAAAATTCCCAAACCTATCATCGTTCCTACACCAATAGTAATACAAGAAAACATACCTAAAGAACGATCTAATTTTTGTTTCAAAGTATATCACCTTCTCTTAATTTAGTTATTGTTAAAATAGTATTATTTATTCATATTAACGTCAACTATGTATCTATATGTTCTCCAAACACAGAAGGAGAAAATCAGATATTCATTCTGATTTTCTCTCTATATTTTTGAATAAGTTTATTTTTTTTTGAATAATATGCATAAAACAATAACCCTATGCCATAATAAATTCAAATGAAAATACAGGTGGTGAGAAAATCATGATTAACAAGATAATTTTATGGTCATTACTAATTACTCCATGGTTTACTTTGCTCCTTATGAAAAAAGAGAGCATTAAACGATATATCGCTACTACAATATTTACTTCAATGTTAGTAACAATAGTTTATGAAATCGCCTATGTATATAAATGGTGGACTTTATTAGTGCCTATAGTTCCTTGGGGTAACATAACAAATGTGAGCTATGCATATGGTACATTTTTTATAGGGACATTGTGGATTTTTCACTTTACATATAGGAAATTCTGGCTATACATTTTAACAAATATAGTAGTTGATGGAGCAGATGCTTTTTTGATAAGACCCCTTATGCAGTCAAGGAATATTATTCATTATACAAATATAAGCAAATTAAATTTGTTTTTTGTGATGATTACCCTTGCTTTAATTGCTTATGTGTTTCAACGGTGGTATGAAAATGATTAAAATTTATCCCCAAACACAAAAAGAGAAAATCAGGTGTCTATTCTGATTCTCTCTATATTTTTGAATAAGTTTATTTTTATTTGAACAACTATTATTCAAGAGACACTATTCCCTATTCAACCGTAACTGACTTTGCTAAGTTTCTAGGCTTATCAACGTCACAGCCTTTTTCTATAGAAATATAGTATGATAAAAGCTGTAGCGGTATAACTGAAAGAATCGGTGCTACAATAGGCATAACTCTTGGAATATACATAGCCTCATCTACAGTTTTTTCAATTACATCGTGACCTTCCATAGCAATTGCTATAACCTTTGCTCCTCTTGTTTTTACTTCCTTGATATTACTTAGCATCTTATCAAATAAGTGTTCTTGAGTTGCAAGAGCAATTACTGTTGTATCATCTTCAATTAAAGCTATTGGTCCGTGTTTTAATTCTCCTGCTGCATACGCTTCCGAGTGTATATAAGATATTTCTTTAAGTTTTAATGAACCTTCCATTGCTACTGCATAGTCAAGTCCTCTTCCTAAGAAATACATATCTTTATCCATGCATATCTTCTTTGCAAATTCTTTTATCTTCTCTTTATCATTTAACACTTCAACTGTTTTTTCTGATAGGTTTAAAAGCTCTGATTTTATTTTTTCTATTTCTGTACTTCTAATACTTTCTTTACTTTCTGCAAGGTATAGAGCAATTATATACATTGCTATAAGCTGAGTCACATAAGCCTTCGTTGACGCAACTGCAACTTCTGGTCCTGCCCAAGTATATAATACATCATCTGATTCTCTTGATACTGCACTTCCAACTACATTTGTAACTCCTATAACTCTTGCATTTTCAGATTTAGCAAGTCTTAAAGCTGCTAGAGTATCTGCTGTTTCTCCAGATTGACTTATAACTATCATTAATGTTTTGTCAGTTATAAGTGGTTCTCTATATCTAAATTCTGATGCAACATCAATTTCTACTGGAATCTTAGCTAGCTTTTCTATAAGGTTTTTTCCAACTACTCCTGCGTGATATGCAGTTCCACAAGCAACTATATAAATCTTATCTATTTCTGCTATTTGCTCTTTAGTAAGTGTTATACTATCTAAGTTAATCTTTTGACCCTTAACAACTCTTGATGTCAAAGTATCTTTTATTGCTTTTGGTTGCTCATGAATTTCCTTTAACATGAAGTGTTCATATCCACCTTTTTCAGCTGCATCTGCATTCCATGTTACATGATATATTTCTTTATTAACTACTTCTTTTTTAGTATTATATATAGTTACTTTGTCTTCTTCTAAAACAACAAATTCATTATCTTCAAGTAAGTATACATCTCTTGTATGATTTAATACTGCAGGAATATCTGATGCTATAAAGTTTTCACCTTCACCAACTCCTACAATTAAAGGACTATCTTTTCTAACTGATACAAGCTTATTTGGTTCATCCTTACAGATTACCCCTATAGCATAGCTGCCTTCTAATCTTTTTATTGTCTTCATTACAGCCTCTAATAAATCTCCCTCATAATAATAGTCTACAAGATGAGGAATAACTTCTGTATCTGTTTCTGATTGAAATTTGTATCCTTCTGACATTAACCATTCTCTAAGAATTATATAATTTTCTATAATACCATTGTGAACAACAGCAATAGTTTCAGTTTCATTAGTATGTGGATGAGAATTTAAATCTGATGGTGCTCCATGAGTTGCCCATCTTGTATGGCCTATACCTATGTTCCCATTTAACTGCTGTCCTTCAAGTATTCCTTCAAGATTCAAAAGTCTACCTTTACATTTTTGAACAGTTACTGTTCCGTTCTCTATTACTGCAACACCAGCTGAATCATAACCTCTGTATTCAAGCTTTGATAATCCTTCTACTAAAACATCTGCTGCCTTTTTACTACCTAAATATCCTACTATTCCGCACATATTATTGTACTCTCCCTTTTGATGAAATTTTTGTGTAATCTCAGGGAAGCTTGTAATTGATGATGTACCTGACTAGATTTGTGCTGAAAATTGCTTTTCAGTTTTGCTAGTCTTTATCGGTAGTACAATACCGTGGGGCATCCGCCGAAACTTCGATACTCCCCACCCTCGTCAACTCATTGAGCTCTGGCGCTTCTATTTCTATTATACGAGTTTTGTCCCTCCTCTTAAATTTTCTTTTTCTAGACAAGCTTCCTATACATTATATTTTACATTATATTATACGTCAATGTATTTAATGTTGTTTCATATTTAATTCATTATTTGTTAAAAAATCCTGCATTCCTAATGATATATTTGAGATTTATTAAAGATATATTAAACTAATTTGAGTTTCAGCTTTATTTTGTATGTAATAATTGTTAATAAAAGCTTTGAGTAAAATTAAATAAGAGACTTAGCTAGACGTTTTAAAATTTTCGTAGAAGCCTCATGGAGGAGGCTTCAGCTTTAAGCATTAGGATGATGCATTTAAAGCGTTAGAAAATTTTAGATAAGTATAGCCTTAGTCTCTTTAATTTTACGAAAGTTTTTTGGAGGATTATCACATATATTTATTGCTGAAATTCAAATTAGTTAGCTTTCTCTTCAATCATCTTAGCTAAAGCATGTGCCACGTTGTCTAATTCTGCTTGGTCTTCCCCTTCTATCATAACTCTAACTAGAGGTTCTGTTCCAGAAGGTCTTATTAAAACTCTTCCACAGCCATGGAACTTCTCTTCAATTTTTTTTATCTCTTCAGCTATCTCTTTGTCCACTTCATGGATATTTTTCATGTTATTTGGAACCTTTGCATTAACTAACACTTGTGGTAATTTAGTCATCATTGAAGCCAGTTCTGATAACTTCTTTTCACTTTTCTTAACAACTGCTGCAATTTGAAGTCCTGTTACAAGACCATCTCCAGTTGTATTATAATCTAGGAATATTATATGTCCTGATTGTTCTCCCCCAAGTTTATATCCACCCTTAACCATTTCCTCTAAAACATATCTATCTCCAACTTTTGTTTTTATTGTAGATATCTGTTCTTTGTTAAAGGCTATATCTAGTCCTAAGTTACTCATAACAGTAACTACTATCATATCATCCTTAAGTTTTCCTTGTTCTTTTAAATGCTTTCCACAAATAGCTATTATAAAGTCACCATCAATAAGATTTCCTTTATCATCTACAGCAAGACATCTATCTGCATCTCCATCAAAGGCAAGTCCTAAATCACAACCTTCTTTTACAACATACTCCATAAGATCTTCTGGATGTGTTGATCCACAGTTCTTATTTATATTTATTCCGTCAGGTTTATTATTTATAACATGAACTTCTGCCCCTAGCTTAGTAAAGCATTCTACAGCAGATATGTATGATGCCCCGTTTGCACAATCAAGAGCTATTTTAAGTCCTTTTAAATCTCCATCTATAGTGGATTTAGCAAACTCAATATAATCTTCTAATGCAGTTTGTCCTAAAACCTTTCGCCCTAATAAAGCACCTGTTGGTGATGGAACACCTTCAAAATTATTTTCTATTATACTTTGTATTTTATCTTCTAGGTCATCACTTAATTTATAGCCGTTTCCATTAAAGAACTTAATTCCATTATATTCTACTGGGTTATGAGAAGCTGAAATTACAACTCCTGCATCTGCGTTATATTCTCTTGTAAGGTATGCTATAGCTGGTGTTGGAACTACTCCTACACATATAGCTTCTGCTCCCACAGAAAGAATTCCAGATACTAATGCAGCTTCAAGCATGTCTCCTGATATTCTCGTATCCATTCCAACTAAAATCTTAGGTTTATGGGCTCCTTCTGTTAATACAAAAGCACCTGCTCTACCTAGTTTATATGCAAGGTCAGCAGTTAATTCTTCATTTGCAATCCCTCTAACTCCATCTGTTCCAAATAATCTACCCATCTTGTTACCTCTCTTTTATGTTTTATACATTCCTATTAATTATATTACATAATTAAGCTTTTAACAATATGAGTAGATTTTCCAATATTATAATACTAAATTTAAATAGTATTAACTTTAAATTTTTAAATCATCTATCTTTACTCATATATCAAATATAATTTTTCCTTTAGCTATTACATTATTAATCTTTAGATCTTCCTTATTAATTATCACTATATCTGCATCATTTCCATTTCTTATTCTACCCTTTTTGTTAAGCTTTAAAATATCAGCTACATTTGAAGTTATAACTTTTATAGCCTTATTAATATCTATATTCTCCTGAAGAATAGCATCACGTACTTCATTATACATGGAGCTTACTTTTCCAACACCACTCCCTATACATTCTCCTAAATCATTAAATATAGGAAGACTTCCCTGTGCATCTGAAGAAAAGGTTATGTTTTTAATATCTACTCCCCTGTCTAATATCCTTTTAAGTCCTCTACTACATTTAACTTCTCCTTCAGCTAAAAACTGCGGAGTGGTACTTGTGGTTAAATCTATTCTTCCGCCTAGCTTTCCGTACTCTATTCCTTCATTAAATAACTTCTCATTTCTATTTATATGGGTAGGCAGAAATTGAGTTATAGGAATCTCTGTATTCTCCACTGCTTCTCTTAAATATTTAAGTCCCTCTCTACCATCCCCAAGATGAATATTAACAATACCAGCTTTTCCTGAGAGAATTCCTCCTCTTCTTGCTTCTGATGCTAGTTCTATAAACCTTTCTAGGCTTGGTTGTGACCCTCTATGATCTGATAGAGCAACCTCTCCAACCCCTATTATCTTATCTATTAGAATAATATCTTCTTCTATACTAGACATAAGTGGCTTTACTGGAATTTTATAAGATCCTGTATATACATAGGTACTTATCCCTTCTTCCTCAAGTCCTCTAGCTTTAGCAATAAGTCCTCTTATATCTCTTGTTATTCCATCAGTTCCAAGGCATCCAACTACAGTTGTAACTCCTCCTTCTATTATATCTTTAACATTGATTTCAGGAGTTCTAAACTTAAAACCTCCTTCTCCACCCCCACCTAAGATGTGAACATGAGAATCTATAAAGCCTGGAAAGAGAATTTTGTTTGTGCCATCTATAATTTCAATAGGTACTTGTTTTTCTGAAATCTCTATTTTATCCCCTATATACTCTATTTTATTTCCACATATCAACAGGTCTTTTACACCTAAATATTCTGGTGAGTATATTTCTGCATCTTTAATTAAAATCATTTTCTATAATGCCTCCAAAGTTTTTATATTCCGTATTCTGCTCCTTTTAAAATAGCTTTTTCATTTATATCATTAAATTCTTTCCTACCATAACTTCTCAATGTTTTTAAAATCTCTTCCATAGATACTATTTCTGTATTTTTAACTAAAGCCCCTAGAAGTATCATATTGGCTACCTTTTCGCTGCCTATATTTTCTGCCTCACTTTGAGCTGGAATACTTATTATTCTAATATCTTCTCTAGTAGCCTCTCTATCTATAATATCCTTATCCATTATTAAAAGTCCACCTGATGCTAGCATTGGTTCAAATTTATCTAAGGAAGGTCTGTTCATAACTACTATAGTTGATGGCTTTGTAATTATAGGTGAACCTACAGATTCATCTGATATAGTTACAGAGCAATTACAAGTACCACCCCGCATTTCTGGACCATAGGAAGGGAGCCAAGATACATTCATACCCTTATCCATTCCTGCATAGGCTAGAAATTTACCCATAAGCAGAATTCCTTGCCCACCAAAACCTGCAAATATAATCTCTTCACATCTCATGCTACTTCCCCTCCCTAGTTGAATCCTTTTTTATACCTAGAGGATAATAAGGTATCATATTGTCTCGAAGCCACTGCATAGATTCTACAGGTGATAGTCCCCAATTTGTCGGGCATATTGACAGTACTTCTATTAGTGAAAAGCCCTTACCTTCAAGCTGATTTTGAAAAGCTCTTTTTATAGCTATTTTAGCCTTCATTATATTTGGTACATTATCTACAGATACTCTCTCTACATAACACGCTCCTTCTAATGTTGCTAACATTTCTGATACTCTAATTGGATATCCTGATGTTTTTACATCTCTTCCATAAGGAGATGTTTCAGTTATTTGTCCTGGCAAAGTTGTGGGAGCCATCTGCCCTCCAGTCATTCCATAGATACAGTTATTTACAAAGATTGTAGTTATGTTTTCTCCTCTTGTAGCTGCATGAACAATCTCTGCTGTTCCTATAGCCGCTAAATCTCCATCTCCTTGATAGGTAAATACTATAGAATCTGGTTTGGCTCTTTTTATACCAGTGGCAACTGCTGGAGCCCTTCCATGTGCTGCCTGAAACATATCACAGGCAAAATAATCATAAGCAAGCACTGCACATCCAACGGGAGCTACTCCTATGGTTTTATCTAAGACTCCCAGCTCATCAATAGCCTCTGCTACTAATCTATGAATGACTCCATGAGTACATCCTGGACAGTAATGAGTAGGTACATCTAATAGTGCTTTTGGGCTTTCAAATATTATACTCACTATCTTCCACCCCCTATAATTTCCCTCACCTTATTTAATATGTCTTCTGGATGTGGAACCATTCCGCCTGCCCTTCCATAAAACACAACTGGTTGTCTACCATTTACAGCTAATCTTACATCTTCAACCATCTGTCCATGACTCATTTCTACTGTTAAATATCCATACTTTGTATTTTTAATAGTGTCCTCAAAAGCTTCTACTGGGAAAGGCCATAAGGTTATGGGTCTAATTAGACCTAGGTTTATTCCTTCCTTTTTCGCGCTCTTAATAACATTTTTGCATATTCTTGATGTAGTTCCGTATGCAACTAAAATTAAATCATTCTCTTCATGACAATTAAATTCCTCATACTTAACTTCCTTCTCTTTTATGTTTCTATACTTTTCAAAGAGACGCATATTATGCTGTTCTAACTTCTCTGGCTGAAGATATAGTGAATTTATAACATGGTGCTTTTCTCTTCCTCTAAGTCCCTCTGCCTTCCAGTTATCTTTACTAGGTAACTCTCTTTTTACTCTTTCCTTAAATTCTACTGGCTCCATCATCTGACCCAGCATACCATCTCCCATTATCATACAAGGTGTTCTATATATATCAGCTACATCAAAGGCTTCTTGTATTAAATCTACCATCTCTTGAATAGAGGCTGGAGCGTAAACTGGCATATAAAAATCTCCGTGTGCTCCTCCCTTTGTAGCTTGAAAATAATCTGATTGAGATGGTTGTATACTTCCAAGCCCTGGGCCTCCTCTAACTATATTAATAATGACACAGGGTAGCTCCGCCCCAGCCATATAGGATATTCCCTCAGCCTTTAAACTGATTCCTGGACTTGAAGAGGATGTCATGCATCTTGTACCTGTTCCAGCACAACCGTATACCATATGAATAGCTGCAATTTCACTTTCAGCTTGAAGAAAGGTTCTTCCAAGACTCGGCATTCTTCTAGACAAATAAGCTGCTACCTCAGTTTGAGGTGTTATTGGATAACCAAAGAAACACTGGCAATTTGCTTTTATTGCTGCTTCTCCTATAGCTTCATTTCCTTTCATTAAAACCTTGTCACTCATACCTATACCCCCTACTTTTCAACTGTAATTACGCAATCTGGGCACATTTTTCCACAAGAAGCACATCCAATACACTTAGTCATTGCTTCCTCTGTAATGGTAGCTGGATGATATCCTTTTTCGTTTAAAATCTCTGAAAATTTTATAATCTTCATAGGACATACATTTATACACAGTCCACATCCCTTGCACCTAGTTTCCTTAAAGGTAACTCTTGGCATAAATATCCATCCTCCTCTTATTTAATTTTTTTTACTCCTCCCAAGGCTTTTTCATAAAAATATTAATAGGGAATATTTCTCCCCTTACTTTTCCGCTTAATTTATCTGATAAATTTTCTTCGCATACTGTATACTTATAAGGAATATTTATTCTATTTGATAGTTCATTAATAATCTTATCTCCATCTAAAATATGTTCAGCCGTCGTCTCACTAGATAAATTCGTGTTTGAAATTAAATGGGTTATTTTAAGTCTAGAAGATTTTTCAATTTCTTTTATATATTCCTCTGTACTTACTGAAGTTGATGTAAAAGGACGATTATTATTCGCTACAAAATACATATTATATTCTTCTTCACAAAAGTATTTATAATATCGCCCTAGCACTAATGCACCTGCATCATCTCCCCCTACATCTATAATAATCTCTGAGCTTTTATCATTAAAAATTGTATTTACTTCTGGAGGTATTACCATAAGCTCTACATTCATATAGCTTGCTTTAGATGCTATTACCCTTATCCCCTTCTCTTCTAAAAGATCCTTTATCCCCCTTATGCAGAAGTATGGATTAACTATATCTAGATCTACTATAGTAACTTTTTTACCTTGCTCTCTGAGTTTTATTGCATAGTTAATTGATATTTCTGTTTTTCCACTACCAAAATGACCTACAAAAATTCTTATTCTGCTCAAGTTTTATCACCCAATTTCTATAAGATTAAAAGTATCCATTACTAAATATCTATACATTTTATTCATAAGTGTTACTTTAAGTAATCGTATATATTTCAAGTAATCGTATACATTTTAATTTATATAACCCCTTTTTTAAATTATATTATATATTACTTAGTTTTTATAATCAAAGTTCTTACATTTTCATATACAAATTTAAAGCCAAGAGATTGTTTTAATCTCTTGGCTTAGTTATATTCATCTTAATATTCTTTTATATTTTCTTTTCCTTTTAATACATTTAAAGCTCCATTAGCTAGGGCTAATAGTTCATCTTCTCCTGGATAAATAGTTAAAGGAGCAATAAATGCCACTCTCTCCGCTATAGACTTCACAACATTTTTACTATATGCAATACCACCTGTAAGAATTATCGAGTCTACTCTACCTGAAAGTACTGCTGCAAGCTTACCTATTTCTTTTGATACTTGATATATAAAAGCATCAAATATTAACTTAGCTTTAGTACTTCCTTCTTCAATCATAGCTTCTACACTTTTAAAATCATTCGTTCCAAGGTAAGCTACAATTCCGCCTCCCCCACTAATCTTTTTCTTTACCTCTTCTATTGTATATTTCCCCGAATAACAAGCCCTTATTAAATCTCCAATAGGTACTTCCCCACTTCTCTCTGGTGAAAATGGCCCTTCTCCATCTAAAGCATTATTTACATCAATTACTCTTCCATTCTTATGAGCACCTACAGATACTCCTCCACCCATATGGGTTACTATTAAATTTACGTCTTCATACTTTTTATTATTTTCTTCAGCATACCGTTTTGCAACTGCTTTTTGGTTTAATGCATGGAAAATACTTCTTCTCTTTATTTCTGGTAGTCCTGTTATTTTAGCTATTTCAATCATTTCATCTACTACAACAGGATCTACAATGAATGCAGGTATATTTAATGGCTTTGCTATTTCTCTAGCTAGAATACCACCTAAATTTGACGCATGCTGTCCTTGAATTCCTATTTTTAAATCCTCAATCATTTTTTCATTAACAGCATAGGTTCCACCTTCCAGGGGTCTTAAAAGCCCGCCTCTACCAACTACTGAATCTAAAGTATCTATCTTAATATTTTTTTCTTTTAATATATCTAGTATAACTTTTTTTCTAAATTCAAATTGATCATAAATATTATTATATTGACCTATTTCCTCTAAGGAATGTCTTATAGTTTCTTCTAATACTTGTTTTTCATCTTCATATATTCCAATTTTAGTTGATGTAGATCCTGGATTAATTACTAATAACCTATGTCCCACATTTGTTCCCCCTCTATCAATATTGTTTCTTATATATCAAGCTCAGAGTTGTTTTTGGACTTATTAAAAATGAATATTTATAAAATATGAAGTGATTTATTGTATTAATTGATATTCTTTGATACAAGTGCTGCTAAGGCAATAGAGTACATCTTAGATTCAGGAGTATCCGCTCTTGAAGTTAAAATAACTGGCGCCGATGCTCCTACTAAAATTCCACCATTCTTAGAATCTGAAGTATAAGTTAACGTTTTATACATTATATTTCCCGATTCTATATTAGGCATTAAAAGTATATCTGCCTTCCCAGCTACAGGTCCATCTATTCCTTTATGTTTTGCAGCTTCCTCAGATAGAGCATTATCAAGAGCTAAAGGCCCATCAATTATACATCCCTTTATTTGTCCTCTATCATTCATTTTAGATAAACTTGCTGCATCGACAGTAGCAGGCATATCTACATTTACAACTTCTACTGCACACACAGGAGCCACCTTAGGTTTTTTTATGCCAACAGCATGAGCTACCTTTACAGCATTCTCTATAATTTGAACTTTATCTTGCAGGGTTGGGTACATGTTAAAAGCTGAATCTGTTAAAAATAATAATCTATTTATCTTAGGATTTTCAAAAACAGCAACATGAGATATAAGCCTACCAGTCCTAAGTCCTAATTCTTTATTTAATACAGCTCTTAAAAAATCTGCTGTAGATATTAAACCTTTCATAACCATATCCGCTTTTCCAGTTGAAACTAGCTCTACAGCCTTTAAAGCTGCACTCTTATGGTCTTTCTCTTCAATAATTTCAAAATCATTTATATTCATTCCAATTTCTAATCCCAAGGAAAGTATCTCTTCTCTATCTCCTACAAGTATTGCATTTGCTATATTATTCTTTTTAGCATCTCTTATAGCTTCTAACACAGGCTTATCTTGTGCTACTGCCACTGCTACTGTTCTAGTCTGTTGTAATTTCAATTTTTCGAGAATTTCATCGAAACTATTAATCATAAACTTCTCTCCTCATATAAATGCTTATAGTTATTGTATATATTTATTTCATGACTCATTAATACGCCTCATTATAATGAGGCGTATTCTTTAATTATATTTTCAGCAGCCTTTATTCCGTCCACAGCTGCTGACATTATTCCTCCAGCAAAACCAGCTCCTTCTCCTGAAGGATATAAACCCTCAAGAGAAATACTTTGAAATTTTTCATTTCTTTCAATCTTAACTGGAGCTGAGGTTCTAGTTTCAATTCCAGTCATAACCACATCATCTTCTGCAAAACCACGAATTTTTCTGTTAAACTCTGTAAGTCCTTCTTTTAGAGTATCTATAACTCCTACTGGAAGACATTTTCTTAAATCTTCGAAGTGGTATCCTGGACTATAAGTCGGTTTTATTCTTCCGAGTTTTGTAGATACTCTATCATTTAGAAAGTCTCCAACTAATTGAATAGGGGCTATATGTCCTCCACCACCTAATTTATATGCAAGACTTTCATAGTGTCTTTGGAATTCCATTCCTTTTAAAGGAGTATCTCCACTAAAGTCTTTTTCACCAACAGTAACAACAATAGCCGAATTAGCATTTTCCTTATTTCTTGCATAATTACTCATACCGTTAGTTACAAGTCTTTCATCCTCTGAAGCTGCTGCTACTACCTCTCCACCTGGACACATACAGAAGCTATAGACAGCTCTATTTGTCTTGGTACTTGTATGTGATAATCTATAATCTGCTTCCTTAAGTCTTCTATGTCCTGCTAATTTTCCATATTGATTTTCATCAATAAAGCTTTGGAGATGCTCTATTCTAACTCCTATTGCAAAAGGCTTTGGAGTCATAAAAACTCCCCTATTAAATAACATTTCATAAGTATCTCTTGCACTATGACCTAAAGCTAGTACTAACGCCTCACATTGAATTTCTTCCCCATTTACAACTATTGCTGTAATCTTGTTATTCTTAGTTTTTATATCTTCTAGCTTGCTGTTAAATCTTACTTCTCCACCTAAGCTTATAATTTTTTCTCTTATGTTTTTTACTACTTCCTTTAATATATCTGTTCCTATATGAGGTTTACCCATATAGGCAATCTCCTCTGGTGCACCTGCGCTAATAAACTCACTTAAAACAAAATCACATCGTGAATCCTTAATTCTAGTTGTTAGTTTACCATCTGAAAAAGTTCCTGCTCCACCTTCTCCAAATTGTACATTTGACTCAGTCTTTAGCTTACCACTTTTCCAAAAGCTCTCTACATCCTTTGTTCTATCTTCTACTTTTTGCCCTCTTTCTATTACTATGGGCCTATAGCCATTTTGTGCAAGTACAAGAGCCGCAAACATACCTGAAGGTCCCATTCCAATCACTATAGGTCTTTGATGTAACTTCTTACTACCTTGCATAATTTCATCTACTATCTGCTCTTTTTCTAGCTTTACATCCTTGTCATTTGCTCTTTCAACTACTTTAACTTCATTTTCACATTCTACTTCTACACTATAAGTAAATTTGATAATATTCTTTTTTCTAGCATCTATAGATTCTTTTATTATTTTTAAACCTTTAATACTAGCTTTATCTATTCTTAACTTTTTCGCTGATTTTTGCTTTAATAAATCGATGTCTTCTTCTATATCTAAATTTATATTATTTATTCTAATCGACATATATATCCTCCATTATCATTTGTATATGATTGCTATAACTTTCTATAAAGATTATTTATTTTATTATTCCTTTACTTCTTCATCTTCTTTTTCATTTTCCTCAATAGTGACTTTAATAGTCTTAGGTGTTTGAGATACTATATTAACTATTGGAGAAATATCTATAATTACAGGTAAGTTATATTCTCCTTTTCCTAAAGTATCTAGATTAATATAACCTTCTAGCTTACTACTGTCTAATCTATTTATTGCATCTTTTCCCCCAGATACTAAAATTACTGTACTGGTGCCTTCTAGCTTAGCACTGAGTCCTTCTCTGAGCTTTACTGGCTTAACATTAATAGTGAAAGTTTTTTGAATTATTCTATCTAATATAACTTCGCCTTCAATAACATTATTATCTTCTACTAACTTTATATTATTAGGCAAATTTAATTTTACACTAATACTAGTTTTCTCATCCTGTAGTTTGCTAAGGTCAATGGCTTCTGTACCTATTTCATTAATACTATCTAAATATTTTGAGTCCCCAATTATCTGAACCCTACTTTTTACAAGATTAATAGATTTTAATGCTAAATCTCTAGGCAATTCTCCTGTAGTCTTAACCTTTATTCCAACTTCCTTTACTTTTTGAATTGTTACTATTATCTCAGCTTTTTCAGGACGTATCTTTACATCCTTTACATCTCGTCCAATCTTATCAGTAGCTTCTAATGGTACTGTAAGGTTTAAGCTTTTATCTAGATCATTTAATACAACTTCTGTTATAACTTGAGTTACTGAACTCACATATTCCTCTGCTCCACTTACTAATACACTTTCTGGTTTTATAATAGGTTTTTCATTATAAAATCCACTCTTAACATTTCCTTTTGTTTTTACTTGCACAGGTACTGTTTTCTCTATATAATTATCTACCTTTGCTGTTATCCACATATTATCATCATTAATAATATTAATATCTACTCCTGGTCTTTTTACTATAGTAATAGGAATTCTATTGTCTCCTTTTCTTAATGCATATACACTTAAGTCCGCTATTATTTTAAAGTGGTCAGGCTTAACCCCATAAACATCTGAAGCAGTTCCTGTTATTTTAAGTGACGTGCTAAAACTTTGATTTGGTAGAAGTGTTAATCCTGATTTTATTAAGTAATCTTCATTAATAATCTCAATAGGGATATTAGATATTCTGTAAGTTGTGCTTATATTATTATCATTTGATGTATATAACCATAGGACAAAAGCAGCAATAATACATAGTACTTTTATAATTATTTGTTGCTTGCCGTTTTGAACCAAGATTTCACCTTCTCCCTATATGTAACTTTTTTACTTTGCCTATATTTAATAATTTTTATTAATATATCTTTTAGTCTATCTTTTGTATAGTATCTAGTAAGATTACCATTAACTGCAAGAGAAATTACTCCTGTTTCCTCAGATACTGCTATAATCAATGCATCTGAAACTTCTGAAATTCCAATAGCTGCTCTATGTCTTGTGCCTAATTGCTTATTAATAGTATTGTTACTTGTAAGTGGCAAAAAACATCCTGCTGCTGCAATTCTATTATTTCTAATTACTGTAGCCCCATCATGTAGAGGTGTATTTACAACAAATATATTTTCAAGTAATGAAGTCGATATAATGGCATCTAATTTGGTACCAGTACTTATTACATCTCCCAAACCCGTAGTTTGCTCAATTATTATAAGTGCTCCAGTTCTACTTTTTGATAAACTTTCTACTGCTTCAGCTATTCCTGCTATTATTTCCTCTATTTTTCCTTCATCTTCGAATATATGTTTATCTATAAATGCACTTCTACCTATATGTTCTAATGCTTTTCTAACTTCAGGTTGAAATATAATAACTAAAGAAAGCACTCCTATTGTTATAGTTTTATTTAATATCCAATTTAATGTGGTAAGATGTAGTAATCTGCTTATTGGTATAAGTAAAATTATAAGTAAAATTCCTTTTAATAATTGTTCAGCTCTAGTCTCATACATTAACATATAAAACTTATAAAAAATAAATGATACCACTATAATATCTAATATTACATATCCATTAATGTTCTTTACAGTATTTATTAAGATATGAAATAACTCCACTGTTTTCACCCCTTTACTCTTATATATACTATAATTATACACCATTGTTATATTATTAATAATAACTATATGCTTTTGTTAATAAAATATTTAATAAAAGTTCTGTAGGAAACGTATACAAATTTATGATATACTAAGGTAATATTTACTCAAATTTAAAATACAGAAAGCTGATGAAGGAGTTGATATTTTGAAGTATCTAGATAAAAAAGTACTAAATATCATAATCATTGTGATTTCTGCTCTTATTCTAGGACTCGGGGTTTTTTATGGTACTTATCACTTTTTTATAAGTAAGTCTTATTCTATCTATCACGCTAAGGTGAAATCCGAACTAATCAATATACATAAGATAAATGAAGAGTCTAATAACTTTACTAAAGGTACTACTATTGATACACAGAAAATACTAGATAATATATCTAATTCTATTTCAACACTACAAACTTCTTATTCTAAGTTAAAAAATCTTATTACTGCTGATAAATATAAGGATGATCATAATATCCTACTAGCTGGACTAGATAATAATATAAAAATATATAAGGAAATCCTTAATATAGTTAAAGACACTAAGAATAAAGATTTAGTTAACTCAATATCTGAGCTGCAAAAATATAGAGATGACTGTTTAAATTATTATGCTTTAATATCAAATAAAGATCTAAATATAACTCTTCCTGAAGAAACTCTAGAGTTAATAAATAATACTGTCCTGTTTACTCAAAGACAAGTTAGATTAAATATTGATAAACAAATTTTAACAACTCAAAATAAAGATTTTTTTAAATCGCTAAATGAAATGCTAAATCAGTTTAATGAAATAAAAAAGGATTATATGCCTAGTGTATTAAATGCTAGAAAAAATATAGCTGGATATGATATTTTACTAAATAATATATCATTAGCGGAGTCTAAACTTTCAAACATTAAAACTAGTACTATAAATCTAAATATAACCAAAGAAGCTTTACCTATTTATCAAGCTTTTACAAAGTTATTATCTGATTATGATTTATATATGCAAAATTTGAAATATGCCATCAAAACAGAAAAACTTACCATTGCAGCTGATATATCAAATAAAGATTCTTTAGATAAACTTTATTCTCAATCAAATAACCAATTAAAGGTTATAGATGAAAACTATAAAAGCTTTACAATGCTACATAAGCAATTTGAAAATTCCCTATCTTCTAAATAATTTTTGTGTAACTATGTTTATAATTTGCTATAGAAACTTGCTAAATCATGGGATTTTAGCAAGTTTCTATTGTTAAAATTAATTATTTTTTGAATTATTTTTTTTACACTGGGTACAATATCATTAGCCTACTTAAACTAAAATTCCATAATTTTTATAAGGAGAGGGTAGTAAAAATGAAAAAATTTTTAGTTAGCATAACTATTATGCTTTCTATGTTGACATCTTCATTTTATTATGCCAATGCTAAAATGATATGTAATTCTGATCCAAAATACTTATACAAGGAAGAATCTCAAGTAGTAACTGTTTTTAATTCTGGCATCAGAACTATAAATGTTAAAAGTCAAAAGGAAGAATCTCAAGTCATAACTGTTTTTAATGCTAGAGGTAGAACTATAAATGTTACAAATGAAGATGTACATTTAATGGCACAGATAGTCTACGCTGAAAGTTGTGCCGAACCTTATGAAGGTAAGGTTGCTGTGGCATCTGTTATATTAAATAGACTTAAAGATGGAAAATTTCCTGATAATATTCAAGGTGTAATTAAACAAAAATCTGCTTTTTCTTGTGTTAGAAACGGAATGATAAATGTTACTCCAGACGAAAATTCTTATCGTGCTGTAATGGATGCTTTACATGGTAAAGATCCTACTGGAAATGCTGTATTCTTTTATAATCCAAAAATAGCAACCTGTTCTTGGATGAAGAATATAGATAAACAGAACTCTAAGGTCATTGGCAATCATGTCTTTTTCATAGTAAACTAAAATAGTATAAAATTTTTAATATAGATATTCTAAAAATACAAACACCAAGGTGATCTGAAGTAGTAGATTACCTTGGTGTTCTCTATATTATAATTCTTCAACTGCTGTTAGTGCTGCTACCTGACCTTCTCCGGCAGATTTTATATACTGATAAGGCTTTCCAGTACAATCACCTGCAGCATAGCATCTCTTTATATTTGTTCTCATATGTCTATCAACTTTTATGTGATCATTTTCAATTTCTAATCCTGGAACTAATTGTCCTGGAGATATACTATCTCTTAAAACAAATATTCCATCTGTTTCTACTGTATTATCTTTTAATACTAACTTTGTAACTCTGTCATCCCCTACTATCTCCATAGGTTTATCACTTAAAACTTTTATATTAGAATTTAAACTTAAATCACCTTTATACATTGGAATATAGAATACATCAGATGCAAGTTCACTAACAAAATTTGCTTCCTCTTCTGCTTCTTTATTATATCCGATGATACTTACTTTCTTTCCTTTATATAATGGAGCATCGCAAGTTGCACAGTATCCTACGCCTTTTCCTAAAAACTCTTGCTCACCTTTTAGTAATTTGCCGTACTCAATTCCAGTTGCTATAATTACGGCTCTAGATTCATACATATTTTGATTTACCATTAGAGTGAAGTATTCTCCCATAGCATATACTGAGTCTATTCTTTCTTCTACTATTTCAATTTCCATGTTTTTAATATGTTCTTGAAATTTGTTCTTTAAATCTTCACCAGTTATATCATAGAAACCTAAGTAATTATTTATTTTTGGAGCCTTAAGTACTTTAGGACTAATTTCTTTACTACCAAAAATTATTACATTTTTATTTCTTATTTTAGCATTTATAGCTGCTTCAAGTCCTGCTGGTCCACTACCTATAATAGCTATATCATATCTTTCACTCAACTTATACACCTCCAAATAAGCAAAGCCGACAACACATATGTATTGTCGGTCTTGTCTTTATATATGCTTTCCAAGTATATTTACAAAATCTTGTTTTGGTCTAAATCCTACAACATTTTCAACAACTTCCCCATCTTTAAATACCATAATATTAGGTATACTAGCTACTCTGTATTTTTGTGCTATTGCAGGATTTTCATCTACATTAACTTTAAAGAAATTAGCTTTTTCTCCTATTTCTTCTGATAACTCTTCTATTACAGGTCCTAGCATGTTACATGGTCCACACCATGGTGCCCAAAAATCTATTAAAACAGCTTTTTCGGAGTTTATTACTTCTTGTATAAAGTTTCTTTCTGATATTTCTCTTACCATTTGCTATCCCTCCAATAATCTTTTATATACCTATAAGGGGTATATAATTATATTACAACTAATATTTTTTTTAGTCAAGAAATAAATCTAGACTATTTTATCTTATATTATTGTACCCAATAAAAATTCTTTTTAAATAGCAACTTTACAAATTAAATTTATTTCTTATCTAGTATATTCTTTATAACTGAATTATTGTATTGTGAATCAGGATAATTTATAGATAGTCTTCTAGCATATTCTTTAGATTTATTTAAATCCATATCTTTATTTATAAGAACTAACCTATATAATACTTCTTCCATATAATTTCCTTTTGGAAATTTATCTACATATTCTATATAATATTTAATAGACTCATTAGTATCTTTTTTATTATCATAAGCAGAGCCTAGTGAATAAAGTATATGTGGATAAAGATAACTACTCTTGCCATACTCATAAGCTTTAGATAAATGCTCTATAGCCTCATCATAATTTTTATTATTATTAGATTCATCTCTACCTCGAATATATAAATCTTTTATCTCTTCTTCATCAAGAATTATTTTCTCTTGTTTTGGCAATTCTATATTTTCTTCTTTTTTACTTTGCAATTTATCTTCTAACTCATCCTTAGTTGTATTACTCTCATTCGATTTATTTTCTACATTTATATTAGTAGGATTTTTAGCCTCTTGAATTTCTGGTATATCTTTTTTAAACTTGCCTATTCCAAACACAGAAAGACTTATAAATATACATGCTATTATCCCTATTAGTAAACTTTTATTCAAATTATTGCTTTTGAGAAGCTTGCTTTTATTTACTCCATTTTTAATAAGATTTTTTCTATTACTAAGAGCTATTTCATTCTTTTTATCTATTTCTAAAGCTTCGTTTATATAAGTAATCGCTTCTTCATATTGACCTAAAGTTATATAGCATGTAGAAATAGCATTATTAATATTTATAGAGTTATAGTCGCTTTCTCTACATTTTATAAGTAGTGTTAGAGCTTCTTTTATATTTAATTCATTAATTAATGATATAGCAGAGGTGTACAGTGAAAACCTCTCTTCATCTTCCTTTAATCCTTGGAGATATCTTCTTGCTACTTCATCATTATTTACTTCATAGTTTAACTTCCAAAGAGAACGTGCTCCTTCTAAATCTCCCTTCAGATAATATAATAAGCCCTTAAGATTTATAACAGCAGTATTCCTCATGCTTAATGATATAGACTCTTCACATAAAGCTATTGCTTTATCAATATATCCACTTTGATATTTATTTAAAGCTTTTACATATAACTTCCTAGCCTTATCCATATAACTATTTCCAATCTCCCTAGGGTTTATTGTATATTTATAGTTTTTATTTCTGTGTGAGTTTTTATAAGTTCTTCATCATCATAAACTAGTATCTGCAGTTCTAGTTTATTATTATTTTTCTTAACTGATATTACTTGTTTTTTATGACTACCAGTATTATATATACTCACCACTTTTCCTGTCTTAACATTTATTTTATACAAATCTCCACCTACTGATACAGTTCCATAACCTAATCCAATTATGCTTACTATATTCTCATCATCTATCCATTCAATAGACTTTGGAGTATTTTGTTCTTCTCCTGGAACTATTTCTAATGCCCATTTTTCACCAGTTGATAACTCTTTTACAAATATTTTTCCTACGCCTTCTTCACTTGCATCAGGTCCTCTACCTTCTATAGCTGCGCTAAGTTTATTATTTATTGAATTAATAAATTTAGTAGAAAACTCTGGCTCATCACTCTTTTGTAATTTGTGTTTCACAAACTTAATTTTAGTAGCTGTTGGTTGAATATTTTCATTTTCTTCATTTGCTTTATTTTCTTCATTTGCTTTATTTTCATTATTATTATCTTCTACTTTATCATCTTCTGTTTCATTCTTAGTATTTTCTTCTGCATTAGGTTTCTTATTTGTCTCTAATTTTTGATTTTCATTTACTTCATTCTTCTTTGAACAACCAGTAAAGGTTATTGCAGAAAATATCATTAGTAAACACATACAACTAATTAATACTTTTTTATAAATAGGCTTTCTTATTTTGTTTTCCATATAATACCTCCACTAAACTCTTCTATACCTACTAATCTTCGGTAATGAAAAAATTATTTATCATATATCTTTCCATATAAGTATTATTTTTATTATCGTTCTTAACGTTACTAAGCTTAAGTTCAATATCTACATTATTAACTATATTTATATCTTCAACTTTTTTTAAATTATCTATTATCTTATATACTTGTATTGCATTGCCACTATTTATGTTCAAAACATATACTTCTTCTGAAGTAACCACATTTTCTTTAATTTCGTCAATTACTAAAAATAAATTTTCATTATCAGCCCATTTTATAAATCTAGTAAATACATTTCTATTTTGTAATTTTGTATCTAATGACCATACTTCTTTTTTCACTAGATTTTCTACGTAAATTTTTTCTACAGAGGTATATTCCTTTTTAGCTAATGAAGCCACTAATTTAGTATTAGGGGATTTTATCCCTTTATCTAAAGATTTACTTGTATTTCTATCTAAGCTGATCTCTCTACTAAAACTTATACTTTGCATTAAATTAATATTTGCACCTGTAAGAGACTTTATCGGTTCTTCCTCTTTACTGTCTCCTGTATTATCTAGTTCTTTTTCTGATAATACATAATCTGGTGCATCTAAATTAGCCATTTCTCCATTCTCTGATGAACCTTCAATATTATTTCCATCGTTATTTATATTATTAATAGAGCTATTGATGCTATTATCCCTTAATTCTTCTTGTAGAGATTCTGTAGTGTTTTCTACATTATTCAATGTTAAATTATTTTCCTGTGATAATTTAGAAGTTTCATCTTTAATACTTATCTCATAACTAATTTCATCTCTAATATCACTTTTCTCATCTGTATTTCTTGTTTGTACTTTTTGAGCCTGTTCAGTACTTAAAATATTATTTTTATCTTCTATAGCTATTTTCTCTAAATTTTCCTTTTTTCCTGCTGAAATTTCATCTATTACCTTAAATCTTGATATTGGATTTACTAACATTACAAATAATACAGCTGCCGCAAGGGGACCAATTATTTTAATATATCTTAATAAGCCTCTATCCGATTTCTTAGGTTCACAATTTTTGTACTTATCTGTATCAATTTTGCTCATTATTTCTTCTTTTTGGCTAGTAAAATTGATATCTTCTAAGGTTAAAGATTCTATAAATGCTTTTTCTATTAATAGTTCTTCTTCATAGATTTGTTTGCATGCATCGCATCTAAGCATATGCTCTTCCATTTGATATTTCATATTTTCTTCTATGTCTTCTTCTATGAACTTATTTAAATTCTCTGTGAATATACTACAGTTCATATTCACACCCCTTCTCATTAACTTCTATGTATTTTTTAAATTGATCTTTTATTTTATAATATCTTCTCTTAACAGAAGATTCACTTATTTGTAATATATTTGATATATCGTTAAAGGTTATATTTTGAGAATACCTTAGCGAAATTATTTGTTTATCTAATTGATTTAAACTTGATAAATATTTCTCTACTGATTCTTTTGTTTCATTAAATATAATTGTTTGCTCTGGTGATGCTTCCTTTGAACTTATATTAATTATTTCATCAATGTTATCCTCATTAAGTTTTTTATATTTCCTTACATAATCTATACATTTATTTTTTGCTATTCTTAAAATCCAGTTTGAGAACTTATAATTGCTATCAAATGTATAAAGCTTATTATATACAGAAATAAATACCTCTTGAGTTATATCTTCAGCTAATTGCTTATCTTTTATCATAGAATAAACAAATCTCACTACAACTATTTCATATTTATTTACAACATCTTCAAAGCTTTTTACATTTCCTGAAAGAACTTCCTGAACTAAGGTCACATCTTCTTCACTATTGAACAAGTGATTTCCCCCTTCCACCTGCCTATTAATCTATACGAATATTATACCTCAAAAGTTATATAAAAGAAAAATGTTCCTTGAATATATTTTGATCATCATAAAATTTCGACAAATTTATAATTTTTTTTAATTTTTTCTTTATTTTTTTTGTTTCTTAATATAAAATTAACATTGATGTGCTAAAATCTTAACGTAATTAACACTGCTTTAACAAAACTATTATACGGGGGATTGAGATTAAGTATGGATTTTATAATGATTTTTAAATTATTAGGTGGCCTCGGTCTATTTGTTTATGGAATGAAACTCATGGGTGATGGACTTCAAAAAACTGCTGGTGATAAACTAAAAAGAATTCTAGAAGCACTTACTAGTAATAGAGTTTTAGCTATTATAGTTGGAGCAGGTGTTACTGCAATAATTCAAAGCAGTAGTGCTACTACAGTAATGACTGTTGGATTTGTTAATGCTGGTCTTATGAGTTTATTTCAAGCTGCTGGAGTAGTTATGGGAGCCAATATCGGTACAACGATAACTGCCCAATTAATTGCTTTTAAACTAACTGATGTAGCTCCTCTTATTCTAGCTATAGGAGCAGCTATGGTACTATTTTCAAAGAAGAGAAAGACTAGAGATCTTGGAGATATTATTCTTGGATTTGGTATTTTATTCGTAGGTATGTCTATGATGGAAGGCTCCATGAAACCTCTACGTGAACTACAAGAATTTAGAGATCTTATATTAACTTTAGGAAAACATCCACTATTAGGAGTTTTTGTAGGAATAGGTATGACTGCTGTAGTTCAAAGTAGTAGTGCTACTATAGGTATACTTTTAGCTCTTGCTTCAAACAACTCACTTCCATTAACTGTTGCACTACCAATACTTTTTGGTGATAATATTGGTACTTGTGTTACTGCACTACTTGCAAGTATTGGAACTAATAAGAATGCAAGGCGAGCATCCCTATTTCATCTTTGTTTTAATACTATAGGTACGCTTTTATTTATGGCTGGACTTCCTTTTGTACTAAGATTTATACCTATGCTTGGAGGGGATATTCCAAGACAAATAGCAAATGCCCATACTTTATTTAATATAAGTAATGTAATAATACAGGCTCCATTTATAGGCATACTTGTTAAATTTGTAAATAAACTAATCCCTGGCGAGGATAAAGATCCTAATGCTCTCTCTCTAGAATATCTAGATAGAAGACTTCTTGAAACTCCATCTATAGCTGTTGGGCAAGTAGTTAAGGAAATTGTAAGAATGGGAAAACTTTCTCTAAATAATTTAGAGACTAGTATGCAATCTTTCCTTAATAATGATGAGAGTCTAGTTGAACATGTATTAGAAAAAGAAAAATTAATTAATTATCTTCAAAGAGAGATAACAGACTTTATGGTTTTCTTAGCACACACCAATTTATCTGAAGAACAATCTCAACTAACAACATCCCTTTTCCACGTAGTTAGTGACGTTGAAAGAGTTGGTGATCATGCAAAGAATATCGTAGAATTAACTGAACATAAAATAAAGGATAAACCAGACTTTTCTGAAGATGCTGTTGCTGATATAAAAGCTATGTATGCTCTTACTAAAAATGCTGTAGAAAGTGCTATTTCTGCTCTAGAAACTTTTGATTTTAAACTAGCTAAAGAAGTTATAGAAATTGAAGGTAAAATTGATAGCATGGAAGAACAGTTAAGAAAAGAACACATTGATAGACTTAATAATAGATCATGTAATGCCGCAGGCGGAGCAATCTTTGTTGACTTATTAACTAATCTTGAAAGAGTTGGAGACCACTCAAATAATATAGCTCAAATGGTGCTTGATCAAATATAAATTACATTTAATCTATAAATTAAAAGGAGTAGAAAACCTAAATTTTCTACTCCTTTTTTCTATGGAAACTCTCCATATATTCACTATACTTATTAACTATATACTTTACAATTTCATCTCGTTTATGTTTATCTTGCTCTATACATATCCCTGCATCATCACCACATATAAAACACTGACGAGGCTCATATCCTAGCTGCGTTCTGCTCAGTTTATTCATGTTAATATCAAACACTTCTATATTAACGCATTTGCCTAGAATATGTTTATCCTCAATCTGTATTGCTATATCTTTTAGTTCAACAGCATCTTTATTAATACTCATCAAGACTAGAGGCCCTTCTCTAGTAATTCTTAGTATTTTAAAATTTATAAATATACTAAAGATATCTGAGAGCAATTCATCTATACTTTCAATTATATTATTAGTTATATCATTATCTTTATTAATCCCAGGATAATTAACTTTTAAGATTAATAAAGGCGCATTATACTTTTTTATGATACTCTCTTGAAAATCATTGGACATGACATATAAGAAAAGATTAATATCTCTTCTATTCCCCCTTGCTATTATAGATGTTGAGTATATACTATTTTGTAGTATAATATTAAATACTTTATAATTAGTATAATGTTATTATATATCAATAGTTACTAATTAAATGCTTTTTAAATATTCTTTTTGTCCAATCTCATAAAGATTATTTCCTTTACTATCAATTATAACTACAACTGGTAAATCAACAACTTCAAGTTTTCTTATTGCCTCTGAACCTAAATCTTCATAAGCAATAACTTCTGAGTTAATAATCGATTTAGCTATTAATGCTGCCGCTCCACCAATAGCTCCAAAGTATACTGCGCCATTCTCTTTAATAGCTTCTATAACCTGAGGTGATCTTTCGCCCTTACCTACCATACCTTTTAACCCTAGATTCAATAATTTAGGCGTATATGAGTCCATTCTATAGCTTGTAGTTGGTCCTGCTGACCCTATAACTTTTCCTGGTTTTGCAGGTGTAGGTCCAACATAATATATTATCTGATTTTTAATATCTATAGGTAGTTCTTTTCCTTCTTCAATTAATTCCATCAATCTTTTATGTGCAGCGTCTCTTGCAGCATATATAGTTCCACTAATAAGAATAGCATCTCCCGCAACTAACGTATGTATTATATCCTCACTTAATGGTGTTGTTATACTTTTTTCCATCTTATCACCTACTTGTATAATTAGTTTTTATTATATTTCTTCTGTAGCATGTCTTGTCACATGACAATTAATATTTATAGCTACAGGTAATCCTGCAATATGTGTTGGATAGGTCTCTATGTTTACACCTAATGCAGTAGTTTTCCCCCCAAAGCCTTGTGGACCTATACCCATACTATTAATCTTTTTCAACAAATCATTTTCCAAAGCTTCATAATAAGGATTAGTGTTTCTAATATTTATAGGTCTTATTAAAGCTTTTTTAGATAGATATGCTACTTTGTCAAAGTTACCTCCTATACCTATTCCCACTACAATAGGTGGACAAGGATTAGGTCCTGCATCTCTTACCGCATCTAATACAAACTTTTCAATTCCCTCTACCCCATCTGAAGGCTTCAGCATTTTAATTCTACTCATATTCTCAGAACCAAATCCCTTAGGTGCTACGGTTAGTTTCAATTTGTCTCCTGGAACTATATCATAATATATCATAGCTGGTGTATTATCTTTAGTATTTATTCTACTAAGAGGATCTCTTACTATAGATTTTCTTAAATATCCTTCTTCATATCCCCTTCTTACACCTTCATTTATAGCCTCTTCTAATATTCCACCAACTACACAAACTTCTTGTCCTATTTCTACAAATACGCATGCCATCCCAGTGTCTTGGCAAATTGGAGATTGCTCTTCTTCTGCAATACTAATATTAGTATTGATTTTTTCTAAGATATTTTTACCTAATTCCCATGTCTCATCTTCATGAGCCTTAATCAATGCATCCTTTATGTCTTCAGTTAAATAATAATTTGATGTAATGCACATTCTCTTTATACTCTCTATAATTTGTGATATATTTATTTCTCTCATATGATTTAAACCTAATTGAAATTAATCAGGTTACCTCCCTTCATGTTCATAATATATAATATTACTTTATAATATATGTAGTTTTTAATCAATAACTCTTTTCTCTAAAATTATTAAGTAGTAATAAAAATACCTATTCTTTTACCTTATATTCTTTTCAATATAAAAGTTATTATTGTTCAATCATTTAAATATATACGACATATTTCCCTGGAAATATGTCGATTATATCTTATTGCTGTATTTTTGTATATATTTCATCTAATTCATCATATATGTCATTGTCATACACTTCTTCATTATGCTTTAAATCATTACCTATTTCTTTACCTCTTTTCATATTGAAAAACTCCTCAAGAGAATCTGCTATTGATTTAGCTATTTTCTCTTGATACTCATCACTTTTTAATTGTTCTTCTTCATTGGCATTTGATAAAAATCCACATTCAATTAAGACAGATGGGATATTTTCATGACATCTTAATAATTTATATGCTCCTTTTGCACATTTCTCTTTTCTGTTATTAGTTTTATCTAAGTCTCTTATTAAGTTTTGTTGGATTATATGAGCAAGTATTCCATCTTCCCCTTCTCTACCATACCAAACTTGAGCACCATGATATTGACTCTGCTGAAACATATTTAAATGTATACTAATAAATACACTTGGATTAACTTTTTCTTTCATCCCACACCTATTTCTCAAATCTTCATTTTTTTTATCTCTTATTCTTCCTACATCTGAGTATAATCCCATATCTGTTTCTCTAGTTAATATAACTTCAATACCTTTTTGTTCCAGCTGTTTTTTTAACTTTCTAGATATTTCTAAGTTAATATTTTTTTCGATAGTCCCTCGTTTTGAAACAGCTCCTCCATCAATTCCTCCATGTCCTGGATCTATCAGGATAGTTTTCTTTTCATTATTATTATCTACTTCCATATATGCTTTAACTGTTATGCTATTAATGCTAAAAAGCATCATAGCGATTATAATTGATATTATTATGTTAAATTCTATTTTTAATCTTCTTATTATCCTCATATTTACTCCTCCTAACATAGTGCTCTTTTTATTTTGTCCATTACTGTTATTAATTACTTTATGTAATTTTTTCAAAATAAAAAATTAATAATAAAATTATAAATAGCATAAAAATATCCATATTTTAATTATTTTATGTTAGGTATATAGAAAAGCTTAGAACTTACTATTCTTATATACTACTTCACTACCACTTACATACTCGGCAATGTTTGTAGCATGATCTCCTATTCTCTCAAAGTTACTTATGATATCTAAAAATATTGCTCCAGAATATGCATCACACTCTCCATCATTCAGTCTAGATATATGCTTTATTCTAAGTTTCTGTTCTAGCTTATCAATTTTACTTTCTATCTCTAGTGTTAATTCTGCCTTGTTAATATCATTTTCTTTGAAGCTAAGGATACTTGTACTCACTGCTTCTATCACATAATTATATATTTTATTCAACTCTTCATTAGCCTCTTTAGAAAAAGTAATTCTCTTATTTATTTTCTCTGATGCTAATTCAGCCAGGTTTTCACAATGGTCTCCTATTCTTTCAATATCATTTATAACATGAAACATATTAAGGACTCTATTTTTTTCTTGCTGAATTAATTCTGTACTAGCTAACTTAACTAAGAATATAGTAATTTCGTTCTCTAAAAGATTAATAGTCTTTTCATTCTCATACACTTTTTTTATTAATTCCTCGTTATCATTACTAAAAGCCTCTACAGCTATAATTAAATTCTCTTTAGCCTTATTACCCATGCTTATAATTTCATTTATAGCTTGTCCTACAGCAATTATAGGTGATTCTAGTATTCTATCATCTATATGTGTCATTTTTACACATGTATAATTATCATTTCCCTTTACTAATTTACCAGATAAAAATACTAAACCACTAATGAATGGAGTCATTATAATTGCATTTATTAAATTAAATGTTGTATGAATATTTGCAATTTGTCTTGATATATTATGAGGATTTACCTTAATAATTATATAAAGCATTGCTGGAATGAGTGGTATAAATATTATAGTTCCTATAACATTGAATAGTAAATGAATGTATGCCGTTTTACGTGCCTCTACACTTGTTCCTATACTGGATATTAGCGCTGTTGTACATGTACCTATATTATTGCCAAACAGTATAGGTACTGCAACCTCTATAGGTAATACACCAATCTCTCCTAAAGCTAAAAGTATTCCTGTCGTAGCTGATGAATTCTGTATTAAAGCAGTCATAATTATACCAACAAAAACTCCTAAAAATATATTTCCCTTTAGTGAAATCATTAAGTTTATAAAATAATCTGATCTACTTAATGGTTCCATTGTATCTTTTAGAAAATTCATTCCTAAAAATAATATACCAAGTCCTAATATAATTTTACCTATTTCTCTAGCTTTATCTTGTTTTGAAAAAAATACCATAAAAGAACCTATTCCGATAAATAGTAATAAAGACTCGCCTAATTTAAATGACATAATTTGAGCAGTAATTGTTGTACCGATATTAGCTCCAATTATAACTCCTGCTGCTTGATTTACACTCATTAAGCCTGCATTAACAAATCCAATAACCATTACCGTAGTAACACTACTGCTTTGTATGAGTGAAGTAATGCCGGCACCTGTTAATACAGATTTTATAGAATTGGAGGTTAGCTTATCAAAAAAAGTCTTTATCTTATTTCCAACTGCATTTTCTAATCCTTCTCCCATTAATTTGATTCCATAAAGAAATAGTCCTAATCCAGCAATGAATCCTATTATCATACTTACTATATCCATAACCTCCCCCCAATAAGTTCTTAGATTGAGTCAATTTAGTATTCTATGAAAAATAAAAAGCAAGAAAGAGTTCTCTTTCTTGCTTTGAATATAAACTTTTTATCTCTTTGAGAACTGTGGTGCTCTTCTCGCTTTTTTAAGACCGTATTTCTTTCTTTCTTTCATTCTTGGATCTCTTGTCATGAAACCAGCTTTCTTAAGTTCTGGTTTTAAAGTCTCATCTGATTTTACTAGTGCTCTTGATATTCCGTGTCTTATAGCTCCAGCTTGACCTGTGAACCCTCCACCATGAACATTTACTATTACATCAAATTTGTCTTTAGATCCTGTTAAAACTAATGGTTGGTTTACAATGTATCTTAGAGTTTCTAATCCAAAATAGTTTTCTGCATCTCTTTTATTTATTGTAACTTTACCATCTCCAGGTACAAGTATAACTCTAGCTACTGATTTCTTTCTTCTTCCTGTTCCAAAATATTGAACTTTAGCCATCTATATGTATCCTCCTTTCAGTTCTTTATATTAGTATTTTAACTCTAAAACTTCTGGTTTTTGAGCTTGTTGATCATGTGTTGAACCTCTATATACTTTTAATTTAGTAAGCATTTTTCTTCCTAAAGGTCCTTTTGGAAGCATTCTTCTTACAGCTTCTTGGAAAACAAATTCTGGTTTGCTTTCTAATGCTTTTCTATAAGTTACTTCCTTTAATCCGCCTGGATATAATGAATGATGTCTTAACATTTTTTGATCTAATTTTTTTCCTGTTAATAAAATTTTGTCAGCATTTAATACTATAACAAAATCTCCAGTGTCAACACTTGGTGTGTATTCTGGTTTGTTTTTTCCTCTTAGAATTGTAGCCACTTGACTAGCTGCTCTTCCTAATGCTTTTCCTTCAACGTCAATAACATACCATTTTCTTTGAACTTCATTTGTTTTTGCAACGTATGATTTCATCATTTTCCCTCCTTGAACTTTTCCTATTACGTATATGTTTAATCTCTTCTATATCAAGACCAGGACTATGGTCTTATATAATATCTTATTATTTACAACAAAAATTATTATAATACAATTAGCCGGGTGTGTCAACACATCTTTTAGTAATAAATATTAATTTTTTTATAATTCTCTCATTCATTACTAATAGTACACTTGTTGCAAATATAATCCTTGTGCTGGAACAGCTCTGCCAGCTTTTGTTCTATCTTTTGCTGCAATTATATGTTTAATTGCATTTGGTGGAATTTTACCCATACCAACATCTAAAAGTGTACCTACCATAATTCTAACCATATTATAAAGAAAGCCATCTCCAGTTACCTGAATTTTAATATTCTGCTCATCTTTATATATATTTAAGTTGTAAATAGTTCTCTCCGTTGTTTGAACTGAACTTCCTATGTTTTTAAAAGAGTCAAACTCATGAGTTCCAAGAAAATATTTACTTGCCTCAATCATTAAATCTATATCTAAATTCTTATTAAAATGATAAACATAATCTCGATTAATTACTGGCCGTTCCTGCCTATTTAGTATGTTATACAAATAAGTTTTCCCTTTACTATGATAACGAGAATGAAACTCTAGATCTACTTTCTCCGAATTTAATATAACTATATCCTTAGGTAGCTTTTGATTAATTGCAAGCTTAAACTTTTCAGATGGTATAGTACTTTCAGTAATAAAGTTACATACAAATGCCTTAGCATGAACTCCTGAATCTGTTCTACTACATCCAATTACTTCAATATTTTCTCTGGTTATTTCTGAAATCACATCTTCAATCTTTTGTTGAATGGTCATGACATCTTTCTGCCTTTGCCACCCCGAATAATTTTTTCCATCATACTCGATAGTAAGTTTTATATTTCTTTTCACTTTTAACACTCCACTAAAATAAATATATCTAAGTAAAGCTTCTACTCAATATAGAAAGAACTACTAATATAATCATTATTGTAATTGCAATAAAATCTCTATTGCCTAATTTTAATATTTTCATTCTAGTTCTTCCTTCTCCGCCTTTATAACATCTAGCTTCCATAGCCATAGCAAGCTCATCAGCACGTCTAAAAGAACTAATAAATAATGGCACTAATAATGGAACCAAGTTTTTAGCTCGACTAAAAATGTTACCTGAATCAAAGTCAGCTCCTCTTGCCATTTGTGCTTTCATTATCTTGTCCGTTTCATCCATTAAAGTTGGTATAAATCTTAAAGCTATAGTCATCATCATAGCTAGCTCATGGGCTGGCAATCCAATTTTTCTAAAGGGATTTAGAAGTTTTTCTAAGCCATCAGTTAACTCAATTGGTGAAGTTGTGAGAGTAAGTAGTGATGTTCCTACTACTAGAAAAACTAGTCTAATAACCATAAATCCTGCTAGAATTAATCCCTGTTTATATATCTTTAAGAATCCCCATTGTAAGAGAGGGGCTTCTCCAGCAGAACCACCTGTCATAAAAATATTTAAAAGTGCTGTTATTAATAAAAGAATAAGTATCGGTTTTACCCCTTTATATATATACTTAATATCAACTTTAGAAATAATTATAGCAATAGCTGTAAATATTAAAATAAAACCATATCCTTGAAAATTATCTATAATAAATAGATCTATTATAAATATCATCGACAGCAATATTTTTACTCTTGGATCCAAATTATGAATGAAAGACTCGCCTGGTACATATTGACCTATAGTAATATCTTTAATCATTATTATTAGCTCCCTTTAAAAAATTCAATACTTCACTTTTGGCTTGCTCAATAGTAAATATATCTTCTGATATATTGAATCCTTTCTTTCTCAATTCCCGCACTAAATAAGTTACTTGTGGAACTGCAAGCCCTACTCTTTCTAATGTTTCTATTTCCTTAAATACTTCACTTGGTGTGCCATCTAAGATACACTTTGAATCATGCATTACTAATACTCGTGTTGCTAGTTTTGCAACATCCTCCATGCTATGAGAAACTAGTATTATTGTCATATTATACTCTGCTTTAAGTTCTCTAATTCTTTCTAAGATTTCATCTCTACCTTTTGGATCTAATCCAGCAGTAGGCTCATCTAGGATTAGAACTTTAGGCTCCATAGCTACAACTCCAGCTATAGCTACTCTTCTCTTTTGACCACCACTTAGATCAAAAGGTGACTTATCTTTATATACATCATAATCTAATCCTACTATTTTCATAGCTTTTTTTACTCTTTTATTTATTTCATCGTCATTCAATCCTAAATTTTTAGGACCGAATGCTATGTCTTTTTCAATAGTCTCTTCAAATAATTGATACTCTGGATATTGAAATACAAGTCCTACCTTCTTTCTAATGCTACTTAATTTTACACTTTTAGAAGCTATATCAATACCATCTATAATTATCTTTCCATACGTTGGCTTTAACAGGCCATTTATATGTTGTATCAATGTTGATTTTCCTGAACCTGTATGTCCTATTAATGCGACAAATTCACCCTCTTCTATACTTAGGTTTACATCATTTAATGCAACCTTTTCAAAGGGTGATCCAGGCATATATACATATTTTAAATTTTCTATACTAATTGACATAATGCATCCACCATCTCATTTATAGTTAATATATCCGAAGTTATATTAATTCCACTTTTATTTAACTCATAGGCAAGTTCTGTCATTTGTGGGACATCAAGTCCAATTTCTTTCATTAATGATACATTAGCAAAAATTTCTCTTGGGGTTCCCTCTTGTACTATCTTACCTTTATCCATAACTACTATTCTATCTGCTTCAACAGCTTCTTCCATATAATGAGTTATTAACACTATTGTAATTCCGTATTTACAATTTATTTCCTTGATAGTATTGATAACTTCTTTTCTGCCTGAAGGATCTAACATAGCTGTAGGCTCATCAAATACTATACAATCCGGTCTCATTGCTAAAATTCCAGCAATAGCTATTCTCTGCTTTTGACCGCCTGATAATAAATGTGGCGCATGCTTTATATATTGGTACATATTAACTTTTTTTAATGCGTCATCTACTCTAACTCTTATTTCAGTTGGGTCTATTCCCAAGTTTTCTGGCCCAAATGCTACATCTTCTTCTACTATAGTAGCAACAAGCTGATTATCTGGATTTTGAAATACCATTCCTGCTTTATTTCTTACTTTCCATATGTTTTGTTCATCACTAGTATCCATATCATCTACATAAACTTTTCCTTCAGTTGGAACTAAAAGTGCATTTATATGTTTAGATAATGTAGACTTACCTGAACCATTATGCCCAAGTACTACTAGAAATTCTCCTTTTTTTATGTCAAGACTAACTCCATCAACAGCAATCTTTACATCTTGATCATTTGCATTATATTTATATGTAACATTGCTACACTTCACCATATATTCGCTCATATACAAAATCACCCCTTTACATATTATAATCTCACATAATAGTAAAATGGGGACTAAGCTAGAAATACTTAATCCCCTTATAAAGTGATTATACTAATTCAAGTATAACTATTTCTGCTCCGTCGCCTCTTCTTGGGCCCATTTTTAAAATTCTAGTGTATCCACCGTTTCTTTCTGCATACTTTGGAGCAATGTTTGCAAATAGATCTTCAACTACTGCTTTTTCAGTAACATACGCTAAAACTTGTCTTCTAGCATGAAGATCTCCTCTTTTTGCAAGAGTTATCATCTTTTCAGCTATGTTTTTAGTTTCTTTAGCTCTTGTAACAGTAGTTTCAATTCTACCATTTTTTAAGAAACTAGTTACTAAATTTCTTAGCATAGCTCTTCTCTGATCAGTTGGAAGTCCCAACTTACGTTGTTGTGCCATGTTTCATCCTCCTTTACTCATCGGATTTCTTTAAGCCTAAACTTAATGCTTCAAGCTTTTCTTGCACTTCTTCAAGTGATTTTTTACCTAAATTTCTAACTTTCATCATATCATCCATATTTCTTTCAGTTAACTCTTGAACAGTGTTTATACCTGCTCTCTTTAAGCAATTATAGCTTCTAACTGAAAGATCTAATTCTTCAATAGTCATTTCAAGAACTTTTTCTTTTTTATCTTCTTCTTTTTCAACCATAATCTCAACATCATCAGCATGGTCTGTAAGAGTCATAAATAACTTGAAATGTTCAATAAGAATCTTAGCTGAAAGACTAATCGCTTCTTCAGGCTTAATAGTTCCGTTAGTCCATATTTCAATTGTTAATTTGTCATAGTCAGTAATTTGACCTACTCTAGTGTTTTCTACTGAAAAATTAACTCTTTTAACTGGAGTATATATAGAGTCAACTGGTATAGTACCTATTGGCATGTCATCTCTTTTGTTCTTACTTTGAGCAACATATCCTCTACCTCTACTTACGTTGATTTCCATAGATAATTTTGCATCATCGTCTAATGTTGCTATATGTAAGTCTTTACTAATAACTTCCATATCTGCATCACAGGTAATATCTGCACCAGTTACTTCTCCTGGTCCTTTAGCATCAATATATATTGTCTTTGGTCCATCTCCATTCATTTTCAATGCTAATCCTTTAATGTTCAGTATTAAATCTGTAACATCTTCTTTAGCTCCTAAAACAGTAGAAAACTCATGAAGAACTCCGTCAATTTTTATCGAACTTACTGCAGCACCAGGTAAAGATGACATTAATATTCTTCTAAGTGAATTACCTAAAGTTATGCCATATCCTCTTTCCAACGGCTCTATTACAAACTTTCCGTAAGTGCCATCTTCAGCTGCTTCTACACATTCTATTTTGGGTTTTTCTATCTCTAACATACGAACCCTCCCTTAATGGATTATAACATACTGAGGGCAACTGATTCCATTCTAATCACCATTCTTATTTGCTGTATAACTCAACGATTAATGTTTCATTTACTGGAACATCAATATCAGTTCTAGCTGGCTCAGCAATAATTTTTACTTCATAATCTGCAGTACTTCCTTGCATCCAAGCAGGTACTGTTCTAGGATTTTCAGCAAAAACTTTAAACTTTTCACTAGCTCTGCTCTTTTCACGAACACTGATAACATCATTTGCACTAACTTTGTAAGATGGTATATCTACCTTTTTACCATTTACTAAAAAGTGTCCATGATTTACTAGTTGTCTAGCTTCAGATCTTGAACCACCAAAACCTATTCTATACACTACGTTATCAAGTCTCATTTCAAGAAGTCTTAACAAGTTTTCACCTGTAATTCCTCTCATTACAGTAGCTTTTTCATAATACTTTCTAAATTGTCCTTCTAATACTCCGTAAATCTTTCTAGTTTTTTGTTTTTCTCTTAATTGGATTCCGTAGTTAGAAAGTTTTTTTCTGCTTTGTCCATGCTGTCCTGGAGCATAGCCTCTTCTATTAAACGAACATTTTTCAGTATAGCATCTATCTCCCTTAAGGATTAGCTTCATACCTTCTCTTCTGCATATTCTACATACAGGTCCCGTATATCTAGCCATTTAAGTAACACCTCCTGCTTTTATATATTATACTCTTCTTCTCTTTGGTGGTCTGCAACCATTGTGTGGAATTGGTGTAACGTCTTTTATTAACGTTATTTCAAGTCCTGCTGCTTGTAGAGATCTTATAGCTGCTTCTCTACCTGCACCTGGTCCTTTTACATATACTTCTATACTCTTTAAACCGTGTTCCATTGCAGTACCTGCTGCAGTTTCAGCTGCCATTTGAGCAGCAAACGGTGTGCTTTTTCTTGAACCTCTAAATCCTAATGCTCCTGCACTTGACCATGATAATGCATTGCCAACAGCATCAGTTAAAGTAACTAATGAATTGTTGAAGGTTGATTTTATATGTGCACAGCCGTGTTCAATGTTTTTTCTTTCTTTTTTTCTTCTAGTTTTTCTTGCTTTTGCTTTAGCCACTTATCATCCCTCCTTACTATTTTTTCTTCTTACCACTTATTGCTCTCTTTGGACCTTTTCTAGTTCTTGCATTAGTCTTAGTCTTTTGTCCTCTTAAAGGAAGACCTTTTCTATGTCTTATTCCTCTATAACATCCTATTTCAACTAATCTCTTTATATCAAGAGCGATTTTTCTTCTTAAATCTCCCTCAACAATAAGTCCATTACTGATGTAATCTCTTATAGTGTTTACTTCATCTTCAGTCAAGTCTTTAACTCTTGTGTCAGGATTAACTCCAGTCTTTTCAAGAATTTCACGTGATCTGTTAATTCCTATCCCATAGATGTATGTTAGACCTACTTCAACTCTTTTTTCTTTTGGTAGGTCAGTACCAGCTATTCTTGCCATTGGATTCTACACCTCCTACTTTCCAACTGTTATTCTTTTAATTTATCTTAGCAGCCGCATTTACCTTAATTTATATATCTTGCAATCATACTTATACATGATATTGCAATTTTGTAAATTTATCAACTGTTAAATTAAGTTTTTATCTTATATTAATTAACCTTGTTTTTGTTTATGTTTAGGATTTTCGCAAATAACCATTACTTTGCCTTTTCTTTTTATAACCTTACATTTTTCACATATAGGTTTTACTGATGGTCTTACTTTCATCACTAACCCTCCTTGTTATTTTGCTCTCCAAGTTATTCTTCCTCTAGTTAGATCATATGGAGAAAGCTCAACTGTAACTTTATCACCTGGTAAGATTCTAATGAAGTTCATTCTTAATTTGCCAGATACATGTGCTAATATTTTTTGACCACTTTCTAATTCAACTTCAAACATAGCATTAGGTAAAGCTTCTATAACTGTACCTTGCATTTCTATTACATCATCTTTTGACATAAGGCACTTAACCCTCCTTAATATCGCACCTATTTTCTAAGCACTTTCTTAGTTTAGAATTACTAAAGGTTTTTCCGGAAATAATCAACTCTTTAATTTCATTTATTACCTGATTGGTCACATTTAAATGTTTTAACTTTTTCTTCTTAGGCTTTTCGATTTTTCTTAAATCTCCATCTATAATATTTACATAATCTTTATCAATTATATTTAATATTATAGAGGGTTTGCCTGAATCTCTTCCAGCTTTTGAGTAAACAACCCTACCTATAAGTTCTTCGTACAAAATAGTCACCTCGATTAACCTAAATTAAAGTTAACATTTCCGGGCCATTATTTAAAATTGCCACGGTATTTTCATAATGAGCTGATAACATTCCATCTTTAGTAACTACGGTCCAATTATCCGGTTGTACTCTTACATAAAATTCCCCAATATTAATCATTGGTTCAATTGCAAAAATCATACCTTCAACTAACTTGGGTCCTCTTCCAGGCCGTCCAAAATTGGGTACTTCAGGAGCTTCATGCATTTCTGTACCAATGCCATGACCAACAAAATCTCTAACAACAGAACATCCTTGGCTTTCAGCATACTCCTGAATTGATGAGGATATGTCACTTAATCTATTACCTACAGTAGCCTTTTTAATTCCTCTAAAAAAGCTCTCTTCAGTTACTTTAATCAAGTTTTCAGCTTCCTTTGAAATATGACCCACAGCGAAAGTCCTTGCTGCATCACCATGATACCCATTAAGTTTAGCTCCACAATCAATGCTAATAATATCACCTTCTTGTAGTACTCTCCTTCCTGGTATACCATGAACAACTTCTTCATTAATAGAAGTACATATTGAAGCAGGAAAACCAGAATATCCTTTAAAGGATGGGATAGCATTATTCTTTCTTATATACTCTTCTGCTATTTTATCCAATTCACCAGTAGTTATTCCTGGTTTTACATATTCTTGCAATAAAGCTAAAGTTTCACCTACTACTCTTCCAGCATGTCTCATATAGTCTATTTCTTTTGCAGTTTTAATTATTATCATTAATTACTGCCTTCAATATAATTTGAAATGTCTGTAAACACTTGATCAATAGATTGTGTACCATCAACCACAAATAATTGATCTTTAGACTTATAGAATTCTGCTAAAGGTTGAGTTTGTTTTTCATATACATCTATTCTCTCAGATACGGTTTCTTCACTGTCATCTTTTCTTTGAACAATCTTGTTACCGCAAGCGTCACATATCTCATCAACTTTCGGAGGGTTGAATTTAATATGATAACTAGCTCCGCATACCGGACAAACTCTTCTTCCTGTCATTCTATCTAGTATAAACTCACTTGGAACATTTATAAGCAATGCAGTATCAATCTTTTCTTCTCTTGTTTTTAGAAAATCTTCTAAAGCTTCTGCTTGGTTTACTGTTCTTGGAAATCCATCTAGTAAAAATCCACTCTTACAATCTTCATTAGTTAATCTATCTTTTACTATATCAATTGTTAACTCATCTGGAACTAACAATCCTTTGTCCATATATTCTTTCGCTTTAACACCTAATGGTGTCTTTTCTGAAATATTTTTTCTAAATATATCTCCAGTAGAGATATGAGAAATTAAATATTTTTCACTTATTAATTTTGCTTGTGTTCCCTTTCCTGCTCCAGGAGGTCCTAACAAAATTATTCTCATGCAACATCAACTCCAAATTCTTTTACACTTCTATTTAAGAAATCCTTTATAATGTCTTAACATTAATTGAGATTCAAGCTGTCTCATAAAATCTAGAGCAACACCAACTTGAATTAGTAATGCTGTACCACCAAAAGATATTCCTTTAAATGCCGTTAATCCTTCTATACCCATTGGGATTACAGCTATAAGTGCAGCAAATATTCCTCCAAGTATAGAAACTCTCATTAATACTTTTCCAATAAATCTTGCTGTCGGCTCTCCTGGTCTTACACCCGGAATAAATCCCGCAGATTTATGTATATTTTCAGCCATCTCATCTGGTTTAAACGTAACTTCTGAGTAAAACCAAGTAAAAAATACAACTAGAACTATAGTCACTATAACGTATGGTAACGTGTTATGCTTAAATATACTATATTTACTCATAGTTATAAATTTGCCGAATGCTGATTCTGGAATAAAGCTAGCTATAGTTGCCGGAAATTGCATAACTGACATAGCAAATATTATAGCTATAACACCAGATGAATTCATATTTATAGGAATGTGTGTTGACTGCCCTTTAAACATTCTTCCACCAGATTGCTTAGCTGCATATTGTATAGGTATTCTTCTCTCTGACAAATTAGTTGCTACAACCGCAACAAATAATGCAATTATTAATACTAGTAGCATAGCAACCTGCACAATACTTACTGCTCCTGTTGATTGAAAGCTCATAACTTGTGCAATTTGACTTGGAAGTCTTGATATAATATTTATAAATATTATAAGTGAAACACCATTTCCAATGCCTTTTACAGTAATTTGATCACCTAACCACATTAAAAATACAGATGATGTAGTTAGAGTGAGTACTATTAAGAACACATCAAATTTAGATACATTTGAAATTGCTCCATAGTTTCTTATTAGTGCATAAGTACCAAAGGATTGCAGTGCACCAAAGACTACTGCACAGTATCTCGTATAATTTTGTATTTTCTTTCTTCCTTCTTCACCTTCTTTTGAAAGTTGCTCTAATGAAGGAATTGCAATAGTAAGTAACTGAAATATAATTGATGAGTTGATATAAGGTATAACTCCCATAGCAAAAATACTAAAACTACTTAGTGCTCCACCTGACATCAAATCATAAAAACTAAATAACGTTCCCGCTTTTGCAAGATTCGATAGTGCATTAGTATCAATTCCAGGAACAGGAATATGATTTCCCATCCTGATAATTGCTACCATTAGTATTGTAAATAGTATTCTATTTCTTAATTCGGGAACTTTCCAAGCATTACGTAAGGTTGACAATTTATATCACCTCTACTTTTCCCCCAACAGATTCTATCTTTTCAACTGCACCTTTTGTGAACTTAGTTGCTTTAACTGTAAGTTTTCTTTCTAATTCACCATTACCTAGAACCTTAACACCATCTTTTATCTTACTGATTACTCCATTAGCTTTTAATAACTCTGGAGTAATTTCTGTTCCATCTTCAAATATGTTTAATCTACTTACGTTAACTTCAACATACTCTTTAGCGAATATATTAGTAAAACCTCTTTTAGGTAATCTTCTATATAAAGGCATTTGACCTCCTTCAAATCCTGGTCTTGTGCCTCCGCCTGATCTAGAATTTTGCCCATTGTGTCCTCTTCCTGCAGTTTTTCCTAGTCCTGAACCGTTTCCTCTACCAACTCTTTTAGCAGATTTCTTAGAACCTGCAGCAGGCTTCAATTCATGAAGTTTCATGTTTTACACCTCCTCTTATTGTACTTCTTCAATCTCTAATAAGTAATTCACTTTATTTATCATACCTCTTATTTGAGGAGTATCTTCGTGAACAACGTTTTTGCCTATTTTTTTTAATCCAAGAGCATGAACAGTAGCAATATGATCTTTCTTTCTACCTATAGTGCTCTTTGTTAGTGTCACCTTAAGCTTAGCCAAGGTTGATCCCCTCCTAACCTAGAATCTCTTCTACAGTCTTGCCTCTTAATTTAGCAATCTGTTCAGCGGTTCTTAATTTTGATAATCCTTCTAATGTAGCTCCGACCATATTTCTTGGATTATTAGAACCTAATGATTTAGCTCTAACATCCTTTATTCCTGCTAATTCAAGTACGGCTCTAACAGGACCACCAGCTAGAACTCCAGTACCTTCTTCAGCTGGCATAATAATAACATCGCCTCTTCCGAACTTACCTTCTATTCTATGTGGAACAGTCGTTCCAACTATTGATACTTCAACTAAATGTTTCTTTGCATCTTCAATACCTTTTCTTATTGCTTCAGGTATTTCAACTGCTTTACCCGTACCAACGCCTACGTGACCATTTTCATCACCTACTACAACAAGAGCACTAAATCTAAAGTTTCTTCCACCTTTAACAACTTTAGCAACCCTGTTTATGAACACAACTTTCTCTTTTAGGTTTAGCGTGTTAGGATCTACTCTCATAGTTTTCCCTCCTTCTCTAGAATTTTAGACCTGCTTCTCTCGCAGCATCAGCAAGTTCTTTTACTCTTCCATGATATACAAATCCGCCTCTATCAAAAACAACATCTTCAATTTGTTTTTCTAAAGCTCTTTTTGCTATCATAGATCCAACAACTTTAGCTGCTTCTTTATTACTTCCTACTTTTCCTTCAAACTCTTTATCTAGAGTTGAAGCTGAAACTAGAGTTACTCCAGCAATATCATCAATTAACTGAGCATAAATATTTTTTTCACTTCTGAATACTGCTAATCTTGGTCTTTCAGCTGATCCAGAGATCTTATTACGTACTCTCAAATGACGTTTAACTCTAGCTTTTTGTCTATCTTCTTTCTTGAACATTATATTCACTCCTTTCTGCTGTTACTTGTGTTACTTCTTGCCAGTCTTACCTTCTTTACGTCTTATAACTTCGCCTGCGTATTTAATTCCTTTTCCTTTGTATGGTTCTGGCTTTCTCCATACTCTAATATTAGCTGCTACTGAACCAACTAATTCTTTATCTATTCCACTAACAACAACTTTAGTTGCTTCTGGAACTGTGAATTCTACACCTTCAACAGACTTTATTTCAACTGGATGTGAATATCCAAGATTCAATACTAAATCTTTTCCTTTTAATTGCGCTTTGTAACCAACACCAACTAATTCTAAAGTCTTTTGGTATCCTTCCGTAACACCAACGACCATATTTTTAAGTAAAGCCCTTGTTAATCCATGTAGAGCTCTGTGTTGAGCAACATCACTTGGTCTTGTAACAACTATTAATGATTCTTCTAAAGCTATGTTTATATCTTTGTGCATAGCTCTAGTTAATTCTCCTTTTGATCCTTTTACTGTAACAACGTTATCTGGTGTTACATCAACTTTTACTCCATTAGGTATTTCTATTGGAAGTCTTCCTACTCTTGACATTACCACACCTCCTATCCACGTTAAATTACCAAATGTAACAAATAACTTCTCCACCTAAACCTGATTTTCTTGCTTCTCTATCCGTAACTATTCCTTTAGAAGTTGAAATTATTGCAACTCCTAAACCGTTTAGTACTTTTGGTATACTATCTTTCTTGCAATATACTCTTAATCCTGGCTTTGATATTCTCTTAAGCCCTGTAATTATTCTATCTTTTCCTTGATATTTTAAAGACATTCTAAGCATCGGAACTGCTCCATCTGCATACTCTTCTACATCTTTTACATATCCTTCTTGAAGTAATATGTTAGCTAAAGATTTTTTTACAGTTGATGATGGAACTTCCACAACTTCATGTCTAACTATATTTGCGTTTCTAATACGAGTTAGCATATCTGCAATAGGGTCTGTCATAACCATCTATTATGCCTCCTTTCCAATAATTATATTACCAACTAGCTTTTTTACATCCCGGAATTTGACCTTTGTATGCTAATTCTCTAAAGCAAATACGACATATACCGTATTTTCTTAAAACAGCATGTGGTCTTCCGCATATTCTGCACCTTGTATATGCTCTAGTAGCAAACTTAGGTGTTTTATTCCACTTTTCAATCATTGCTTTACGTGCCACGTTCTTCCCTCCTTATTATTGAGCAAATGGCATTCCAAGATACTTAAGCAATTCTCTTGCTTCTTCGTCAGTCTTGGCAGTAGTAACAAATATAATGTCCATACCTCTTACTTTATCCACTTTATCATATTCTATTTCTGGGAATATAATTTGTTCTTTAAGTCCTAAAGCGTAATTCCCTCTACCATCAAAAGATTTAGAAGATACTCCTCTGAAGTCTCTAACTCTTGGTAAAGCAACACTCATTAACTTATCCGCAAATTGATACATTCTTTCTTTTCTTAATGTAATTTTGCATCCAATAGGCATATTTTCTCTAACTTTAAAGTTAGCTACAGATTTCTTTGCCTTTGTTGTTACAGGCTTTTGTCCTGTGATTTGTTGTAAGTCAGCTACAGCTGCTTCTAATAACTTAGAATTATCCTTAGCTTCGCCCACGCCCATGTTTACAACTACTTTTTCAAGCTTTGGAACTTCCATTAAATTCTTATATCCGAACTTTTCCATTAGGGCTGGAACTACTTCATTATTATATTTTTCCTGTAGTCTATTCATCAAGTGAACCTCCTTTCAAATTCTATAGTACTTCTCCGCACTTTTTGCAAACTCTAACTTTTGTTCCATCTTCTAGTAATTTCTTGCTAACTCTTGTAGCAGAATTACATTTAGTGCAGTGTAACATTACTTTTGAACTATTTATTGCTGCTTCTCTCTTCACTATTCCACCTTGCATATTCGCCTTATTAGGTTTAACATGCTTAGTAACAATATTAACATCTTTAACTAATATTTTTCCATCTTTAGGGTATACAGCTAATACTTCGCTTACTTTCCCTTTATCTTTACCTGAAATAACAATTACTTTATCCGTTCTTCTAACGTGAACTTTAGCCATCACAGCCACCTCCCTTTTATAGAACTTCAGGTGCTAATGATAATATTTTGTTGAACTCTTTATCTTTTTCTCTTAGCTCTCTAGCTATTGGTCCAAATATACGAGTTCCTTTTGGTTGCTTATCATCTTTAATAACAACAGCTGCATTATCATCAAATTTTATATATGAACCGTCAACTCTTCTTGCACCTTTTCTTGTTCTTACGATAACAGCTTTTACTACGTCACCTTTTTTAACAACCCCGCCTGGTGTTGCACTTTTAACGCTAGCAACTATTACATCTCCAATATTACCATACTTTCTTCTTGAACCGCCCAAAACTCTGATACACATAATTTCTTTTGCACCAGTGTTATCTGCTACTTTTAATCGTGTTTGTGGCTGTATCATATAAACGACCTCCTTCCAACCATAAGATTACTTAGCTTTTTGCATTATTTGAACTAATCTCCATCTTTTATCTTTAGATAATGGCCTAGTTTCCATTATTAATACTGTATCGTTAATTCCTGCCTCATTATTTTCATCATGAGCTTTAAACTTTACAGTTTTATTTATAGTTTTTCCATACAATGGGTGACGAACTTTTCCTTCAACTGCAACTACAATAGTTTTATCCATTTTATCTGAAACGACTCTACCTATTCTAGTTTTTCTGTTACCTCTTTCCACAGGATAAACCTCCTTTCAGCTTGCTATTGCTCAAGAACTTGTAATTCTTTTTCTCTAATTACGGTTTTAACTTGAGCTATTGATTTTTTAACCATTCTAATTCTCATTGGGTTTTCTAATTGGCCAGTTGCTAATTGAAATCTCAAGTTAAATAACTCTGCTTTCAGATCAGTTAACTTAGCTAATAGTTCTTGAGAGGAACTTTGTTTTAATTCTTTTAATTCATTAGCCCTCATTTACTTCACCACCCATTTGCTCGAAATCTTTTCTTGTAACGAATTTAGTCGTAACTGGAAGCTTATGTGAAGCAAGTCTCATAGCTTCTCTAGCAACATTCTCTTGAACTCCTGATAACTCAAACAATACTCTGCCTGGTTTAACTACTGCTACCCAGTATTCAGGTGATCCTTTACCAGAACCCATACGAGTTTCAGCTGGTTTTTCAGTTACTGGTTTATCTGGGAAAACCTTAATCCAAAGCTTTCCACCTCTTTTTATATATCTATTTATAGCTATTCTGGCAGACTCAATTTGGTTGCTTGTTAACCAACCACATTCAGTTGCTTGTATAGCATAATCACCGTATGCAATGAAGTTACCTCTAGTAGCTTTTCCCTTCATTCTGCCACGTTGTACCTTACGATGCTTTACTCTCTTTGGCATCAACATAAATTATTCCTCCTTTCTTATTGGCCAACTTCTTCCATTTTAACTTTCTTTTTCGGAAGAACTTCACCTTTATATACCCAAACTTTAACACCTATTTTTCCATAAGTTGTATTTGCTTCTGCAAATCCATAATCGATATCTGCTCTTAATGTTTGTAGAGGAATTGTTCCTTCATGGTAATGTTCAGTTCTTGCAATTTCTGCTCCACCAAGTCTTCCTGCGCAAGCAGTCTTAACTCCCTTAGTTCCACTCTTCATAGCTCTTTGAATTACTTGTTTCATAGCTCTTCTAAATGAAATTCTCTTTTCTAATTGTTGAGCAACATTTTCAGCCATTAACTGTGCATCAGTTTCTGGTCTTTTTACTTCTACTATGTTGATTACTGCATTTTTCTCAGCTGTTAATGCTAAAATTTCAGTTTTTAAATCCTCTATGCCTTTTCCGCCTTTTCCAATAAGCATACCTGGCTTAGCTGTGTGAATGTTTATTTTAACTCTTTTTGGAGTTCTTTCAATTTCTATTTTAGCTATACCTGCTGAAAAACATTTATTCTTTATAAACTTTCTTATTTTATTATCTTCGATTAAGTTGTCTGCAAAATTTTTCTTATCTGCATACCATTTAGCATCCCAGTCTTTTATTACGCCGACTCTGAGGCCATGTGGATTTACTTTTTGTCCCACTAGATTTCCCTCCTTCTATGCTCTTTCTTTTACTACTAATGTAATATGACTAGTTCTTTTCATTATTGAATATGCCCTACCTTGTGCACGCGGTCTAAATCTCTTTAAAGTTGGACCTTGATTAGCATACGCTTCTGCAACATATAATTTATTAACATCTAAGTTAAGATTATTTTCCGCATTAGCTGCAGCTGATTTCAATACCTTATTAACTACGGTAGCTGAATTTTGTGGAGTATAATTCAATATAGCAAAAGCTTCATTTACATTCTTACCTCTTACTAAATCTAGAACAACTCTTACTTTTCTAGAAGAAATTCTTACATACTTTGCTATAGCTCTAGCTTCCATTCTGGTTCCTCCTTCCTATAACTATCTTACACGTGATGACTTTTCGCTTTTATCTACGTGACCTTTGAATGTTCTTGTTAAAACAAATTCACCTAATTTATGTCCTACCATGTCTTCACTTATAAAAACCGGAACATGTTTTCTTCCATCATGGACAGCTATAGTATGACCTAACATTTGAGGGAATATTGTTGAACTTCTTGACCAAGTTTTTATAACCTTCTTTTCTCCCGTTGCGTTCATAGCCTCAATTTTACTCATTAATGAATCTGCAACGAAAGGTCCTTTTTTAAGTGATCTACTCAAACTAGTGTCCTCCTTTCATATATTTTGAATGTGTAGGAAGAGAATAGATATTCTCTTCTTTAACACCTATATATTATTTTTGGCCTCTTCTCTTAATAATCATTCTATCAGAATACTTCTTATTCTTTCTAGTTTTATATCCAAGAGCCGGCTTACCCCATGGAGTAACTGGACCTGGTCTTCCGATAGGAGATTTACCTTCTCCACCACCGTGTGGGTGATCGTTAGGATTCATTACTGATCCTCTTACTGTCGGTCTCCATCCCATGTGTCTCTTTCTTCCTGCTTTACCAATGTTAATTATATCATTAGTTAAGTTTGAAACTGTTCCAATTGTAGCTCTACATTCGATTCTTACGTATCTCATTTCGCCACTTGGAAGTCTTAATATAGCATACTTGCCTTCTTTAGCCATAAGTTGCGCTGATGTTCCAGCTGATCTAACTATTTGGCCTCCTTTTCCAGCTTGTAATTCTATATTGTGTATAACTGTACCTACTGGTATGTTTAATAGTGGTAGTGCATTTCCAGCTTTTATATCAGCATCTACACCCGACACCAAAACATCTCCAACTTTTAATCCTGCTGGTGCTATTATATATCTTTTTTCACCATCTAAATAAGTAATTAAAGCTATATATGCTGTTCTATTTGGATCATATTCTATTGTACTAACCTTTGCAGGTATTCCATCCTTATCTCTCTTGAAATCTATTATTCTGTATTTTCTCTTTGCTCCGCCACCACGATGACGAACAGTTATTTTACCTTGTGCATTTCTTCCCGCGTTCTTCTTCAGTGAAACAAGAAGTGATTTTTCCGGCTTATCAGTTGTAATCTCTTCAAAAGTTGCAACTGTCATTTCTCTCAACGAAGGCGTAACCGGTTTAAACTTTTTAACTGCCATCTAGATTCCCTCCTTCTTATAGCTTATCTGGCTTACCACCAATAACTGCTTTTTTACAAACTACATTCCTTCAAAGAATTCAATAGTTTTGCTTTCAGTTGTTAATGTTACTACAGCTTTTTTATAGTCGGCTCTCTTACCTGTATGAACTCCAACTCTTTTCATTTTTCCCATTATTCTTGCTGTATTTACTTCTTTTACATTAACTCCGAACACTTCTTCTACTGCTCTTTTTATTTGTGATTTATTAGCATGAATATCTACAATGAAGGTGTATTTTTTGTCTGCCATTACAGACATGCTTTTTTCAGTTATTACAGGTTTTTTAATTATATCGTAACTGCTTAACATCATTATGCATACACCTCCTCAATTTTTTCAACTGCTTCTTTAGTAACAATAAACTTTTCATGTTTTAATATATCATAAACATTTAAGTTATTAACTGGTATAATAGTTGCACCTTCTATGTTTCTAACTGATTTATAAGCAATCTCGTCAGCTACTGGAACAACTATTAGTACTTTTTTAGCTTCAAATGCATTTAACATTTTAACTATTTCTTTAGTTTTTGGAGTTTGTAACTCTAAACTTTCAAGTACTAGTAAATTGCTATCATTAACCTTGCTTGTTAAAGCAGATTTCATTGCAACTCTCTTCATTGATTTAGGAATTGCCATTCTATAGTCTCTTGGTTTTGGTGCGAATACTATACCACCATGTATCCATTGTGGAGCTCTAGTAGAACCTTGTCTTGCTCTACCTGTTCCTTTTTGTCTCCATGGCTTCTTTCCACCTCCAGAAACTTCAGCTCTAGTTTTAGCTGATTGAGTTCCTTGTCTCTTATTTGCAAGTTGTGCAACTACAACTTGATGTAATACACTTGCATTAACTTCAACTGCAAATACGTTGTCAGATAATTGCATATCTCCAACTTTTTGTCCTTCTCTGTTAAATAAATCTACTGTAGGCATTCTTTATCCTCCTTTCTTCCAAGTCTTAAGCTTGCTTTACTGCATTTCTTATAACTATATAGCCTTTGTTTGGACCCGGTACTCCGCCTTTAATTAAGATTACGTTCTTTTCAGGCATAACTCTTACAACTTCAAGATTTAAAACAGTTGTATTTCTGTTTCCCATATGTCCTGGCATTTTTTTGTTTTTAAATGTTCTTGATGGATCAGAAGATGCTCCTTGTGAACCTACACCTCTATGATACTTAGAACCATGAGACATCGGTCCTCTACTAAAGTTCCATCTTTTTATTGCACCAGCGAATCCTTTACCCTTTGAAACGCCTGATACGTCAACTTTTTCTCCTGCAGCGAATATGTCAGCTTTTATCTCGCTTCCTACTTCGTATGCATCGATATTTTCTAATCTTAATTCCTTAATAATTCTTTTTAGAGCAACTCCCGCTTTTGCAAACTGCCCTTTTCTTGGTTTGTTAACTAACTTTTCTCTTATGTTCTCAAAACCTACTTGTATAGCGTTATATCCCTCTTTGTCTACAGTCTTCTTTTGAATTACTGGACATGGACCTGCTTCTACAACTGTAACTGGAACTACTCTTCCATTTTCATCAAATATTTGAGTCATTCCAAGCTTTCTTCCCAATATTGCTTTTTTCATTTCTTGCACCTCCTAAAATATTAGCGGATCGTCTCCGATCATAATATCCTGTTATCTCTATAATTATAATTTTATTTCTATATCCACACCTGCTGGTAAGTCTAATCTCATAAGAGCATCAACAGTTTTTGGTGATGGACTTAATATATCAATTAATCTCTTATGTGTTCTAATTTCAAATTGCTCTCTAGAATCTTTATACTTGTGTGTAGCTCTTAATATTGTAACTATATCCTTCTCAGTCGGTAGTGGTACTGGCCCAGCTACTTTAGCTCCTGTGTTTTTTGCAGTTTCAACAATCTTTTCAGCTGACTGATCTAATATGTTGTGGTCAAAAGCCTTTAATCTAATTCTTATTTTTTGATTTGCCATTATATTTCCCTCCTTTTCATTCCTCTTTAATAGGTATGTAACATCAGTGTTGAGTAAACTGTTCCAGGTGTTCCATGAATTTGTTTAAACCAAGAGCACAACAACACTGCCGCCTGATTCATGATCAAGCATGCTCAGCTAAGAAAACCTGGATAATCCAGCAACCTCTTGCTTCATCGCGTCACAACTCTTATATTGTATAATATTTTTTTTATTTTGACAAGTATTTTTTCATCTTTATTAAAAATTCTTTTCGTAGTATACAATATTTACAAAAGATTCATTTGCAAATAAAAAGAGAAGGGCGTCCCCTTCTCTTTCTACTTACTCTATAAAGGCCTTTATATTTGTAATCTTAACTATTCTAATATTGTAGTAACAACTCCTGAACCAACTGTTCTTCCGCCTTCTCTGATAGCGAATCTTAGGTTTGGCTCCATAGCTATTGTTGTTATTAATTCAACAGTCAT
>JAVBVX010000071.1:0-12735 GCA_036677665.1 Clostridium sp. | reverse complement strand
ATTTCATACTTTTCTTCGGCTGAGTATTTAGTTCTTTTGGACATAAAAATGCTCCCCTTTCTGGTAACAGATTTTTATTTTTTAATCTGTCTACTTTAAGGGGAGCATATCACTTAACTACTGGTCTAATTTATATTAATCTTATAAAATCATGCTATTTTTCTTCTAATAATCTTTTTTCTAGATTATATCCATAAATCTTTTGTTAATTCCTCTATTTGCGCTTTTCTTCTACTTGTTTTTTCTAAATCTACAGTAATTATATTATCTTCAATATTAAGTACATCTCCCTCTTTTGCTTCTACTGGAATTGCACTCCTTTTAATATCTATCATTTCTCTATTTTCTTTTTCACATATAGCATATTGCCCTTCAAACCTATCAATTGTTACTTTCACAAAACTCACCTACCTCTTTGACTTTCTATAACCAGCAGCTTCTGCTTCTGCTTCAGTTTTAAACCATTCTTCTGGATTTGTTTTATTATAATAAGCTCCACCTGGAACATGATAAATTTTTTCTCCCTTAGAATTAATATTTCCTTTTATTAATTTCTTGTCACTTGAGCTAGTATTACTTGAAGTATTTGTTGTAGCTTTTGGTATTGGCTCCACTGTTGTTAAAGTTGGTTTAGTGCTACTGCTTTTATTACTTGATGTGGAACTCCTTGACTCTGAACTTCCAGTTCCACTTGAAGAGTAACTTCCTGGTTTAGTATTAAAAGTTATCTTACTTCCATCGCTTGTTACTACTATTGTACCTGATTCATCTGTTCTGTATACTGTAGTTCCTTTAGCTTTTAGTCTATCCATTAAAGGCTTATGAGGATGTCCATAGGTATTTTCTTTTCCTACCATAATTACAGCATACTCTGGGTCTACTTTATTTAAAAAAGTTGTTGTTGTTGATGAACTACTTCCATGATGTCCTACTTTTAATACATCTGCTTTAATGTCTAATTGCTTAGCTAATATTTCATTTTCTGAAACATCTTCAGCATCTCCCATGAATAAGAAGCTGTTATTACCATACTTTAATTTTATAACTATAGATTCGTTATTAACATCCTCGTATCCATTACCATTTGGTGCTAATATAGTTGCTGTTGCATCTCCTAAGTTTATAGTATTTCCAACTACCGGAGTTGTTATTTTTAATCCCTTACTACTTATAGCTGATACTACATCTTTAAAAGTTGTAGTTGTTGCTGTTGCCTTAGGCATGTACACTTTACCTATACTAAAACTCTTTATAACTACATCAAGTCCTCCAATATGATCTTCATGGGGATGAGTTCCTATAACATAGTCTAATTTTGATACTCCTTGATTTTTAAGATAATTCACCACTAAGTTAGAGTCTGTATTATTTCCAGCATCAATTAACATGTTTTCTCCATTTTGCTGAATTAATATAGAATCTGCTTGTCCTACATCTATATAATGTACTTTTAGAGTTCCATTTACTAATACATCTACTGGTTTTGTAGTGCCTACATCTTTATCTTCGCTTTTATCCTCTTTAATTTCCGTAATTTTAGTATTAGTTTCTTCAGTTTTATTTTCTTTAATTGAACTTTCCTGATTAACTATGTCACTTGTAACTAACTTTTTACTTTCAGTATTATCAGTGCTCAATTTAATGCTATTTGAGCCCATACCAGAAATGAATATAGAAATAAATACTAAGGATAAAACACTTCTTACTACTTTATTAAATCTGTTATTCTTCCACATTATAAAAATACCAACTGGTGCAAGAAATATTAATGTAATCCACATAAACCAATTGCTATTATAAAACTTATTTCTTTTCACTTTAGTTCCTCCTCTTAATGTATATAAAATTTTATCTGTAGTGCTTTAAACCTTCTGAAAAAGCGTCAGCTTAGTCGTTAATTAGTATTTTAACATAAAAGCTATATATATGAAGGAAAATTTATTAATTCCCATCTATTACCCAAAACGAGAAAATCTAAAAAGGTATAGCCTAATGAAAGACTATACCTTTTTATAAGATTATAAAGATAAACTTTTTAATATCCTCTTTTTTAATTTTAAATTGGCGAATTAGTGAACACAGTATGTTTTATGTTGTTCTTCAAATGAATCGATCTTATCCTCATGAAGAAGAGTTAAGCCTATTTCATCTAGTCCATTTAAAAGCTTATGTCTAGCGAAATCTTCTACTTCAAAACTGTATTCTAGCCCCTTATTATCTCTTACTTTCTTTGCTTCTAAATCTACTTCAATTTCATATCCTTCAGTACTTTCAGCTCTTTTGAAAAGTTCATCTACTTGTTCTACAGAAAGCTTAACAGGAAGTATTCCATTATTAAAGCAGTTGTTATGAAAAATATCTGCAAAGCTTGACGCTATTATTACTCTAAAACCATAATCAGCTAGTGCCCAAGGTGCGTGTTCTCTTGAAGATCCACATCCAAAGTTTGCTCTTGATAATAATATATTTGTTCCCTTATATTTATCTTTATTTAATATGAAATCGCTAATTGGATTTCCTTCTTCATCAAATCTAAATTCGTAGAATAAAAACTGTCCGAACCCGCTTTTTTCTATTCTCTTTAAAAATTGCTTTGGTATAATTGCATCCGTATCAACATTAACTCTATCAAGAGGTGCTACAATTCCTTTTACCTTAACTAATGGTTCCATTAAATTCACTCCTTCCTATTTATCTAAATCTCTTACATCAACAAAATGTCCAGCAACAGCTGCTGCTACTGCCATAGCAGGTGATACAAGATGAGTTCTTCCGCCTCTACCTTGACGACCTTCAAAATTTCTATTTGATGTTGATGCACATCTTTGACCTGGGTTTAAAACGTCTGGATTCATTGCAAGACACATACTGCATCCTGATTCTCTCCATTCAAAACCAGCTTCTATAAATATTTTATCTAAGCCTTCTGCTTCAGCCTTTGCCTTAACTCTTTGTGAGCCAGGTACAACAATAGCTGTTACATTAGGATTTACTTTTCTTCCTTTAGCAACTTCAGCAGCTGCTCTCATATCTTCAATTCTTCCATTTGTACAAGAACCTATGAAAACATAGTCAATTTTAATTTCACTCATTGGAGTTCCAGGTACGAGTCCCATATACTCTAATGCTTTTCCAGCAGCACTACGCTTATCTGCATCTTCAAAATCTTCTGGTGACGGAACAACATCATTTATTGAAGCTCCCATTCCAGGACTAGTTCCCCATGTAACTTGTGGGTCTAAAGTAGATAAGTCGAATTCTACAGTTGAATCATAAACTGCATCAGCATCAGAAGGTAGTGTTTTCCATTCTTCTACTGCAGCATCAAAGTCAGCACCCTTTGGAGTATATGCTCTACCTTCTACGTATTCAAAAGTAGTTTCATCTGGAGCTATTAATCCTGCTCTTGCCCCACCTTCAATAGCCATGTTACATACAGTCATTCTTTCTTCCATAGTAAGATTTTTAATAGCTTCTCCAGTAAATTCAATTACGTAATTAGTAGCAAAATCTGTACCGTACTTTCCAATTAAACCAAGAATCATATCTTTAGCCGTTACCCCTGGTTTTAATGACCCCTTGAATACAACATTCATTGTCTTTGATTTCTTTTGAGCAAGACATTGAGTTGCAAGTACATGCTCAACTTCGCTTGTACCAATACCAAATGCTAAAGCTCCGAAAGCACCGTGAGTTGCAGTATGGCTATCACCACAAACAATAGTTTTACCTGGAAGACTTAAACCAAGTTCTGGCATAGTAACATGAATAACTCCTTGATCATCGCTGTATAAATCATAAAGAGTAACATCAAAGTCTGCACAGTTTTTGCAGATAGCATCTATTTGTGCTTTTGAAATAGGATCTGTAATATTAAATCTATCCTTTGTTGGCACGTTATGATCTATAGTTGCAAAAGTTAAATCCGTTCTTCTTACTTTACGATCTGTAAGTCTTAGTCCTTCGAAAGCTTGAGGTGATGTAACCTCATGAAGTAAATGAGTATCTATATAAATAATGCTTGCCTTGCCTTCTTCAGCATGAACTACATGTTTATCCCAGATTTTTTCATACATTGTTTTCCCTGACATATATTAAATCCCCCTCTTTATATTAAAATAAATGCTAGTTAATCCGCCCCATGGATTTTTCTAGCGCCCCTATTTAATAATCCAAAACACTGTCATACGTTAATTAAATTTTATTTGATAGTTGAATTATACATCAAATAATTGTATAATTCAAATGCATATAAATTATAGTTGATATAACGTGAGGTTATAATATGGATAATAATTTAGAACTTTATAAGATTTTTTATACTGTAGCATCCCATGGAAACATTTCTTTAGCTTCAGAAAAGCTTTTTATAAGTCAGCCTGCTGTAAGTAAGTCAATTAAAAAATTAGAAGCTACTTTAGGAATCACTCTTTTTTCAAGAAATTCTAGAGGCGTTAAGCTAACGGAAGAGGGTTTAATCTTTTATAAATATATAGAAAGAGCCCTAAATGAAATAAGTGTTGGTGAGAAGGTTATAGGTAAACTCAAGAAAAAAGAAGTAGGTACAATTAAGCTAGGAGTAAGTACTACCTTATGTAAACACTTCCTTATACCAAAACTAAAAAAATTTATTAAAGATTACCCTAATATTGAAGTAAAGATAATTAATAAAACACCCTTTGAAACTTTAAAGATATTAGAAAACGGGGAACTAGATTTAGTTATACTTAGTGAACCTCCTGAGAAAAATTTTTATAATTTTATTGAACTATCTGAAATACAAGATGTCTTTGTAGCAGAGAAGGATTACTTAAAATCCTTAAATATAAAAGATTACAATGATATTTTTTCCTCTGCAACATTGATGCTTATGGAAAGTGGTAATATTTCTAGAAGATATATAGATAAGTATTTTCAAGATAACGCTATAGTAATTAACCCAGAAATTGAAGTAAGTAATATGGACTTATTAATAGAATTTGCAAAAATAGGATTGGGGGTTACAGTAGTAATACAAAATTTTATAAGAAGTGAACTTGAGGATGGAAAGTTGGTTGAAATCCCTATTGAACCACCTATCCCTAAGAGAAACATTGGTGTTGTGTATCATAAGAACATACCTCTATCTATAGCAACAGAGACTTTTTTAAAATACCTAATATAATATATAATTCCTAATATTCTTGTGCATAATATACTCTTAGGAGGGCATATGAAATCTATAAATAAATTTTTAGTTAAGCTTTTTACTTTTCTTATATTAATAGTATTGATTAATATTAATCCTTGTTTTTCTTATAATAAGTCTAACTTAAATAAGACTGTGGTTATTGATGCTGGACATGGTGGATATGATCCAGGTTCAATTCTAAAAAAAAATGGAGTCAATGTAGTTTATACTCGAAAAAGTGATACTGTTACTTGGTCAACTGAGATAAAAAAAGCCTTAATCTCACGTGCTAATATTGCCAATAATATAGGAGCCGATTTTTTTATAAGTATACATACTAACCATTCTGATATAAGTAGTATTAGAGGTACAGAATCTTACTATATGTTAGGTAGCTCTAAAGGAAAAAAAATGGCTCAAATAATTCAAAATAGCATTATAAAAGAAACAAAATTTAAGAATAGAGGTATCAGATATGCCGACTATTCAGTTCTCAGGAATGTACGCGCTCCAGCAGTGCTTGTTGAGCTAGGTTATACTAGTAATTATAAAGAAGCTACTTTACTCCGTAGCAAAAGGTATCAAGATCTATTTGCAGAAGCAATTGCTAATGGCATACTAAAGTATATAGATTCATAATGTACCGTATCGTTAAAACCAAAAGTTCCTTGCTTTTAATAAAACTTATATTATCATATTTAGATAGGTTTAAAAATTTAATATTAAACAAATAATACTGTCTATACTGATAAAATAAAGGAGGAACAAACTTTGGCTAGTACAACTGGAATTGTTAAATGGTACGATGAAAAAAGACATTATGGATTCATATCTTGTGATAGTGGAAATGATGTTTTTGTACATCATTCACAAATTAAAGAACAAGGAAATGATAAAGATTTACGTGAAGGTGAAAGTGTATCTTTTGACATTAATGATGGTCCAAAAGGTCCTATGGCTATAAATGTTCAAAAGCTATAAAATATATAAGAAGCTGGAGAATTAGATTAATTATAATTAATCTAATTCTCCAGCTTCTTTAATGCATTTTAATTCCTAATAAAATTAATGTCCACCCTTATAAATGTCTCCTCCTGGAACCATATCTGATGATAAAAAAGATAATCCTAAATAAAGTAAAATTGCCAGTATAACAACTCCAATAAACAAAGTAAATTTCTCGCTTCTGCTTAATTTAATATCATTCTTAAGTGTAAAGCTTACTAAGGAAATTACTACTCCTGAAGGAATTAAGTATGAAATATATTGTGGACTTTCTTTAAAATGCGATATACCTCCACTTATCATACCAATTCCAATAGCAAGAGTTAATGATACTGTAACAAGATTTATACTCTCCCATAATGTTAAGTGATGGTGATCAATTACTACTTCATTAAATAATGATCCAGTAATAAATAATCCAAGTCCAATGCCTAATATTATTGAATATCTTATATAATTAAAAGGCATTAACACTATACTACTTGAAACCATACCAATCCCTAGAAAATACATAATATAAACTGAATATTTGTAAGTTAGATTCTTAAGCATTATTTCCTCCTAACTCTTACATTAAGACTTTTTTGTTGAATAATTTCACATTATATTTTTGTATTAAATAGTACCTTTATTAGTATATCCTTAAACAAAACTTTATATAAACCAGATAGTTATGGGATAAAACAAAAGAAAAGAGATATCCAACAATTAGGCTATCTCTTTTGTATATTTAACTCTTTTTAAGTTTTTTAGTATAGAATTTTGAAAATTCTTCACTAGGCATAGGTTTGCCAAAAAAATAACCTTGCATCTCTTCACAAGTACTTTCCTTAAAGAAATTAGCCTGCTCTTGAGTTTCCACACCTTCAGCAATTATTTCCAGCTTAAGACCTTTTCCTAAAGCCATAATTGTAGAAGCCATTATAGAATCCTCTTTTTCACCATGAATTTGTCCTACAAAAGACTTATCAATCTTTAGCTTATTTACAGAGAAGCTATTTAGCTGACTCAAGGAAGAATAACCAGTACCGAAGTCATCTATAGAAAACTTAATTCCCATTTCTTTTAATTCATTTATAGTTTTAATTGTATGTTGTATATTTTGCATAGCTATACTTTCTGTAATCTCTAATTCTAAGTATTGAGGTTCTAACTTAGTTTCTTCAAGTATCTTAAACACCATCTTTGTTAGATCTTGTAGCTCAAATTGAACTGGTGAAAGATTAACAGCTACAGTTAAATGAGGAAATCCAGCATTTTGCAATGCTTTATTCTCAGCACAGGCAGTTCGTAGTACCCATTCTCCCATAGGTATAATTAACCCTGTTTCTTCAGCTAAAGGTATAAATTTATTAGGCGGAACTAATCCTAGTTTAGGATGTTGCCATCGGATTAAAGCTTCCATTCCAGTTATTTCTTCTGTTTTAGTATCTACTTTAGGTTGATAATAAAGTACAAATTCTTTATATTCTAAAGCACGACGTAAGCTGTTTTCCATTTCTAATCGTTCAAGTGCTTTTGCATTTAAGGATTCTGTATAAATTTCAAAATTATTTTTACCATTTTCTTTAGCACGATACATAGCAATGTCGGCATTAGTAATCAAAGTTTCAGTATCTTCACTATCATCTGGGTAAAAAGTAATTCCAATACTAACAGAAATATAAAGTTCATGATTATCTATTACTACTGGTTCTCTTATTATCTCTAGGAGTTTGTTCGCTAATTTAACTACCTCCTCTTCCCTAGTTATTTTAGGTAGTAAAATTACAAACTCGTCTCCCCCTATTCTAGCAACAGTATCAGTTGAAGATACACATCTTTTAAACTTCTCAGCAACCTCTTGTAGTAATCTATCTCCCACATCATGACCAAGGGTGTCATTGATAAGTTTAAATCTATCTAAATCAAGGTACATTACAGCAAGCTTATGTCTCATGTGCTTGGCATGGGAGATTTCATGACTCATACGTTCTTTTAATAAGATACGATTAGGTAGTCCAGTTAAAGAGTCATAAAAAGCATGATATTCAATAGCTCTTTCATAATTTTTTCTTTCTGTAATATCACGACAAATAAGAGTAAAAAAACTTTCTTTATCTATACAAAACTCACTTACTGTAAGCTCGAAAGGTATAATCAACTTGTCTTTTCTAGCTCCAGTTACCTCTATATGGGCATTTATAAATTCATTATCTTTATAATCAAGCTCTGGAATAAGCACATTTATATTTTTTCCTATTAATTCACTAGATGAATACTGAAATACTTTTTCAACAGCAGGGTTTATAAAATTAATAGTTCCACTCCTATCTATAGTTATAATACTATCAATAGCATGGTTAACTATAGAATGCGAAAAAGCCTCGCTACGATTAAGGTTTTTTTCCGTAAATCTTGTATATAATAGTCTGCTTATTCTCTTTCTTAGTACAGCCCAATTTATGGGTTTACTAATATAATCAGTAGCTCCAGCTTCAAAAGCTAAATTTACAGAATTCTCATCTTCAAGAGAAGTTATAATAATAACAGGAGTATTGTTTCCTTCAGGTAACTTTTGTAACTCAGCACAGGCATCAACCCCATCTAGTACAGGCATCATATAATCCATTAAAATAATATCAGGTTTTTGCTCCATAAAGAGTGAAAGCGCTTGCTTCCCATTCTCAGCTTCAATTATTCTATACCCTTCTTCTTCTAAGGATTGACGCATTGTAAATCGTATAAGTTTCGAATCATCTGCTATAAGAATTAAAAAGTCTTTTTTATCGAATGTTTTTCCTATCATGTATTTTTAATACCCCTATCCCATTTTTCTAATAATTATATTATATAATTAGTAAATATGTTTTAATTTTAAATATAATTATACCCCTAATTATGGTATTACCACAATATCTTTAATTAGTTTTATAAGTATCTATAGTAATAAAATTTCTTTAACGAGTCTAAACTTCAAGAAATTTTACTTCTACTTTTGCATATGTCAGGATACTCCTTAGATATATAATTAATTTACCAACTATATATACCTCTATTAGTTGATAAAAACTATCATCTATGTTATCATAAGATATAGTAATCATCTTATTTTTAAAGCAATCCTTATATATTAGGCAATAATATTCATAAATGGTAATTTTTCTAAATATATCAATTAATTCATCTAAATTTCAAATTTGCATTTATAAAATTTATATGAAATAAGTATTTTATCATTTTTATAACTCGTACTAAAATTTTCTGTGCATTTATATTTATTAACAACTTATAGAAAGGAAGTGAAGTGGATATGAATATATTTACTCAAAAACTAAAAGAAGTTTTAATGTCAGTTCTACCAATTACTATAATTGTACTGATTTTAAACTTCACCATAGTACCCCTTGCTACACCTATCATAATTAGATTTCTTCTCGGTGCCATATTAATTATTTTAGGATTAGCTATTTTTCTAATTGGGGTTGACATTGGCATTACACCCTTTGGCCACATTCTTGGTTCAAACATCACTAAAACAAATAAGTTATGGATAGTGGTAATTTCCGGTGTTATACTTGGTTTTTTCATTTCAATTGCAGAGCCTGGTCTTCTTGTACTTGCCAATCAAGTTTCTTTAGTTACACTAGGCGGTATATCCAGTACTAGTCTACTTATAGTAGTCTCAATTGGATTAGCCGCAATGATAGCCTTTGGTTTTGTGAGAATAGTTTATAATGTGCCCTTATATAAAATTCTAACAGTAACATACTTTATTGTTTTCATTTTAGCATTATTTACTTCATCAGAGTTTTTAGCAATATCTTTTGATGCTTCTGGTGCTACTACTGGTGTGCTCGCAGTACCCTTTATACTATCCCTCTCACTGGGTATTTCTGCTTTAAAAAAAGATAGTAAGTCTTCTGAAAAAGATAGTTTTGGCTTGGTGGCTATAGCATCAGTAGGTGCTATTATGTCAGTTATGCTTTTGAATATAATTTCAAAAGGTAGTGGATTTGATGACAGTCTTCAATTTAATATATCTCAGTCAAACTCTATTATAGAGCCTTTTCTCTTAATAGTTCCAAGTATATTTACTGAAAGTTTCATTGCAATTTTACCTTTGGTTATAATTTTTTTTGTTTGCCAAAAAATATTCTTTAAATTAGAAAAAAGGACTTTTAATAAAATTCTAAAAGGCTTTCTATATACATTTGTAGGACTATTAATATTTCTAGTTGGTGTTAATGCTGGATTTATGGATGTAGGAACTGCTATAGGTCATAATCTTGCCTCTTTCGATAATAAGTGGTATGTTATAATTATTGGATTCGTTCTTGGATTGGTAACAATTTTAGCTGAACCTGCTGTTTATGTATTAACTCATCAAATAGAAGATGTAACAAGTGGATATGTAAAAAGAAAGGCAGTGTTAATCCCTCTATCTATAGGAGTTGGTCTTGCAGTTGCTTTATCGGTACTTAGGATAGTAGTACCCCAAATTCAATTATGGCATTATCTTTTGCCAGGGTATATTATTGCAATTGCTATGACTTATTTTGTTCCAAAACTCTTTGTTGGTATTGCATTTGATGCAGGTGGAGTTGCTACAGGTCCTATGACTGCAACCTTTATATTAGCTTTTACACAGGGAGCTGCTGAATCAATTGAGTGGGCAAGTGTCTTAAGAGATGGATTCGGAATGATTTCTATGGTAGCTCTCACTCCAATTATTACTTTACAAATACTAGGACTTATATTTAAGATGAAGTCTAAAAAAGGAGGTATTTAAAAAGTGCAATGTTTTCCTGGAGATAAAGATTTTGAATTACTCTGCATAATTGTAAACTTCGGTCATGGAAGTGATATTATAAAGTTTTCTAAAAAACATGGTATAACAGGAGGAACTATTTGTTTTGGTAAAGGAACTATCAAAAATACCTTTCTTAAATTTTTAGATATTGCTGAAATCAGAAAAGAAATTGTTCTTATGGCAGCTGAATCAACTACAGCACATGCAGTGCTGGAAAAGCTTAATAAGAATTTTAAATTTAATAAGCCACATCATGGTATAGCATTTAGTACTTCTCTTACTAATATATTAGGAGCTAGAAGCTGTACATGCGAAGTTAATAAAGAAAGTAGAGGTGTGAAAAATTCAATGTATAATCTTATTATAGCAATCGTTGATAAAGGTAAAGCAGAAGCTGTAATAGATGCTGCCACTAAAGCAGGATCTACTGGAGGAACTATTATTAATGGAAGAGGCTCAGGTATCCACGAAACCTCAAAGTTATTCTCTATGGTAATAGAGCCTGAAAAAGAAATTGTCTTGATAATATCACAGCACCACCTTACTGACTCCATCGCTTCTTCTATTAACAATGAACTTAAGATGAATGAGCCAGGTAATGGTATCATTTTTATTCAAGATGTAAATAAAACTTATGGATTATATTAATTTTTAAAAAGTTATCCATTAACTGAGTATAATTAATCAGTTAGTGGATAACTTTTTTCCTCTATAATCTATCCTTTTACATACCCTCTGTTTTATCCATTGGACAAAATGGATTCTTTTTAATCGCTGCTGTATATAAAAAAGGATACTCAGTTTTTAAATAAATTATGTAGCTGGTCCATTCTACAACCATTGCCCTATAAGCACGGAGTAAGTCCGTAGATAAGTGTTCAATTTCATCCTTAGAAAGCTTTCTTAAATCTCCTCTACTTTTAATTTCATCAGCAACATGAAAAACTGCCCATAACATATCGGTAAAGGATTCATGTTCATGCAAATTAGGATTTATTAATAATGATCTTAAAAATTCTTCATTTTGTCTCATTATGTATTCTAATTCTTCTAGTTTTGTCGGGTCAGCATAAAAATAGTATTCAAACTCCCCTGCTTTCTTCTTCGCAACATTTTCTTTATTTTCTATAATCTCTTCGATATTTATAATCTCACATAGCTTATTATGATTTCTATTAAAGCTGGACATAGCCCTCATGATGTTAATTCCAGCCTCTGTAAAAAATAAACTTATAATAACATTAAGCTTTTTAATTTTCTTTCGACTCTCTATGATATTTAAAAATTTATTAATAACCAGTGTTACAATAAGTGCCTGTACAGGAACAAATGCCATATCCTGGAATAGATAAAAAAAGGTCTCCTCTGTCCTGTGAAAAATCCAATATTGCATAAAATAAATTGCAGCTGATAAAGTTGTTAGTACAATAGAAAGAATTATATTATCTTTTAACTTATTCATTATATACCCCCTAGGACTTTTCTTATAAGTAATATCAATGATTATAGCATATTTTCAAAATTTATTGACAAAAAATTAAAAACACTAAGCATTTGCTTAGTGTTTTTCTATGAGATTATTCTCTCAAAATTGCACAGTGAATTTAATTTTTAGATCAAGTCCTCGATCTATTAGTATTAGTCAGCTACATGCATTACTGCACTTACACCCCTAACCTATCAACCTGGTAGTCTTCCAGGGATCTTACTAGCTTACGCTATGGGAAATCTAATCTTGAGGTGGGCTTCACGCTTAGATGCTTTCAGC